>JBDHIF010000104.1:0-6946 GCA_039587535.1 Gemmatimonadota bacterium
CGCCCTCGTGAGCATCCGGCTTGGACGCCTCTTCAGGACACCGGGCGCGTGGGCGGCTGGATCCGTACGGACCAGAGGCCCGAGTTGAAGTCGCTGAAGAAGACGTGTCCCTTGTGGGGCTGGGCGCCCCATACGTTCGGCTGATTCACCAGGAAGCCCTGGGGGTCGTAGGGCTTGAACACCGCGATCTCCCGACCCTGGTTGGCCAGGTTGCCCATCAGCTCGCCCGAGATGTCCACGACCCTCAGCCCGCCCTCGTAGTAGGCCTGGTAGAGCACGTCGCCCTCGATCCACATGTTGTGCGTGCCAGCCTCCGGAATCTCATAGCGCGCCACATCCCTGGGGTTTTCCGGATCCGTGAAGTCGATGATGTGCACGTACCCGCTCGAGGGTGATTGCACGCCCCCGGTCCCGGTCGTGGCATCGTACGGATCGTCACCGCCGTAACCTTCGAAAGCGGCGCCCTCCCGGGTGAGGATCTCGTCGCCCAGGAAGAGATAGACCTTCCCGCTCGATTCCTGGAAATAGGGGAAGGCGGCGTGGGTGCGTCCGACGGGGTAGGGGACGTTGGTGACCAAGACCGGGTTCTCGATGGTCCCGCCCCATCGCCCGTTGCCCACGTCCACTACGACCACGCCGTTCTCCCACTCGGACGAATACGCGACGCCGTCGTGCACCCAGACGTCGTGGATGCGGCTGTCGGGGTGGTTGTATTCGCTCACGAAGCGCGGATTCGCGAGGTCGGTGACGTCGATGATCACGTATTTGTCGCCTCCGGCCAGCGCGAAGAGGTGGTCGTTCGTGGCGAACATGTTATGGACGCCTCCGGTGACCCCGTTGGCTTCGAAGGTCGAAGCCACGGTGGGGTGCGCGGGGTCCGCGAGATCCAGGATCACCACACCGTTCCTACGGTTGGACGCTCCCTCCCTCGACAGGGCCGCATAGCGCGCGTCGGGCGAGACCTTCACGTCGTTGACCGTCCGGGCGTCCACCCTCAGGGAGTCGGTCTTCACCGGGTTGGCTGGATCGGTTACATCCCAGAAGTAGGCCCAGCCGTCTCCGCCCCAGGTGCCCGTGATGGCGTAGTCCCGGCCATTTGAGCCCTCAAAGACCCAGAGATCCGAGGTGTGGACGTTCGAGACCTGGCCCTGACCTTGGAACTCGACCTTTCGTACCACCTCTCTCGGGGTCACGCGGACGGTGTGCCGGGCGGTAAGGGGGCCGGCCATGGCGAGCACGGTATATCGGCCCGGTACCTCTGCCACGAACGCGCCGTCATCAACGATGCCCGCGGCGCCCGGCGCCTGGATGGAGTCGTCCGGCTCGAAGGTGTAGGCCCACGTGACCGGCAGATCCGGCACGTCTGCGCTGGCCTCGCCTTCCGCCCTGGCGGAGAAGCGCAGCACGTCCCCCGTCCGGGCCGCGTCCGCGCCCCCGGCGATGCGTAGAGATCGAGCGGGGAAGGGTCGCACCTCGTACGTCACGTCCTCGGAGACGCCCTCGACCGTGGCCCTGACGGTCACCGATCCTTCGGTGTGAGCCGTCACAGCCCCGAATTCGTCCACTGTCGCGACGGAAGCGTCCGAAACACTCCAGGACGCGTCTGCATCGGGGCGCCGTGTCCCGTCGGCATGGAACGCCTCCGCGTCGAGCTTCAGCGTGGTCCCTAGATACAGGCTGGGCCCCGCCGCGTGAACGTCCACGCGCGTCACGTCCGGCCAGCCCACCACCACCGGAACCGTGATCATGGGGACTGCTCCGTCGGGCCCGGGTGCCACGGCGGCCGTGGCTACAACCTCCCAGCTCCCAGTAGCGAGAGCGTGAACCTGGCCTTCACGTACCTGGATGGCGCTGCGTGGCGCAGCGAAACGGATCGCCACGTCGACGGCGTTCCCGGCGGCGTCCGTGGCGGTGACCACCAGCGGGCGAGACTCGCCGAGGGTCATCTCAAGCCGGGTCGGCTCGGCCGAGAGTTGGACAGCCTGCTGGCCAGCGGCGGGAAGCGGAAGAACAAACGCCAGAGCGAGGAGGGTGGTCAGGCCGTGGGCCGGCCGGAGTGTGGACGGGCAGTCGGACTTCTTCATGATCTTGGTTCGGGAGGGGGCGTGGAGCGGATCGCGGGTGGCGCGTACCGGGGTCAGGTCGCCTGATCGAGTGGCCTGACGAGGACCTCGCTCACCGATACGTGCTCGGGGGAAGTTACGGCAAACATGAGCGCGCGCGCGACATCCTCGGGCTGGAGCGTTCGTCGTCCCTTCCACGCCTCCTCCCAGCGCTCCTTCAGCCCGGCATCGGGGACGCCGTCCATGAGCTCTGTGGAAACGAAGCCGGGTTGGATGTCGGTGACTCGGATGCCGTGCTCCGCGCCCAGCTCCAGATGCATGCCCCACGAGAGCGATCGGACGGCGAACTTCGTGGCCGAGTAGACGGCGCCGCCGGGGAAAGGGCGTCTTCCGGCGAGAGACCCGACGTTCACGACGTGACCCGACTCCTGCTCGATCATGCTGGGAAGCATGGTGGCGATGCAGTGGAGGACACCCTTCACGTTCACGTCCACCATCCGTGTCCAGTCCTCGATGCGGACCTCCTTCATGGGCGACAGCGGCATGAGCCCTGCGTTGTTCACCAGGATGTCGATGCGCCCGAACGCCCCCAAGGTGGCATCGGTGAGGGTGCGCACGTCCTCCAGGGACGCCACGTCCGCTGCATGGGCCAACGCGGTTCCGCCCTTTTCCCGGATTCGGGTGGCCAGGTCTTCCAGTCGCTCCTTACGTCGAGCGGTGACCACCACGGATGCCCCGGCCGCACCGAGCGCGAGGGCCGACGCTTCTCCGATGCCCGCGGAAGCCCCGGTCACCACCGCCACCTTTCCGTCCAATCGTTCCGTTCCCGTCATCACATCGTCCTGAATCTTCGAGTCCTGTGTCGTAGGCAGTGTGGGCGTCCCGCCCGGAGACCTCGGGCGGGGCGCGCGGCTCAACTGACGCCGGGGATCCCGGCCTGAGCCACCAGGATGAGCAGCGCCCGCTGGATGCCCAGCGGTCCGTCCTCGTTCACGAACCACTCGTCGAGGGAATGGCGGTCCGTCCTCGTTCACGAACCACTCGTCGAGGGAATGGGTGTTTCCGTTCACGCCGCCGCCCCCGGTGGTGAACGACGGAATGCCCATGGAGATGGGTATGTTGGCGTCGGTCGAGCTACGATAGAGGTCGGGCTCCATGCCCAGGTGGCGCGTGGCGGCCACGGCTCGCTGAACGAACGGATCGCTGGCCGGGATCTCTCCCGAGGGACGGAGCCCGATCATGTCCAGCTCGAGGGTGAGCGCCTCACCCTCTCGGCGCACCGCGTTCTGTTCGTCCACCGCGCGGCGCATGGCACGCTGGAACACGGCATCCATACGGTCGAGGCTCTCCGGGCTCTCCGAGCGCATGTCGATTTCCATCCACGCTTCGAAGGGCACGGAGTTTACGGACGTTCCACCGCCGATACGGCCCACGTTGTAGCTGGTTCGGGGGCCCTCCCTGGTGATGGCGTCCGCGGCCACGTCGAAGTAGGCGATCGCATGCCCCAGCGCATGCTGCGGGTTCGCGAGTCCGAAGTCGCTCCAGGAGTGGCCACCAGGACCTCGAATGGTCACCCGGTACCGGTAGGAGCCGAGGGCCTGGTGCGTGACCCGGTCCGCTTCCGTTCCGTCGATGGAGATGAACGCGTCGATCTGTGGTCCGCCCTCGCGGAACAGGTGCTTCACGCCGCGCAGGTCGCCGAGCCCTTCCTCGCCGACGGTGCCGATGAAGAGAATGTCCGACGCGGTTTCCACTTGCGCCCCGTTCATCGCTCGGAGCATTGCCAGGCTCGCCGCCAGCCCGCGGGTGTCGTCGGAGATTCCGGGCGCGAGGAGCGTGTCGCCGCGCTCGTGGATGGTGAGGTCGGTGCCTTCCGGGAAGACGGTGTCCAGATGGCCGCTGATGGCGATGACCTGATCCCCCACGGTACCCCGGCGGAGTCCGATGACGTTGCCCTCCTCGTCCACCCAGGTGGAGTCAGCTCCGGCCTCCTCCAGCATCTCCCTGAACCGGGCCCCGCGCGCGGTCTCCATGAAGGGGGGCGCCGGGATTTGCGTGAGCTCGCGCAGGTCCTGCATGGTCCGCTCGTCCGTGGCTTCGATGAGATCCATGGCGCGCTGCACCGCAGGATGGGCGGCCAGCCGCTGGATCTCAGCGGCATAATCCTGGCCCTGGGCGCCTGTCGGTGACATGAAGAGCCCGAGGGCCACGATGGCGCCGAGAACGGGCGTGGGTAGGAATCGAGTCATGGGAGCTGTTCTGGTTACGATGTGGAACACGTCGACGAATCGGCAGATGGACGGTAGCGAGACCCGGGACGGGGCACCACCGGCGGTTGATTTTGCCCGCCGATTTTCCGAAGGTTTATCGCTGCACGCCTCGAGATGACCGGTCTCGGGGGCTCCACTCGCTCGGATCCGAGCCCGACTTGAAGCGTTCCACTTCTGCGCTCCCCGTCCCGACGTTCGTCCAGCGCTGGTTCGCCGGCCTGGGCCGCGCCTCGGTCGTCACGCTCGATCACGCCGGCGGCATCGGCATCCTGTCCGTGGGCATCGTCCGGGCCATCCTGCAGGGGCGCGTGCGGTTCAAGGACGTCCTCACGCAGATGTACATCATGGGGATCCAGAGTCTCCCCATCGTGTTCGTGACGGCGTCCCTGGCGGGTATCGTCACCAGTCAGCAGGGCGGCTACCAGATCTCCTCCACCTCGCCGGCATACCTTCTGGGCACCCTGGTCGTGCAGAGCGTGGTGCTCGAGCTCGGTCCGCTCCTGACGGCCATTGTCCTCGTTGGGCGCATCGGCGCGCGGATTACGGCGGAGCTGGGTACGATGGTGGTGTCCGAGCAGATCGACGCGTTCGAGGCGCTGGGGCGAGATCCGGTGGCCGTGCTCGGTGCTCCCAGGGTCATCGCCGGGATCATCACCATGCCTTTGCTGGTGGGCTTCGCCGACGTCATCGGCATCGCGGCGGGTATGGTGTCGGCGAACCTGAGCAGTGGCCTGGGGACCGAGGCGTTCCTGTATGGTGCGCGGTTGTTCTGGCATTCCTGGGACCTGTTCTACGGCTTCACGAAGGCCGTGGTCTTCGGCCTCATCATCCCGCTGGTCTCGGTCCACATGGGGCTGCGCACCAAGGGCGGGGCCGCCGGCGTCGGGCTGATCACCACCCAGGCCGTCATGTTCATGATCCTGGCGCTGCTCATCATCGACGCCATGTTCCCACCGCTCTTGCTCCAGTAGGCCTCAAGTGATCACCTACCGGAACATCCACAAGGCGTTCGATACCCCGGTGCTCCAGGGTATCGATCTCAACGTGGAGGCCGGAGAGATGTTCGCGCTGTTCGGACCCAGTGGGACGGGGAAGAGCGTGCTGCTGAAGACCACGCTCTCTCTCATCGTGCCTGACATCGGCGACGTGGAAGTGGATGGTATCTCCGTGTACCGGGGCGGCCCGGACGCTCTGGACCGAGTCAGGCGAAGGGTAGGGTACGTCTTTCAGAACGCCGCGCTCTTCGACTCGCTCAACGTCTACGACAACGTTGCAATGGGGATCCCCGAAGCGGAGCTCGCCCGTACGGCCAAGGTCGACATCGCCCGGCGCGTCTGGTCGGCCATCGAGACGGTGAATCTCGAGCCGTCGGAAGTCCTGGCGAAGATCCCGGCGGAGCTGTCCGGAGGCATGAGGAAGCGCGTGGGCATCGCACGAGCCATCGTCGGACGTCCCAAGGTCCTTCTGTGGGACGAGCCCACCACTGGGCTGGATCCGGTGAATACCGCGGCGGTGGAACGGCTCATCACCCGGTTGTCCGGTGAGTTGGAGGTCACCTCGTTGCTGGTGACGCACGACGTGGAGGGTGGTTTGCTGATGTGTGACCGTGTTGCGATGCTGGACTCGGGGCACCTTCGGTTCTGTGGAACCCCCGAAGAATTCAGGGCATCATCGGACCGGCGGGTCCGAGCTTTTGTGGACCGGGCGGCTGCCGAGGCCGCACTCGACAACGGAATCAATGCGGTATGACTGACGAGACGCGGGAACCCGGAAGGAGCGTGAGTGACGCGGAGTGGCCGGTACAAGGTGGTCACCACCGTGGCGGACGCCGGCGGCGTCCGCTCGGGTGACCCTATCCAGATGTACGGCCTCAACCTGGGCCGCGTGCACGACTTCGAGATCTCGGGCCCCGGCCAGGTCAGCATCACCATGGAGATCGAAGGCCGGTGGGAGATTCCCGTCGACTCACGGGCGCGCTTCGGGGCTTCCGGCATCTTCGGAGGCCGAACGCTGGTCATCGAGCCCGGCGAGGCGACCGAGATGCTCCAGCCCTGGGACACGATCCCCGGTGAGTCGCCGGCAGGTGAAGGGATGCTCGGCGCGGTGGACGAGCTGAGTGGTCAGGCCGGGGATCAGGAGACGGTCGGGTCGGTGCAGGGCAGCGCTGAGGAGCTCGAGCAGCTTCTCACCGACCTTTCGGCCATCACCGCGGAGCAGCGGGGAGGGTTGAGTGAGCTCACTGAGAGCTTGCGGCGCTCTGCCGCCGGTTTGGAGGAGGCCGCCTCCTCGGGACCGGAGGTCGCCCGCGCCGTCGCCCGTGCCGATTCGGCTATGGCTGCGCTCGAATCGACCAGCCGTACGCTCGATGCGGCGGCCGAGTCTCTGCGCGAGGTCCTCGCACGGATGGAACGGGGCGAGGGCACATTAGGAAGGCTCTCCACAGACGAGACGCTGTACGTGAGCCTCAACGCCGCTGCCGAGAGCTTGAACGCGCTGCTGATCGATCTCCAGGAGAACCCGGGGCGTTACATCAACCTCTCGATCTTCTGACGAGTTCGACGGCGAACTGGCGCGGGAACAGACGAAGGGCCGGGGGAGCGCTCCCCCGGCCCT
>JBDHIF010000047.1:0-27151 GCA_039587535.1 Gemmatimonadota bacterium
CCCGCACCCCGACGGGCCCGCGATCGACACGAACTCCCCCGTCTTGATGCTCAAGTTGATGTTGGACAGCGCATGGGTCTCTACCTCTTCGGTGTAGAACACCTTGCCCAGCCCGTCGAGCTCGATCAACGGATGCTCCTTCGACATCTTCCCATCCTCCCCGTTCGGGTTCGTCCGTCGTGTGACGCGCGTGCAACGATATCGTGCCGGCCGGCGGCGCGCGTCCGCTTCGGCCGTACTCCCACTAGTTCCCGATCTTCACCCGGTCAAAGCCATCCCAGCGTGACATGTCGGAGAGGATGACGATGTCACCCTCCGCCAACCCTTCCACCACCTGAATGTCGTTCACCGAGCTCGCCCCGAGCTGGACCGGAACCCGCTCGGCGTATCCACCGTCGTCGGTGACCCGGAAGATGCTGATGCGCGAGTTCGCCTGCCCGAAGGTCGGGCGTCCCATGTAGATCACGTCGTCCAGCCGCTCGATGATGACGTTCCCATCGATGCTGAGGTCCGGTCGAGCGGAGGGCGGAAGGTCTGCGGGCAGGGCGACGTCGATGGTCACGGTGCCGTTTCGCACGGCCGGGTCGATGCGGACGACCTGTCCCTGGATCGTGTCACTTCGCGTGTCGATGAGCGCGGTCTGCCCGATGACGATGTCCTGGGCCTGGGTCTGGGTGATTCGCACCTCGGCCTTGAGGCGCCCGGGCACCACGACGAGCGAGAGCTGCTGGCCGGACTGGACCCATTGCCCCTCCTGGAGCGGGATATCTAGAGGCGCCAGCACACCGGTGACCGGCACCGACACATTCATCGACTCGAGCCGGTCCCGGTTGAACTGCACCATCTCCGCGAGGCGCTGGATCTGCTCCTCTTGGGCCTGGATCTGGACCGATGCCGTTGTCTCCATCACCTGGAGTCGATCTTCCTCCACCTGAAGCCGGAGCTCTAGCTCCTCGACCGATTCGTGGGACCGCTCCAGGTCGGCCATGGCGACCAAATCCGGGTTCTCGTCGAAGAGTCGCTGGTTGGTCTCGTAGGTCCTCTGCGCATCCAAATACTGGGTCCGCACCGTGGCTACGGTCCCGCGCTGGGTCAGCTCACCCGTTTGCAGGTTGGTCCTGAGCTGAGCGAGCTGCGCCCGGGCTTGGGACAGCTGCTGTTGTGCCTGCAGAAGCTGCATGTCCACATCGGGATTGCTCATGCGCATGATCACGCCTCCGGCCTGCACCTCCGTGCCCGGCAGTGCCATGATCTGCTCGATGCGACCCGCAGTCACGGCCGTGATGAAGCGCCGCTGCTCGGGCACCAGAGTGCCCGGCCCCCGCACCTGGCGGATCAGCGTGCCGTGTTGGACCGTGTCCTGCCAAATCACGTTGCCGTCGACGGTCGGTGCGGCAGTAGGCAGGAGTCGCGGAACGAAGATCGTCAGACCCAGAAGCGCCACTGCGCCGAGGCTCCACAACAGCTTCTTGCGCTTCTTCTGCGGCTGGGTGTCTCTGATAATGTCCAAGGTAGGGTCGTCTCCGCGTCAGCGGCTATCGAGCGGCCGCCCTACGGCCGCCTCGAGCGCGATGAGGCTGTAATGGAAGTCGTATAGCGCGTTCAGGTAGGCCTGATCCGCGGTGGTCATGGTTGTCTGCGCGTCCAGGAGCTCCAGGAGTGACGCGGCACCCAAGGCGTACCGGCGCTGCTGCAGCTGAAGCTGCTCCTCCGCGAGCGATCGGTTTCGCTCCTCCGTCTCCAGCACGCGATGCGCGGCGTCGAGGTTGCCTACGGCTGTCGTGACCGCAGTGCGGAGCCGTAGCTCTTCTGCACGCCGATCATGCTCGGCATCCTCCGCGAAGGCGTTGGCCTCTGCCACCTGCCGCTGCCGCGAGAAGCCCGTGAAGACCGGTAGCGACACGCGCACCGAAACTGAGAGCGGCAGCGTAGTGAAGTTGAACGGGAACACGTCGTTGGCCTGCAACACGCCCTGACGGACGTCGTCGGTCATCGCGAACTGCGAGCAATCCTGTGGATACCCGGGCAGGGGTGAGCTCAATCCGGCGCTGATGGCGTTCTGGAACTCACAGCTGTCACGGCGTCCCTCCAGCTGGGACGCGGCCTGCTCCACGAGGAACTGCTCATTGAGGGCCTGCAGCGTGTTGCCGCGGAACCCTGTGGACACCTGTATGGTGGGCAGGTACTGGCTCGTCGTGGTCTGCCGGGCCGCAGCTCGCCGGGCGCTCTCCTGAGCTCGAAAGGCGTTCAGCGACGGATGCTCCGAGAGGGCGAGTCGCACCATCTCGTCAGCATCGAACTCCGGAGCGAAGACGGTGAACTCGCTCACCAACTCCATGTCCGGGTCCAGCTCCACCCCGATCTGCTCGGCGAGCATCAGGTCGGCCTGCCGCAAGTCGCGTTGAGCCTGGATCATTCCCACCTCGGCTCGTCCGAGGTCCACCTCAGCCTGCTTGCCCTCGGTACCCGCGGCCGCGCCCGAAGCAACGCGGGTGTTCACGATGCGCAGATTCTGCTGGGCTCGATCCAGCTGGCGCTGCGCCACATCGACCTGGTCGCGCGCCCGCAGCGCATTCATGTACTGAAGCGCAACCTGGGAGTCGAGGCTGAACTGCGCCGCATCGACCCGAGCGTCCGTGGCTCGTCTGGTGGAACGCGCGTTGGAGACGCCGAAGATGGTGTTGCCGTTGAGCGTCCAGGTGAGTCCGAGGTTGTAGGACGACGAGTACCAGTCGGTCCCCTGCGCGCCGAAGTCCAACGTCCCGATCCGCTGCGTCCCCGCCTCAGTCCATCCCGCGGAACCGCTGGCGTCCACTGTGGGGAGGAACGCCCCATAGGCGGCGCGCTCACCCCACGCGGCCACCCCCCGGTCGTTCTCGGTGCTCAGGAATGTAGGGTTGTTCCGACGCGCCAACTCGATGGCGTCGTTCAGGGTCAGCCGGTCCGGCCGAACCTGTGCCGAAGCAGCCGTAGCCACAACGCCCGCACAGATCAGCGCAAGTCCGGTGGACGCGGTCCCTAGCCGGACCCACGTCGACTTGATGTGATTCATCTTCAACACGCCACGCCGCCTCGTCCCAAATGCGTCTATCTGCAGGAAATCCCCGTGAGGGCCCGACCGAAACCGGCGGGCTGATCACCGGCGTCCCAACTCCTCCCCACTCACCCCTTCCGGCCGAGCGCGCTCGACGGGGAACGCCCTTCACCTATAGAAAGGGTCGTGCCAGATCCTACGAGACCCCGTAAGTCCTTGTTTCAAAGGACTAATCGGGCTAAGCGAGGGGGACTACGGCGGGCGTGGCTCGTCCGGTATCGGGACGGGGCGTCCCAGAACCGGACACCCGGAAGACGCGCGGGCGGCCGCTCTGAAGGCGGAGCGTCGGGAGGCCTACGCGCCGGAGAGCTCCGGGGGCTCGACCGCCAGCCGATGGTAGTAGATCTGTCCCTGGTGCCATCCCAGGTGCCACGTGAGGTGAATCAAGAATCCACGGACGCTCATGTCAGCGTATGGTCCCGGCAGCTCCACCGAAAAGCCGCCATCATCGAACGCCTCTTCGTCCATCGCGGACAGCACCCGTACAACGACGTCTCGCGCTTCATGGAGGTGTCGTATCAATTCCGCGCGCGGAACATCGCGGTCGTTGAACTCGGCGTGCCGGTCGCGGACATACCCTGTCTCCCCCAGGCCCGCACCGACGTAGTGGAGCAGATTCCCGGCGAGGTGGAGCGCCAGGGTCCCGGGTGCATTCAGCTGCGCGCCCTGCGTGACCCAAAGGTTGCCCTCCTCCCGGTAGGCCGAAATCTCCTCGGCGACCCGGTCCAACTCTCTGGCGATGATGCGACCCAAGTCGTTTCCGGTCGAGCTCACGGATGGTACCTCCCAACGAAGTGGCGGTGGGGAACCGTCGATGCAGGGGCGAAGCTACGGCGTCCCGGCTCGGGCGCCAAGCCACATAGCGATCGGCACCTGTCGCGGTACCGGCCCGGTGCTCTGGCGACTATAGTGTCCCTTCATCACGCTCCCCCGCGACGCCACGCCATGTCCGCCACCTCCACCACCGACGTTCTGGTCAACCGACTCGGCTCCGATCGCGTACGCCGGAACGTCCGCCTCGCCCCATACACGACGTTTCGGATCGGCGGGCCGGCCGACCTCTTCTTTCGGGCGCGCACGCCAATCGACCTCGTCGAAGCCGTCTCCGCGTCGGAATCTCTAGGCATCCCGTGGTTCGTCCTGGGTGCCGGCGCGAACATCCTGGTGTCCGACACAGGTTACCGGGGACTCGTGATCCGCTGCGAGCTGGACGAAGTCGAGATGCTGGAAGATGGTCGCCTGCGCGCCGGAGCGGGCGTGCAAACGTACCCGGACCTCACCGACCTCACCGTGGCCCAGGGCCTCGGAGGCCTCCACCACTTCGTCGGGATTCCGAGTACCGTGGGTGGCGCCCTATGGCAAAACCTCCATTTCCTCTCCCCCGCCCCACGGCGGGAGCGCACGGTCTTCATCGAAGAGATCCTCGAATCCGCCGAGATCTACTCCGAGGAAGGCGAGCACCGCACCGTGGGGGTCGACTACTTCGAGTTCGGGTACGACGACAGCATTCTCCATCACCGGCGAGACCTGGTCCTCTCGGCGACCTTCCGGTTGGCCCCGACCCCTGTGGAAGAACTGCGGCGGGTCGTCCGGGAGAACCTGGAGTGGCGGGATGATCGCCACCCAGACCTTTGGCTCTACCCTTCCGCCGGGTCGATCTTCAAGAAGATCGACGGTGTCGGGGCTGGCCGGCTGATCGACGAGTGTGGCCTCAAGGGGCACGTCCTGGGCGCCGCGGGCATCTTCCACAAGCACGCCAACATCATCGTGAACCTCGGCGGCGCTCGCGCCGATGAGGTTCGCGCCCTCATCGACCTGGCGCAGGAGACGGTAGCTCGAGAGACGGGCCACCAGCTGGAGACGGAGATCGGCCTGGTCGGCGACTTCAGCTGATCGGGCCCGAGCCTCGGGATGCATCTCGCCCGAGAGTGGTGCCGATCAGCCCTCGGCGGCCAGCGCGTTGAGGGTCTCGGGGTCGATGTCGTGACCGCCGGCGTACCGGACCCTCCGGATCGGATGTCCCAGCTCGTCGAGGCGTTTGGTCTCTGCGGCTCGAAGGCGGTCGTTCTGCAAGGCTCGGTCCTGGTCGCCGCGCACCAGGACCACCTCCACCCCGGTCCAGCTGCGCCCCGCGACGGACACGTGCAGGTCGGGGGGCAGGAAGTCACCCCACAGGATGGCGCGTCTGGGGCGCACTCTCCCATGGGTCAGCCAGCGAGCGGCCGTCGCGACCCCCTGCGAGAACCCAAGAAGATGTAGACGAGGCCGCTCCACACCACCTGTCGCGGCCTCTTCAAGGACCCGGTCCGCCAACAAGTCGAGGTACCTCACGTAGTCGGTGATCTCGTCCTCCCGGGCCTCCCGGGTCATCCAGGTGGCGCCCACCACGGATTCGGGCCCGTGGCGCCCCGGCTCATTGGCCACGTAGAAACGGTTCAGGGCTTCTGGAGCCACGATCCGCCGGGTGCCGTCATCGATGGGTGCGAACCTGCGCAGGAATCGGCTTGCGAGCTGACCGTACCCGTGCAGCACGAGCCAGATCTCGGGGGCGTTGCTCGGCCCCAGCGTAACGTACCGGGCTGTCTTGGGGATCTCGATCGTGTGTGGCCGGCCCACCCGACGCCCCGCCCCACTCATGCGCCCGTCCGCTGGAACGGGGATCCCAACGCGTCGAGCGCCGGGAGCCGTCGGTCCCGTTCCGACAGCAACGGATCCGTCACCGGCCACTCGATCCCGACTCCGGGATCGTCCCATCGGAATCCCCGGTCCAGGTCCGGATCGAACTCCTCGGTCAGCTTGTAGGCGACCATGGCCTCCTCGCCCGTGACGCAGTACCCGTGGGCGAATCCCTCGGGGATCCAGAGCGCAGCCTCGTCATCCGCTTCCAGGGTACGACCAAGCCAATGGCCGAAGGTGGGAGAGTCCGCGCGGAGGTCCACGGCCACATCGAAGATTCGGCCTCGAAGCACGGAGACAAGCTTCCCTTGGGCGGCGGGCTCGAGCTGGAAGTGCATGCCCCTGAGCACCCCGCGGCCCGAGTACACCACGTTGTCCTGAACGAACCGGGCGTCGATGCCCGCCTCCGCGAACGCGGTCGCTCGATACCGCTCCGTGAACCACCCGCGAACGTCCCGACGCATGGTCGGCCGGACCAGAATCACGTCAGGGATGGCCAGCGGCTCGAAGGTGAAGCTCATGGTGCTCTCAGGCCTGCTCTGTAGGCGAATGACCCGCAAAGCTGGTCTTCCGCGGTTGCGCGGGCAACCGCGCAGTGACCCGTCAGGACGAGGTCGCCTCGTCGATGCTCAAGCGTCGAAGCGCCCTGCCGAACCGCGCCCTAACACGGAAGGTCAGGAGGACGGCCACGACACCGATCCCCATTGCCAGGCCCCACCAGATCCCCGGCGCCCCCCATCCGACTCTGAAACCCAGCCAGCCGCTCACCGGCAGCCCGAAGCACCAGAATCCGACCAGGGTCAGGACCATGGGAACCCGGGTATCCGCCACTCCCCTGAGCGCCCCCGAGGCCACCACCTGTAACCCGTCGAAAACCTGAAAAACGCCTGCAATCGGCAGAAGAACGGCCGCCAACAGCACGACTTCCCCATCCGTGCTGAACCATTGGGCGATCCAACCCGGTACGCCGAGGAACGCCGCGGCTGTGATCACCATGAATCCGGTCCCGACGAGAATCCCGGCCCCAGCGGCCCGGCGCGCCCCTGGCGGATCCCCCCGCCCCACGGCCTGGCCGACCAGGACGCTGGTGGCTTGAGCCACCCCCACGGGCAACATGAACGTGAGCGCGGCGAGCTGTAGCGCTACCTGATGGCTCGCGACGGCCACGGTCCCCAGGAGTCCCATGAAAAGGCCCGCCGCTCCGAAGACCCCGAACTCGAGGAACTGCTGTGCGCCGATGGGGGCACCCACGCTCAACACCCGCCGCATCGGCCTCCAGCGCATCGCGTCCCGGCGGGGCGGGACCACCGAGGGCCGGAGCACCTTCCAGCTCCCGGCAAGGAGGGCCAACGCCATGAACCACCGGCTCATCGTGGTGGCCCACGACGAGCCCACCGCGCCGAGCGCCGGGGCTCCGAGATTCCCGAAGATCAGGATCCAGTTCGTTAGGACATTGAAGAGGTTGGCGACGACGACGGTGACCAGGATCGGTCGCACGTGGCCCAGCGCCTGGAGGCTCTGCCTCAATACCACGAAGCCGTAGAACGGAAAGACCCCCGGCACGAGGGCGTGGGCGTAAGCCGCGGCCACGGGGACCACGGCCACCGGCTGCCGCGCCGCCGACAGAACGGGCCCCGCCGGCAGAAGGAGGAGCGTAGTGAGCAACGTGAGTCCCACAGCGATCACCAGACCACGTTGGACCGCCCGCGCGACGCCGATCCGGTCATCGGCGCCCACGGCCTGTGACACCACCGGGTCGAGGGCGAAGAGGACCCCCATCCCGAACACGGCCACGCCATAGAAGTAGAGGTTGCCGATGGCGACGGCCGCCAGGTCCGTCGCGGAGACCCGCCCCACCATGATGGTGTCCACGAGCCCCATGGCCATCATCCCCACCTGAATGAGCGCAATGGGCAAGGCCAACTCGAAAAGCGAGATGGCATCGCTCCTTGACGGGCGGAAGTCGAGCCAGCGCGCGGGCTGCGGAGGAGACAGGTGCATGCTCATGGCACAGACGATCGCGGGGATGCTTGAAAGCAGAAAGGTTGGGGCGCCCCCGGATGCCGCAGGCGCACGATCAACAACCCGGCGTCTTCGGACTTCCCCTTGTGCCGTATTGCGCGCCCCTACGACACCGGTGACGTTCCCCCTGCTAGCGCCCGCCCCTCGTTTCCCGACGCACCGTGTCCTTCCACGCCGCTCCAGGCCCTCGCCTGCTCACGCTCTGGCGCCGGCTATCGTTGCTTCCCGGCGGGGCCTGGATCTTCAGTCGACTGCTCGGCCGGATGGTCCCCTACAGCGGGAGCCTGGGCGCGACGGTGGCCCGGCTCGATCCCGGGCACGCGGTGGTCAGCCTCCGCGACCGGCGTCGCGTGCGGAATCACCTCGGCTCGGTTCATGCCATCGCTCTGGCAAATCTCGGGGAGCTCGCATCCGGCTTGGCGGCGCTCACGGCGCTCCCCCCAGGGGTTCGCGGGATCGTGACGGACCTCAACGTCTCGTACCTCAAGAAAGCTCGCGGCCCACTCATGGCCGAGTCCCGGGTGAGCATGCCGCAAGTGCAATCCGTGACAGAGCAGCAGGTTCTCGCTGAGATTCGAGACGAGGCCGACGACGTGGTCGCGCGCGTTCACGCGACCTGGCGTCTGGCCCCACCCGCCCCGCCTTCATAAGGCCAGGGCTCCGTCCGTGAGCAGACAGCTTCGGCCTGACCGGTCAGGACGAGGGGATCGTCGCCAAGAAGCTGGATATCGCCGCGAGCAGGCCGTCTCGATCCTCGATGTAGGGGAAATGCCCGCTCTCGAGCACCTCCAGCTGCCCCCTCGGCAGAGCTTCCGCGATCTCCGACGACATCTGCGCGGGCAGCACATCGTAGCGGCCGTGGATCACCAGCGTGGGTGCTTCGATCTGGTCCAACAATGCCCAACCGTCGATCGCTGCCAGCTCCCGGCCCAACAGCTCGGCCACGTCCTGGCCCTGCCGGGCCGTGGCGGAAGCCAGCTCCAGGTCCAACTCGCTCACACGTACGGGGTCTCTCATCGTCGCGCGGAAGCCCACCTCGAAGACGCGACCGAGTGTCACTGGGTCTCGCGCCGCAAAGCCCTCGGACGTGGTCAGGGCGGTTAGCTCGATGGAATCGGTGGCGGTCCGCGCCTCCATCCGGCGCCGCTGGATCTCGGTACTGAAGCGGCTCCCCGGCTCCACGGGATTCATCAGAATCAGCGATCTCAGACGATCCGGGTGGGCCCTGGCATACGCCAATCCGATGCGGGACCCGAACGAGTGGGTCAAGAGATGCACTCGCTGGAATCCGAGGGCTTCCCGTAGCGCGTCGATATCCGCCACGAAGGACCGAAGGTTGATCGTCTCGGGCCCGATATCCGTCTCGGAGCGACCTGTGCCACGCTGATCGTAGTACACCAGCATGTGGCCGGTCGCCAGCGCGTCGAGCCCCGGCCTGAGATACCGCTGGTCGAGCCCCGGCCCTCCGTGCACGACGATGATCGGGTCACCTTGCCCCAACACTTCGTAGGTGAGACGGACGTCATCCAGGCTCAGTATCCCCTGGCGGGCCACTTGTCCCTGCAAGGAGCCCGAGAGAAGGAGCTGGAGAGCCGCCAGGATGATCGCCGCCGGGAACCCCATCCGGCCCCTGACGGGCCACGGAGATCGCATCGTCTAGATCCGTCCGCCTGCTGAGCTGACCGTTCACGTCCACGCCCGAAGGGCGCGCGTGCAATAGAACAGACGCCCGGGCTCAGGTGAAGGGAGCCCGGTGAAATGTCAGGCGTGACTCACGTCCTCGGAAAGCGCGCTGCGGACGAGCCGTCCCACGTACCCGGAGAACGGGCCATGGAGGTCGGGGTCGTAGGAGCGAGCTGCCTCGACGAGCACGGTGATCCCACGACGGACGAGCATTCGTTGGGACTGGCCCAGGCCACGGTTCCGAATGGCCTCATCCACAGCCACCCGCAGGTTGCTCATGACGAGACGCTCCAAGGCCTCGCCGTCGCCTGCACGGAATCGCCTGATGAGCGCCAACTCGTGCTCCGCATCCAGCAGAGGCTCCCGGCTGGCGGTCGTGACCAACTCTCCGACAGGGGCACCGCTCAAATAACTCGTTGTCGTTTCGCGCATAGGAGAATGATCGATGAGTGTTGCGGGGGCGGCAAGGCCGGTCACGAATCCGTTACCCCAACGTCGCAATGCGGCCCAGGGCGACTCCCCCGCGAGGAGCCGCCCCGTCTCCTACAATCCGGGATCAACCAGCCTCCGGAGCCGGCTCGAGCCCGGAACCGCCCAACTCCTCACGAAGACCCCTCACCCGACCCCGACGGACTCCTGCAGGCTCGGGCTCGGGCACCCACGGCTCGATCTCGCCGCCGACCTCCGGGCTCGTCTCCCCCGTGCCCTCTGGCCCTGCGATCTGCACCGGCTCTTCGGAGTCCCTCAAATAGTGACGCCTGAAGAAGTCCGCGAAGTCGTCCACCAGTGAATACATCACCGGCACCAGGACCAACGTCAGGAACGTCGCGAAGAGCACACCCGCAATGATGGCCACCGCCATGGGCCCCCACCAAGCCGCCTGCTCACCACCCCAGTACAGTTCGGGGCTGAGCGAGCCATAGAGGCCGAAGAAGTCGAAGTTCAACCCAATCGCGAGGGGGGCCAAACCCAACGCCGTCGTGATGGCTGTCAGAACCACGGGACGGAAACGCGTCTTGCCGCCCTGAACCAACGCTTCCTGCCGGTTCATCCCGTCCCGACTCCGAAGGATGTCGATATAGTCGATGAGTATGATGGCGTTGTTCACCACGATGCCCGCCAGCGAGATGATGCCCACACCGGTGTTGATGATTCCGAACGGCATCCGGAAGACCATCAGGCCGATCAGCACGCCGACCGTGGACATCACGACCGAGGTCAGGATGATGATCGGCTTCACCACCGAGTTGAACTGGCTGATCAGAATGAACGCGATCAACAGCAGCGCGGTGAGAAAGGCTCCGCCCAGGAACGCCTGTGCTTCGGCCTGGTCCTGAGACTGACCCGTGTAGCGGAGCGTGTATCCTGGCGGCAGCTCGTTCTCCTGGAAGTCCGCGAGAACCTGCTGCACCTCCGCGAGTACCGCGTTGGAGTTCAGCCCCGCCGCCACGTCGGACGTGATGGTGGCCATCCGCTCCTGATCCTTCCGCTTGATGGACCCGTATCCGTCTTCCACCGTCCAATCCGCTACCTGGACCAGGGGGACCTGGATACCACCCTCTGCCATCACCGTCAGATCCCGAAGTGACTCCAGGTCCTGTCGGTAGCGTTCCGCGAGGCGAACGATGATGTCGTACTCGTCATTGCCGGTCCGGTACTTGGCGGCCTCGACGCCGTTGATGGCTCCGCGCACGGCGTTGCCCACGTCCATTGTGCTGAGATCGTACAGCGCGGCCCGCTCCCGGTCGACGTGGATGGACAGCTCGGCCCGGGCCTCGTCGAGATCGCTTTCCAGCCCCACCAACTTCGGGTAGACCGGGGCGTCTTCCAGCATCTCCAACACGCGGTCGGACAGCATCTTCAACGTGGCCGACTCCTCGCCGACGATCTCGACGCTGAGCGGTGACCCCTGGGCGGGCCCTTCCGCGGGCTTGTCCACGGTCACCGTGGCACCCGCGATGTCCGTCCCAAGCGACTCCTGGAGGGACGCGAGGACGTCGAATGCGTCGACGTCACGGTCCTGGAAATCCACTAGAGAGACCGTGACACGACCGGCCTCCGGACCACCGGGGCCTCCACCCATCGGGTTCCCGCCGCCACCGCCGCCACCCGTGACCGCGACCACGGATTCCCAGTCCTGGCTTCCGAAATAACCGACGAGCGCGCCCTCGATGCGCTGAACGACGTCATCCGTCACCTCGGCCCGAGTACCCACGGGAGCTTCGAGATCTACGATAATCTGCGCCGGGGGCATGGATTCGGGGAAATACTCCACCCCGGCGTTGAATCGGGAAAACGCCGTCGCTGTCACCAGGAAGGCCGCGAAGGTGCCTCCCAGCACGATCATCCGGTGGTTCAGCGCCCACCGAAGAGACGGTTCGTAGGTCCGGTCGATGATGCGCGGCAGCGTGCGGTCCTGGAATCGCCGGCTCACGCCGTCGAGCACAAACCGGTGGAGGGCCCATAGGACCGCGGCCGTCAGCGCGACGAGCACCGCGGTGAGCGGATTGGCGCCGGCCACTCCAAGCATGATCAGCGCGGCTCCTCCGATGATCGTCCACCGCATCGCCGGCCTCATCGGCTCCCGCGGCGTTCCGTCGAGCTTCATGAACATGGCGCACAGCGTGGGTACGATCACGAGCGCCACGAACAACGAGCTAGTGAGCGTCGTGATAAGCGTCTTGGGCAGATACCCCATGAACGATCCGACCTCGCCCGGCCAGAACAGCAGCGGCGCGAAAGCAGCGAGGGTCGTCGCCGTGGCGGCGATGACCGGGAGTGCCACCTCCCCGGTGGCCTTCTTGGCCGCGTCTACCCGGTTCCAGCCCTCCTCGAGGAACCGGTAGATGTTCTCCACGACGACGATGGCATTGTCCACCAGCATCCCCAAAGCGAGGATGAGGCTGAACAGGACCACCATGTTCATGGAGACCCCCAGGGCCTTCAACACAATGAAGGAGAGGAACATCGACGCTGGGATGGAGATCGCGACGAAGACCGAGTTCCCAAGCCCCAGGAAGAACAACAGCACGGCCACGATGAGGATGAGACCCGAGAGGATGTTGTTCTCAAGGCTGGAGACCATGTCCTCGATCTGCTCCGTCTGGTCGGACGTGATCTCCACCCGCGTGGTCGGTGGGAGGAGATCTTCCATGCTGCCGATCGCCTCGTTCACCTGCGCGGACGTCTCGATGATGTTCGCGCCGGCCCGCTTGACCACGTCGAGCGTCACCACCGCGTTCCCGCCGAGGCGAGCGTAGCTGTCGCGATCTGCGAACCCGAAGTCCACGCTGGCCACGTCACGCACGTAGACGGGACGCCCATCGGACACAGAGACCACGAGATCCTCGATGACGGCTGGATTCTCGAACTCACCGTCCACCCGAAGAAGGTAGTTCGCGGATCCCACGTCGATGGAGCCGCCGGGCACGTTTACGTTCTCCGAGCGAATCGCATCCACCAGGTCCTTCAGCGCGAGCCCGTAGAACTGCAGGCGGACGAGGTCGACATCGACCTTGACCTCCCGCTCCAAGCCACCCCGCAGGTCGGCGCGCAGAACGTTCGGGATCTGCTCGATGCGGTCCTGCAGATCCTCACCGAGCTCCTTGAGGCGCACCAGTCCGTATTCACCGGACAGGTTCACCTGCATGATGGGCACCTCGGAAAAATTGAACTCCAGGATGCTCGGCTCTTCGGCGTCCGCTGGGAGATCCGGTTTCGCCAGGTCGACCTGTTCCCGGACCTTCTGCAGCGCCTCGTCCAGATTGATGCTCGTCCCGAACTCGGCGACGATGCTCGAATACCCCTCCACCGAGGTCGAGCGGAGCTCGTCGATCTCGGAAATGGTGCTCAGATCCTCTTCGATGACGCGGGTGATCTGGCTCTCGACGTCCTCCGGCGACACACCCGGATACATCGTATTCACTGCGATCATGGGGATCGGCAGCTCTGGGAAGGACTCCTTCGGGGTCGTCCGATACGAAAACACACCCATGAGCGCGATGATGACGAGAAGCACCACTACGCTGGTCTTGTGCTCCACCGCGAAGCTCGCCGGACCGAACTCCTTGAAGCGGTCCAGGAAGCCCGGGGCATCTCGTCCTGGTTCGGACATCTTTTCCCTTCCTCGATCAGTCATCACGACCCACCACATTCAAGCGATCGCCTTCCGCCACGGTGCGGTGCCCCACGACGATCAAGCGGTCACCGGCCTCCAGGCCGCTCTCCACGACGACACGGTTGTTCTGGCTGGGGCCCACCGCGACCTCACGCTCCCGAGCCACCCCGTCCTCATCCACGAAGACGACATAACCGTCTTCCACGCGCACCAGCGCGTCCTGCGGAACAACGATGGCATCGTCCACGGAGCGTCGATCCACCACCACGTTCGCCACCATCTCCGGCTTGACCAGCGATCCGGGGTTGGACATCCCGATCTCGATGGGGAACGTGCGGTTCTGCGGGCTCACGCTCGCCCCGACGTACGCGATGGTGGCCGGGAACGCTTCCCCGGACAGTACGTCGAAGTAGACGGTCGCCCGTCCTCCGGTCCGCACGTCAGGCGCATATCGCTCGGGGACCCCGGCCGCGACCTTCACGCGGGCCAGGGAAACCACCCGCGCAACGGTCTGTCCGGGACTCACCATGGAGCCGATTTCCACCCGTCGCTCATCGAGCACCCCATCGAAGGGAGCCCGAATCGTGGTGCGGGCAAGGCGAGCCTCCAGACCCTCGAGGTTCGCGGCCGTCTGCTCTGCCGCAAACCGAGCTTCCAGATAGGCGATCTCCGATCCAACCCGGTCGTCCTCCCAGAGCGTCTTCCGGCGTTCCCAGGTCTGCTGGGCCAGCTCGGCCTGAGCTCGCGCCTGGGCCACCTGAGCCTGCAGGACGTCGTCGTCGATCTTGAGGATCGCCTGCTCCGGTCGCAGTTCCGTGACCTCGACGTTGATGACCCTCGAGAACCCTTCGGCCCGATCCGAGGCGCCATCCGCTTGGGCGTTGCCGCCACACCCCGCCAGGAGGGCGCCAACCACTAGAGGAAGACCTCGCAACGTCCACGTCCGCATCATGTTCCTCACCTCGTCTATGTCCCTGCTCAGCTCCGTCATCGGTTCTCCCCGGTCTCGGCGGGCGCTTCGAGCTCTACGTCAACCAGCGGAACACGGCCAGTGGCCTGATCCAGCTCGGCCCGGGCCACCAGATAGTCGTAGACGGCCTGTGCGTAATTGAATTCACTTTGCCGGAGCGCCACCTCGGCATCCGTCAGCTCCAGCTGGCTTCCCAATCCCTCCCGGTACTGGGCGCTGGCGATCTCGAACCCACGACGCGCCTGCTGGACCGCGAGACCCTGGCCACTGGCTCGGAGATAGGCCTCGTCGGCGAGATCCACCAAGGTGCGGACTTCGGATCCAACCTGATCCGTCACATACTCCGTTTCCGTTTCCGCCTGTCTGAGCACGGCACGACGTTGGTCGACACGAGCGTCGCGTGAGAAACCCTGGAACAGGGGCAGGCTCACGCTGATCCCGATGTTCCGGGAATACGCGCGCTGGCCGTCCCCTCGTCCGAAGAAGCTCGGGCTTCCGTTGTCCTGGGCGTTGATGATGTAGTTCCCGAAGAACGAGATCCGCGGGAGGTACTCCACCTGCTCGAGGCGCATCTCGGTCTTGCGCAGGGAGGCCGTGAGCTCGAGCTGTCGGATATCGGAGCGCATCTCCCGCGCCAAAGAGATGGCCCGGTCCGCGTCCCCGACGTCCCGGTAGCCCACGAACCCCAGGATCTCGCGATTCTCGGGCGTGTTCCGGGCCGGATCCTCGAGGTCGATGCCGGCCAACGCTCCACGGACTTGCAGAGCGGTGCCTTCAGGCAAGTCGAGCTCGACCGCGAGGTGCCGCCGTGCCTGTCCCACCGCGTTCTCGGCACGCCGTAGGTTCGGAAGCAGGTTCGCCAACTCCACCTCCAGTCGCAGGACATCGTAGTCCGACGCGATGCCGGCCGTGTTCAACGCCTTGGTTTCCTGGAGCGACTGGCGCACCCGGCGGACCGAATTCTCGGTGAGCCGTGCCTGTTCCTGCGCGAGCAGAAGACCGTAGTAGGCGGTCCGGACACCCGTGACAACCGTCTGAATCCGTCCCCGTACGACCTCTTCCTGAAGGTTACGGTAGCGACCCGCCGCACCCACACCGAGGAACGCTCCAGCCGAGAAGATCGGCTGCTCCAGGGAGATCGTGGATTGCCACTGATTGTCGGCCCCGAACTGCACCGCGATGTAATCGTCCGGGCCGGCGCTGGGGTCGAAGACGGCCGCAGGAAGGAAGTTCACGGCGGGCGAAAGATTCCGCGTGTAGCTGGCGTTGAAGTCGATCGTCGGGTACACGCTACTCCACGCCTCGGATACCCTCTCGTTCGCCTCGACCAGCCCGAGCTCCGCGCTCCGGACCTCCCTGCTCCGGTCCAGGGCGGTGCGCACGGCCTCCTCGAGGCCCATCACCCGGGCTTCTTGCCCGGCCGTTCCGGCTGGAACGGCGAGTAGGGCCGCGATGAGTAGCGCGACGGTCAAAGAGGCCGTTTCACGCATCGAACCGTTGCCCATCTTCCACATCCTCCACATATCCTCATGTCCTTTGCGGTCGAGGGGAAAACTCCCATCAGCCGTTCAGTCGTCTCTAGTCAGAGATTGGCGCCAGCAGGAAGCGCTTCCTGCTCCCGGGCCAACTCAGCTCGATACTCGTCTGTGGCCATGCCCATCATCATCCGGGCACCGCTGTCCATGTACGCTTCCCGAAACTCTTCTTCGTCCATCTGGAGATGGCCACGCTGATAGAGCTCGATGAGCCCGTGGGCGTGGGCCCACATGGTCAGGCTGATCTCCGTGGGATCCCCCGGATGCAGCAGTCCGGCCTCCACGCACTCCCTCAGGCGATCGATCCAGAACTGATGCACGGCACATCCCTGAGACTCCAGATCCTCCGGCAGTGTCTCCTGCCCAATGTGCTCCGGGGCGATGAAGACCATCTGGTACCAACGCGGGTGCTCCAACGCGAAGTCCAGATAGCCGGCACCCGCCCGGCGCAAACGATCGAGCGGCGTCCGACCCTCCAAGGCTCGATACAGGTACCCGGTGAACTCCCGGAATGCCTCTCGCACCACATCCAGCAGCACCTGCTCCCGGCTCTCGAAATGCCGGTAGAGGGCGGGTGCGGTGACCCCCACGCGCTTCGCCAGCTGCCGCATGGAGAAGCCCTCGAGGCCTTCCTCCAGGTACAGGTCGCAGGCGCGGGCCAGAATGTTCTCTCTTTGCTCAGTCATAGTGAACACTGTAAACATGACATGCATGTGGGTCAATAACTGGCGCGGACGAAACCCCGTAACGCCGTTTAGTTCCCAAAGGTGCTTGTCACTGGCGAGGTGGTCCTACGGCAATACCGGAAACCCCCACGCCGTGGCTCAAGAGTGTTGACCGCGGTCGCGGCCTCACCTCAGAACGGCCCGTCCAGGTAGAGATCGAAGCGAAAGTGGCGCCCCGAAGTCAGGCCTCGGGACAGGTCAGCCCGGATGAGCCCATCGAGAACGGAGAGGCCCACGCCGGCCGAGCGGAGCATGGCATCGGCCCTGAGAGCCCGACACGGCCCCGCCCAACCCACGTCGGCAAAGGCCACCAAGGCCGTGGCCGCCAGAACTCGCTGAACCTCGACGGTTCCGCCCGCGCCGCAGGCACCCACCAAGCTCCGGGGGCTGTAACCGCGGACGGTCGAGCTCCCACCCACGGCGAAAGCCCGCTGCTCAGGGATGTCGTTCGTGGCAACCCCGCCCCAGACCCGAACGCCGAGGCGATAGTCCGATGCGAAGGGAACGGCAGTGCGGCCGGTGAGCGTGGTGCGGTAGTGCCCGAGGCCGCCCCAGGCGGCAGTGCCGGTCCAGCTCAAGCCCGCCTGGACAGCTCGGGGGTCCGTGCCCACAGACGGCGCGAGTCGCAAGCTGACGGCATGTTCCCACCCTTCCTCGGCGACTACGTTCGGCCGGAAGGCCCAGCTGCCGCCTTGCGGCGGCGGCGCCAACGAGAGCGTAGCCCCGGTCCGACGGTAATAGTCACCGTCGTCCCGGCCCGCGAGGAGCGCCATAGCAGAGCTGCCGGGTCCGAGGTGGCGGCCACGCTCGTCCGTGGCGGCCATCTCGTGGTATCCCGACAGGGTCAGCGACCGGCGCAGAGACGCCCGTACCGCATCGACTCGGACGTTCGGGTGAAGATCACCTGTGCCGACCCTGACCGTGCCCTCCAGCGACAACGCCCGCCCTGCGATCTGGGGCAGGATCGCTCCTCGGACACCTACGGACAGCTCCTCCACGCGATTGTACCGCAGGAGGTCCGGACGCTGGGGACCCCACCTGATCCAGTAGGGCACGGACGAAGCGGGCCCCGTGCCCGCGCGGTCGAGGCCGGTCACGAGGTCGTCCACCTCGGAGGTCGTGATGAAACCGGGTGCGTCCGTCCACACAGGAGGCGGAATGTGAGCACTCTGCAACAGAGAAACGGTGTCAATCGGCGTGAGGAGACGGACTTCCTTTCCGTGGCGAAGCCGCTCTCCAGGCACGACGTGGTAGCCGGCTGGGACCTCGTCCCAGGCCGTGGGCGCATCCTCAGCGGCTCCGTCGCGTGCCTCCGTCCCGACCCACGTGAAGCGGAAAGATCGATCGAATTCCCCTGGCGCCTCCAGGATACCGGCCCGAACCACACCCTCCGCCCGCCAGCGACGGGGGAGCCATATGTCCCCTTCCCAGAGCGTGTAGTCTACCGTGATGAGCGTGGCATCGAAGGTCCACGGCTTGAGGATCCCGGGTACCCAGCGAAACTCCCCCTGCTCGTCTTCCTCGCGCAGGTCGTCGATGTCCCGCAGGGCGTCCAGCGTCTCGGACAAGCGGTAGGCCGCTCGCACGAGGGCACCCGACAGCGGCTCGATCCAAAGCGATCCCATTAGGCGAGTGGCGTGCCGCACACGGGGGGTCATGCGCAGCTCGATGACGCGTACCTCGGAGCCATCGGGGAGCGCGACGATGAGCGTGTCGCCGGAGGCGAACCGGTAGGCGCCGGCGCCCGAGGGTTCAAGAGGGTGGTCGATGTCGAAGTCTCCGTCGTCCTCCTCCGGCTCCCGATCCCCCAGCAACAGCCGGTCTCGAGTCGGGTCCCAGTATTCGTCGACGAGCCCGAGGTCGACCTCCTCTTCCACGCCGGCGGGTGAGGTCTGTCGGATTCCCAACGCGACGAGCGTCACGGGCGCGTCGCGGCGCCATATGATGCGATGCGCGCTCTCGGCGTGGTAAAGTGTGCGATCCTTCAGCGGCGTCCGAAGCCTCACGCCGACCCGCTGCCGCAGGGTTCCTTCGTAGGAAGTGAGACGCTCGGCGCGCCTCAGGTGGTATTCGACGGCCGCCCGGTGGAGTGCCTCGGCGCCCGGGTCTTGGTACTCGGGAGGCGTCGTCGACATCTGGAGGGACGCACCCGAGGATTCCATCTGAGCGAATGCAGCTCGAGGAATCCCAGCGATGCACAGGACCGCCAACGCCATGGCCGCCTGCCACCACCGAAGTGGGCCGCGCTCTCTGTTCAATGCCACCACGCGCCTCGCATCTCCAGATTTCAACACCTCACGGCTCCCCACCTGCCTCCCGCCTGTCTCCTACGACGTCACCGGCGGTCGCGTTTCGATTACCTTGGTCGATCATGAGCACCCTGCCCCATTCCGTACCCTCCGAGGAGCCTCAAGAGTCTCCCGCCCCGTTCCGGCCCGCGCCTTTTCGGCCCTCGGCCTGGGCGCCCGGGCCGCATCTGCAGACTCTCCTGGCCCGTTTCCTCCGTGCCCCGGGTAGCAACGGCTTCAAGCGTCAGCGTTGGGAGACGCCGGACGGCGACTTTCTCGACCTGGACTGGGGCGAAGACGCGGGTCCGGACGCGCCGATCGCGCTCGTCATGCACGGCCTGGAAGGGTCCTCCACCCGAGGATACGTCCGGAACGTCTGCAGAGAGCTTCAAATCCGGGGCATCCGGACCGTCGCCCTCAATTTCCGTGGATGCAGCGGTGAGCCCAACCGCCGGGAAAGCTTCTACCACTCGGGAGCTACGGCAGACCCGGCGTTCGTCCTGGAACGCATCCGCGAGAGCCATCCGGACCGGACCGTGGGTGCCGTGGGGTTCTCCTTGGGCGGCAACATCCTTCTCAAGCTCATGGGGGAGCGCCAGGACGGAGGGCGAGCGCTCGTCGATGCAGCCGTGGCGATGTCCGTGCCGTACGATCTCTCTGCCGGCTGCAGCCTCCTCGAGCAGTCGGCGATGGGCCGAGCCTACGCCAGCTATTTCCTCCGTTCTCTGAAGCGGAAGGTGCGCTCCAAGGAGTCGCGGCTCTCAGCGCGGCTCGACCTGGGGCGCGTCTACCGAGCCAGCACCCTCCGCACGTTCGACGATCTCCTGACCGCCCCGGTCCACGGCTTCTCCGACGCTGAGGAATACTACGCCGCCTGCAGCAGCACGCGTTTCCTCGAAGGAGTCCGAGTCCCCACCCTCCTGCTCCACGCCGAGGACGACCCCTTCCTGCCGCGCGCGTGCATCCCGCGTAAGGAAGCTACGAGCAACAGGGCGCTCAACCTGCTTCTGCACTCCGGGGGTGGGCACGTGGGGTTCCTCGAGGGCCCGCTCTGGCGCCCCAGGTTCTGGGCCGACGAGCGGACCGCCGACTTCCTCGCCCTCCATCTCGGTGCCCGCCCCTCGGCGGAGACCCCCTAACGACAGAAGCGCCGGACTTGGGCGGGCGCCGGGGAAGGCCATCCGTCCGCCGGCGAACCTGCCGTGACCGAGCGAATCAGCGCACGACCCGCTCGCGAAAGAAGGCCCGCCCGTGCCATGTCTCGGATGCCGGGGCTTCAAGCTCACCTGCCCGAAACTGAGAGACCCGTACGAGGGTCGTATCGAACACCGTAACGTCCGGGCCGAGCTCACCTCGAGCGACCTTCTCGCGGAACTCCGCTCTCGGAAGCGTCCGGATCTCGGCACCTTCGCGGTAGCGCACAGAGGTCTGGTCGTGGAGCGTGACGTCCAGCCGTTTGGCCAGGCCCTGGAGACGACGCACCAGCGCGTCGATCGAGCAACCGGAAGGGGCCTCGGCGTCGACATCGACGCCTACCACCAAGAAATGCCCGCGGACCATATCGCGCGCGCTGCGCAGGGGCGCGCCATGCGCCGCCCACTCGTCCAGGAAGGCGTCCACCTCAGCCAGGAGGCGTTGTTCCTCGTCGACCGTCAGCCCACGTGAGAGCGGGAACACCCATAGACGTCCATGTTCCGGAAGCGCGTCGAACGCGACTCGTGGCATGATCAGCCGGCCTCTGAAGGGGCATCGGGAGTGGGCATGGGTGGAGGGGTCTTGTCGAGGAGGATGGCGACCCACCGAAGGTCCTTTGTGTTCTCCAGCCAAATCTTCACGACCACCGTCAGCGGTACCGAGAGCAGCGCCCCCAAGGGTCCCCAGGCCCATCCCCAGAACAACAGGGACAGGATGACGACCAGGGTCGAGAGGCCCAACCGCCGCCCCATGAGCGTGGGCTCGAGGATATTGCCGAACACCGTGTTGACGACCACGTACCCCAGGAGCACCAGCAGCGCGTGCCCGATTGTGCCCACGAGGATCAGACTGAGGAACAAGGCCGGGAGCGCGGCCAGAATGGACCCCACCGTAGGCACGTAGTTCATCAAGAAGGCCACCAACCCGAGAAGAATCGGGAAGTCCAGGCCCGTCACCCAGGCCCAAGCACCCAGAATCAGGCCGGTCGCCAGCGACACGACCGTCTTGATCCCCAGATAGGTCTGAACCTCGGTCACGACCTTCTGAAGCCGCTCTTGGTTTCGCGCCTCGGGAGGGGAGATGTACCGGAACTTCGCCGGGAACACCATCGCCTCACTCAGCATGAACGCCATGATCAGGAAGACCAGGAACGTCATCGACACGAATTGTGCGACCCGGCCTACCGCGCCGCGAGCGAAGTCGATGAAGGCCGCTGGGTCCACGAGATCGACGCTGAGGACCTCGGATACGACGATGTCCGTACGCGATTCGATGAAGCCGAACCAGGAAGCCTGCAGCTCCTGGAAGAGTCGGATATAGCGAGGCAGCTGGGCCTGCAGCTCCGACACCGACTGGCTCACGATCATGACCAGGAGCCCGATTACACCCACATTCAACAGGACCGTCAACGCGGTGGCGATCCAAGACGGAACGCGTCGCTCTCGAAGCCACAGCATCACCGGCAGACTCAGTACGGTGAGGAACAGTGCCAGCGCCGCCGGTAAGAGAATGGGTGCAGCGAGCCTCATCCCGTAAACGACCACGACCAGGCACGCGAGGACGAACAGCACGTTCGCTCCCGGGTTCTGGTCGGATCGGTCGTAGATCATCCGCGGCTCGGTGGCGGTGAGGAAGACGCGCCGAAGAGTATCTAGAACGTCCCCGGAGTTCCATACATGAAGCCCTCCGATCCCGAAGATCCCGTCGATATTCCGGACGACGACGGTCTTCTTGCCGAGTGTCGGGTGGAGACCTTCGCGGCAGGGGGGCCGGGCGGCCAGCACCAGAACCGCACCGAGTCGGCGGTGCGTCTGACGCACCTGCCCACGGGCATCCGAGTCGTGGCTCGAGAGGAGCGGAGTCAGCACCGCAACCGCCAAACGGCCATCGACCGTCTTCGCGAGGCCCTGGAGGAACACAACCGCCGACCGGTCGACCGGAAGAAGACGAAGGTCCCCCGCGGCGAAAAACGGAAGCGTCTGGAGAACAAGCGCCGCCGAAGCCGGAAGAAGAAGATGAGGAAGCCGCCCGACCCCGGCACGGACTAAGCTGGTGTGGCCCGGGGCCTCACGTTGCATGGTTGCGTCACGCCGCCCGGCGGCCCATTTCGGTCCTCAACCCTCCGACCCACCAAGCCGAACAGGAAGCGAGCCCCATGACCGGAGCCGAAGCCACAGTCCAGGCCCTTGAAGACGCCGGAGTGGAGGTGGTCTTCGGCTTGTGCGGGGACACCTCCCTCCCCTTCTACGACGCCCTGTCCCGGGTGGGGTCGATCCGCCACGTCCTGACCCGAGACGAGCGCAGCGCTTCTTACATGGCCGACGCATACGCTCGGCTGAGTGGTCGGGTGGGGGTCTGCGAAGGCCCGAGCGGAGGTGGCGCGACGTACATCGTGCCAGGGGTGGCCGAGGCGAACGGATCGGCGGTACCCATGGTATGCCTGACTTCGGACGTGGGCATGGCGGATCAGGGCCGCGGCACGCTGACTGAGATGGATCAGCAGGCCCTCTTCGCCTCCGTCGCCAAGCAGGCCTTCGCGCCACGGACGTCACAGGAGATGCGCGACATGGTCCGACGCGCCTTTCTGGAAGCCACGGGCGGGAACCTGGGCGCGTGCCACGTGAGCCTTCCCCTGGACCTCCAGACAGCGGACGTGCCGTCAGGAGGCGTGGAATCGTCCGACCGGTACCCTCGTGAGCGACCGACGCCCGACGGGGCTTCCGTAGCCCGCGCCGCGCGCGTCCTGGCGGACAGCCGCCGGCCACTCCTCGTCGCCGGTGCCGGGGTCCTCCGTTCGGGGGCTTGGGAGCAGGTGGCCGCACTCTCACGGGTCCTGGGCGCACCCGTGGCCACGTCGATCTGCGGGAAAGGGGCCATCGCCGAGGGCGATCCCTACTCCCTCGGGGTCATCGGCAGCAACGGTGGGCTCCCGTGGCGGCACGACCTGGTCCGCGCGGCAGACACGGTTTTCTACATCGGTGGGGGCACCGGCTCGGTCACCACCGAGAAGTGGACGCTCCCCTCGCCGGGGGACGCCACCTTCATGGAGCTGGACACCAACGCTGGACGTATCGGTCGTAACCATCCCGTCGCGGCTGGGCTGGTCGGGGACGCCCGGTCCGGCCTGACGGCGCTGTTGGAGGCGCTCGAGGGCCTCGGCGCCACGGGATCCGGAGATCGCTGGGACCCCGAGGTCATTCGGGAGCGGAAGGCTGCACACCGAGCAGAGGTGGCCGATCTGTTCGCTTCTTCGGAGGCACCCATCCGGCCGGAAAGGCTGCTCGCCGCCCTGTTCGGCGCACTGCCTCCTCGATCGATCATCCTCGCGGACCCGGGAACCCCGTGCCCCTACGTGTCGGCCTACTGGGAGCTCCCGGAGCCCGGACGCTGGTTCGTCAGTCCACGGGCCTTCGGAGCTTTGGGCTACGCCCTCCCCGCCGTGGTGGGCGCGTGGCAGGCCCGCCCGGACGCCGGGCGGATCGTGGGAATGATGGGTGACGGATCGTTCGGGATCTCCGCTGGCGAGTTGGAGACCCTCGTCCGCCTCGACGTGCCCGCCACCCTAATCGTGTGCAACAACGCCGGTTACGGCTGGATCAAGGCGGGTCAGAAGTCCCGTGGTGACCGGTATTACTCCGTGGACTTCCGCCGCTCCGACCACGCCGCCATCGCCCGCGCCTACGGCATGCGCGCCCGGCAGGCCCAAGACCCATCGGAGCTCGACGCGGCGATGCGCGAGGCCCTGACCCATGACGGCCCCTTCCTCCTGGACGTGGTGACCCAGCCCCTGGAGGAGGCCCGCGCCCCGGTGTCCAAGTGGATCGCTTGAGGACTTGGCTGTGACGGCAGATCGGGCCCGATCGTTCCTGGCCGAAATGCCCAAGGTCGAGCTCCACGTGCACATCGAGGGCGCGCAGCTGCCGGAGACCATCTGGGCCATGGCTCGGCGGAACGACGTGACGTTGCCGGCCGGGAGCCTCGAAGAATGGAGGCAGTGGTATGCCTTCCGCGACTTCCCCCACTTCATCGAAGTCTACCTGGCCGCCAGCAAGGCCATGCGCACAGCGCGCGACTTCCACGACATGGTCGTGGCCTTCCACGCCTATCAGGCGGCGCAGAACATCGTCTACACGGAAGCCTTCCTAAGCGCGTCGTTGTTCGTCGATACGATCCCCTGGAGCGATCTCATCGCCGCGCTTCGCGACGCGCTGGAGGAGGGGCGGAGCGAGCACGGCGTCGAAGTGCGGCTCATTCCGGACATCGCTAGAAACTTCCCCGATACGAAGGAGCGGGTGCTCCGCTTCACTTTGAAAGGCCAAGGAGCCGGCGTGTTCATCGGACTGGGCCTCGGAGGGCTGGAAGCAGGCTATCCCCCCGAGCTCTTCGCCGCCGAGTTCGCCGAAGCCCGTCGAAACGACCTTCGCGTGGTGGCGCATGCCGGAGAAGGCGCCGGAGCCGACAGCGTTCGAGGGGCCGTGGAGGCCCTTCACGCAGAGCGGATCGGCCACGGGATCCGGTGTCTGGAGGACGACGACCTGGTGGCTCTGCTCCGGGACCGCGCCATTCCCCTGGAAGTCTGCCCCACCAGCAACTACCGCACGGGCGTTGTTCTCGAGGATGCGACGCACCCCTTTCTGGACATGCTGGAGGCCGGGCTTCTGGTCACCGTGAACTCGGACGACCCGCCCATGTTCGGGACCTCCCTGACGCAGGAGTATCACTGGCTCCACGAGCAGGGAGTCAGCCTGGAGCGTCTATGGACCTGCAATCTCGACGCGCTGCGATCCAGCTTCCTGGGTGCAGACGATCGGAGCGTGCACCTGGAGCGGTTCTCAGGCGTTCGCGTCCCGGGATGAGCCGGGCAGTACCAGCTCGAACATCGCGCCTTGGCGCCTGCCATGCGCCTGGCCGGTGGGTCCTCTTCGCCCGGTCCCCGGTTGCACCGCAGGTCGCGAAGGGGGACTTTGAGGCAACTTGATCTCCTGCGCCGCCCCATCCTGGAGGGGGCGCAGCACCCCCGTAGCGGAGTACCTCTATGTCCCGATCGACCCTCCTCTCCCTCGCATCGTTGTTCATGTTCGCCTGTGCCCCGGCCGGTGACAGCGGAGACGAGGTGACTGCCTCGGATGCCGCGAGCGAGCCCCAGTCCCGAGAAGCGTTGGCGATGAGCGCAGGGCCCGCCGGCGTTTCCGCGGAAGCCACGCTCATGGATCGTGGAGAGAGCGGTGAGCTCGTCATGCTCCGGGAAGGCACCAACGGATGGCTTTGCGTCACCGACGAGAATCCCAACGCCCCTGGTGAGTATCCGATATGCATGGACGGAGTCTGGCAGACCTGGTTCGGTGCCTTCATGGCGGGAGAAACACCGGAAATCGAGGTCCTCGGCACCTCGTACATGCTCCAGGGAGGGCCGGCCGCCAGTAACACCGACCCCATGGCCGTGAGCCCGCCGGAAGGCGAGGATTGGCTCATGGACCCCCCCCACCTGATGCTCATCGTGCCCGATGCCGCCATGTTGGAAGGCTACCCCACAGAGCACATGCCCGACCGTCCATATGTGATGTGGGCCGGGACGCCCTACGCACACCTCATGGTCCCGGCGACGGTGAACTGAGGACTGTGGTGCCGGACCCGGGGCATCGTGGCACGCCCGGGTCCGCACCCCAGATCCCGGCGGCCCGCATCACGCCACCGAGCGCCGAGGTTGAGCGCACCTGCATTGCGTGACGCAGTCCAGATCCTAGACCGCTCCGCACGCTTGTCGGACCGACGTCGTGCGTCTAGTCTCTGGGCTATGACAGACCCGCCCGACCACCGCCCCACTCTGGACCAGCTGCAGGCTGCGCTGGGTGAAGACTTCGTCGTCGAGAAAGTCCTCGGGGAGGGCTCCGTGGCCACCGTCTATCAAGCCGAGGAGCGAGCACTGGGGCGAACCGTCGCCGTGAAGGTGCTAGGGCCCGCGAAGGCCGGAGAGTCCGAGTCTCGGCTTCGCTTCGAGCGTGAAGCTCGGGCCGCCGCATCCCTCTCCCACCCCAACCTCGTCGACGTGCACCGCTTCGGCGAGCTTTCGGACGGCACACCCTACCTGGTGATGCAGTACGTCCGGGGACGGACCCTCGAGGACCGTCTGGCGGCCGAGGGCCGCTTGTCATCGATCCAGGCGAAGCAGGTCCTCCTCGAGGTCGCATCGGCACTCGCCGCGGCTCATGCCCGCAGCATCGTCCACCGAGACGTCCGTCCGGCGAACGTGCTTTGGGACGACGCTCAGCAGAAGGCGCTTCTCGCCGATTTCGGGATCGCGGCATTGACCACGCCGACGGGCCCCGACGCGGTCCGCTTGACCCGTACCGGCCAGATGCTCGGCATCCCCAAGTACATGAGCCCCGAGCAGCTCCTCGATCAGGAAATCACGGAGGCGGCCGATGTGTACGCGCTCGGTGTCCTGGGCTATGAAATTCTCACGGGGGATGGCCCGTATGACGCAGCGACGAACGCTCAATGGATCACCGCTCACCTACAGGGCACGCCGAAGGATCTGACAGCGCTACGTCCGGATATCGACCCGCGCATCGCCGACCTCATTCGACGGTGCCTCAATCGCGAGCCCCGCCACCGGCCCACGGCTTCGGATTTGGTCCACGCGCTGCAGTCCGGCGACCAGACGACCAGTGACGAGGCCTTGAACGGGGACTTCCAACAGCTCCTCAAGCGGAGGGTCCCGCAGATCGTTCTCCTGGCTGCAGGCGGGGGGCTCGGAATGATGGGCCTGGTCGACCAGCTGGTCGATCGGGAAGTCCTGCCGAACGTCGCCTACCGCGTGACCCTGGCTACGGCTTTCTGCGCCGTA
>JBDHIF010000105.1:0-3103 GCA_039587535.1 Gemmatimonadota bacterium
ACGGGGGAAACTCTTCACGGACCCGCGAGGCCGTAACAGTCGAGTGGGGCTCTAGCCCCGGAGGCACGTTTCCGTGGCATCTCTACCGCCCCTCTCCGGGGCAATCCTCATTTCCAACCCAAGAAGGAGTTCCGACATGGCTCTCGCCTACTCGAACCCCAACGACAAGCGCCGGATCAACCTGATCACGCGCCATGTCATGAAAAGCCGTGGCCCGAAGACGAAGGCTGCCGTGGCAAAGGCCGTCAGCACCTGGATGGCTGACCGCAACAAGCCAGCCAACCGACGTCGCATCAAGCGTCAGGGCGTGCGCGGAAAGCGCGGCGCTGCCTTCGCGAAGGAGTTCGGGACCAAGAAGGCCCGGAAGGCCGGACTGAAGAAGCAGTCCAAGGCGCGGAAGGAGCAGTACGAGAAGGTGCGGACCATGGTTCGCCAGGAGTTCGCGAAGAAGGAAGGCTACGGCAAGGGCTACGCCGGTCGCGCGGGTGGGACTCACGCGAGCCGCTACCTCCGGAAGTCCAAGGTGATGCGTCTCGCCGGCAACGGTCCTCGGGGCCGGAAGGGCACGCGGGTCGTGAACCAGAAGGAGCTTGCGAAGTGGAGCAAGAGCCGTGTCGGCGGCCGGGCCACCGGACGCTACGGCAAGATCCTGACCGGAAAGCGGAAGGGCTCGAATCGCGGACATCGCATTCCGTGGGGAGATGAGTCCGCAGCGGCTGTCTTCGGGGGAAGCTCGAAGCGCCGTTCGACCTCGAAGAGCCGTCGCCGGGCAGCGCCGAAGCGAGCAGCTTCGAAGCGCCGTACGCCGAAGCGTTCCCCTGACGGGCGCTTCATGGGCAAGGGCAAGGCACCTCGGAACGTGATGCCGCGCCTCCGGACGCGCAAGGGTCGGTTCACCTCCGGCAAGAAGGCGTTCAAGAACGGGCTGGCCCTCAAGAACGGCCTGGCTCTGCAGAACGGCCTCGCGCTGTCGAACCCGAGCCCGCTTCAGGTTCGTCCGTTCCTCATCGGCTACGCCCTCCCGCTCGCCATCGGCGGTGGAATCGGTGGTGGAGCCCACGCGGCCCTCGCCCACTACGGTGTCACCGACCGGATCTCCGATCTCGTCGCGAAGGTGCCGGTCGTTGGTGAGCCGCTGGCAACCCACGCTCCCTACACCATTCAGGGTCTCCTCGCAGGTGCTGTCCTGTCGCTCGCCGCTCCGCTCCTTCCGGGTGTCCTCGGTCGGGTCGCGGCCGGTGCGGCTGGCGGAGCCATCGCCTTCGGTACGGGAATCGACCTCTTCAACGCTGTCAGCACCCGCCTCGGCGGATCGGCCGACACCGGTGCGCTGGCCTTCGGTGCCCTCGCCCTCGACAACGTCTCCGCTCTCGGCGACGTGTCGGACTACGGCGGCCTGATGGCGAGCGAAGAGGACGTCCTTCTCACCGAAGACTACGGTGAGGCGAGCCTCGCGGACGCGCACTACAGCGGTGCCGACTTCTCCGGACCGGAGGGCCAGGCTCTCCTCAACGGACGTCACCACTGGTACGGCCGCTACGGTCGCCCCTCGCACCGCGCAGGTGGCAAGGCTTCGGCCCAGTCGCACTACGCCGGGCGTGAAGGCCACCGCTGGGGCTGGCTCATCAAGTGCGTCGGCTGGCAGCGTGCCCAGCAGATCGCCGCTCTTCCTCCGCGTCAGCGGGTGAAGGTAATCGCTCAGCTCCGCAAGGCTGCGATCAAGGCGTATCACCAGGTCATGCGGCAGCAGGCGGTTCTCTCGGCAGAGATGACCTCCGCTGATCCCGAGTTCGCTCCGGCTGCCGGTCAGGCCATGCACGGTGCGATGGGGGCCATGGGCGTCTCGAACCCGCAGGGTGAGATGCCGGAGTACCTCGGTGATCCCGCACTCTTCATGGGTGCCTAGTCGATTTTTCTTGGCTCCTGGTGCATACTAGGGGCCAAGCAACTTTCCTGTCCTTCGGGACACTTCACAAGTTCAAGGAGCAGTCATGCGTCCTCTCGTTTCCCCCGGAGCCGGCCCGATTCCCGGCGTCCCGTCGCAGCAGCCGACCAATCTTTTCCGCTTCGGTGAGATCACCCTCTACTCGTCCCTCGCACTGCCCGCCGGTACGGCCCTGGCCAACAGCCAGAACCGCATCTTCACGGCTCCGCTGGGTCAGAGCGGCCAGGGCTTCACCACCGCCCTCACCAAGACTGAGACCAACCTCAAGGAAGGCGGACGCATCCCTTCGGGGCAGGCATATGACGTCTACGGCGTCGCCACCCAGATCCTCGGTGCGGACAACACCGCCGGTCTCGCCGGCAACATCGACGAGCCCTTCAACGACAACGTCGCCACCGTGCAGACCCTCCAGAACATCGTCTCCAACGGTGTCCTGAGCTGGGACTTCACGCAGACCGTCGTCGACATCTGCCCCATCATGCTCGCCGGAGCCGGCGGTGGTGTCTTCGGAGCCATCTCGCAGAACGCGGCTGGTGCGAACTCCGGTGCCATGAACAACGGCAACGGCGGCATCTGGATGTACCGCAAGCACCCCGTCGCCCTCCCCGGCAACACCACCTTCGCCATCCTCGTTCAGTTCGGTTCCCGCGCTGCTGCGATCCCGGCTGGCTTCGGTGTGGCGGTTCGCGTCGTCCTCCTCGGCTACTACAAGAGCGTCATCGAGATCGGCTAGTCCGATTTCGGGGGCGACCTCGAAGACCCTCGGTGCCCCGGCATCGGGGGTCTTTTCCTTTCTGGAGACCACCATGACCCACATCATCGACATCACGGACAGCCCGACGGGCACCTACAGCAAGGTCAAGACGTTGCTGGAAGGCCACGACTGGTCCTACGCCAAGCCCGTTTTCACTGTGGAGTCCGACGACACTGACGACCTGTCGGCTGCGCTGGCCGACCTCGGACTGGACCTTCTTCCCGTGGAAGAGAGCGAGCCGGAAGTTGCTTCGGAGCCTGAGCCGGAAGTGGCTGCGGAGCCGGAACCCGAGCCCGAACCCGAGTCAATCACCTACCGGGCCTACATGGATCAGCCCCGCGCCACGTTCACGGCGGAAGTCTGCGGTGCCAGCGACGAAGAGCTGCTTGCTCGTCATGGGGCCA
>JBDHIF010000106.1:0-3068 GCA_039587535.1 Gemmatimonadota bacterium
CAGGAATCGGGCAACCCGATTACCGAATCAGAGTTTCTCCCTCAAACGGGAACCGCTGAGCAGTGGGTGGGTGTCAGCTTCGACCTGCCCCGAAGCTTCCTCGGTGATCTGCGCCTCAGCGCGGATCGTCGGATGAGGACGCTTGGTGATACCGAGACCACGTCCGACGAAGCCCAGGCCATCTGGGACCTCCCGTTTCGGGGTCGCTTCACGTCACGTATCCGAGGCGGGTTGATACGGCACCAGGATCAAGTGGCTACCGCCCTGAACAAGACCTCCTCCTTCGATTTCGGCTGGGTCGCATCCCGGACGGTCCGTATCGATGGTGGAGCGTCGGTCTACGAGTGGAGCCGGGACGGGTCGAGCGCGGAGCAGTACATCAACGTGAACGCGTCTGTTTCCTGGGATTGGGGGTTGTTCACAACGCGCTTGCAGGGGCACCACAACGTTCGGAGGAACGGTGTTCGCCTGGAGACGACTCGCTGGGACCTTCACGTGACGAGGGTCTTCTAGGTGTAAGTGCTAAAGAGGTTGTTCACTGAGGCTCCATCGAAAAGGCTGAAGGTGTCTAATCACCAACCAGTCCGATGGAGGCCCCTCAGTGAACGTGCACAAGAATGCGAAATTGACGCCCGCAGGGCGAGCGGAGCTCGTGGCTCGGGTGCTGTTTGAAGATCAATCAGTGGTGGGAGTCGGCCGTTCCATGGGCGTGAGTCCGGGGACAGTCCGCAAGTGGGTACGGCGTTATCGAGCCGAGGGTGAGCGAGGTTTGCAGGATCGGTCGAGTCGCCCGAAGCGCAGTCCACGGCGGTTGGCGAAGAAGGTGGTGCAGCGGATCGAGCGACTACGGCGTCGCCGACTCACGGGCCTCGAGATCGCGGCCCATCTGGAGCTGGCGGTCTCAACGGTGAGCCTGTGGTTGAGACGTCTTGGCCTGGGTCGACTTCGGAACCTGGATCCGAAGCCCGTTGTGGTCCGCTACGAGAAGAAGCGACCGGGGGAGTTGCTGCACCTGGATACGAAGAAGCTGGGCCGCATCAAAGGGATCGGGCACCGGATCACCGGAAATCGGCGTGGTAGCGGTCACGGCCTCGGCTGGGAGTTCCTGCACGTCTGCATCGATGACGCGACGCGTGTGGCCTATGCAGAGGTCTTGCCCGATGAGACGGCCATCACGGCCACAGGCTTCCTAGAGCGTGCCCTTGCCTGGTTCCGGGACCGAGACGTACTCGTCGAGCGTGTCATGACGGACAATGGCGGCTGCTATCGCTCGCATCGCTTCCAGCGTGCTGTTGAAGCCTGGGGTGCTCGTCAGATCTACACCCGACCGTACCGGCCCCAGACCAACGGGAAGGCCGAGCGCTTCATCCAGACCGCGAAAAGGGAGTGGGCCTACAGGCGGGCGTACCGCTCTTCAGCGATCCGTACTCAGATGCTCCAGAGCTTCCTCAATCGATACAACCGCCGACGGCCACATCGGGCCCTCGGCAACACGACGCCTTTCAGCCGGCTCGAGGCTCTCGTGTGAACAACGTCCTTGTCACCGACAACTAGCGGCGCGGCAGCTGTGAAGTGGGGAAGCTCACAAGACTTTCGTTGCCGTCGAAGCCGACCGCGGCGACTCCGAAGAGGTAATTGTCGATGACCAGGTTCTCCAGCGTGAACTCGGTCACGTTCCCCACGAAGCGGCTGTGCTGCCACTGCGGAGCGGTCGTATCCCGCCAGTGGATCCTGTAGCCAGCCAGATTCGGATCTTCCACAGGCGCCCAGGCCAGCGTGGTGGAGGGCCGAACCGCCCCGCCGATGCGAACGCTGTCGGGAGCAGGAGGGGCCCAGGCCAAGGCCGCCAGAACTGTCGCGTTCACTGCCGTGAGCCGTGCCGCATAATCGAAGTCCACGCCCTCGAGAACGTCTCCATACTGGACGCCGTCCTCCGTCCTGATGTTCTGGTGCTGCCGCACGTAGTCCTCGTGGGTCTCCATGATGCGCACGCCCGCGAAGCCCTGGTCGTTGAAGGGTCGATGGTGTCCGCCTCTCCCGAACCGGTCCAGCCGGTAGATCATGAGGGCTTCCAGGTTCGTGAAGTAGGTCGATGTAATCCGGTCCACGTACCTGGCGAGTTGTCTCGACGGGCCGTCCACCTCGCCCCCGAAGGTCCGGTACCGGCGCAGCTCCTGTTCCGTCGCCGTCGCGGGGTACGGCTCGGAGAACACCCGGAAGGTGTTGTTCTCGATCACGCCGTCGATGCCCGAGATATTCCCGATCATGTCGTTGTTCAGGACGCCGACAATCTCCCAGCCCTCCTCTTTGGCCACCTGTGCCATGTGCCGGCCACCCCACAGCCCCTGCTCTTCGCCAGAGAGCCCTGCCAGCACCACCGATGTCGGGAAACGATGTTGCGTCAGTATGCGGGCCGCCTCGATGACGCCCGCCATGCCCGAGGCGTTGTCGTTCGCCCCTGGGGCGTCGCCCTCTTCGTCACTCCCGCTCGAGTTCCGCGAATCGATGTCCCCGGTCATGATGACATATCGATTCGGATGGACCGTGCCGCGGATGATGCCCACGACGTTCACCACGTTCACCGGGCGAGGCAGGCGTGATCCCTCCTGCAGGGCCTCTTGATAGAAGACCTCCATGCACCCCCCGCAGTCGGCGGAGATCTGGTCCATCTCGGCCTTGATCCACCTCCGCGCCGCCCCGATGCCCCGGCTGTCGGAGAGGGTGTCGGACAACGTGTTCCGCGTGCCGAAGCCCACGAGCGTTCTGATGTCGGCCTCCAACCGCTCCGCAGAAGGCGCCTCCACGATGTCGTAGATGCGTAGATCGACGGCCGGCGGTGCCTCCTGGGCCGTGAGGGCGACAGGGACGAGGAGCGTTACGAGGGCGAGGACGGTGGACCGGATCACGTTGACTTCTCCTTCGGGTGCAACCGAGGCGGGTGTAGGCCGGGCCCAAAGATGGGGGTGTGCGGGATCCGCGCCATACCCCTCTGTTCTACCACTTCAGAAGCACCTTCCCGAAGGTTTGGTTCGCCTCGATCACCCGGTGTGCCTCCGCCGCGCCTTCTG
>JBDHIF010000107.1:0-3062 GCA_039587535.1 Gemmatimonadota bacterium
GCCGCCTCATCCCACGAGGGGAATCTCACCGGCGGTTGTTACGGCAACGGTGCCTTCGGCTGTCACGGCAACGGTCACGGCTCCGAAAAGCTCGACCTACTGGCACCGGCCGTCATCGCACCCGATCCCATCACGCTCTACGAGGAGGAAGAAGGCTTCTGCTTCGGGTGCCACACCAACGGCGGGCAGGCGTCCACGGACATCGCCGCCCAGTTCGATACCCTTACCATCAATTGGTCGGAGAGCGAATGGGGGCTGAACCAGATCTCCACGTTCAACGACCGCCACGACGTCTCGCACGCCGCATCGCGGGTGAGTGGGGCCAAGATCGAGTGCGTGAACTGTCACCGGCCCCACGCGGACAACAGCTCCCAGAAGTACAATCCGGATCCGGACCCCGGGAACACGCCACCCTCCTGGACCGGCCAGTCGACGATGGACGCGTTCTGCGCGGACTGCCACGACGGGACACTCCCGGCGGGCGTACAAGGCCACATACGCCCGGTGGGCCACGCGGAGGAGGGCACACCTGTCGCCATGACCAGCGTGGCCAACACATGGGCGAACGTGAACGTCCCGGCGGGCGCGAATAGGGACGGGATGGGGGCCGCGTCCGGACCGGCGACCAACGAACGGGTGTACGTCATGGTGGAGCGGAGCGTGGGGGCCGGCGGCACCACGGGGGCCACCGATGGCTCGGGGGACATGGACCTCGTGCTGTACGCTGACGCTTTCGGCGTCGACCCGGTCTTGAACTGCACCCAATGTCACCGTCCCCACCCCAAGGCGGCTACCGATTGGCCGGGGACCTATAAGTACGACCTTCTCAGCTACCAGGATTCGGTACGCTTGAGCGACGGAAGGGCCCTCGCCTACCCGATCGACATCGTGGATGGGAGGATGGGGAATCCGAGCGTTTACACCGGGGTCTGGGATTTCGGTCTCACCGATGACTTTGCCCCACCCACCGTAGAGGCCGCAGGCGGCTTCACCTGCAACGCCTGTCACGCCAGGGAGAATATGAACACGAAGACCGAGGGCTGCGCCACCGGAGGAGGGTGCCACTCACACGGCAACAATCTGTAGGTCGTCATCTATGGAGCTCGCCGCGCTGGTCCACACGGGCCAGCGCGGCGAGTTGGCGGAAGAAGGTGTCGTCGGCCTCTCCCGCAAACATTCGCGATCGATAGGTGGCCCATCGATCGAGCGCGGTCTCGGCATCGCTCAGCCCGATGTGCGCCGTCATGACCGAGGCCACTAAGTAACGCAGTCGTGCTCCCCTGAGCTGATCCGCACTTCCGTCTCCGATCATCCGGTCACCTACGGCCACCACCGCCTCGGGATCCCGATCCCCTAAGGCTCGATAGAGTCGCGTCCAGGCTTCACCTTCGACCTTCATGAGCTCCATGCACGGTAGCGTGGCGAGCGCATCCCAGACCGTGTCCAATTCGGACGGACGCAGGTCCGTGATGATGGCCGTGGCGACGACGTGGAGCGCGGCCGCCGCTTCGTTCGGGTCCGTGGCATTCACGCACTCCTGCCGTAGACCGCGAGCCTGCGCCCACGCGACGTGGACGGAGCCTCCGGACTGGGGCGGAAGAGCATCAGTGTCGGCGACGAGATCGCGGAACGCCATCGCCCCCAGCACCCGAGTAGAGTAGAAGAAGAGGTCCGACGGTGTCACGGCGGTCCGGGTCCAAGATGGAGCGGTCTCGCCGAGGAGCTCGAGGACCGGAAAGGGCTGAACGTAGAACCGAAGAAGCTCCGCGGCGTCCAGGTGCATGAAGCGGTCTCGGGCCGCAAGCTGATCCACCTCGGGACGGAAGTCGGAGTTCGGTCGTGCGTCATAGAGCTCTCCCAACGGGCCGAAGGTCCGCTGCGTGCCTGCCAGCCGGACCTGCAGATCCTGCGGGGATCGGACATGGATCAGGGAAAGCTCTTGGAGTAGCAGGGGCGACACCGACACTTCACTTCCGATCCGGGGTGGCGGTTCGTCGGCCGTACCGACCACGATGAGATCTCCGTCTGTGCCCGCGTAGACGTCGAAGTAGGCGAAGGACGTTCTCACCGCCTCCAGGATCGATGCGACTCGCTCGGGGTGGATCGCGGAAAGCTGGATCCATTGGACCAAGAGGCCCCCGGGTGCAAGGGAACCTGCCGCTAGGCCATAGAACTCCCTCGAGTACAAGGCTGAGGTTCCGGACACCCACGGGTTCGAAGGCTGCGCAACGATCACGTCGTAGTGTTCGCCCGACGAGGCCAGGAACGTTCGTGCGTCCTCGATCACGATTCGGCTTCGTGGGTCCCCGAAGACACGTGAATTCCTCGGTGCGAAGGCGGGCGCCAAGTCGACGATCGCCGACTCGATCTCCACGGTGGTCACTCTCTCCATGGCATCCGAAGCGAGCAGGACATGTGAGGTGAGACCCGAGCCCATACCGATATTGAGAGCACTCCTGGCTTCGGGCTTCAACAGCACCGGGTAAGCCCCGAGGAGTGTGCCGACGATCTCGTCCCCCGTCGGCGAAAGGCCGGAGCCTGTAGCCATCGAGGACGCCGGCTTGCCGTTGGTTCGGATGCTTCGGACGCCGAGGCGGTCCATGACGCTGATCGTGGCCGTGCGGCCGTCTCGGTAATGGGAGATCGAGGCCCCTTCATAGCTCGCAGTGTCGACGATCCTGCGGTACACTCCGCTGGACAGGATGACGGGATCCAAGGATACGAGCAGCGGGATCGCCGTGACGGCGGCCAAGGCTCCTCCCGAGACGAGCATCGGCCTTCGGCGCTCGGATGCGGGACACACCATCCAGAGAAGCCCCAACCCCACCGCCACGTCGAGCCCCGCGCCGAAGCCCAGTGTCCCCTTGAGTCCGAGAACCGGAAGACCGATGTGGAGCGCGAGAAGCGCGCCGGCCACCGCGCCCATCGTATTCCACGCGTAGACCCGCCCGATGCTCCGCTCGCCGCCCCCGCCGTCCCGCATCAGAATCAGCGTGACCAGCGGAAGCGTCATGCCCGCGCAAAAGGTCGCCGGAAGCATGACGCTCAGCGCCATGCCATGG
>JBDHIF010000016.1:0-108047 GCA_039587535.1 Gemmatimonadota bacterium
CTGCCCCGCATCCCCGAGAAGAAGAACGGCAAGAAGGTGCTGCTCATCGGAGCGGGCCCAGCCTCGCTCACCGTGGCCAACGACCTGATGCCCCTGGGCTACGAGGTCACGATCTACGAGAAGTTGAAGCAGGCCGGGGGGCTCATGTGGAACAACATCCCCCAGTTCCGTCTGCCGCCGCGAGTCCTGAACGAGGAGATCGACATGATCCTCGACATGGGCGTGGATCTGAGGACCGGCCATGAGGTGGAAAGCATGGCCGCCGTCCTCGACGAGGGATGGGACGCCGTCTTCATCGGCACCGGCGCACCCAGAGGCAAGGAGCTGGACCTCCCGGGCCGCTGGGACGATCCCGAGAAGGTCCACATCGGCATCGACTGGCTCCAGTCCATCGCCTTCGGGCACATCGAAACCATCGGCCGGCGGGTCCTGGTCATCGGTGCCGGCAACACCGCCATGGATTGCTGCCGAAGCGCCAAGCGCATGGGGGGCGAAGACGTGAAGGTGATGGCGCGCAAGCCCCGACCTCTGTTCAAGGCCAGTCCCTGGGAGCTCGAAGACGCCGAGGGCGAGGAGATCGAGATCCTGGAGAACCATTCTCCCAGCCGATTTGTCGTGGAAGACGGCAAGCTGATGGGGATGGAGTTCGAGATCGTGCGCTGGCATGAGCCGGAAGGTGGCGGGCGGCTGCAGAAGGAAGTCCTCGACACCCGGGTGATCCCATGTGACGAAGTGATCCTGGCCATCGGGCAGGACGCGGCATTCCCGTGGATCGAGCGGGACATCGGCATCGAATTCAACGACTGGGACATGCCCGTGGTGGACCGGGGGTCCTTCCAGACCACGCTCCCGGGCGTGTTCTGCGGCGGCGACGCGGCTTGGGGCCCGGAGAACATCATCTGGGCCGTCGAGCACGGGCATCAAGCGGCCATCAGCATCCACCAGTACTGCCAGGGCATGGGCGCGGAAGACAGGCCGCCCTACGGGCAAAACCTGGTGAGCGTGAAGATGGGCCTCCACGAGTGGAGCTACTCCAACGACTACGACGAGGCTCACCGCCAGGAGATGCGTTACGCCGACCTGAAGCAGCGCCTGGAGTCCATGGAGGTGGAGGCCGAGCTCGGCTTCGACCTCGAGCGAGCCTGTCAGGAAGCCGAGCGCTGCCTCAACTGCGACGTGCAGACCCACTTTGCGGACCCGCTGTGCATCGAGTGCGATGCCTGCATCGACGTCTGCCCGCTGGACTGCCTGACCATCACCTGGGATGGCGAGGAGAGCGAGGTGCGCGAGCGGCTCACAGCACCGGCAGAGAACTTGGACCAGCCCCTCTTCGTGTCCGGGCCACTCCCTCAGACCGCGAGGCTCATGCTCAAGGACGAGAACCTTTGCATCCACTGCGGGCTCTGCGCGGAGCGGTGCCCCACGGCCGCCTGGGATATGAGGAAATCCACCCTCCTGAAGCCGTACGCGGGCCTGGCGGCCGGGGAACGTCATCCGGACCGCACCGCCGCGGTGGTGGGCCGATGAGCCGCGGAGGAGGGCCTCGCGTGGCTCGAGCGACCGCTGCGGCGGCGACCCCTGTCGAGGCCACCCCAGAGGGCGATCCTCGGAAGGGGCGGCAGCCCGGCGTGAACGACTTCGCCTTCAAGATTGCCACGGCCAACGGCACCGGCTCCGCCAGCGCCAACGGCCTCCTCATGAAGACCATCTTCCGCATGGGGATCCCGGTCTCCGGGAAGAACCTCTTCCCGTCGAACATCCAGGGGCTGCCCACGTGGTATGAGATCCGCGTAAGCGGCGAGGGCCACACCGCCCGAAGGGCGGACTTCGATCTCATGGTGGCCATGAACCCCGCCACGTATGCACGCGACGTGCGGGAGGTGAAGTCCGGTGGGTGGGTGCTCCACGACGCCACATGGCCTCTGGACGTCGGTCTTCGGCGTGACGACGTGACCTTCCTCGAGGTGCCGCTGGCCGGGATGTGCAACGAGCGGTTCGACGGGGCGCGGGCGCGCATCCTGCTCAAGAACATCGCCTATTCGGGGGTGCTGGCCGCGCTCCTGGACATGGACCTGGAAGTCATCGACAAGCTCCTGGCGGAAACGTACGGTCGGAAGAAGGCGCTGCTGGACTCCAACTTCGAGGCCGTGCGACTGGGCTACGACTATGCGAAAGAGCACTTCGAGTGCCCGCTCCCGTTCCGTCTGGAGCCCATGGACGAGACCCGCGGGCACATCCTCATCGACGGTAATACGGCGGCAGCGTTGGGATGCGTGTACGCCGGAGCCACGGTCGCCGGCTGGTATCCGATCACCCCGTCGACGTCCCTGGTGGACGCGTTCAGCGGATTCTGCGCAGAGCTCCGAAAGGATCCAGAGACCGGGAAGAGCCGGGTAGCCATCATCCAGGCGGAGGACGAGCTGGCCGCCGCGGGGATGGTCATCGGAGCTTCGTGGGTGGGAGCCCGTGCCTTCACGGCCACCAGCGGCCCCGGCATCTCCCTCATGAGCGAGTTCATCGGCCTCGCGTACTACGCCGAGATCCCAGCGGTGATCTTCGACATCCAGCGGACAGGTCCCTCTACGGGCATGCCAACGCGCACCCAGCAGGGAGATCTGATGATGGTGGCGTACGCGTCCCACGGTGACACGCGCCACATCGCGCTCTTCCCCGCCGACCCCCGCGAGTGCTTCGACATGGCCGTGGCCGCTTTCGATCTGGCCGAACGGTACCAAACGCCCGTCTTCGTGGTCTCGGACCTCGACATCGGCATGAACGACTGGGTCGTACCGGAGATCAAGTGGGACGATGACTACGTGCCGGACCGCGGGAAGGTGCTCTCCGCCGAGGACCTGGAGCGGATCGAGGAGTTCCACCGCTACCTGGACACCGACGGAGACGGCGTTGCCTCTCGAACCGTTCCAGGGACACACCCGAAGGGCGCGTTCTTCACCCGTGGCTCGGGACACGACCGGTACGGGCGCTACACCGAGGACGCCGACGCCTATCAGGACGTGGTGGACCGGTTGGACCGGAAGGTCCTCGGTAGCGCTGAGCGCCTACCACAGCCCGAGCTGCATCTGGCGCGCTCGGGTGGGAACGGTTCCACGCCCGCCGCCGCCGAAGGGACCGCACCCGTCGGACTCGTGACGGTGGGCGGGTGCCGGGCGGCGGTGCTGGAAGCCCAGGCGCGCCTCGGTGCGCGTGGAGTCCTCGCCGACGTGATGCGGATCAAGGCATTCCCGTTCGCGCCGGCGGTCCGTGCGTTCCTCGAGAGCCATGACCGGGTCTTCGTCGTGGAACAGAACCGGGATGCCCAGCTGCGGAGCTTGCTGGCCCTGGAGACGGAGGTCCCACTGACCCACATGACGCCCATCCTCTCCTACGGCGGCATGCCGCTGGCCGCCAAGGAAGTCATCGAAGCCGTGGAGGCCGCATGACCCACATCGCCAAGCCACGGATCCGCCATCCGGGCCTCCAGGCCAACGCGCTCGGGCTCACGCGCCGGGACTACGAAGGCTCCATGTCCACGTTGTGCGCAGGTTGCGGCCACGACTCGATCACCGCCGCCATCATACAGACGGCCTGGGCCATGGACCTGGAGCCACATCGGGTGGCGAAGCTGAGCGGCATCGGCTGCTCCTCCAAGACGCCGACCTATTTCCTGGGACAGGCCCACGGGTTCAACTCGGTACACGGCCGCATGCCCGCCATCGCCACCGGCGCCCAGGCCGCGCACCCTGCCCTGACGTACATCGGCGTATCCGGCGACGGTGACTCGCTCTCCATCGGCCTCGGCCAGCTCTGCCACGCCATCCGCCGGAACGTGGACATGCTGTACATCCTGGAAAACAACGGCGTGTACGGGCTCACCAAGGGCCAGTTCTCGGCGTCCGCCGATGTGGGCACCAGGGCCAAGCGGGGCCAGACCAACGAGATGCCGCCCATCGACCCGGTTCTGCTGGCCTTGTCCCTGGGCGCGACGTTCGTGGCGCGCAGCTTCTCCGGGGACAAGGCGCAGCTCGTGCCCATCCTCGAGGCAGCGATTCGTCACCGCGGCTTCGCCTTCGTCGACGTTATCTCCCCGTGCGTGGCGTTCAATGACCACGAAGGGTCGACGAAGAGTTACAAGTTCACGCGGGAGCATCTGGAGCAGGCCGTCGAGGCGGACCTGGTGCTCCCCATGGCGGAGATCACGACCTCCTACGAGCCGGGGACGGCCCGCGAGGTGCGGCTCCCGGACGGCAGCGCCCTGCGGTTCCGGAAGGTCCCCGAGCACTACGATCCCCAAGACCGGGACGGCGTGTACGGTTACGTCCGGGGACGCCAGGAGGAGGGGGAGATTCCCACCGGCCTCCTCTACGTCGACGCGGACGCACCGGACCACGTGGAGACGCTGGGGTCGGTGGAGCGCAACCTGGTGGATCTGCCGTTCGAGGAGCTCTGCCCCGGGGCCGAGAAGCTGGACGAGGTTCTGGCCGGATTCAGATAGCCTCCACGGGGAAGGCGAGGCCGTAGCCGCTGGACTTGACCCTCGCCCCTAGACAGACTGAGGGGTCCCGGAGAGTCACGGCAGCCGCGAGGTCCATGCCAACCCCCCACCGCGCCAAGTCTGGATGACCCGCCCCGAGTGGCTCCTCGTCGGTGTGTTCGCCGCAACGATTGCGCTCATGTTCGGCACGCGCCTCCGGTCGGACCTGGTGGCGATCCTGGCGGCGCTCTCCCTCGGCCTACTGGGCGTGATCCCGGACGGCGGGGTGTTCCAGGGCTTCAGCAGCACGGTCGTCGTCACCCTCATGGGGCTCTTCATCCTGGCCGAGGGCCTCGAAGATACGGGGCTCATTCGATGGGCGGCGGCCCGCCTGGCCGACATGGGGGGCGACAGCGAGACACGCCTGCTCCTCACGCTGATGGGAACAGCGGCAGTGCTGTCTCTCGGGATGAACAACGTGGCCGTGGGCGCCCTCTTCCTTCCAGCGTCGATCCGCGTGGCGCGCACTTCCGGCGTGCCGGTGTCACGGCTCCTTCTCCCGGTCTCCTACGCTACCCTGCTAGGCGGAATGGCGACCATCTTCACCAGCGCCAACATCATCATGAGCGACTTGTTGGTGCAGCAGGGCAACGAGCCTTTGGGAATGCTGGACTTCGCCCTGACCGGCGGGGTCGTGGCGGTGGCGGGCATCATGTACATGCTCCTGCTCGGACACCGCCTGATGAGGGACCGGTCGCGGGACGCGGAAGACCCGTACGGAGATTTTTTCGGGTTGTACAAGCTGGGCGAGAGATTCTGGGAGTTCGAGGTCCGCCCGGGCTCGAAGCTCGAGGGAAGAACGGTCGAGGAGATCGGGTTCCGGGAGCGCTTCGGCCTCTCGGTGCTGGCCATTCGCCGACGGCACCGCACGTTCCTCGTTCCCGGCCCGGGGATCGTCGTCGTACCTGGAGATCGCGTCGTCGTGCTCGGCCACAAGGATCGCGTGCGCGAGCTGGTGCCCTGGGGCGTGGAGCTCCGCACCGGCGCGTCCCCCGGCGACCTGCAGGAGGAGCTCGAGCTCACCGAGATCGTCGTGCCGCCGCGCTCCCGGGCGACGGGTCGCACCCTCACCGAGCTCGAGCTGCGGACGAAATATGGAGTAACCGTGCTGGCGCTTTGGCGAGAAGGGAAGATCATCCGGACGGATGTCGGCAAGACTCCTCTGGAGATCGGCGACGGCCTCCTGGTGGTGAACCTTCCGAAGCGATTGGACGCGCTGACGCGAGGCGGTGATTTCCTTTTGGTGGGGAGCAAGATGACGGCTCCTGAGCACCCCGAGCGAGCTCCCGTGGCCCTGGCGATCTTCGGAGCGGTGGTCGCCGTCGCCTTCAGCGGGCTGCTTCCGATCGGAGAGACCGTGCTGGCCGGTGCGATGGCCATGGTGCTGACCAGATGCGTCAGCATGGAGCAGGCGTACCGCGCCATCGAGTGGCACGTCATCTTCCTTGTCGCGGGGTTGCTGCCCCTCGGTTTCGCGATGATCGATACCGGGCTCGCCGATCGGATCGCCATGGGGCTGGGCTCACTCGTTCAGGAAGACCAGCCGATGCTCGCCATCGCGTTGATGTTCGCGGTCAGCGCAGGAGCTACGCAGGTCATCGGTGGCCAGGTGAGCGCGCTCCTCGTGGGCCCGGTAGCGCTCGCGGTGGCCCAAACCTTAGGGGTCGCGGCACAGCCCATGGCCGTAGCGGTCGCCATTGGCGCCTCCACCGCGTTCCTGACCCCCATCGCACACCCGGTGAACGCGATGATGATGGGAACGGGTGGCTATCGGCGCAGGGACTTCGCGAAGGTGGGTGCGGGAATGACGGTGATCACGCTGCTGGCCACCATGGCAGGTATGTGGCTTTTCTGGGGTGTCCGGTAGGAACCCCCTCGCCCACCCGGATCATCCTCCGAGGACGTCCCGCAAGAACCTGAGGCCGATCGTCAGCGCCACGTGCCCTCGCCAGGCCCGGTCACCGTACAGGAAGCCGAACTGGACTGCGGCGACGTCCGCCGCTTCCAACAAGGCCGCCGGGCCGACGGACCCGAGAGAGATGTACGACGCCGCGACGAGTCCCACGTAACCAGGTAATGACCGGCCAGTGCGGTAGAGGACCCCGGCATGGAGGTACACCAGGGGATCGATCCCGCCGCCGGATCCCGGCGACGGCACCCCATTGGCACCCAAGCCGACCATTCCTGTGGCATGCCACGCGCTTGAAGTCACCTCGAGCGGGCCGCTGGCGGCCGTCCCCGGGAGGGGCAGCGGCGGCGCTCCACCCATCGGTCGGCGCAGCTCCGGACCGATGATGCCGCCGCCCACCTCCCCTGCCACCCAACTCCCCTGCATCCGCCACGACTGCGCACCGACCTCCTCGGCAGCGGGCAGGAGGCTTAGCAGGACGGCGGCCCATAGCCTGGCGGACCGAATCCTCTGCCTGCCAGCCGTGATGGGCTGCATCACATCGGCCCCTCCACCGCCGCGGACGCGGTCCCCTCATCCGGCTCGGGGAGGGTCAGGTCCAGCGGGCTCGGCCTCACACCGAGGAACGAAGAGTCCGGGGCGCGGACCGGCGGGATTTCCGGCGGAGGAGGCGCCTCCGCTCTCAGGAATCCGCGGGTCAGGTCCAAGACGTCCGGGTCGTTGCAGAGGAAGGCGTGCCGCTCGGACTTCCCCGACAACGCCACCACACCTTCGCCGAAGATAGAGCCACCCCACGCCAGCGTTGCACGGTACGGCACCAGGCCGTCACCCTGTTGATTGCGGTGGTAGTCGGCACGATCGGGTAGGGTATCCCCATCTCGCACCACCTCGACGGGCGTCATCTGCCGCTTGCCCATGACCACCATGGCCATGGTGCCCGACCCGAGCCGAGCGAACGGACCGGCTAGAAGCGCGGCCGTTTCCCTGGCTCTCCGGAGCATGTCCACGCGCATGCCCTCGCCCGGCTTACCCGGCCAACCGTCACGCTGCAGTAGTTGGCGGTGGTCGTCCTCCGGAGATCCATCGGGCCGCACCACGGCCCGCCAGGTCGGAAGCATCTGGTGGAGGGCCGGCCAAGTGAGCGCCATCCCTCTCGCGGCCACCTCGTTGCCCTCCCCGAGACTCCCACTTCCCCATAGCAGCGCCTCGGCCGCCCGCATGGTCCCCGCCAACGGCGACCCGACGAGCACGACGCGGGCGACCAGCCGGGAGAACTCGTTGATGTCGAAGGTCAGCTTGCTGGCGGCCACGATGACCAGGCCGCCCTGTGAGTGACCCACGAGGTTGAAGCGGCCGCGCTCCGGCTTGTTCGCGCGCATGTACTCCAGGAGGAGCTGGGCGTTGTACCGTATGTCCATCCGCCAGTCGTACGGCCACGGCTCTGCGAGAGAGAAAAGGCGATCATAAGGAGTGCCCACGACCTCGTGAGGCACGATCGTCGTGCCGGGCTCCATGGAGGTGCGGGCGGGCTTCCAGTCCCCTTCGGGCTGGTCGAGCGAGAGCAGACGCTCCCATTCCTCGGGGGGACGCCCACCCAGGTCGTCTTCCTGGAGACCGAGGCTGACCCGCACTGCGTTGTAGACCACCCTCCCTTCGCTATCCGCCAGAGACGTGGCCTGGGTGCCGGGGATCAGAAGCGTCTTGTCAGGCATGGGGTCCCTTCGTCGACGGGGGACAGGAGTGCGACCGGGGCCGCCCACCGGCGAAGGCGCGAATCAGCGCACGCCAACCCACCCACGCACCGACGCAAACAGCTTCTCCGAATCGTAGCCCACGCCGTCTTTGAACACGAGAACGGTCTCGCGGAACGCCGCGACGTCCGCGGTGGGGTCGCCGACGAGGAGCACCAGATCCGCTCTCTTTCCGACCTCTACGGTGCCGATCTCGTCCTCCCGCTCCAGGTAGGCGGCACCGTTTCGCGTGGCGACTTCCACCGCCTGTTCGACGCTGAGCCCCATCTCCACCAACAGCTGCAGCGCCCGCTGGTTCGCATACCCGGGCACCACGTCACCGCCACCGGTGGGATCGGTGCCCACGACCAGAGTTCCTCCAGCGTCGTAGAACGCCTTCTCCATAGCCATGTATTTCTCGAGGAGCGCCCCGGCCTGATTCCCGGGCTCGTCCGCGCGTGCCAGCCGCCCCATCACCTGCTGAGCGATCTGCGGAAGCATCGCCTGGAAGGCCCCGGGGGGAGGCAAGGGCCGATCAGGCGCCCGACGCTCGACGACGGTCAGGGTCGAAGTGATGGCCACGTCGCGATCCACGAGGTGCCGGATGACGTCCGTGAACTCGGAGCTCCCGAGATCCAGATCCAGGTAGCTCTGACTGGTGCCACGGGGACACTCGTCCGGCTCCTTGCCGTCGACCCAGTCCGTGGCCGCGAAGAAGCCGTGCTCGAGGTTGTCGATCCCGAGCTCCGCGGCCTCACGATACGTCACGGAGCAAAGGTGTCCGGTCACCTTGATGCCTCGGGCGTGCGCGGCCTGAATGGCCGCTCCCAGGCTGGCCCGATCGATGAGATTGTATGCCTTGAAAGAGGTGACGCCCTGATCCGCCCAGAAATCCACGTGGGCACGGGCTTCGTCCGGAGTCGAGATCTCGGGAAAGGCCCGGATGAAGCCGCCGGGCCCCTCGAGGTAAGGGCCGGTCACGTCCATGTGGGGACCGGGGATCCTTCCAGCCTCCACGTCCCTGCGAATGGAAAGATCCGTATAAGGATCGAGACTTCCACCCGTGCGGATGGTGGTCGCTCCTCCCGCCAGGTACAGCGGAGGGAAGGAGCGCTCATTGGTGTTGTAGCGGGTCTGCCCCGACGGATAGAACATGTGCTCGTGGAGCATGACCAGACCGGGCATGAGCGTATGCCCCGCACCGTCGATGACCTCCACGTCCGGGCCCGTCGACAGATCCCCAGCCGACGCCACGGCGACGATGCGACCGTCGCGGACCTCCACTGCCATGTCGGAGCGGGCCGCCGCACCCGTGCCGTCGATGAGGCGCACCCCCGTGATCAGGACGTGCGGCGCGGACACCGAGACGAAGGCGCGGACGGACTCAGAAAGATCTTCATACTGCTGAGCCACGGCTCCCGCCGGCCATGCAGCGAGGCCGACGCCCAGTAGCATGATGCCGAATCCCCTCAGCTTCATATGGATTCCTCCGCTTACACATTGGCACCATGCACGAAGGGGTGGGTCCGGCACGGACCCACCCCTTCGCTAACGAATCCCTTTGGTCCCTTCTAGGGGAACCGTGGCGAATTCGAGGTGGTTACGGGTGTGATGCTGTTCTGGTTGGTGTTGACCTCGCTCGTGCCGACCGGGAAACAGCTGCTCCGGCCCGACATGTCCTCCATGGGCTGGTCACCCGGCCGGCCCTCCATCGACCAGCGACGCAGGTCACCGAAGCGACGGTTCTCACCCCACAGCTCGACACGGCGTTCCTGCTTGAGCGCGACCCACGCGTCCTCGACGCTCGTGATGGCCGCCGCCGTGTACGCGGGCAACGGACTTCCCGCCGTGTACCCGGCCATGAGGGCGCCCGTGTCGTCGCTGACGTTGCGGGTCCGCACCTCGTTGATCAGGTCCACCGCATCCATGTAGTTCGCCGGATCATTCACCAGGATGTCCTCCGCCAGGATCAGGCGGGTCTCCCAGTAAGACGAGAACGTATGCGGGGCCGTAGGCTCGGTGAACTTCAGCTGCACGTAGAACGGCAGATTGTACACCATGGTGATGGGGTCCGACGGGTTGGTCCGCCACGCCATGCGCGGATCGCCCGTGTCCTCGTAGTACCCCTCCATGAACGTGCTCTCGATGGTGTACTCACGCCACGGGAGCGCCGCCTGCCGGAAGTACATCTCGTTGGCGCCGTTAATGTAGTCCTGGGCGTCGAAGAAGACCTGGAAGACCTGATCCTCATCCGTGATGCTACTCGCATTGGCCACAGCACCGGCCCAGTCGCCCTGCCACATCTTCACGTCCGCACGGCCCGCCCGGGCCGCGGCAACCAGGTCGGCATCTCCGGCCGCAGCCGCCTCGGCCATGTCGAAGTAGTCCTCTGCCCGGTCGAAGTAGTCCATGAAATCACTGGGCGGGCCACCGTCCACGACGAAGGTGCACATGTTGTGGCCCAGTGACCGGTTCGCGTACGCCGCGTGCAGCAGTATCTCGGCGTAGACGGGACCCGAGCCCCCACCGGCAGCCTGCAGTCGGCGCGCGCCGTCCTCGGCAACCCAACGCGCCTGCTGCATCCCATCCCAGTTTCCGCTGCTGTTGTCGGACGTCATCGTCCCAAGCACGAAGTCGGTGTCGAACAGCCCACCCGGGATGCCCTCGAAGGACATCATCGCCGCGTCAACGGCGAGCCGGGTGAACGCCTGACCGTGCTGGCGCCGCACCCCCTGAAGAACAGCGGGATAGGCCCCTTCCTCGTCGAGGAAACTGTCCTGAACGGGCCCCGGGTTCGTGACCGTGAGATCACAACCCACCAGAGCCATCGCCGCCACGGCGGCGACGATGCCGGCCCTTCGGCTGGTTCGTCTTTGTCGCATGCTCATGTCGTCGAATCCTCGCGTCTTAGAAGTTGATCCTGAGGGACACCCGGAACGACGCCGGCGGCGGCGGATGCTCCCAGATGGACCGTGCGAGGCCCGACGACATGCCCTCGTTGCCCGCCATCTCCGGATCCATGGCGAGGAAGTCCTCGTTCTTCCACGTCCAGAAATTCTGAGCGGAAACAGTCAACGTGCTGCTGCTCGCTCCCGGGATCGGGAACGGGACCGGTGCCTGGATGGTCACCTCACGGAGGCGGAAGAAGTCGTTGGGGTAGACGATCTCGGCGCTGTACTCACCCGTGCACAGGTAACGATCCCACGCCGTGGTCTGATCCCGCTGACCGTTCTGGATCTGAGGGAAGGCGACATCGCACAGCGGGGACACCTGGCCACGCTGAGCAGAGCTGGAGCTCTGTCGATCCCAGATGTAGTGTCCGCCCTGGTATTCACCCCGAGCCGTGAAGACGACCCCGTTGTTGAACGTGAAGGTCGTGCTCGGCGTGATGGTGAGGGTGGGCTGGTTGGCGCCATAGATGTAGTCGCGCTCGACATCGGGCTCGGCAATCGCGTCCGGATTCAGGACCTTGTCGAATCGGACGGACGGCACCGGGTAGCCCTCCTGGACCCAACCGCCGCCGGACACGCTGAATCCGGAGCTGCCGCCGAGGTCCACTGCCTCACTCTTGTTGGTATAAACCGTGGTGCCCAGATCCCAGCTAACGGTCTGGTTCTGGATCAGCGTAGCGTTGAGGTCCAGCTCCACGCCCTTGTTGGCCAGGGTGCCGACATTCCGGAGCTGCGATCCACCGAAGCCGAGCGAGGGCACCAGCGGGACCGGGATGAGCGCGTCTCGCGTCTCCTGGTCGTAGTAGGTGAACGTGGCCCTCAGCCGCTCATCGAAGAACGAGCCGTCGAAGCCAGCCTCGAGCTCCACCGTGCGCTCAGGACCGAGATCCGGGTTTCCAACGTTCAGCGGATTGAAGGAAGTCAGGCCACCCCAGGGGATGGGCTCCCACGTACGCACCGCGTCGAAGGCTCCCGGGGCACGCCCGGCGTGACCCCACGCGGCTCTGAGCTTCAGCTCACCCCAGCCGTCCGGCCAGAAGCTCTCGTCGGAGGTGACCCACGAGAACGTGGCGCGAGGATAAGGCTGGAGGCCGAAGTCCTCACCGAAGGCGCTGTTCCCGTCGACGCGAATGGCGACGGTCAGGAAGTACCGATCGTTGAGATCGAAGAGGCTCTGCGCGAAGAGGCCCGCGTTCACCACGCGCTGCCGCGACTCGCTCGCCACATACGTGGCGCCGCTGCTCACCACGTGGTCGCCCGGTCCGGGAAGTGTGCGCCCGCTGGCTCCAAGATTGACCTCGCGGTTCACCACGGACTGACCACCCCAGGAGAGGCTCGTCCGGAGGGCGTTGGACATCTGCCAGTCGAACGTACCGACGTAGTCTGCGGTGAGCTGCTCCGCGGTCCAGGCCTGATCGGACACCGATCCCCGTGAGTCGTTCACGTAGCCGAAGGGACGCACGTTCCGCATGTCGCTCTCGATGCGATCCATGCCCAGCGTGAGACGGTTCGTGAGGCGCGGCATTGGGGTGTACGTCGCCGTCAGGCCCGTCACCACCCGGTTCACGTCGGTGTCGATCTGGTAGTCGAGCAACCGGGAGATGACCTCTTCGTCCGCCGAGCCCACGTAAGTGGCGTGGCGACCATCCGCGGGCGACCGCTTGTAGCCGTTGTGGGAGATGCTGTACGGGCTCGATCCGCTGGGAGAGTTCTCGATCTCCTGACGCGTGATCGCCGTATTCCACTGCACGTCCAGACCGTCGAAGGGCTGGAAGCCCACGTTCCCGCGCAACAGGTATTTGCTCTCGTAGTCGTTGGGGAGGATGCCCTCGTTGTCCTCGAGACTACCGGAGATGTAGTAGTTCACATTACCGGCGCCTCCGCGCACGGACAGACTGTACCGCTGCTGCCATCCATCCCGCAGCCAGGGATCCAGCCTCATGTACGGAGCGGTCTCCGGACCGAACTCCTGAACGGTGCTGAGGCCCTGATCGACCTGCGCGCTCCAGGTGGCGGTGCCCGCCGCCCCACGCTTGGTGAAGATCTGAATGACGCCGCCTGCGGCTTCCGTTCCGTACAACGCGGTGGCCGCCGGACCCTTCACAACCTCGATACGCTCGATGTCGTTGGGGTTGATGTCATTCAGCGGACCCATGACATCTTTGGGCCCAAATGCCCGATGCTGACCCACCGCGTAGTTCAAGGCGTAGCCGTCACTCCTCAGTCGGACGCCGTCGATGTACACCAGCGGCTGGTTCGACATGGCGATGGACACGTTGCCGCGCAGCCGGATCTGGGATCCGGAGCCGGCCATACCCGAGCTGCGAAGCGAGGTCATGCCGGGCGCTCTCGCGGCGAGGGCCTGATCCACGGACACCACGGGCTCGGGGCTGTCCGCCAGATTGACCGATGCGACCGCTGTGCCGACTTCTCTCCTGCGTGCGGCGCCGGCCGTACCCGTGACCACCAGCTCGTCGAGCCCCAGAGCTTGGGCTTCGAGCTGGAAGTTCACAGTGGCCGCCTGGCCCTCGGCCACCGTGACCTCCATGGTGCCCGATCGCATGCCGATCCGCTCGGCGACCACGGTGTAGGTTCCCGCGGGAACGTTCAAGATGAGGAAGCGGCCGTCAGCCCGGCTGAGGGCACCGAGCCCGGCGCCCTCGAGGTAGACCTGGACTTCCCCGAGGGGCCTCAAGGTCGCTGCGTCGGTGACCTGCCCGACGATCTGACCCTGAGCCTCGACTCCTTGGGGAGCCATGACGGCGAGCGCGGCGACGAGGGCGAGGAGCGGTAGCCCTCGCAGAATTCGCCGTCGCGGTTGTCGCGCGGATCGCGCCGCGCATTCGAACGATGACTTGGACAAGATGAGCCTCCGGGTTTGGAAGGAGACAACCCGTCCCGAACGATTCGGGATGGGCGGCGAACACACCACGAGTGCTGTCGGCAGACCCCGACCTGGGTTCACTCACGCCCTCCACGCGATTCGGCGAAGCGCTGATTCAGGGAGGGACACCGCTCTCGTGTACTTCTATCTCGAATCGGTGCAAGCACCGATCGCTCTGCCCGTCGAACGCCCCCGACCGCTCGAGGCGGCCTCAAATGGGAGGTTCCGGCACAATACGCGTCCGTGCCGCGAGAAGTCAAGCAATCTTTGACACGTGTCCATGGCGTGCTGGGGACCGACGCCAGAGTGGTCCGTGAGAGCAACTTATGGGCAAGACGTCCCCGGGGGGTCGCGCCTCGGGGCCCTCGCCCCCATACTGGGGCCGAGAAGGCGCTCCTCGAAGTGCGGAGCTCGCTCATGCCGTGTCCGACAACAGGGAGCTGGACCGTGATCCGCAAGGCGTTGTGCACAGTGCTTCTTACCATCGCGGCATCAGGCTGCTATGCCTATGCTCCGATCCCCGTGAACACGGTGGAGCCCAGCATGACCGTCCGGGTCGAGACCCGGATCGGCGAACGTGTGGAGAGGGTGGAAGGTGAGGTATTCGAAGTGGCGGACGGCACACTTTCCGTCCTCCCGGAGGTTCGCCCCGGTGAGGACGACGGTCCCCGCGTCTATCGATTTTCTGAGGTCTCGGAGATCACGCGTCGCTCCCTGCATACCGGTTGGACCTTGGCCGTGCTGGGCGCCGGCGCCGCGGCGGGGGTGGGCGCGCTCCTGCTCGCCGGAGGTGAGCCCGCCGGTACAGGGGGGCCGGGTGGCGGCCCCGACTTCGACTTGATCCCGATCCTCAGGGCGATCTTCTCCCCGTGACCCGGGACAGGTCACAGATCTTCCACGAAAAAGGGGGCGACGGGGGATGCCCCCCGTCGCCCCCTTCTTGATCCGCCGCGCTTCAGCAGGACACGCAGTTGTGGTTGTTGTCCGAACCGAGGCTCTCGAGGAGACGCACGATCTCCGGGAAGACCGTAACCCGCTGCACGGGCCCATTGGCCATGTCGGCGGTCGTCTGCCCCTTGCGGGTCAGCGCCCGGACATCAGCCCCCTGATCCACCAGGTAGAGGATCAACTCACGATCCCCTCGAGCCGCCGCGTTGTGTAGCGCTGTGAAGCCGTTGTAATCCCGCTGGTTCACGTCCACCCCCAACTCCTCGACCAGATACTTCACGGAGGGGAGCCAACCGTTCGGTTGGTGGATATGGGCGTTTCCGGCCAAGCCGAGGCCATACCCCGCACCGGAGGCGGCATGGATCGGGAACACGCCAGCCCCTCCGACCGGAACGGGCGGTAGACCGGACGGATCGGCTGGCTCTTCTTCGTCGGGGTTATTCCCCGTGCTCTCTCTACCGGCCGGCCGATACGTCGGAATGGTCGGGTCCGCGCCGTGCTCCATGAGGAGCTTCATGGCGGTGACATCCGTTCCGTATGCGGCACGCCAGAAAGGTGTGGCACCCCAGGTGTCCACACCCAGCACGTTGTGATTGAACGAGTTGTACCATAGGTGCCGCTGCAGCCGCGGGTTGGGATCCGCGCCCGCGACCAGAAGAGCTTCCATCAGCTCGACGTAGCTGGTCTCCTGCTGCTGATGGGCCACCGGCTGTGGGAAGAACGACTGCGGTGCCCACTGCAGGTGGACGGCAAGGTACAGCGGCGTGGCACCCGGATCACTGGCGAGGTTCGGGTCGGCCCCCTGCTCGAGCAAAGACATGGCCAGGTCGAAATGTCCATTGAGCGTGGCCATGAGGAGCGGTGAAGTCCGATCTCCGCCGGACACCTGGTCGATGTCAGCGCCGACCTCGAGCAACACCTGCGCAGCCTCGGCCTGCCCTTCTCGGGCAGCGTACAGGAGCGCGGTATTCCCTCCCTGCTTCCCAACCAGCTGATCATAGGAGAGCGGCTGGCGATCCTCGTTCTTCTCGGGGATCTGCGAAACCTCGACTTCGTCCGCCTCGCTCTCCTCCGACTCTTCTTCAGCCTCGGTCCCGTCCACCGGTCTGTCGATCACGGCGTCCGAATCGTGCATCATCGCCAGACGACGGTTTCGGCGATCCGAGAGAACCTTGTCGCGCGCCGCCACGGCCGCATAGTCCACGACGAGGGTCTGTGCCGCGACATCGGCCCCGTGCTCGACGAGGGTCCTCACGACATCGGTACGGTTGAAGGCTGCGGCGAACATGAGGGGTGTTTGCCCCTTGTTGGCGTCCACCGCATCGACTTCGGCACCATGCGCCAAGAGCGCTCGGACCGCGTCGTTCCGGCCCGTGCCAGCAGCGAAGTGGAGTGCCGTCTCCCCGGTGGTCGTCCGGGCACCAACATCGGCCCCGGCCTCGAGAAGGGTCGAGACGACGCCGGCGCTACCCGCTCGGCTCGCGGCCAGCAAAGGTGTGAAGCCACCGAGACGGGTGGACGCCTCAAGGTAGGCGCCGCCGTACACGAGGATGTTCGCCAGCTCCACGTCCCCGAGCTCCGCGGCCCAGTGCAGGGCCGTCATGCCGTCGCCTTGGGCGGCATTCACGTCCATGCCGTCGCGCAAAAGCGCGCGAACACGGTCCACGTCGCCGCGCATTGCCGCGTCGGCGACGGGTGCCTCGGGCGGACTGGCCGCACTGACAGCCAGCGTCAGCGCCAGAGCGCTGAGCAAACCCCGGCCGAACGGTCTCATCACCGTGCCTCCGTCGCGGTGGGCGGCACCGACATCAGGAACTCCCCGGTGCTGTCGCCGAAGCTCTCCATGTCGTCCAGCCCCAGCTTGTGGAGCAGCGTGAGCATCACGTTGGCGAGAGGTGTGCCGTCCGGAGCTCGGAGGTGAACGCCTCCGTCTAGCTGGCCGTTCGCACCTCCGAGCACGATGAACGGCACCCGGCGATGGTTGTGGAGGTTTCCGTCACCCATCGGCGATCCGTAGACGACCATCGTCTTGTCCAGCAGAGTCCGGTCACCCTCCATGGTGGCATCAAGTTTGTCCAAGAGGTACGGCAGCAGGCTGACGTGGTACTTGTTGATTCTGTAGAAGTCGAGCACCCCCTCCTCGCCGGTCACGTGGGACTGGGGGTGGAAGCCGTTGTCACACCCACTCTCAGGGAAGACACGGCCAGAGACATCCCGGCTCATCTTCAACGTGAAGACGCGCGTGATGTCCGACTGGAATGCCAAAGCCTGGAGGTCCATGTGGAGGTGGACATGCTCGGTGTAGGAGTCCGGAACGCCGGCTGGCGCCTCAGGTAGCTCCCGCATCTCGCCACTGCTGTTGCGTGCCTCGATACCTTGGATCCGCCGCTCGATCTCCCGAACGTTGTCGAGATAGCGCTCCATCCGAGCCTTGTCCTCGGCCGGCAGGCGAGTCCTCATCCGGGCCACTTCATCCGCCACCCAGTCGAGGATGCTCGAGTGCGCGCTCCGGCGACGGGCCCTCTCCTCGGCGGTGCCGCCGGCCCCGAACAGCTGGTCGAAGGCAACCCGCGGGTCGCGAATCATCGGCAGCGGCTCCGTGGGGGAAGCCCAGCTCACCGTGTCCGTATAGACGCAGGAGTAGTTGTATCCGCAGCCACCGGCCTGGTCGACATTCTCGATGCACAGCTGCATGGACGGGATCGGTGTGTCCTGCCCGAATCGCTGCGCGTAGAGCTGGTCCATGGACGTCCCGACGAACACCGCGGATCCTTCAGTCTGCCGCGGGTGTGCATGCGTGAGGAACACGGCGCTGGACCGGAAGTGGTCGGCCCCGATCTCGCGCGGCGCGAAGGCTTCGGCCATGCGTACGTCCGTGTTGCTGACGATGGTCAGCTTGTCCTGATATCGCTCGAGCGGCAACAGCGCGCTCGGCGTCAGGTCGAACCCGCGCCCGACCTTGGCCGGAGCCCAGAGATTCTGAGTGGCGCCCCAGGCGTTACTCCCTGCCGCTCCATGCGAATTCTCGATTGCGATAAGCCGAGTCTTGTCCAGGGCCCGAATGGCCTCAGCGCCCTGGCGGCCCGCCGGAACCATGCTGTCCAGAAACGGAAGAGCGATGGCTGCGCCTGCACCTTTCAGAAACGTGCGGCGCTCGATGTGCGATCCGGTGATGAAGTTCATGTCATGATCTCCCAGAGGGCTCGGTGTCGGCTCTAGTGTTGTTGTGCCTGGTCAGTGGTCAAGGACGCTCTTCTCATCCTGAATGCGTCGCTCTCCACGACGCCGAGGATGAAGGACGTCGTCCTGGCCCCATCCTCTTCCGCTTTCTCTACGATCTGGCGCACCTGCGGCATGTCGTAATACTCCACACGGCGACCGAGTGCGTACGCCATCAGGTTGCGCGTGAAGTTCCGCAGAACCGGAACCCGCTTGCTCACGAGTGCACCGGTCAGGTCGTTGGCGCTCGCGAGCGGTGTGCCATCGTACAACTCGCCGCGCACGTCGATAGGCATGTCGTTCTCCTTGATCCGCCAAGCACCGGTGACATCGAAATGGTCCAGCGCCAGGCCGATGGGATCAATGAGACTGTGGCAGGAGTTGCAGGTCGGATTCGCCCGATGCATCTCCATCCGCTCACGGGTGGTGAGCCTCCGCGTGTCCGACGCCTCCGCGGCCGACTCGTCCAATGACGGAACGTTCGGCGGTGGTGGCGGCGGCGGCGCTCCGAGAAGCACCTCGGAGACCCACTTCCCCCGGTTGACCGGCGACGTCCGGTTGGCCAGAGACGTCAGCGCCAACACGCTCCCGTGGCCCAGAATGCCCCGCCTACGCTCGGAGGGATAAGCCACGCGTCGGAACTGGTCTCCGACCACGCCCGGAATCTCGTAGTGATCTGCGAGACGCTCGTTGACGAAGGTGTAGTCCGCCGTCAGCAACTCGAGGACGGGTCGATTCTCCCGTACGAGGTAGCTGAAGAAGAGCTCCGTCTCACGCTCCATCGCTGAGGCGAGTCGGAGGTCGTAATCCGGGAACATCTGGACGTCGGGATCCAGCTTGTAGAGGTCTTGGAGTCGAAGCCACTGGGCAGCGAATCGACTGGCCAGCGCCTCGGAACGAGGATCGGCCAGCATCCTCATCGTCTGCTCGCGCAGTACGTCGTCGTCCGACAGCTCTCCCTCTCGTGCCAACCGCAGGAGCTCGTCGTCCGGAGGGGATCCCCACAGGAAGAACGACAGCCGGGCTGCCAGATCCGCGTCCGTCAGACGGTATACCTCGCCGTCCTCGACCCCATCAGGCATTTCCTCCAACCTGAACACGAAATGCGGACTGGCGAGAATCGCCTCGAGACCCCGACGAACCCCGGCCTCGAAGCCACCATCGGCGGCCCCTTCGTCGTAGAACCACATCAGGCCATCGAGGTCCGCCTGCTCGAGGGGGCGGCGATAGGCGTCTTCCGCGAGCCTCCCGATGATGCGCTCCGCACAGGGACGAGCCTCCTCAGCCGCGGCCGGACGGCACGTGAAGATCCCGCGGCGGATGGCGTTGTCCGAGACTCCCGTCACGACCTCTGGCCCCCGGATGGTCAGATCTCTCATGTGGGGAGGCATCGTGAGGCCGTAGCCGATCCCGATCTGCAGATCAGGGATGCTGAAGCCGTACGACCTGAACAGGTCGTCCACAGGCCCGCGCTCCGTCGGGATGAATACCGCGGACACCCGGTGCGGCCCCGCTCGAACCGGGATCGGACCGGTCTCGAGGGTCAACCCCTTACCGCCGGGGTCCGACTCGCCGGTGAATCGATCCAGGGGGAGAAGCGCGACCCGCTCGCCGTCGATCGAGACCTCGACCTGCTCGCCCGGCTCGTTGCGGCCGAACAGATACCCCTCCGGAGAATGGTGGAACATCATTCGGAAGTCGTAGGTCCCGTCCGCCGGGAAGTTGTGAATCACCGACACTCCGCCGCGGGACCCATAGGGAGCACCCTCGACGCGAGTCGTCTGTGAGGCGAGCCGCGGAATCCGGTACACGGCCTCCTTGGCCACCGCATCGGGATCGCCGACCGCGAGACGCGCCACCTCGCTGGCGGCGTTCAGGTAAGCGCTCATGAGGGTCGGCGACAGCATCTGCACGTCGGCGATGTTGTCGAAGTTCGCGCTCTTCGTGTCCTCAGGGAGGTAGTCTGCCGCGTTGACGGTCATCCCGAGGAGATCCGAGATGGACCGCTCGTACTCGGCCCGATTCAGCCGCTGAAACACCCGGCTGCCCGGAGACGGATCACGCTCCGCCGCCTCGTCGACCGTAGTCTCGAGCGTCTCGACGAGGGCCATCAGGGTATCGCCCGCCGGTCGGTTGGCCCCGGCTGGAGGCATCATGCCCGCACGGAGCTTGAGAATCACCTTCTCGCTCACTTCCGGCGTCTCGTGTGCAGTGGCAACATCGAAGGCCTCGAGCGAGAGGTTGCCCGTTAGACGACGCTCGCTATGGCAGCGTACGCAGTAGTCCTGGACAACGTCGTTCAACTCCGCCTCGGTGGCCCGCGGGACCGCGCCGTGAGCCACCGAGCGCGCCGACAGGCCCTCTGCCTCGTCGAAGGAGGGGGCCAACGAAGGGTTCCCCAGCGAGGCGAATACGATCACCCCGGACAGGGACGAAAGGGCGAGTGCCGTCTTGGTCATAAACGATCCGGCCGATTTCTGGGGACCGGCGACTTGCGTAGTGGAACAACGCCCCCCACGAGAGGGGATGGGGAGCAGCGAGGTTTCTAGATTTATGAATCAACCAGCTAGATCGCCGGCGATCTCGGTTCCACTGAGAGGCGCTGGAGCCCACACGTCGCTCAAGCAGCATCCTAATGCTACCCGCGAAATGGCGCTCACGCAAGTGATTCCGGCGACCGCCAGCGGGGCGCGAACCCCCGGGGCCGAGTCGGCCCGTGACCGTCTCAGGGCCGTCCATTCACCAGCGAATTCCAGAGCTCGATGCTCGGATTCCGGATGATGTCGATCCCCTCGCGCTGCCCGCTCGCCATGGCATGGATGTCGTGCTCATACCCCGCCACGAACGTGTCGAACATCGCGCTCATGATCTCCAGGGACTGGCGCACCGAATCGGGCCCCCAGTGGTACCAGCCGTGCGGCTCGTCGCCATAGATCACCCAGTCCCACCAGTTGCCGTGTACCTCGGCCTGCACGCCGTACTGTTCGATCTGCTGGAACCGGGCCGCGCCGTCGCCCTGTGCATACAGGAACAGGAGCGGGACGTCCACTCGATCCGCATGGTAGATGATGGACCGTTCGTAGTAGCTCTGCGGATTCTCGAGCGGCGTCTGCCCGATCATGTACTTGTTCCACCCCTCCATGCTGCCGTAGGTGGACAGCGTCACGTTGTCGGTCGATCCGTACCAGACGATGCCTGCCTTGAACCGATCCGGGTCCTTGGTGACCGCGGCAGTGGTGTAGAAACCGCCCGTCGACCCACCCCAGACACCGACCCGGTCAGGATCGACCCACCCCTGCTCGATGAGGAGGTCCATCCCGATGAAAGCGTCCTCCAGGTCGTGGTCGCCTCCGTAGCTGTAGCCGGCCTGGCGGTACGCTTTGCCGCGGCCGGTGCTCATGCGGAAGTTCGGAGCAAAGACCAGGTATCCGCGGCTGACGAAGTACTGGATGTATGGATGCCATTGCTGGGGATGCTGGCCGTTCGAGTTTGCCCGGAAGAAGAAGAGCGCGGGGAGTCGGTCACCAGCCTCCGCGCCGAGTGGCTTGTACACGAGACCGGCCACCTCCATACCGTCGAAGCTCTCGTACTCCATGAACTCGGGCCACACGAACTGGCTCTCGTCCGCCAGCGCCGGATCCTGGTGGTTCGTGATCCGCCGGGGGTCGCTGCCGTCCGCTCCCATGATCCAGATATCACCCGTCGTGCTCGGGTCGGAGTGGTAGTAGACGATCCGCTCGCCGTCTGGATGCCACTTGTGCATCCCGCGCGTCTGACCCGTAGCCCTCGAGCCACCATTCACGCCGCCCCGCTCCGTCAGCTGCTCCGCCTCGCCCCCATCGGCCGGAATCCGGAAGATGTGGTACTGGTAGTCGAGGTTCTTGGTGAACGTGATCCACTGGCCGTCGGGAGACCATTGCGGGTCGCTGTGCTCGACATCCTCCACGAGCAAAATCGTCTCCTCACCTGTGGCGACGTCGATGACGCCCAGATTGTTGAAGCCGTTCCGGTCCGAGATGAAGGCCAGCTTCGTCCCATCCGGGGACCAGACGGGCTCTACGTCTCGGAATCCGACCGTGTTCGGCGTCATCAGACTCCGCTCGCCACCCGAAGCCGACATGACGTAGATGTCCGAGTTGCTCTGATCATCGTCGTCGGGGAGGCTGTTTCCGGTGAAGGCGAACATGGAGCCGGCCGGCGAGAGCTGACCGCTGCCGCCCGGCCCGACCCGCGTGATCTCCCCAGTCGACACATCGACTGCCGCCACCGAGTTGTCCCAGAATTGGCCCGTGTTGAAGTAGATCTGACGACTGTCCGGTGACCACGAGACGTTGCTGTCGTTCAGCGGGTGCTCCGTGAGCCGCCGTGCTTCGCCCCCCGTGGCCGGCACGACCCAGATGTCCCGGACATCAGTGCCCCCGTAGTCCTTCTCGAAGGCGATCCACCGCCCGTCGGGGCTGAACTTCGGCGCCATCTCGCGGCCGGGCATATCCGTAAGCTGCGTCGGGGCACCGCCGGAAGTGGGCACAGTCCATAGGTCGTAGGTGCCCGCCCCTGCCGACTTGAACGCGATGAGCGATCCGTCGGGAGAGACGTCGAACTCCTCGATCCAGACCGTCTCGGCGAGTGCGTCGATGGGGAGGCCCTCGCGGACCTCCGGCGGCGGGCTGGCGCAGGAGCCGAGCACTGCACTCACAGCCAGGGCCGAGACCACGCGTGTCGGCTGCGACAATGGCATTCCCTTATGCATCCTTCCTCCCGATCTGCGTCGGATACGACCTCGGCGGCGGGATGCAGGGTCGGGCGGGGAAGGCTCGGTGGCAAGTCCGGCTCGCCACCCCTGGCGAATCCGACACCGGTTCGTGAGTATCTCCCTAACCCAAGGCGGACCCACCGGAGCATCTATGTCTCGAGACCATTCCATCGTTCGTCCCACGCCCCTGAGGCGCCTGCAGCGTATTACGTCGGCGGCCTGCGTCACCCTTGGCCTGCTCGCCCTCGGTGCGACATCGGCCGAAGCTCAGGCACTGTCTCCCGGCGACGTGGACATGGGCGCCATCGAGCGAAGAATCGAGCTCATCGATCCGAAGAGCGGTCCTCCCGGAACGGTTGTGAGGGTCAACACCGAGGACATGCCGGTGATCACGCCAATCCGCGTGGGGATCGGCGCGGCTCGCGTCGGGTTCGAAGCCTTCCAGGAGCTGATGACCGGAAACGAGGGCGAATTCGATGTCACGGTGACCGTCCCCGAGTGGGCATCCTGGGAGCGGGTCCACGTCTTCATCGTGTTCGACATCTATTTTCGACCCATCGCGCTGTCGGACGCCTTCCACGTGACCAACCAGGACGGCCTGGTGCGTCGGATCGGGCGCGTGAGCCACCGTGACGACGGTTGCTCGATACTCCTCGACATCGACGGCGTGCAGTATGCGCTCGTCGGTGACGGCGGACTCGTCCCGGAAATCGAGCCCAACACCACGGTCACCCTGGAAGCCAGAGTGGTGGCCGATCAGACGACCTGCGGGCTCCGGAACGTGCTCGAGGTCGTGGGCCAGAGGGCGGACTGAGCGGCGGGGCGGCAAGCCCCCCTCCGCCCCGCGGGGCGGCGCCAGATGTATCGCCCGGCCTAGAGGCTCGGCCGCCGCAGGTGGAAGTCCGTGGCGTCCTGGTAGGCCTTCGCGAGCCGCAGCATCCCCGCCTCCCCGTAGATCCGCCCGACGAACATGATCCCCGTCGGAGTCCCGTCCGGCGCGAAGCCGTTGGGCACCGTAACCGCGGGGTGCCCGGTGAGGTTCGTGGCGCTGTTGTTGACGCTGCCGCCATGGGGGGCCACGTACACGTCCAGGTCGGCCATCGCTTCCGCCATCCTTTGCATCAGCAACGTCCGACGCCGGTTCATCTGGACGTATTCGACGGCCGGAAAGAGCCGCGCCACGCGCATGAGCATGTCCTCCGGCTCGTCCCTGTCCTGAATGAGCAGATCGACCCGGCCCGTCTGGATGAGCTCATCGAAGGCCGCGGCCTCGTCGACGAGTAGCATCTGCAACGCATCCATGCCGGCGTCTTCGGGGAGACGGAACGGTCTGAGCTCCACACCCAGCCGTCTCAGCTCGTCCAGGGTCGCAAGGTCATTCCGGCGAGCCGCTGCCCCATCCTCGTCGCCCGGGTCCCCTTCGAAAGCTTCCTCGAGATACCCGACCCGGAGCCCTGCCAGTGATAGGTCGGCGTCCCAGTTGAACGGCCGGTCGACCACCGCCAGATCCAACAGATCCGGACCCCGAATCGCTTCGAAAACCAGTGCGCAGTCCTCCACGGACCGACACATGGGTCCGACCTTGTCCAGGCTCCAGCTCACCGGCATGACGCCGTGGCGGCTGACGACACCAAACGTGGGCCGCATTCCGGTGATGCCACAGGTCGCGGAAGGACCCACGATCGAGCCCAGCGTCTCCGTACCGATGGCGAAGCCGACCAGTCCTGCCGCCACCGCGGCCCCCGGGCCGGCCGACGAGCCGCCGGACCCCTGATCCGGATCCCAGGGGTTCCGCGTCCGCTTCCCTCCAAACCATCGGTCGCCGCGGGCGATCTCGCCGGTAGAAAGCTTGGCCACGAGCACGGCCCCCGCCTCGGATAGCCGCCGGACGACAGTGGCATCGTAGTCCAGCACCTGGTCCCGGTACGCCTCCGAGCCCCACGTCGTCGGATATCCGCGTTTCGCGAGGATGTCCTTCGCGCCCCACGGGATGCCGTGCAGGGGTCCCCGATACCGCCCCGCCGCGATCTCCTCGTCCGCGCGCTCCGCCTCGGCCATGGCCAACTCGTCCGTGAAGCTGATCACGCACTCCAAGACCCGGTCATGGCGCCGGAGTCGCTCGAGATACATGCCCGTGAGCTCCACCGACGTGACCTGCCTGCTCGCCATCAGGGCAGCGAGGTGAGTCACGGGCCAGAACGCCACGTCCTCGAGCCGTGTCGGGCGGCGCACATCCGGGGTATCGCTGGGCCGGAAAGGACGGCGTTCGTCGCTCAGCCGCTGACCCGGCACGACCGGACTGAAGTAAAGAGGCGGTGCCACGTTCTGGTCGATGTCGATCTCACGGAGCGCCCGAAAGATCTCCAAGTTCGAGGCCAGTGTCTCCGCCATCTCCTGGCGATCCTCCTCCGAGAACTCTAGGCCGGCCAGCATGGCAGCCTGATCGATCATCTCCGAGGTGATGGCCACCTGGCCACCCTCCGACCGGGCCCAGAGCGCACCGGGGAACAAGGTGGACCCAAGACCCAGCGTACCGCAGTAGGTGAGGAACGCCCTTCGATGGAGGGGCTGGGCGTTGGAAGGGTTGCTCACGATCGCACTCCGGTGACGTCAGCGCTCGAGGTGGACGGACCTCGCCAACCTGGACCGGGCCGGTGCCCTGAACAAGTGCGGAACCGACGCAGTCGCCGGCCGGTAGACCCTCCACACCGTTGCTGGCCCGCCAGGTCCGGACAGCTCCGGTCTCCCGCGACCACGCGCCACGCGACCCACCCAACCGGAAAAGGCCTCAGCATGCGGCACCCCGTCCCGTTCCGCCCTGTCGATCACGCCGCATTCGACCCCGACCGGATGGGCAAGAGCACGATCTTCCGATCCGACAGGATCCTCGTTGGCTTGAACGCCTTCGAGCCCGGCCAGGAGCATCGACTGCATGCCCACGAAGGCATGGACAAGGTTTACCATGTCCTCGAGGGATCGGGCTTCTTCCTTCTGGAGGACGGGGAGGTTCCCATGACGGAAGGAACCATGCTCGTGGCGCCGGAAGGGGTGCCACACGGAATCCGGAATAGCGGGCCGGACCGCCTTGTGGTGCTCGCGGTGCTGGCGCCCGCGCCGTGAACCGCCGCCGCTTCCTGGAGCTGGCTGGCGCGGCGGGCGTCCTCGGCCTCCTGCCTCGAAGGGGCGCCGGCACCATCCCCGGGCCCGTGCAGGACGTCCTGAGAAGCCCGCTTCCCCGTCCCGCACAGGAATCGGCAAGTGGGCTCGTGCTCCGCGCGGCGCCCGCCCGGGTGAACATCGGCTTGGGGGAGGCGGACGCCTGGACGCTGAACGGGGTCCTTCCGAGCCCGACCCTGCGTCTCCGTCGGGGCGAAGCGGTCGAGCTCGCGCTGGAGAACGAGCTCTCGGAGGAGACTATCCTGCACTGGCATGGGCTCGACGTCCCCGAGGCGGCCGATGGTCACCCCCGATTGGCCATACCTCCAGGCGCCCGGTACGACTACTCCTTCACCGTTCGGGATCGAGCCGGACTCTATTGGTATCATCCACACACCCACATGCGGACGGCGCCGCAGACTTACCAGGGGATGGCCGGCCTGATGATCGTGGAAGACGACGAAGAGGCGGCCTTGGACTTGCCGGCGGGTGCACGGGAGATCCCGCTCGTGCTGCAGGACAAGCGTACCTCGAGTGACTCGGCTCTGACCTATCGGGCGGGCATGGGGCCGGACATGATGCTGGGGTACCTCGGTGACACACCCTTCGCCAACGGCGTGGCACACGCCACCACCCGCGTTGCCCGGGGAACGTACCGGCTTCGGATTCTGAACGCTTCGAACGCCCGGATCTTCGAGCTCGGACTCAGCGACGGCGCCTCGCTCACGCTCATCGGGACCGACGGGGGGCTGCTCCCCCGTCCGTTGACGGTGGATCGCGTCACGGTGGCGACGGGTGAGCGGGTCGATGTTCTCGTCGACTTCGCGACCGCGGAGCCGGGATCCCGCATCTACCTCCGCTCGTTCCCGTTCCAGATCCCCGGAATGATGATGCGAATGGGAATGGGGCGCGGTATGGGGCGGGGCCGGATGGGCGGCATGGCCAGGGGTCTTCCCCAGGGAGCCGCCATGGACATGTTGGAGTTCATCGTCGAGGACGGGCCAATAGAACCGTCGGTGCAGCTACCTGAGGTCCTCTCCCGGCTGCCGGAACGCACGGTGGACGCAAGCACGCCCCGTCGCTCGTTCCGGTTCGAGAGCATGATGATGCAACACTCCATCAACGGTCGCAGCTTCACGCTCGAGAGGGTGGACGAACGGGTGTCCCTCGGTCGTACGGAGGTGTGGCTCATCGAGAACCAAAGCGAGTTTCCCCACCCCGTCCACATTCATGCCGGGCAGTTCAGGGTGCGGTCCCGTTCCGGGGGACGAGGCCGAGTCATGCCCTGGGAAACGGGCTTGAAAGACACGGTGCTGGTGCTCCCGGGAGAACGGGTGGAGGTGGTGGTACGCTTCGAGGAGCATCCGGGTTTGTTCCTGATGCACTGTCACAACCTCGAGCACGAGGACATGGGTATGATGTTGAACTTCCGCGTGGAGTAGGCGATGACATTTCGAGCACGATGGCAACCGTGGGCGATGGCGGCGGCGCTGATCACGGGCGTGGGCATCGCCATGGCTCCGAGCCCAGCTCACCCGCCCGAGGTCTCTTGGACACCTGCCACGACCACCCAGGGCCACTTGTTCCTCCTCACCGTGCAGGATGCCACAGGAAACATCACGGACGTGCAGGGCACGGTAGCAGGAGAGCCCCTCCATTTCGCGCGGTCCAGTGACGGGCGTCGAGAAGCGCTCGCCCCCGTACCGATCGACCACGAGGGACCGCTAACGGTGGACCTCACCGTCTCCTACGCCGATGGCACCACGGTCCCGCTACGACAGGCCGTCCCGGTCGCGGCGGGGGCGTATGAGCACGAGCGGCTCACCGTCGCCCCACGGTACGGCGCGCCCCCCGACTCGGCGGATCAGGCGAGGCTGGCGCGAGACCGCGCCCGGGCGCGAGCGGTATCTGAGGCCGCTCATGGCACGCCCCGACTCTGGGATCGAGCCATAACCGTGCCGCGCGACGATCGGGTGACGAGCGGCTTCGGGAACGGCCGGGAGTTTAACGGACAGGTCACCAGCCGGCACATGGGACTCGATCTCGACGGCGAGCCGGGCGACACGATCTATGCCGCCGCTCGCGGGGTGGTTCAGCTGGTCGACGACTTCCTCCTCGCCGGCAACATCGTCTACCTGAATCACGGGGCGGGTCTCGTCTCCGGATACTTCCACATGAGCGAGCAGCTCGTGGCCTCGGGTGACACCGTCGGGCCCGGCACGCCGATCGGGCGGGTGGGCGCCACGGGCCGGGTCACGGGCCCGCACCTCCACTGGGTCGTCCGGTATGGGTACACCAGCGTGGACCCCCGGAGCCTCCTGTCGCTCATGGGCCAGCCCGTCCCGGGGTCATAGGCCCGGACCGGGGCAGGCGCACGCCGGCTGTCTTGAAGCCGTCACCCGCCCCACCCATAGTGACCCTCGATGGCGGCATGTCTGCCGCAGCCGTGATGCCCGTCACCGCGACCCGAACGCGCCCAACTCCGATGACCGACTACAAGCCCATCGATTGCTCGGTGCACGACCGGCTGGAGCACTTCGCCGTTCGACGGACACCGGTGACCGTGCGCTTCGCGCAGGCCGACGGAACAGAGCGCGAGCGCGACGGCCAGATCAACGACTTGTACGCCCGGGACGGCGCAGAGTATCTGCGCATGGACGACGGAACGGAGGTTCGCCTCGACCACCTTCGCGAGGTCCGTCGGACCTAATTATCTTCCGCCCCCCTCGAACGCTAGACGAAGCAGACCATGGCCAAGAACCAATCCTTCGATATCTCGACATCCGTAGACCTCCAGGAGGTCGACAACGCCGTGAACCAGGCTTCCCGTGAGATCGCCACCCGCTATGACTTCAAGGGCACGAGCTGCACGCTGGAGCTCGACCGGGAAGCGGGCGCGGTGAAGATCGACGCCGATGACGAGTACCGTCTGAAGGCAGTGATGGGAGTGCTCCGGGAAAAGCTGAGTCGAAGGGGAGTCCCTCTCAAGAACCTGGATCTCGGCAAGGAGGAGATCGGCTCCCTGGGTCGCGCTCGCCAGACGGTGACCCTCAAGCAGGGCATCGACCAGGAGACAGCCAAGCGAATCTCCAAGGACATCCGGGACGGCGGCTTCAAGAAGGTGCAGGTCCAGATCCAGGGCGAGGAGCTCCGTGTCACCTCTCCGTCGCGAGACACGCTTCAGGAGGTCATGGCCCTGGTGAAGAGCGGCGACTACGGCGTCGAGCTCATGTTCGGCAACTATCGCTGACCACGCCTCACGCTTCGGACCGTCACAGCCATCCGCTAGCTGGGGCTGGAGCCTTGCTAACCCAGGACTCTGAGCCGGGGTCGGGTGGGATCGCGTCGCCGATTGGGTGCGCGGCTCTCCCCGATCGCAGCCATGAGTGGAAGGCGTCTCCGGACGGTTCTCACCGACCGCCCGGAGAAGCCGTCAGCCGATCTTGACCAACAGCAGGTCGAAGGTGAGATCGTTCCCCGCCAAAGGGTGGTTGGCGTCGATCTTGATCGCCTCGTCCGTCGTCCCGGCCACGGTGACCGGAACGGCCTGACCGTCCGGCGTCTGCATGCGGAGCTGCTCGCCCGGCTTGGGATCCATCCCTTCGGGGAGCTGCGTGCGCGGCACATCCATGACGAGCTCGTCGCGACGGGGGCCATAGGCGTCGTCCACCGGAATCTCGGCGGTCTTCTGGTCGCCGACTGCCATACCGACGATGGCGTGCTCGAAGCCCGCGATGACCATCCCCTCTCCGAGGGTCAGCTCGAGTGGGTCACGGTCCTGGGAGGAATCGAAGGTGGTTCCGTCCGCCAGGCGTCCGGTGTAGTGAACATGCACGGTGTCGCCTTGCTTGGCCTCGGCCATGGCGTGGGTCTCCTGTCTCATCGCTTGGGTGCTACTTTGGGTATCTGAGCCACGTTACGACCCCGGAGGCCCGGTGTTGTTCAGTCCGGTCCCCGATTCCCCCCGCGATATGACGAGTTCCCTGGCCGACGAGATCGCGAAACGGCGTACCTTCGCGATCATCAGCCACCCCGACGCTGGAAAGACGACGCTGACCGAGAAGCTCCTGCTCTATGGTGGCGCGATCCACTCCGCAGGCTCCGTGAAGGGACGGCGCGCGCAGCGGCACGCCACGTCCGACTGGCTCGACATGGAGCAGGAGCGCGGTATCTCGATCACCGCCAGCGTGCTCCATTTCGACTACCAGGGATTCCGAATCAATCTCCTGGACACCCCTGGGCACCAGGACTTCTCGGAAGACACGTACCGCGCCCTCACCGCCGCCGACAGCGCCATCATGCTGTTGGACAACCGGAAGGGCGTGGAGGCGCAGACGGAAAAGCTCTTCAGTGTGTGCAAACGTCGCCGGCTCCCGATCTTCACATTCGTCAACAAGTGCGACCGGGTCGGCGAAGACCCGCTGGGGCTCCTGGACGACGTCGAAGCCGAGCTGGGCATTCGATGTTTTGTCGCCACGTGGCCGGTACGGGACGCCGGACGTCTCGTCGGCGTGTACGACAGGCTACGGAAGGACGTGATCCTTTATGAGAAGGCGGACGATCACGGTCAGTCACGGCCCGACGCCGCCCGGGTGCGGCTGGACGGCCCCGAGGTGGAAGCCGCTGTCGGCACCGAGGGCGTGGAGCGTCTGCGGGAGGAGATCGAGCTCATCGAGGTAGCGGGCACCCCCATGGACTTTCCCGCCGTCGCGACGGGTGAGGCCACGCCGGTCTACTTCGGGAGCGCGCTCACCAACTACGGGGTGGACGTCTTCCTCGAGCGCTTCCTCGCGTCCGCGCCCCCACCCACGCCTCGCCAGAGCCAGGACGGCGTGGTGGAGCCGGCCGAGCATCCCTTCTCGGGGTTCGTCTTCAAGGTCCAGGCGAACATGGACCTCCGTCACCGCGACCGGGTCGCGTTCGTCCGCGTCTGCTCCGGTCGCTTCGAGCCCGGCGCGGAGGCGAGGGTGGCCCGCACCGGCAAAGCACTACGGCTGGCACAGCCTCAGGAGTTCATGGCCCGCGAACGCAGCCACAGCGAGGGCGCCGTGGCCGGCGACGTGGTGGGCCTCCACGACCGTGGGAGTCTCCGGGTCGGCGACACCGTCGCGATCGAAGCGGGGCTCGAATACCCCGGGGTCCCGCGCTTCTCGCCGGAGCTCTTCGCCCAGGTGCGCATGGAAGACGCCCTCCGACGGAAGCATCTCGACCGCGGGCTCGGACACCTGGCGGAGGAGGGCACCATCCTCCTGCTCTTCGCCCCGTCCATCACGGGGCCGGTCCCCATCGTGGGTGCCGTGGGCCGGCTACAGTTCGATGTGCTCGTGGACCGGCTGGAGCGTGAGTACAACGTGGAGGTCCGACTGGAGAGCCTCCCCTTCCACTGCGCCCGGTGGGTCACCGGACCTCGGCCCATTATCGAGAAGGTGGCGTCACAGTACGGGCGTCGGCTCGTTGACGACGCGGACGACAATCCGCTCATCCTGTTCGACACCGAGTGGGCCCTCAAGCGGACGGTGGAGCAGGAGAAGGACCTGACCTTCCACGACGTCCAGCCCCGCAGGTCATCCAAGAACGGTGCCGCGAGCCAAGCCTGAGGGGGCCGGGCCCGCGGCCGTGGCTCAACCCCCGGCGATGCCCATCCCGGTGACGTTCCTGCCCAGCTCGAGCACGTCCAAGACCTCGTAGGTCTCGGTATCCAGCACGGTCACGTTCCCATTGACCGTACCCGCCTCCTCGTGCGCGGCATGATCCTCCATGCCCGCCATCCCCGACATGTGGTCGGCTTTGTTGTTGCTCGAAACGAACGCTCGCGCGCCGTCGGGCGAGAAGGCGACCTGATGGGGCTGGAGAAAGCTCTCCGTGGTGATACGACGCTCCACACCCCAATCGGACACACGCACCACTGCGACCTCGTTGGCACCCTTCACAGGGACCCAGACCCGTGCGCCGTCCGGCGAGAAGACCGGGTCGAAGACCATCGGCCCCAGCTCCACGGACGCGACCTGTCTGGGGTTCGCCGGATCCGCGAGGTCGAATGCCAAGAGACGCCCCGACAGCTCGGTGGCAGCCACCATCCATCGGCCGTCGGCGGAAACGGCGAACTGTACCAGGGCGTGCTGCGGTCCGTCCAGATCGGTCAGCGTCACGTCCTCGGTTTCCAGATCGATCGCGGCGATCTGGTTCACACCCAGGCTACCCGTGTACCCCCAGCGCCCATCAGGAGTCACGACCATCGGATGAGGGCGGGGAAAGAACACGTCGATCTCATCCCCCTCCATGGTCCGGGTGTCCACCCACCCGACCCGCGTGGGGGGGTTCACGGCGCTCATGGAGCGACTGGCCATGAGTCGGCCGGAGTTTCGGTCGAATTCCAGCATGCCCGGCGTGGACATCTCGAACGTGCCCAAGAGGTCACCGTCCCGCGCGAAGCGAGCCACGACGTTCTCACGGATCAGTGACACATACCAGTGCCCCCCATCTGGCTCGACTGCCACGTGATGCGGGCTGGCGTTCGCGGAAAACCCGAGAGCCCCGAGGTCGACCTCCTGGACGACCTCGAGACGATCGATGTCGATAACGGCGATCTGCGCGTCGTCCTGGACACAGACGTAGAGATACGTCGGCTGCGCGGCCGCGGGCGGGCTCTGGGCCCCAGTGGTGGCGGCGGACATGCCACAGGCCAGGAGGGGGAGGACGGCGGCCGGGGCCAGAATGCCCCGTCTACGACCTTGAAGGAACCGAAAGAGTGCGGTCATGGATGCGCTTCCGATGTAGGTCCGAGTTTGCTGTGGCTCGAGGGGTCGCCGTCGTGGCGGCCGTTCAGGCATGGGCCGCGGCCGATCCGTCGACGCCGACGTGCTCGCGGATCTGCCGCTTGAGGCGGTTCAGGATAGCGTTCATGCCCCTTAGGCGCATGGGTGAGACAACCTCGCCGAGACCCATCTCCGCATAGAAGTCGGACGGCACGTCGAGCACCGCGCGCCAGTCCGCCCCCTCCAGCCCTTCACGTAGGATGCCGGCGAATCCCCGCACCGTCGGGCTCTCCGCCGGCGCATCGAAATAGAGGTGTACCGAGCCGTCTGCATCCACTCTGGTGGCCAAGAAGAACGGCGTCTGGCACTCGTGCACCTGCTCGAGCGCATCCCGGTTCCCGGCCAGCTCGGCCGGCAGCTCGGGCACCTTGCCCGCATACTGGAGAAGCGCCTGAACCCTGAGGTCACGCGGCGCCCGCTTGAATCGGCCGACGATCTTCGCGAGGTCTGCTGGCATGCTCATGGGAGAAGCTACAGCGCCGAGGACGACGGGTTCCGTGGTGAACTCTTCGCCGCCTCTAGGGGTTACGTTGGTGCCCCGGCCGACGCCGGGCACCGGGGCCAGGGCCTCGGTCGAGGTGATCGCATCGATACTGCCCATTTGGAGGTACCATGTCTGCCCCCCGAGATCCGAACCCCAGGTTCCAGAAGTACGCCCATCCGGACAAGCTGGTGTCCACAACGTGGCTTTCCGACCATCTGGACGATCCCGGGGTCGTGGTGGTGGAGTCCGATGAGGACGTGCTTCTCTACGACGTCGGTCATATCCCCGGGGCCGTCAAGATCGACTGGCACATGGACCTGAACGACCCGGTGACCCGGGACTATCTGGATTCCGAGAAATTCGCCGAGCTCATGTCCTCCAAGGGCATCTCGAGGGACACGACGGTCGTCTTCTACGGAGACAACTTCAACTGGTGGGCGGCGTACGCCCTCTGGGTCTTCACGCTGTTCGACCACCCGGACGTGCGCCTGCTGGACGGTGGTCGGGCGAAGTGGATCGACGAAGGGCGCCTCCTCACCAACGACGTCCCCGACAGGCCCAGGACCGACTATCCCGTCGTTGAGCGGAACGACGCCCCGATCCGCGCCTTCCGCGACGAGGTCATGAGCCACGTGAACGAAGGGGGCCGCCTGGTGGACGTACGCTCACCCCAAGAGTACAGCGGTGAGCTGCTGCACATGCCCGACTACCCCCAGGAGGGGTCGCTCCGAGGTGGACACATCCCCGGAGCCGCGAGCGTTCCGTGGAAGCGTGCTGCCAACGAGGACGGGACGTTCAAGGACCTTGATGATCTGAAGGCCATCTACGAGCAGGAACAGGGGCTTTCCTCCGACGACGCGGTGGTGGCCTACTGCCGCATCGGCGAACGGTCGAGCCACACGTGGTTCGTGCTCCAGCACCTGCTCGGTTACCCGAAGGTCCGGAACTACGATGGCTCGTGGACGGAGTGGGGCAACCTCGTGCGCGCGCCCATCGAGCGCTGATCCCGGAGCGGGGTCGGGGCCCTCGGTTCCGGCCCCTTGAGCGTCGTCCTTCGAATGCCGCGGGGAGAATCAGCTCTCTGGTGAAGGCATGTTCTTGCGGATCGTCGAGAGCACCATGTTGAAGTGCCGCAATCCCGCTTTGGGATCGTGCACCACGAACATGGCCCCGTGCTGGTCGTATCCCTCGGGATTGACGCCCGAGTAGTTCATTAGGATATCAGCGAAGTCCGCGGTCATCCTGTCCGCTTCGGCGTCCTCCTCGCCGGGGCTCCGGAAGAGCGCGTCCAACGGCAGGTTCAGGTCGGACCCCTGATGGAGCGCGATCAGAACCTTTGCCACCATGGCGTTGTGCGGGAAGTTGAAGTGGAGGTCCAGCGGAGAATACCGGCTGGAGGTGGGTCGCACGAGCTCGAAATCCTCCATCAGCGACGTCTGGTGCTTCCGAAACAGGGTCCGGAATTCTTCCACCTGCTCCGCGTAGCCATGGAGGGCCAAGGGAGCTTTCTCGAAGAACGCCCAGGGATCCGGTGTCAGGCCATTCATCGCGGCCTCGACGATCGGAAAGCGCTCATCGGCGTCCGCCCCGCGCTCGATCATTCGGTCGTAGGCTCGCATCAGCTCGAGCACGGCGGTGAGGAGCCACGGGTAGTCACCGACGTTGTCGTCCCTCATCCGGCCCACGTCTCTCCGGTACATCACGCCGAAGCCCCAGCGTAGGTGAGGCGCCAGGACGGCGGTGCCAAGGGCGGCGAAGCGAATCCGGCGCTCGGCCGAGTCCAGCGCCCACACCTTCTCCACGAGACGATCGTACGCGGCTTCCTCGGGATGGAACTGCGAGAGCCCCAAGATCAGCAGCGTCTCCGCGTGCTCGACGAAAAGGTGTCCGCTCCCCGCCGGACCCTGCAGCATCTCGATGAGACGATCGACCCGGTCCAGGTAGGCCACGGGATCCTCACTGTCCCAGGCGCGCAGGGTACAGAGGATGAGGAGGTGCAGGAAATAGTAGTCCATCAGGATCTGGAGGACCTTGCGATCGGTCCCTTCCACCATCCCGATGTCGGCGAAGTAATCCAGGAGGATGACCGGAGTGTTTTCCTTGCTGAACTCCAGCTCCCGAAAATTCCAGCTGTGCAGCGCCCGGAAGCCCTCACTACGGGTGCGCCGATCCATGCGATCGACCAGCTCCCTCAGCTCGAAGCGCTGGCCATCGGCAAGAAACCCATGGGCCTGCATGGCACCGCGGAGGTGAGCCAGTCCTGGTCCGATCCCTCCTCGTGCGAGGGCCTCATCGACAAACGCCTCCCGGAACGGGCCGTTCAGAATGGTCTCCAGAACGTCCGCCGCAACCTCGCTGGGGATTCCTGTCTTCTCAGCCATGTGCGCTCCGTGCTTCCTTCATGTCGCTTCTAAAGGGAACCCGAATAGTACGGCTCGGTCTGTCCTGCGCTACCAGATGCGCACGGGCATGAGCGCGACCGGGCCCCGTGCCATGCGCTCCATGAATTGGTGCGTGTAGAGCCGTACCTCCAGGCCACGGCCGAAGACCTCCACGAGATAGAGCTCGTAGGGTCTGTACGTGGCCAGCTGCGTGAGCCCACCGATGACGGGCATCTCGTCGACATACACCCTCGGCTGCACCAGCCGTCCACGGCGAAGGACGCACACCCCCCCGAAGCGGCTCCGTCCACACCGCTGGATGGAGAGCGTGGACTCCAGGTTCAACATCTCCAGGACGTCGCGCGCCGGGGTGCGCACGAGACGCTGTTGCTCGAAGGCCTGTGCAGAGATGGGCGTGGCTCTTCTCCGGGAGGTGATCCGCTGATCCATGGTCTCCAGACGCTCGGTAACCACAGTGAGTCCATCCAGCAGCACGGCCTTCGGCGGAAGAGGAACCTCGAGGTGTGTAACCTCCCCACCGGGAAGGAAGAAATCGGCCCCCTGGGCTTGGTATCCGTACCGGCGAACGGTAAGAGCAACCTCGCGGGACTCGAGGAGCCCGAAGTCGAAGCGCCCCTCGCTGTCCGTGAGCACGGCTCGGCGCTCACCCTCCAGAAGCACGAGCGCGTCGGCGATGGGCTGTTCGGACAACGCGTCGATCACCGTGCCCGTCAGGCCCCCCGTCCCGTCATCGTCGCGTTCCTGGGCCAGCGTGTGACCTGGATGCGCGACCAGTGCCAACGCCACTGCGACGGGAGGGAGCCTGAGGCGCATCGCTATTCCGGGCCTCCGATGCGGTCCCCGGGCAGCGCCGGGGCATGGACCGGGTCTCGGCGAGCCAATGTGGCCTGCTCGAAAGCGTACCCCAGCCCGAGCAGGCGCGGCTCACTGAACGCGGGGCCGAAGAAGGAAATGGCAATCGGCAACCGGTCGCTGGTGAACCCCGCCGGCACGATGAGATCCGGGAAGCCGGTGAGGTTGGCGATGTTGGTGGCGGAAGGACCTCCGCCTCCGCCCCCACCTGCGACCAGCGACGGCCGCTCGGGCGAGGTGGGATAGACGATCGCGTCCAGTTCGTGCTCCTCGAACAGCCCCTCCACGATCGAACGGGCCAGGGCAAGCCCGTGGTCACGCATGCCCACGTATGCAGACGCGTCCCTCGGCCCGCTCGCCTCCTCACGATCGAAGAGGGCCCACCGCGTGGGGTTGGTTCCAGAGCCGTCCGGACTCAGCGTGACGGTCTCCCTGGCTCGCTCGATCATCTCCGCCAGGGTCTTGGGATATTCGGGGCCCAGAGTTTCCAGGTAATCAGGGATCTGCGCCCGGAAGTCCGGCCAACGAATCGTGGTGTACCAGTCACCCTTCACATCCAGGAACCACTGGGGGTACCGGACCTCGACCACGGTAGCCCCAGCCCCGCGCATGGTCCTGAGAGCCGATTCGACGATCCAGTCGACCTCCTCGTCCTGCCCCGTGAAGTCCCGGGCGATGCCGATGCGAGCGCCGGCAAGAGCGCCAGCGTCCAGCGCCTCGGTGTAGTCGGCTAGGCGCCGGGCATCGGCCGGCTCCGTGGCCGGATCGGCGTCGTCGCTGCCCGCGATGACGTTGAGCATCGCAGCCACGTCGTAGACGTGTCGCGCCATCGGCCCCGCCACATCGAACGTCAGGGACAACGGCACGATGCCGTCACGGCTGACCAGGCCCTGGGTGGGCTTCAGGCCCACGATCCCATTCGACGCCGACGGCCCGCGCACCGATCCACCGGTATCCGTTCCGATGCCGAGCTGTGCGTAGCTTGCCGCGACCGCAACGCCCGTCCCCCCCGAGGACCCGGACGGCGTGCGGGCCACATCGTGGGGATTGCGCATGGGTCCCGACACCGAGCCCATGGTCACACCGGAGGCGAACTCGCTCATGTTCAGCTTCGCCAGGATGATGGCACCGGCCTCCCGGAGCCGGCGCACCAGGAACGCGTCGTCCGGCGGGATCGAGCCCGCCAACAGCACGGATCCCGCCGTCGTCGGCATATCCCCCGTATCGACGTTGTCTTTGAGAACGACGGGGATCCCGTGCAGTGGTGACCTGGGCCCTCGCTCAGCGCGCTCGACGTCGAGCGCTCGGGCCGTCTCCAACGCGCGCGGATTCAGGTAGACGACCGCATTCAGCGCCGGGCCGCTCTGGTCGTACGCTTCGATGCGGGCGAGGTATCTCGCCACCAGCGCTTCCGATGTCAGGCTGCCCGCTTCGAACGCGCGTCCAAGATCTTCGATCGTGGCCTCGGACAGGGGGACCTGCGCGGCACCGGGTGGGGCGGTGGCGAGTCCCAGTGACAAGGCCAAGAAGGAAGCCACCACGGGAGTGCGGTGGTGGCGCTTGGGGGCTACGGGCCTAGGACGGCCTGTGCGGCACCGAGTGGCTTTCATGACGACCTCTTCGGGATGCGAGAAGAACCGAAACCTACGACGTGAGCGTTGGGGCCGCGATATCACGGGACCCGGAGGGGAAAGGGCCAAGCCCTTGCCGTGTGTCGCACCGCATGCGCATCCTGCGCCGCAGCCCCTGGCTCGTTTCCCCTTACACCGAGACACCCGATGCCCGGACCCGTGACCTTCCGCACTGTGCTTTCTCTGGGTGTCACACTCACCGTAGCGGCGATCGCCGCACCTGCCACGGTCAGCGCCCAAGCCCTGGACGCGCCTCGCCCCATCGCCGCCGCCGAGACGCTCTGGATTGAGGAGATGACGTGGATGGAGGTCCGCGACGCGCTGGCAGACGGAATGACCACGGTCATCATCGGGACCGGCGGCGTCGAGCAGAACGGTCCGTACGTCGCAAGCGGGAAGCACAACTTCGTCCTGTCCGCGACCGCAGAGGCTATCGCTCGCGAGCTGGGGGACGCGCTCGTCGCTCCCATCGTGAAGTTCGTGCCTGAGGGGAGTATCGACCCGCCTTCGGGGCATATGCGCTATCACGCCACGATCAGCGTCAGGCAGGAAACCTTCGAAGCGCTCCTGACCGACATCGCCTCCAGCTTCGCCGCCCACGGCTTCACGGACATCGTCCTCATCGGGGACAGCGGAGGGAACACCCGGGGCATGGAGAACGTGGCGGCCGCCCTCAACGACGCGTGGGCCGATCGGCCGGCCCGCATCTACCACATCCCGGAGTACTACTCCGAGGACATCTACTCCTGCGACTACCTCAAGGCCGAGCTCGGCATCTTCCAGGAGCCCGACGAGTGTGTGGCCACCAGGAACGAGTACCACGACGACTACCACTACTCATCGATCATCGCGACCACCGACCCCACCCGCATCCGAGCCCAGCAACGCATGGATGCCAGCCTGTTCAGCATCAACGGGGTGGACCTGACACCCCTGTCCCGGACCATCGCCAACGGCCGCCGATTGGTCCAATACCGCGCCGAGATCACCGCCCGCGCCATCAGGGAGGCCATGGCGGGCCGGTGAGCTCGCAAAGAAGCGTCTATGCTCCGTGACCTTCTGCGACGTGGCGATCTGCGTTACCGAGCGCGCAGGTACCTCAAACGAGTGGATCCCGATGGGATCCGGTGGCTCCGGGAGGCCCTGTCTCCGGGAGACGTCGTGGTGGACATCGGAGCCCACAAGGGCGGGTACACATACTGGATGCGGGCGACGGTGGGCTCGGAAGGCATGGTGTATGCCTTCGAGCCGCAGCCCGTGCTCGCGGAGTACCTGAGGCAGGCGGTACGGGCGTTCTCCTGGACCAACGTGCACGTGGAGGGTACCGCCCTCTCATCGAACCGGGGCGCCGCGACTTTGCACGCTCCGGGCCGCGGGCCTACCCCGTCCGCCACGGTCGTGCGGCCTCCCTCGGAAGGCCCGGTGGACAGCTACCCGGTTGGGGTTGACACCCTGGACGGCTTCCTCGCCGAGAACGCCCCGTCCACTCCCGTCCGGCTGATCAAGTGCGATGTCGAGGGCCACGAGCTCGACGTCTTTCGCGGAGCCGAGCAGACGCTCGCCCGACATCGGCCCGTGTTGCTGTTCGAGTGCGAAGCACGCCACGACCCCACGCGTCTGGTCAACGACGTGTTCGGTCACCTGCAAGACCGAGGTTACAGTGGCTCGTTCTTCTGGAAGGGTGAGCACAGACCGCTGGAGGAGTTCGAGGTCAGCCTGCATCAGGTCGTCGACCGTTCTCCTTATGCGAACAACTTCATCTTCGAGCCCGAGGAACCATCGGTACGCGGTGAGGTGTGAACGGAATGAGCTGGAGGACATGCAGGGTCGGAGGAACGCGGCAGACCTCACATCCCCGAGGTTCGGAGCGGCGGAGTATGCGGCCATCCCTCTAGCAGCCGCGGGGATCGAAGCGCACCCGGGCGGCCTGAGCCCGCCTTGTGCAGTGGGCTGCCAGGTCTCACTCTCATCAGTCCTCCCGATGATCCATGAACAGGGTTTGACCATGCGCCATGCTCTTCGCACCTCAGCGACCCGCCTCCTGTTGGCCAGCCTCTCGGTGACCGCTGCGGTCCTCGCCCTGCTCCTGGTGCCTTCCGCCGGATCGGCCCAGCAGCTTTACGACTTCGGAACGGCTTTCGGCCGCGCGGCCGCCGTGACCGGCGGAGAGGTCCTGGTGGGTGAGCCCCAGAACGTCATCCGTCCGGGAAGGATCTACGTCTACCGAGCCTCGACATCGGGCTGGATGGACACTCAGATCCTCACGGCCTCCGACGCCCAGCGCTCCGATGGGTTCGGACGAGCCATGGCCGGGTACGGCGACGGACTCCTGGTCGGCGCGCCCCAGGCCAGTAACGGCGACGGAGCGGCGTACCTCTTCGTACGCGGTGAGGAGGGTTGGCGCGAGTCGGCCCGCCTCGACGCCAGGCCCGGGGCCGTGGGCACCGGCGCGGCGGTAGCTCTGACCGAGAGCGCGGCCGCGGTGGTGGAGGGAGGGGAGACGGGAGAACGGGTGCGGGTGTATGCACGGGACGGTGGGACGCTGCGAGAGGAAGTGACCCTGACCGCCTCCTCCGCGGATCGACGCTTCGGCGCTGCGTTGGCCTTCCTCGGTGAGGATCGGCTCCTGGTCTGCGCCGCCGACGCTGACGGCAGCCTCATCGTGGAGACCTTTCGACGGGACGGCGGAGGTCTCTGGGCACCGGCCGGGACCCTGGATACCGACGTACCCTTCCAGGCGGCCGGTGGCCTGCTTTCTCAGGATCCGTACAAGGAATGCGGGCTGGCGGCCGACGAGGGCATCATCGCCGTTGGTGCGCCGCTGGGCGCCGGCGGTGCAGGTTCCGTGACCGTTTTCCGGATCGACGCGGATGAGAACGCCGTGCGTGAGACGGTTCTGATGCCACCCCAAGGAGCGCTCGGCGGCTTCGGCACCTCTGTCGGACTCGCTGGAGGAACCCTCTGGGTGGGGGCGCCGAACGCGGGAGGACTCATGGGAGCGGTGGTCCATTTCCAGCAGAGCCCTGAAGGTTGGAGCCAAGGTACCGTCGTCGCCGGACCCGGGACGGACTTCATGCCCGTGTTCGGGCTGGCCCTGGCCGCCGGACCGGACCTGGCCGTGGTCGGGTCGCCTGGCGACGCCTACGGAGCCGGTATCGCCGTGGGGTTCGAACGCGCCGGTGGCTCATGGGCGGAAGCCGGTCGCCTCGAGGGCGAGGTGGAGGGATACGAAGCGGTCACGGGAGAGGCCGTGGATTGCACGGAGGGTAGCGCCGCCATCTTCTCCTGCGAGCAGATGGACCTCGTGGCCCTGCTTCCGGTGCACGAGCTGGGCGCTTCTCGAGGCGCCATGGTGAACGACGTCTGGGGTTGGACAGACCCGCAGACGGGACGCGAGTACGCCGTGGTCGGCAGATCGGAAGGCACATCGTTCGTGGATGTCACCGACCCCAGCCGACCGGTCTATCTCGGGCAGCTCCCCAAGACCGAAGGCAGCCGCGGGCAGGCGTGGCGAGACGTGAAGGTCTTGAGGGATCACGCCCTGGTGGTGGCGGACAACGCCGGCCAACACGGGATGCAGGTCTTCGACCTTACCCGTCTCCGTGACGTCGATCCCGCCGCGCCGCCCACCTTCGAGCCCGACGCCCTGTACGACGAGATCGCCAGCGCCCACAACCTCGCCGTCAACGAGGAGACCGGGTTCGCCTATACGGTGGGCAACTCGGGCGGAGGACGCGGGTGTGCCTCCATCCACATGATCGACATGAGCGACCCTGACAATCCCACCTTCGCCGGTTGCTACAACGACCCCAGCATCGGGCTGGGTGCGGCCGGTCAGACACACGACGCCCAGTGCGTCCTCTATCACGGGCCGGACGCGCGATACCAGGGACGAGAGGTCTGTTTCGCGTACGGCGAGACCGCGATCAGCATCGGGGACGTCACCGACCGGGACGCCACCGTGATCGTGGGCAACGCCAGCATGCCGAACACGGCCTACATCCATCAGGGATGGCTCACGGAAGACCACCGCTACATCTACGTGAACGACGAGCTGGACGAGATGAACGGGCTGACCGACCGCACCCGGACCATGATCTGGGACGTTGCTGAGCTGGACGATCCGGTCTTGGCCGGCGAGTACCTGGGCGAGACGTCTGCAACGGACCACAACTTGTACGTCCGCGGGAACTACATGTACCAGTCGAACTACGCGGCGGGCCTCAGGGTCATCGACATCTCGGACCCGGAGAACCCGAGAGAGGTGGGCCACTTCGACACTGCGCCGTTCGCGGATGACGTGCCTGGCTTCTTCGACGGATCCTGGAGCAATTACCCGTTCTTCGAGAGCGGAAACATTCTCGTCACGAGCCACAAGCAGGGGCTCTTCGTCTTGAAGCGCCGGGTACCGATCAGTTGAGTCCCGCGGGCTACTCGGGGACGCCTCTGGCGCGGAAGCTGGGGATCAAGGCGGAGATGACCTGCGCCGCCATCGACGCCCCTCCCGCATACGAGATCCTTCTGGATGGTCTTCCGGATGGAGTGAGCTTCGACACCGACGTACGAGGGCCCCTGGACTTCGTGCACGTGTTCGTGGACGAGGCCGCCGGGCTCCGCGCGCGGCTGGCCAACCTCCGGCAACGAATCGCGCCCGACGGAATGATCTGGGTTTCCTGGCCGAAGAAGGCGTCGGGTGTGAAGACGGACGTCAACGGCAACGTCGTGAGGGACGCGGGCCTGGGAGCCGGCCTGGTGGACATCAAGGTATGTGCGGTAGACGAAACCTGGTCCGGCCTGAAGTTCGTGATCCCGCGGGCGCAACGCCGACGGCGCTGACCGACTCTTACTCCGCGATCCTCAGCGCCGCACCCAGGTGAGCTCCCGGATGATCCTGCGGAGCTCCTCGGCCTTCCCCTCGGCCTCGAGGGTCGTCCACATGGCCGTGACCGCCGCCTCGTCCACCAACCCCGGGGGGCTCCCGCCCGACTCGCTGTTGGATAGGCCCCGGTCACCCCGAAAAGCGTCCACTGCGGCCGCGATCTCATCGTCGTAGGATCGCCATCCTTCATCGCGCTCCAGGACCTCCACGTCCCCCCGGTAGTAGCCGAGGGCGTGCATGATGAGCTTCACCTGCCACACGTCCGAGCCCGTCTGCTGCTGCAGCGTCCTGAACCCGAGCTTGCCCGAGATCGCGTCATAGACGCGCCGCATCTCCCCCACAGGCTCCGGGTGCTCACATACGTTCACGTGTACGGTCTGTCCATCGTCCCGACGCGCCATTCCGTCACGAGGGTCGGCGACCATCACCGCCGCGGACTGCATCCTCCCGTACCTCCGGTCACCACCCGCCGCCTGTCCTGCCTCCATCGCCGCGATGAGACGATCCGCGAGGTGGAGATGTGATCCCTCGGTGGCCTCGAAAGAGGTCGCCACCGCATCGAGGACCTCTGGCCCCATTAGAACGTTCCCCTGGGTGGCATAGTTCAGCCCTGCGCGGTGGCCCGCCCAGTCACCAGGGCGGGTGCCCGTGTGCTGAGCGCTTCGCCCGTCCGCGGAGATCACGCCGACCTGCCGGCGATCGGCTCCGTCGTCCCGACCGAGCGCGGACCGGAGTGCCTCTTCGGGATCCACACCGCGCTCGATCATGTCGAGCAGCTCCTGTCCGTACTGCGTTCGAGTGGACGCCTGAGTCGCAACGGCGCCCACCCCCACACGAATCCAGGGCACCCCGTTCCCGACACACGCGTTCCGCGTGGTCACCGCGGCACCCACCTCACCGGTCACCGGATCCACACCCACGATCGAGAACGTGTGGAACTCGAGCTCCTCACCTTCCCATCCGACGGGCTCCTGGGCGTCGACGGCCCGCGGAGCCACCGCCGACGAGATCGGGAGGACCAGGAGCGCAACGAAGATCGGTACGGCCATAGCAGGGGCGGAGGACTGAATCACGGTTGGCATGGGGAGCGCCTGGTTCGGGGGACGGATCTCCGCGAAGGTAGGCCCCTGGCCCAGGGTGCGGGAGGGTTTGGGGGCAGAGTATCCCCCCACGACCCGAATCAATACGAAAGGGCCTCCACCCAAACGATGGAGGCCCTTCGTCGCTCTGACGACGCCCCGATGTCGGCCGGGCGTTGTCGGATGCCGACTAGCTGATGGACAAGGACTTCGAAAAGTCGATGCCGCACACCGAGCCCTGCATGGTGCTAGAGCCAGACTGCATGCCAGCGTTCACGTCCATGGAGAACGTCACGTCGATGGTGCATGTCCCCTCTCGTTGGTCGGCGGCTGTCCAATCCACGGCGCCCATGAAGGAGCCGTCGAAGGCGAACATCTCCTGCGCGACCTCCATGTCCAGCTGCGCGGTGACAGACGGTGCCCCATCGAGCGTGAAGACCGTCCCGTCGTCCGCCTCGCCGACGCATCCGTCGTGGATCTGGGTCAGCTCGAAGGATAGCGTGCCCTCACCGGTCTCGTCGTCCATCTGACCCTGGAGCTCGGCATCGACGCTCACCGTGCCACCGAGCTCACAGTCACCCGTGAAGGAGACGGACTCGTCGTAGGTAACGGTGACGGCAGCCGGTCCTGCGGCCGGAGCACCCTGCTGGGTCGCTCCGAAGGCGCCGTTGATGACCTGCGCTCCAACAACCTCGGCGAGCGCCTCGGCTTCGGCCTGGGAGAGATCCCCCACGTCGGTTGGGCTATCGTCACAAGCCCCTACCGCAATGATCAGCGCGATCGCCGCGCCTCGAACATACATCCGGCTCATTTGTCTCATCCTCGCGTGGCTGTACCCATGTGCGACCACACCCAAAAGAGCAACATATGGGCCGTACCACCTATGTCCTTTGCCGACAACCCTTTGACACCTTAGGGCACCCGAAATGAGCGCCCCATGGTGTCGCGATCCACCAGGGGGCGTGGCAGGTCGCACCTTACTCGAGATAGGTGTATCCCTGGAGGCCTTCATCGAGGAATCGTCGTAGGCTCACCGTCTCGGCCAAGGTGAGCCGCCCTGCGGCCAGCGCCTCCTCGGCGTCCCTGCGCAGCTCCTCCCGGATGGCGTCCGCGTCGTACTGCACATATCCCAGGACCTCCCGGACGCTGTCACCCTCGACGACTTCGTCGATGCGCCACCGTCCGTCCAGGCCGTCCTGAACCACGTGCACCGCATGCGTGTCCCCGAACAGGTTGTGAAGGTCGCCCAGCGTCTCCTGGTAGGCGCCAGTGAGGAACACCCCGAGATAGTAGGGCTCGAAGCCATCCCCCGTGTTCGGCGCACGCGGCACGAGCTCGTGGAGCTCGAGCGTCCCCTTTGGTCCGTCCTCAGAAGGAAACTGCTCGATCCGCCCGTCAGAGTCACAGGAGATGTCCACGAGGACACCCGAGCGGCCGGGGCGCTCGTCGAGCCTGTGGATGGGCATGATGGGGAAGAGCTGGTCGATGGCCCAAGAGTCGAGGAGGGATTGGAAGATGCTCAGGTTGACGAAGTAGAGGTCGGCGAACGTGGCGGATAGCTCCTCGAGCTCCTCCGGCACCTCGTCCCCGAGCATCTGCAGCACCCTCCGACCCACGCACCAGTACAGCTCCTCAGTCGCAGCTCTGGAGGTGATATCCATGTAGCCAAGATTGAAAAGGCTCATGGCCTCTTCGAATGCATGGGCCGCGTCGTTGAAGAGCTCCAGAGGGTCCAGCTCGTCAGCGGCAACCCCGTCCATGCGTTGATAGGCGTCGAGGATGTCCCGGAGCGGTTGGGGAACCGCGGGGGCGGAGAGCGCTTCCTCCAAGAGCCTGCCGTTGGGCGTCTCGGGAAGCCGCCGCGTGGCGACAGCTTCGCAAACGATGGCCGTGCAGTGGCTCACGAGCGCCCGACCCGATTCGGAGAAGATGTGCGGGGGTCGGATCTCGGCTTCATCACAGATGGCCTTGATACGATGGACGACGTCCAGCGCATACTGCTCGAGGGTGTAGTTCGAGGAAGCCGGACTGGCCGACTGGGTTCCGTCATAATCGACGCCCAGTCCCCCGCCCAGGTCCAGCATGCCCATGGGCGCGCCCTGTTTCACGAGCTCTGCGTAAAGGTGAGCCACCTCGCTCACCGCGTACTTCACGGTGCGAATGTCGTAGATCTGGGATCCGATGTGACAATGCAGGAGTCGAAGCGAATCGAGGAGCTCGTGCTCTTCGAGATACGCCACCGCCCGAAGGACCTCGCTCACCGACAGGCCGAACTTCCCTCGCAGGCCCGAAGACGTGGCCCAGCGCCCGATCCCGCCGGCTCCCAGCCGAGCCCGAATGCCGATGTTCGGGCGAACATGGTGGGCCTTGGCCTGCTTGGCGATGAGCTCCAACTCATGGAACTGCTCGACGACGGGAATGACGTTGCGCCCCATTTTTGCCGCGAGGATCACGGTCTCGATGAATTCGTCGTCTTTGAACCCGTTGCAGACGAGCGGCATGGAGTTTCGCCCGACCGTCAGAGCGAGGCCGGCCAAGAGCTCCGGCTTCGACCCGACTTCAATCCCGAAGTCCAGATCCTCCGCAAAGCGCACCACGGCTTCGCAAAGCTGGCGCTGCTGATTGACCTTGATGGGATATACGCAGGAGTAGCGGTTTCCGTATCCCGTTTCCTCGATGGCCGTGGCGAAGGCGTCCCGGAGGTTGGTCATGCGGTGCTTGAGGAGGTCCGGGAAGCGTAGCACCACCGGAGCGCTCAGCCCGCGAGCTTCCAGCCCCTGCATGATCTCGAGCAAGTCCAGGCTCGGCCCATCGGATCCACTGGGTCGGACCGTCAACGTGCCGGAGCCGGAGACGCCCAGGTAGCCGTCTCCCCAGTCCTCGAACCTGTAGGTTTCGGCAGCATCCGCCGTGGTCCACCCAGTGGGTCGCCCCGGACGGACCCCGACCACTTCGTTCATCGCTCATCCTCGGCGGTAGGCCCCGGACGCGACCGACGCGCGGCCCGGGAAGGCGCCCCTCGATTTCGTGGAGATCAATATCGCACTCCGTCGGTCGCCACGTAACGCCAACCTCACACGAGACCACGTGACGCTCAGATACAGGGAGCCGAGCCCGGAACCGCAAGGCTCAGGCGGCCAGGAACCGCTAGACCTCCCCTGAGGAGACCCGCCTGAACACTTCGAGCACGGCCGACACCTGCTCCGGCTTGGCCCCCACCCATTCTTCCCAGGCGTCGGGCTGCTCGTCGGCTCGCTCGAGGAGGGCCGCAACCACCCGCTCCAGCAGGTCCAGGACCGCCGGCGCGGCGAGGTTCAGCTTGGGCCAGAGCTCCGCTACGACGTCCAGGGTTTCGCGGCTCCGGCGGAAGAGGTCCCCTAATTCCTGGTCCGAAAAGAACGGTCCCCTGGCGCCGGCCGTCAGACAGCGACCGAGGAGCGCTACGACATCGTCGTCGAGCTTGCGACGAAGAACCTTCTCGGACCGGAATTCGAGAACCCTCCCGAGAAACGTCATCAGCGGATAGACCGCCTCGCCCAGGTGGTCCAGGATCACGGGCGGAGCATCTCTCGGGTACAGATAGAGTCGGTCCCAATGCTCATCCTTCTGAACGACCTTCTCCGACATCTCGGGCGTGATCCAATCGTACCCGACGAGATCCTCGAAGCGCACCAGATCGAGACCTCTTTCATCCACCACCCTCTGGATGCGGCGCGGCGTCACCACGAGCTCGGCACCGTCGGTCGCGTGGATGCGGGCCACGGCACCCGCACCGGCGAGGACGTCCTCCTCACCGAGTGGACTCCGAGCGACGAGCTCGGCGTTGAGCGTCGGACGCTTCCTCTGGGCCTCCTGGAAGATCTCCATGAGCTGCTCTGTCAGCAGCCAGTCCACCATCGTCATCCTGCGTCCTTCCCTGCCGTAAGATTCGCCCGGTCCTACCGTGCATGCCGCCCTCGACCGAGGCACCCCGAGGACGGCGCCTCGTCATGGATTCCTCGTCCTGATCGTAGGAACGAAGGAGGCTTCGCGCCTCTGAACGTGGCCCGAGCGGAGGTACACCGTTGTGGAGAACATAATGAATCCAGCACCCGCTTCGGTCGACATCACCGCGCTTGCGGGCGCGTTGGCCATGTTGGTGGGGGTGGCAGCCCCGCCGACCGTCGTGGCACAGTCTATGGATCTCGATATCGCCCTGGAGCAGGCGGTCACGACGGTGGACGACATGGGTACGCCGGCGGGTTACCGGGTGGGCGTGACCGTCCCCCGTCTGTTCGGCGACCTGGGTGTGGAAGTGAGCTACCGGAGGGTCACCGAGGACCTCGGCGAACAGGCTCAGCGCTGCGGCTTCGCCACTTGCACGCCCGGCCCCTTCAACAAGGCCATGAGCATGCGGGCCGCGGCCCTCGGCTTGGGATGGTCGGTAAGGCTCCACTCATTCGTGCAGATGTCCACCGGGATCACCGGGTCCCTGAACTGGCAGGAGCTCGAGTACCGGCCCGGTACGGACGCCGACCCGGAGAACGAAGGGTCTGGTGTCGAGACCGCCGGACCGGACCCGGGATTCGGCGCCTACGCGTCCCTGCGCTTCTCTCCGCTGGTGTCCTTCCTGGGGCCCTTCCTGTTCGCCCGTGCCGAGTGGATTCGAGGAGGGACCTGCCCTGCCGATGGGATCTGCTTCGGGCGTCGGTACGTCGGAGCCGCGGGAATCGGGGTGTACGCCCGACTCCCTTGACGTGGATACCGCTCTCCGGCCTCGGGGCGAGGCCGGAGAGGGTCTGCATCCACGTCGGGCCTAAGGAGCCGCTTCCACGTGCACGTGAACGGCCGTGGTCACGAAGTCGGCGTGCCCGCTGCCGACGGTGCCGTGCATGAGACTGAACACCGCGTCCGTCTCACCTGCGGCCACCCCATGCAGATGCCCCCCGAACTCACCGGGGGTGTCCTGCTCGAACTCGGCGATGGTCTCGTTGTCGATCTCCACCTCGAGGTAGAGGTCTTCGTCGATCGGGATCTCATCTCCGTCCTCAGCGACGAAGCGAACGTCGATGTGCGCCGTCTCCTCTCCGACCCCGACCTCCAGCTCGCCCGTCCAACCGGACCCGGCCTCGTACGAGGCGATGATGGCGCCGTTCAGCACCAGCTCGACGCCGGCCGGCTCGGAATGGTCATCATCCAGGCCCACCGGGTCGTCTCCACAGGCTCCGAGGGCGACGGCTCCGGCCAGGGCCAGGGTCAAGACGGAGTTTCGAGAGAATGCATTCTTCATTTTGGTTCCACCTTGTTTAGAAGTGGTCATATGGAAGCCGCCTACGGGGGGTGCGTCGAGCCCCGGCGGCCAATGCTCAGAACACGACGCGATACGTAAGACTCAATCCGCGCCCGGCCTCGGGCATGATCTCCTTCACCCGGGACAAGTGGTTGCGGTACTCGCGATCGGTCAGGTTCTCACCGCTGAGTGTCAGCGTGTGCAGCCTCCCTGCGACGGTCAGGCGCACGCCGGCCGAGGCGTCGAGCACGACATAACCGGGTGTCGCCGTCTCGAACTCGTCCAGACGGTCCTGCCGTGCGGCCAGAACCGTCTCGACCCGCGCGAACCATGCGGGCCGCTCATACTCCGCCCCGACGCGACCCTGAAGCGGAGGGAGGAGCGGCAAAGGGGTGTCATCACTCTCACGTTGGCCCCTGACGTACGACGCCGTGCCGTGGAACGTGAGGTCGCTCGCGACGGTCCAATCGAGCCGGGTCTCGAAGCCCGTGAGGACCGCGTCGTCGCCCCGGAACTGGTAGATGGGTAGCTGCACCGGGCTTATGTCTCCGGTCTCCGCCGGATAGATGTAGCCCGAGATCGCGTTTCGGAAGCCGGTGAGCTCTGCGGAAACCCGCTCACCCTCCAAACGAACGAAGACGTCCACGCCGGTCCCGACCTCGTTATCGAGGTCCGGGTTGCCCACCTCGAAGGCATAAGCCGCCAGGTGCGGACCCTCGGAATAGAGCTCGTTCACGTCGGGGGTCCGGAACGCCCGAGACAGGCTGACCCCGGCGATGAGTCCCGCCGGTAGCCGGTATAGAAGCCCCAGGGATCCGGAAGCCGCGTGGAAGGTGCGGTCCCGGATGTCACCGATGTCGGAATCCGGATCGTCCTGCAGAGGGTTCGCGCGGGTCCAGTCGTACCGCAAACCCACCTCGATCGCCAGCGGATCCAGGTCGATCTCTTCGAAGACGTATCCGGCCAGCGAGACACGGCGCGTGTCCGGTGTGGAAAGCCCTCCGGCAAAAGTGAAATCCTCCAATGAGGCACGGGCGCCCACCGCCCCATTCGTGAACGGACCCCAGCCCTCGTGGCGGCCCAGCAGGTCTCCGCTGGTGGTCTGGAGCTTGAAGAACGTGCCGAGAATGTCCGGTGGCTCGATCTCCAGATGGCGGTACCAGGTGTGCGTTCCGTCAACCTCCAGCGACCGGAAGGGGCCCCATTCGCCCTCCACTCGCCCATCCACCTTCGTAGCCACCCGGCGCATCTCTACCCGGACGCCTTCCTCGTGGCCACCCACGAAGCCGCCCGGGATTCCGTAATCGTTCTGCATGACGCGAACGGCCGCCCCGACATGCCCCTGATCTCCCACCCAAGCGGTGCCCGCCCCGACGTTCCATGTGTCGACCCCGGTGTTCTCCAGGCGGCCCACTGGCGTGCTGAGGTCCCCAGCGGTACGGCCGCTCGCCTCGAGCCTCCCCACAATCCGGTCCGTGATCGCCGTCCTCACGTGACCACTCACGCTCACCGCATCGGTGACGCTCTGCCCTTGGAGCGTCACCGATCCGGTCGGATGGTGCGGCACGTCCGAGGGCACCTCGTCCCGGATCACGTTCACCACGCCGCCTAGCGCGTTGCTCCCGTATAGGATGGCGGCAGGCCCACGAACGACCTCGATGCGCCGGGCCGACCCGGCGTCCAGGGCCGACGCATGGTCCGCCCCCGAGCTGGACATATCGCCGCTTCGGACACCGTCCTCCAACATGAGGACCCGGTCACCCGACAGCCCCCGGATGACCGGCGTGGCCGTGGCCGGCCCCATGCTGGTGACAGCCACGCCGGGCTCCGAGGCCAACGTCGCGGCCACGGTGCCCTGGAGCCGACGCTGGAGGTCCTGGCCGCGCAGCACGTTCACCGGCCGCAGAGCCTCCGCGGCCGTCCGCTCGCTCAGAGCACCGGTGACCACCAGCCCCCCGACGTCCAACGGAGAAGCAGTCAGCTCGATGACCACGACAGTGCCGGCATCCGAAGTCGAAACCTCCAGTGTCTCCGTTCGATATCCCAAGCGATCGGCCCGCAGCGTATACGTCCCGGGTTCCAGCCCAGACAGATGAAACGAGCCGTCTCCGTGTGTAGTGGCCGCCGAACGCAGACCGGCCACAGAGACGAGGACTCCGGCGAGCGGAGCTCCCGATTCGATGTCCCGTACCACTCCTTCGATCTCGCCGGCATGCTCAGGCGCGGCCTGAGCGGCCAGCGGGCTCGGCGTGCTGGCGACGGCCAGGCCGAGCACCGCCAGCAGAAGTCCGCCGGCTGTAAGAAGGGAGTCGGGTATGCGGCTAGATCGCATCATCGTGCAGCCATGGATGGGGTGGATGAGTCCGGCGGAGTCGGCGTTACCCGCCTCAAATCTGGCGGGTACGACGGTCTTCCTCCGCAATCGAGGAACGAACCGGACCTGGGGTTTTCCAGAGATGTCGTGGGCGGAATGCCCACGAGGGGGCTACGCGGAGGGAGGTGCCCGCGGGCCGGAGGAGCCTTGGAGGAGGCGGGTCGACCGTCTCAGCTCGGGTGACGCAGGGAGCGCGTCGAAGCCGGTAAGTGGCTGCCCGAGGGCGACCGTCGCAGGGACCCGAGAGGGCGTGGCGAGCGCCGTGGCACGCACGACCTGACAGAACGCATGATCGTGATGAGGCGTACAGTCGTCGCTTTCCGGCGATTCCACGTGCGTCGGGACACCGTACAGCTCGACGTCGAGGACCCCGTCGACCGCAGGCAAGGCGACAGCCGCGCCCAGCTGAAGCAGCGCCAACACCAGAACGCCGATCCGGCGACTGAGTCTGAGCTCTGGTTCGTCTTTCCAGGCGGTCATGCGCGGCCTTTCAGGACCCTCGGAGTAGCACTGGTAGTGGTAGTGGTAGGGATACCGCTTGGTGCCGCAGGGAGTTCCCTAGCCGGCCGTCGACGCCACCCACCCGGCCCGAGCTATGCAACTCGCCCCGCCAGAACGCCAAGCTCACGCACGACGACGGACACCGCCGCAAACCCTACCGCACCCTCCGCCTTCAGATCAGCGACCATGCCCCGAAAACGCTCAATATCCCGGGCCCTGACTCTCAACAGCCGGTCGGTGGCATGCTCGATTCCGCGGTCGTCTTCGGCTCGCCGAATGACGGACGTGACCAGATTCCGGTGGGCGCGGGAGAGGTCCTCGGTCAGAGCCTGCGCGGCCCGCTGCTCCCAATGGTCCCCTCCGGCCGTGGCGAAGGCTGTCCGGCGGAGCCAAGGGACATCGAACAGGTCGGAGGTCCGATAGAAGGCGCGCGCGGTGGCCACGGGATCGGCCTCCGTTTCCCGCGCGATCTCGAGCACCTCGAGGAGCTGGTCCAAGAAGCGGAACGTGATGAGGCGTCTGGAGAACACGTCGTCGGCACCAAGCTTCCTTATCTCCTCAACCCGCGCCTCGAAAAGCGTTCGATCCTCCCCCTGAACGAAGGACTCGAAGTGCTCACGGAGCACCGCCAGGCCGGGCACGCTCCGTTCCACGACGGTCGCTGGTGAGACGGCCGGATCCGCGTTCTGGAGCACCCAGCGGGTCGTCCGCTCGAGGACCCGCGACAGGCCCAGGATCCACCGGTAGGCGACGCGTAGATTCAAACCCTGCTCAGCGATCTGCGCCATCAGGGCTCGATGGTCCGCGAGGCGCGAAGCCACCAGCCATGCCCGGGCCACGTCCTCCACGCGGGACCCCGTGTCGCGAGCCACGCGCGTAACGAAGGTCGCGCCCATGATATCGACCAGATCGTTGGTGAGCTGGCTGGCGATGATCTCCCGGCGCAGCCGATGTCCCTCCAACTGCTCACGGCCTGCGGCGCTGATCGTCGACGGTGGGAAGTACCCGAGAAGATAGCTCTCCGTGACGGGATCATCGGGGAGCCCTCCGGCGAGGAGACGCGTCTTCAGCGCGAGCTTCGCATACGCGAGCAGAACGCAGAGCTCGGGCCGGACCAACGTTTGCCCATGTTCTCTCCGCTCGCCGAGCACGTCGAGCGACGGCAGTCCCTCTGAGAGTCGATCCAACTCACCCGTCTTCTCTAGCGCGAACATGAGATCGCGGAAGTCGTCAAAGCCCTCTCGGGCGCGTTGCTCATCGAGAGAGACGGCCAGGCTCTGGGACCGGTTGTCATCCAGCACCAGTTCGGCCACCGCCTCGGTGAGATCCTCGAGAAGTCGGTTCCGGTCATCCTCGGACATCTCGCCGCCCACCACGGCAGGAGCCAGGAGGATCTTCAGGTTCACCTCATGGTCCGACATGTCCACGCCAGCGGAGTTGTCCAACGCGTCGGTGTTGACCCTCCCGCCCTTCAAGGCATACGCGATCCTCGCCTTCTGCGTCAGGCCCAGATTCCCACCCTCGCCGATCACAGCGCAGCGGAGCTCCGAAGCGTCCACGCGCACGGCGTCGTTCGACGGATCCAGAGCCTCCGCTTCTTCCTCGCCGACACCCAAGGCGTCCCGCGCTTGCGGCGTGAGGTCCACCTCCTTGGCTCCCCGCGGCACGATCATGCCGCCTTCACTGAGGACGGAACGGTGGTAATCGTCCCAACTACTCTGATCCATATCGAAGAGCCGTCGGCGCTCGGCGTACGAGGTGGCCGGATCGGGGTCGGGATCGATGAAGACGTGCCGGTGATCGAACGCCGCCACGAGACGGATCTGCTGCGACAGGAGCATGCCGTTGCCGAAGACGTCCCCGCTCATGTCGCCGATGCCGGCCACCGTAAACGGCTGGGCTTGGATGTCCTTGCCCTTCTCGCCGAAATGCCGCTTCACGCACTCCCAGGCGCCCCGGGCGGTGATCCCGACTTCCTTGTGGTCATACCCTTGGGATCCACCAGACGCGAAGGCGTCGTCGAGCCAGAAGTCGTACTCCGCTGAAACCTCGTTGGCCAGGTCGGAGAAGGTGGCCGTCCCCTTGTCCGCCGCGACCACAAGGTATGGGTCGGGTTGGTCCCAACAGACGACGGCATCGGAGATCTCCGTGCGTCCGTCCACCAGGTTGTCGGTGAGGTCCAACAGCCCGCGGATGAGGGTCCGATACTGCTCGCGTCCCTCCTCCCACCGTCCCTCGGGGTCCCCGGGAACGACACGGGTGATGAACCCACCCTTCGAGCCGCCTGGCACGATGACGGCGTTCTTCACCACCTGTGTGCGGACGAGTCCGAGCACTTCCGTCCGGAAGTCGTCGGGGCGGTCGCTCCATCGAATCCCCCCACGCGCCACACGGGCACCGCGGAGATGGATGCCCTCCATCCGGGAGGAATGCACCCACACCTCGTAGAGAAGATCGGAGGGTCTACCGAAGTCCAGATCCGCGCTGGCGAACTTGAACGACATGTACGGCACCCCGCCCGATCGGGCGGAAGGGTCGGCGGCTCCCGTCCGGAAGTAGTTGGTGCGCTGCGTCGCGCTGATCAGCTGTTCCAGTCGCCTGAGCGCTCGATCGTCGGACAGCAGATCCACCCCGTTGAGCGACGCGTGGAATGTGCGCCGAATTCCGGCCGCCACCCTACTCCGCTCCTGGATCGACATCTGCCGATCTGGGTCGAAGCGGGCCTGGAACAGGTCGAAGAGCGCCCGGGCGATCGTCGGATGCGAGACGAGGGCCGACGGTAGCGCCGTGCGGCTGGGCACGGCCTGCATCTGGAACGCGAACCCCGAGTAGGCACGGAGCACGTCCACCTCACGCCACCGCAGCTCGGCGCTGAGCACCAGGCTGTTGAGGCGATCACTCACGGCGTCGCCTCCGCGCACCGCGAGGATGGTCTCCGAGAGCAGCTCCCCCGTGCGCTCGACATCGATACGCTCACCGGTCGCGTCCAGCACGGCGAAGACGAAGATGGTGGCGTCCGGCTCACCGTCCCCACCCACGACGAAGGGCTTCACTGCCAGCACCGTGAGTCCACAGTCCTCCAGGACCGGCATGAAGTCGGAGAGGACCAGACGCTGGCCGCGGAGGAAGACCTTCAGCTCGGTGACGTCCTCCGCCCCCGCCACGCGCACCCCCGGACCGCGGTTCGTGAACGAGATCGAAGTGGCCCGGTCCGCGGCCTTCATCTCCTCGAGGATCGCGATATCGGCCGCTGCGACCTGCGGCTCCGTCGCGGCCTGATACTCGCGGCTCATATGGGCCCCGTAGGCCCGTGCGAGGCTCCTGGCCTCGTCGGAACCGTGCGTGAGCTCCAGCTCTTCCCGGACCCGATCCTCCCAGGTTCGGATGAGTCGGGCTACTGCCTGCTCCAGGTCCTGCGTGTCCACCTCCGCGGCGCGTCCAGGCGGAGCCCCCATGTGGAAATGGAGCCGCGCCTGATCCCCGGACCCGAGCGCGAGATGGTAGTTCAGCACGTCACCGTCGAAGGCTCGGACGAGCTCCCGCTCGATCTCCTTCCGCACTGCCCCTGAGAATCGATCCTTGGGAAGGATGACCATGAGGGAGAGCCCGCGCTGAAGAGGATCCTCGCGTAGCACCACCCGAACGTCGTCGGTGTTGTACGCTGTGAGGACGGTACGCACGTCATGACCGATCTCCTCCGCCGACGTGAGGAACAGCTCCTCCTTCGGCATGGAGTTGAAGATCGTGATGATCTCCTTGAAGTCGTGCGACCCCGGGCGTACGCCCGAGCCTTCGAGGATATCCGCCAGCTTGCGCCTGAGAATGGGGATGTTCTCCGCGGCCTCGGAGTACGCTCTGGACGTGAAGAGTCCGAGGAATCGGTGCTCTCCCACAGCCCGCCCGGACTTGTCGAGCTTCTTGATCCCGATGTAGTCCATGCGCGCACGACGATGCACGGTGGCTTCGGCGTTCGCCTTGGTGATGATCAAGACCGGGCCCTGCTCGGCGAGACGGCGCAGGCCTTCGTCCAGGCTGGATAGACGCACCCCACCGGCGAACCGCGATTCCGCCTCGTTGCGAAGAACTCCGAGCCCGGAGCCCGGCTCCACGATGACGGTTCGGTCTTCCCCGTCGTCGGCCGGCACGAAGTCGTAGGCCCGGTATCCCAGGAATACGAAGCCTCCATCCCGTAGCCACTCGAGGAACGCCCTGATCTCGGTAAGCTCCTCTGCCAGGTCCTCGGAGCTTGGCACGTGCTCGTCCAGCTCGGTCAACACACGGTCGACGGCGTCCACCATGGGCGCAAAATCGTCGGTAGCCCGCACGACGTCCTGTAACCGGCGCGCCAACTCCTCCCGCAGCTCCTCGATCCGCTCGGGGTCGGCGACCCTGTCGACCTCACCGTGGACCAGCGACTCCTTCGAGCCCGTGTCGGTTCCGGGTCCGATCGACACCACCCTTCCCGCTTCGTCGTGCTCCACGTCGAGGATCGGGTAGACCATCCAGGCAACTGGAAGCTCCTGGGCCTGCAGAAACTCTCGGATCGTGTCGACGATGAACGGTCGCTCGCTGACGTTGGTTCGGACGACGGTGTTCGGGCAGGTCCAGCCCTCGTCCTCCGCGGTAGGGTTGATGACCTGCACATCCACCCGGTTCGAGCTGGAGGCCCGGAGGAATCGATAAGCGCCCAAGGTCATGCCGACGAGGTCCGGCACGGGGCGGCCACGGAGAAGCTCGACGGGAGCACGGCTCAGGAAGGCCCGAGCGAAGCCCAGGGCAACGTCCGCTTCCGGTCCCGACGAGGCGGACCGGACACCCTCGCACACCAGCTCGACGGTCTCCGCAGAATCGCGGAGTCGGCTGCGTACCGCTTCCGTGGTATCGCTCATGGGTTCAACAGATCGCTTCGAGGGAAGGTCTGCCACGGCCACCACGGCTGTCCCCCTGAGCCACGAATCATGATTTCGGCTCGTCGGGCACGGGAACCTGTCCAATCGGGTCTGAGGAGCGGGGTGGCGAAGATAGGACAACGTTATCTGAGAACAGGGCGCTGGGGAACCCGGAAGATGGTGCATGGTCCCGGGATCGAATTCCCCGCCTACCGGGATTCGTCTACCTTGCTTCATGCGCTTTCTCCACATCGCCGACGTCCACCTCGACACGTCTTTCGCCGGCCGATCCGAAGCCGTGCGACGAAGGCTGCGCGAAGCATCTCGGGAAGCCTTCCAGCGCGCCGTGGACGTCGCACTCCAGGAGCAGGTGGACGCGGTGCTCATCGCCGGGGACCTCTTCGACGGGGAGCGTCTTTCGTTCGCGACCGAGCGTTTCCTCATGAATCAGGTAGGACGCCTGGGAGATCACGGGATCACCGTGGTCTACGCGACCGGGAACCACGATCCCGGCTCGGTCTCCGGCGGCCCCCGGGCACTCCAGTGGCCGCCGAACGTCGTGACGGCATCGGACGCGACGCCCAAACGAATCGCCATCTCGGGCCGGGGCGGAGGTACGGCAGGCTACGTGAACGCCGTGGGGCACGAGAACGACCGAGAGGGCCGGGACCTTTCGAGGCTCCTCCCCGTGCCTGAAGGGGAGGGCCCGGAGGTGGGCCTGCTCCACACGCAGGTCCGGGCGTCGGCCGGCTCGGAGCGGCACGGGTCCTACGCCCCATCGGATCTCTCCTACCTGCGGCGGGCCGGGTACGACTACTGGGCTCTGGGGCATGTGCACGTGCCCCAGGAGCTATCGGCGGACCCGCCGATCTGGTACTCGGGCAGCCTCCAGGGCCGCAGCCACGGTGAGCGCGGAGAGCACGGAGCCCTGGTGGTGGACCTCACGGACCGACACGCACCGGAGGTTTCGTTCCGGCCCCTCGCCTCGGTTCGCTGGGAAACGTTGAGGGTCGATGAGCTGGGGCTCGTTCGTTCGTTCGACGGATTGGTGGGCCATGCGGCGGCGCTCTGGCGCGACATCCGAGCCGAGGAGCCGGCTGCTCCAGGGACCGAGTGGATGATCCGCGTTGAGCTCGTTGGACCTTGTCCGCTTTGGTCCGAGCTGCAGAGGGAAGAGGATCTCGAGATATTGGCCGCCGAGCTCCGTGACCTCCTCGGAGTTCTGGATGTCGTCGTCATGGCCGCGGCGGTACACCCGGTGATCGACCTGGACGAGCACCGGGCTCGCACGGATGTGCTCGGGGAGGCGCTCCGCCTCGCGGAGCGCATAAGGAGCGGGAAGGCTGCCCTCCCGACCGTCCTGCCGGACGATCTTGCAGGGGTGCCCAGCGCCACCACCGAGGCGGTCCAGGACTACGTGCGATCCCTGCTCGACGACATCGACGGGGAGATCGCCGCCCGTCTGATCGAGGACGCGAGCACGCGGTCGTGAGGATCGAGCGCCTCGACGTCGAGGCCTTCGGGAGGCTCACGAGCCTCCAAGGGGAAGACGGACCGCTCCCCTCGCTGGTCGTCGTCCTGGGGCCCAACGAAGCCGGCAAGTCGACGGTCTTTGAGTTCCTCACCACGATGCTGTACGGTTTTTCGCCGGCCTCGAGGGACCTCAACCCATTCGTGCCGTGGGGTAGCGATGAGGCCCGAGGCGCGCTCCACATGCGGCTGACTGATGGCAGGGCCGCGACCATTACCCGCCGGCTTCGGTCGCAACCCGCGTCGCAGCTCGACGTCGAGGGGACCCTCTCGGACCTGAGAAACCACCCGCTTCCGTGGGTGGAGCACGTGCCGCGAAAGGTATTCCGGCAGGTCTTCGCCATCACGCTCGGAGAGCTGGCGAGTCTCGACGAGGACACCTGGGCCCGCATTCAGGATCGGGTGGTGGGATCCATGGGGGCGTCCGACCTCCGCCCCGTGCGGGAGGTCGCTGCGGAGCTGGAACGGGAGACCGGCGAGCTGTGGCGCCCGAACCGACGCGGGAAGCAGAAGATCCGCCAAGCTCGAGACGAGCTCCGAGCCCTCAGGGTCCGGCGGCGTGAGGCTGTCCAACGAGACCGGGATCTCCGGGCGCGCATGGATGATTTGCAGCGCGCGAGGGGTGTCTTGAAGGCCCGCCGCGAGCGCCGCGCCATGGACCAGGCCTTGCTGGATCGCGCCCAGGTCCTGCTGCCCGTCCGAGCGCAGCTCCACCGCATCGCCCAGCTCGAGCGGGAGGCCGGACCCGAAGCATTGCTCCAGGGACTGCCTCGGGAGCCCCTCCTCCGTCTAGAGGAGGACCGAGCCCGGGTACGGTCCCTTGAAGAGGAGCTGAGGGAAGCTCAAGCCGAGCGCGTAGCACCCCGAGAGCGGAAGAAGGCACTCACCAGCCAGCTTCGCATCGTTCTCTCCCAGCGCGACCAGATCGATCGTTACGTCTCCGGGCTGGCACGAGCCGTAGCGGACCGGGAGCGAGCCGGGGACCTGCAGGCGGAGCTCGCCATCTTGGAAGAGAGGCTGAACCGGATCTGTCTGGACCTGGTGGGTCTCCCATGGGCCTCGGCCCCGCGCGACCGACTGCTGCAACGGACGCCAACCTCCGTCCGTGCGGCCGTGGAGCGGCTGGAACGAGCGAGGAGCCGCGTCGGGACCGAGGAGGCCGACCGCGCCCCCGACGTGGGGACCAGCCCCGCGGGCCCGTCGCTGGCAGTCATCGCCGGCACGTTGGGCTTGGCGACCGCCGTTTGGGGCGTGATGTCGGGCAGGCCGGCCCTCACCGCGCTGGGCATGATCGCTGCCGCGGGATCCCTGGCGCTCGCTTGGACGCTGTCCCGAACTCGGTCGACGAGGGAAGCCGCGTTGGCAGAGTGGGCGCGACGTAGGGAAGAAGCGAACCGAGAGCTACGGGAGGCGCGCGCCATGTTCATGGACCTGTTCGAGGACCTCGAGCTGTCGGAGCGTCATGGCTCATACCCCGATCGCGCTCTGACCGATGCCCTCGAGCGGCTGCACGACAGCGCCGACCAGCACAGCGGCAAGGTGCGGGTTCTCGAGGAGATCGAGGCGCGTCAGGCCGCGACGGCCCGAGAGGGGCAGGCGCTGGTGCGAAGCCTCGCCGTGGAGGCGGACGCCGAGACCGACCCGGAGGTGTTTGCCTCGGTGCTCTCCGGCCGACTGCGTGAGGCCGAGCAGGCCGAGCAAGCGGCCGCAGCAGCCGAGCGAGAGCTCTCGGGCTTGAATCGGAACATCGAGCGCATCGAAGTCGCGCTGGCGGCGTCGCGTGCCGCAGTGGCCGACCTGGAAGAAGCCGCTCGGCGTTTCGCCGAGGATTCCGTGGAGGACGGACTCCAAGAAGCGACCCGACGCCTGGAGGCGCTCGAGCGCGCTCGCCGCCTGGAAGAGGAGCTCGAAGAGAGCCAGCCCGACCTCCCGCTCCTCCGGCAGCGGATCGACGAGGCCGAGCGCGAGGGCGCGCGCTGGTTGTCGGAAGACGGCGACCTCGTCACCCGCCGAGGCCGTGTCAGACAGCTCCAGGACCAGATTGAAGAGCTGGAGCGCAAGACCAGCGCTTTGACAAAGGAGGTCGAGCTGGCGCGGGGCGAGGAAACCGCCGACCAGGTGGACGGCGAGGCCGCTACGCTGGAAGCGACCACCGCGGCATTGGTCCGGGCCAGAGATCGTAAGTGGGTGCTGGCACATCTCCTGCGCGAGGCCGACCGAGCCTTTCGTGAAGAGCACCAACCGGACCTGATGCGTCGGGCCGGGCGTCACCTGAGCCACCTCACCGACGGGCGCTACGACAGAATTCTCGTCGAAGAGACGGACGAGCGTGATCTCTTTCGCATTGCCGGCCCCGGCATCGCCGGTCCCATCCCCCTGAGCCATCCCGTGTCGACCGGGACGCTAGAACAGGCATACCTGAGTCTGCGTCTGGCGATCGTGGACCATCTCGATCAGGGCACGGAATCACTTCCGTTGTTCATCGACGAGGTCTTCGTGAACTGGGACGCCGAGCGGCGACGGCGAGGCATGGAGGTCGTCGCCGGTCTCGCGGAGACCCGTCAGGTCTTCGTCTTCACCTGCCATCCGTTCATGGCCCGGGAGCTGACTGAGGCAGGAGCCCGACTCGTGGAGCTGGGGCGGGAGTGAGCTCCTCCCCCTCACCGGTGCTCCATGTGACGCGGGGTGGGCGCCCGCCGGACCCCGACAGGGAGACCTTCGTGCTGGTGCACGGGTTCGGAGCATCTTCGTTCACGTGGCGGCACTGGATCCCCGAGCTCGAGCGGCGGGGCCATGTCGTACGATTGGACCTACTCGGGTGCGGCGCGTCCCCGGCGCCTTCCATGGGCCCCTACGACCCCGAAGGTCAGGCCGGCCTGATCCTCGAGCGTATGCGAAGCCTCGGGCTGACGGAACACCGGGTCACGCTCGTGGGACATTCCTTGGGAGGCGGCATATCGCTCTACGCCGCACTCGAGCTGGAGCGAGCCGGTACACCGCTGCACCGGCTGGCCGTTGTGGCCGGGGCGGCCTACCCCCAGCCGCTGCCACCGTTCGTGACTCTGGCCAGGCGTCCGACGTTGGCACGCGCCGCCTTTGAGGCCCTCCCCGCCAGCCTCCTCGTGCAGCAGGTGCTCCGCTCCATCGTCTTCGATCCCTCGGTCGTCACGGATTCCCTCGTGGAGGGCTACGCCGGGCCCCTGGATCGACCAGGGGCCTCGCGGGCGCTCCTCGAGACGGCTCGGCGCATTGAGCCACCGGACCTGCCGGCGCTGACCGCCCGCTATCCCACTCTGGCCACGCCCACCTTTCTACTCTGGGGACGGCACGACCGCGTGGTGCCTCCCTGGGTCGGACAGCGTCTGGCCCATGCGCTGCCCCGTGCACGACTCCAGCTCCTGGATCGATGCGGCCACCTTCCTCAGGACGAGCGACCGAGCGCCTCTCTAGCCGCTCTGGCGTCATTCCTGGACGACTGACGAGCTCGAACGATCCGCTTCCATACCTGCCCGGCAACCAACGGAACCAGAGCCGCTCCACCGGCTAGGAGCCAATCCGCGGGAGCCAGCGGCACGGTCCCCAATGCCTGCTGCAGAGTCGGAACGTAGACGGCAGCGAGCTGAAGCAGAACCGCGAAGGCCAACGCGGCAGACAGCCAGCGATTCGGTACGCTCTCCACGCCTGGCCCCAAGGGGCCGAAGCGCCTCGCATTGAAGGCGTGTGCGAGTTGCGCCAGAGCGAGGGTCATGAACGCCATGGTCACGGCGTAGCCCGGCGCCGCAGCGTCTCGCGATAGGGAGATGGCGAACACGCCCAGCGTCGACGCGGTCAGCACGCCGGCGTAGCCGCCCAGGGTGGTCAGGAAGCCGCGGGAGAGGATCGGCGCGTCCTTCGGCCTGGGTGGTCGCCGCATGACGTCCGGCTCAGCCGGCTCGGCTGAGAGCGCCAGCGCCGGAAATACGTCTGTAACGACGTTCAGCCACAGGAGCTGCAGAGGAAGTAGCGGTAGGGGCGCTCCGGCCAGCGAGGCTCCGAGCACGACGCCCACCTCGGAGAGGTTACAGCTAAACAGATAGAAGACGAACTTACGGATGTTGTCGAAGATCACCCGCCCCTCCTCCACCGCAACCGCCACCGTCTCCAATCGGTCATCGGCCAACACGAGGTCGGCCACGCCCTTGGCCACATCGGTCCCTCGCCTACCCATAGCCACACCGATGTCGGCCCGCTTCAGCGCCGGAGCATCGTTCACGCCGTCTCCGAGCATGCCCACGACCTCGCCTTGCTCCAACAACGCCTCGACCAGCCTCAGCTTGTCCTGCGGGCTGACCCGACCGAAGATCGAGGCCTCCGCCACGACCTGTGCCAACTCGCCGTCATCCATGCGGGACAGGTCCACACCCGTCACCACACGCTCGCCCTCCGCAAGCATACCCAGGCGCTCGGCGATGGACCGCGCAGTCGCCGGCTGATCTCCCGTGATCATGAGGGTGCGCACGCCGGCTCCCCGGAACCTGGCGATGGTGTCCGCAACGTGCGGTGCGGGAGGATCCATGAGGCCAATGAGGCCCAGCAGCGTCAGTCCCTCCAGAGCGTCTTCGGTGCCGGCTCGAGCGGTGGTCGTACGCCCCGACGCCACGGCCAGGACGCGAAGGCCCTCGGACGCGAGTGCGCCCTCCCACTTCGAGACCTCTTGGCGCTCGCGCTCGCCCAGCGGCTGCGGCCCGTCGGGCCCCAACCCCGCCGAACACAGAGGAAGCACACGCTCCAAGGCCCCCTTCACATGCACCTCCACGGGCTCGGCTTCCGTTCCCTCCGGCTCACGGTGGAAGCTGGCCATGAGCATCCGCTCGCTGGTGAAGGGCATCCGAGCCTCCTCGGGTGCCTCGTTCAGGAGCTCCGCGCGCTCCATCCCCATGGCCATACCGAGATTGAGAATCGCGACGTCGGTGGGGTCCCCGATGCCACGCCACCCGCCATCGAGAGATTCCAGTCGAGCCTCGTTCGCCAGGACGGCCCCGCGGACGAGCTCCCTGAGCCCACCCGCCTGTTCAGGCGATACGGTTCGCCCCTCGACACGGACGAGGACTCCTCCGTCCTCGACGGAGAGATCCGCGCGCCCCCTCGGCGTGAGAACCGACGTCACGGCCATCTTCCCGGTGGTAAGCGTCCCCGTCTTGTCGGCACAGATCACCGTCGCCGAGCCCAGCGCCTCGACCGCCGGAGGCCGTCTCACCAGCGCGTTTCGTCGCGCCATCCTCCACATGCCCACCGCGAGCGTGATGGTGGCGACCACGGGCAGACCTTCCGGCACGGCGGCAATGGCGAGGGCCAGCCCAGTCTGTACGACGAGCCAGGGGTCCCACCCACCCAACAGCCCCGCGAGGATGACCAGCGCCGCTACACCCAGGGTGAGCCATACCAGCCGTCTCCCCAGCACATCCAGCCGCCGTTCGATAGGAGTAGGCGCATGCTCGAACGCGCTGACCAGAGCTCCGATCTTGCCTAATTCGGTCCCGGTCCCGGTGGCGACGACCACGGCCTCTGCCGCTCCCCTGGCCACGGTCGTGCCCTTGAAGACCATGGATGTCCGGTCCCCGACCCCCACCATGTCGCCACCACGCACAACCGGCTCCACGCTCTTGGACACCGGCTCGGACTCTCCGGTGAGGGCGGCTTCCTCCACCCGGAGCTCGTCGGCGGTCAGGAGTCGCGCATCCGCCGGCACGGCGGCTCCCTCGGACAAGACGACGACGTCACCGGGCACCAGGCTCGAGGCCGCCATCTTCACGCGATGCCCGTCGCGAAGCACCACGGCCTCGTGCACCTGGAGCTTGCGGAGGGCATCCACGGCGATTCGTGCGCGCCACTCCGTCCAGAAGCCGACGGCGACGTTGATGACCAGCACGACCGCGATGGCGGCCGCCTCGAGGAAGTCGCCAATCAACTGGGCGACTCCCGTGGCGACCACGAGCAGCCAGACCACGACGCTCTGGAACTGGTGCCGGACGATCGCCCATGGCGATACCGGCTTTCGAACCTCCACCGTGTTGGCACCGTACCGGGCAAGCCGCTCGCCGGCGGCGTCCGCCGTCAGCCCTTCCCTGACGGCCCCCAGGCGCTCGAGGACGTCGTCTGCCTCAAGCAGGTGCCACGCATCGGACGACTCCTCAGGGGGCAGCCCTTCCACCGCTCGGAGGTCTCTCGACGTCACCCCGTGTAGCGGAGCCTCGCCCCCACGCCCTCGCCTTCATCATCCAGCCGCGCGGCGCTCTCTTGAGAGAGTTCCTCCACCGCCGCGCCTTGCTCGAAGGCCGTTCCGACGAAGTGATCGGCCAGGTCCGGATGGCGCTCACGAAAGCCACGCGTGAGTAGCAGCGTATCGACACGTGCTCCGCGGAGGGCATCCTCGGTGGCCGCCAGCCCTAAGGCACCCTTGCCGCCGGATCGGGCCAAGTCCATGACCGTGGCGAGAAGGTCCCCCTGGTGGGCCCTACTCAGCTCGGATGCAGCTTCCTCCACGGCGTCCCGCACCTCGGCCTCGGTCATGCCGAGATGCATGGACGGCACGACGACCAGCCGTTCGGACATGTGGTCCAACTGCCCCGCCACCGCGGCCTCCCGCTCCGCGATCCCGCCGAGCACGACGAAGCCATCCTTGCCGGCGAGTTCCTCGACCACCTGCACCAAGCGGCCCTGAAGCTCAGTGGCGCTCTTCTCGAGGGCACGCTTGGCTGCGTCCGTACCCGTCTCGCCGTGGGTGCCGGTATGTGTGGAGGCTCGCCTGCTCATGCTGGACTCCCGATAGTCTCCGATGTCGGAGTCCGCCAGGAGGTCTGCTCGCTCATGGAGCTCCCCATTGCGATAGGTGAAGACCCTTGCCTTCCGGCTGTCGACGAGCACAGTCACGACCATCCGGTCCTGCTTCAGCGCCCGTACATAGGGGGCAGCGCGCAGGCCATCCTCCCACCGCACCAGGTGCGGCATGGGCACTGGAAGCTCCTCCGCATAAACCAGCCCGTTCGGCACCGCGAAACCAACCCAGCCCCGCGCCGGGAGGAAGGCTCCGTAGCGACCGAGGCGCTCCTCCACCAATGCCTTTGCCCGGTCGAAATCATCCAACGCCTCGGGACTGTCCGACTCGACGCGAGCCCGCTCGCTCGCTAGCCCCCGCTCCAATTCCAGTGCCCAGGCCCGCCGCTGGGCAGGGTCTTTTCCATCTCCGTCGACGTAGACGCTCAGCACGTTCTCGTTCCGGTGGTTTCGATAGAGCTCGATCAACTGGTCTCGGTTCAACATGGAGACTCTCCCTACGGATAAGGCGGTAGACGATTGCGGTCAGAGGACACCGCATTTCTGCGGCGGGTCCTGGCCTCTCGAATCGGGCGGTACAGCGTTCGGCTGATCACGCCCTGGGACGAGCAGCCTGTTCAGTTGAAGCTGCGGCGCGGCGCGCGACACTGTGGCCAACTGGCCGGCGTGCCCGGGGGCGGGTCGCTCGGGAGCACCCGTGTCGCCGTGGGCACCCGTTCCGGATCCTCGGAGGCCATGTAAGCCAACATCGCCGCCAGGGTCGCGTTGTTCCGCAAGTCCGCGAACACGATCTTGTCGAACGTGTCCAGGTTGGTGTGCCACGTATACTGCCGGTAGTCGGGATAGCTCGACTGGAGGCGGAACCCGGGAGCCGGCACGCAGATGAACGACATGTGGTCGCTTCCGCCCACCTCGGGCACACCGGGGATATCCAGCCGGATGTGCCGTGTGATCTCCCCCGGAATCTTCGAGAACCAACGTGCGAAGTGGGGCCCGGCGCCCGTGAAGCCCTGCATGCGTATGAAGTCGATACGCCACGTACCGTTGTCCTGGTTGAACGCCGCCTGCAGCCCATCCACGACTTCGGGGTTGTCCGCCGCGAACGCCGTCGATCCGATGAGCCCCTGCTCCTCCCCACCCCAATGCCCAACGAGGATCGTGCGCCGGGGGTTCGGATACGTCTCCCTCAGGATTCGCATGGCTTCGAGCATCATGACGGTCCCCGTGCCGTTGTCGGTGGCACCGGAGGCGCCGTCCCAGGAGTCCAGGTGCGCGCTGAGCACTACGTACTCGTCGGGCAGCTCCGATCCCGTGATGCTGCCTACGACGTTGAAGGCCGGCACGTCACCCAGGAACTCGGCCCGGGCGTCGACCCGGATGCGGGGACCCTGCCCGCGTTCCGCCATGCGCGCAACCAGCCCGTAGTCCTCACACGCCAGATGCAGACCGGGAACGGTACGGGACGGAGCGCTGAAGATCTTGTCTGCCCCCCAACCCTCGGACCAGCGGCTGGTGACGAAGCCCAGGGCACCCGCGGCCTCGATACGCTGCACGTAGTCCTGCCCGATCGCGCGCAGCGACTGCTGCCACGCTGCCCTGCCACGATCGCGGTCCGCGGTCATCTCCTGGAAGGCCTCCTCCGTGGCCCACTCCTGCCACGACTCGTCGGGCCTACACGTCGGCTCCGGAAGGGAGATGGCCACCATCCGGCCCTCCACCTCCGGGAGCCAAGCCTCGAACTCCGTAGTGGTCGAGAACCGCGGCATCATGATCACCTCTGCCTCGACCGGACCATCGGTGCCGGCGCTCCACGCCAGCATCATGCCCTCCAGCGTCCGCACCCGAGGCTCGATGAGGTCGATATGGGTCGTCCCGCGCTCCCAGCCGATCCAGGTTCCATACTGCTGGCGCTCCGCTTCGATGCCCCAGTCCGCGTAACGCTCCATGAGCCAGTCCGCCGCATCCGCGTAGGCCGGGGAGCCCATGAGCCTGGGGCCTATGGAGTCAACGAGGGCCTGGGCCAAGTCGAACGCCTGCGAGCCATCCCCCATTCCCTCTTCCCACATCGCCTGGATCACCGGATCGTCGGTCGGGAACAACTGGCTTTCTAACGTCCCAGGCCACGCCAGGAGCGCGGCCAGGAGGATCACCGTGAGCGAGGTCTTCATGGTCATCTCGTATCTCATGCGGGCGGGATCGTTGCGTCGCGTGCCAGGACCGAGGCACCCCGAAATCTAGCAGATCCCGGAGGAATAGAGGCCCCCACCCGAGGCTGACATGAGCCAGGAAGAGCTTCGTGAGCGGTGTGGCCGCCCGAGTCAGTCCGCCGGGGCCTGGTCACCGTGCATATGATGGTGGAGCCAGGCACGCGCCGCCGACCAATCCCGCTTCACCGTCGCCGGAGAGATTCTCACAGCCTCCGCGGTCTCGGCAACGGTGAGCCCCGCGAAGAACAGGCACTCAACGACACCGGCCTGACAGGCATCGACGGCCTCCAGATTCTTGAGTGCGTCGTCGAGACTGAGAAGCTCGTCCAGCGCCTCGTAGGTCACCGCGTCACTCTCGTACAGCGTCAAATCCCTTCGTCCGCCAGCTCGCTTCTCTGTCGACTGCTTCTGGGCGTAGGTGATCAGCACCTGCCTCATGGCGCGTGCGGTGGTGGCAAAGAACTGCCCACGACTCTCGTACGAACCAGCGCCCGCGGAAGCAAGCTCGAGGTATGCCTCGTGGACGAGCCCGGTAGTCTTCAGGGTGTCCGAGCCACGCCAGCCCCGGCGACGAGCGTGCGCGATCTCGCGGAGCCGGGGATAGGCGACCTCGAATACATTTTCCAGCGCCTCAGTGCTTCCGTCCGTCGCCGCCTCGAGGAGTCGGGTGATGTCCGCGACGTCGATGTCCTTGTCCATGAGAGACGATACGGCTCCGTGAGCCCGCTCGCCATGCGTCTCTCTGATCACCTACGGAAGGATCGCCAACACCGCCCCGCGGCGGCAGACCACGCTCCTTCACCCCTCCGTGATGTCAGCCGTCCAGGTCACCTCGACCGCGCCCTCGAGGCTCTTGGCCGTCGGGCACTTCGATACGTGAGTGCTGAGGGCCCGATCCACCTTGTCCCTTGGTGCTCCGGGCGGCAGGTGCAACGTGTAATGCACGTGGATACGCGTCAGCACGACGATCTTGTCCACAAGCTCGTTGATACCTTCAGCCCGAGCATCGATGGCCTCGGGCGCCATGGGAATCCCGCGCACCTCCAGTGCGCCATTGAGAGTCCCGAGTAGTCAGCCGGCGGCTGCCGCTACCAGGTAGTCGACGGGAAGGGGCAAGTCGGGCTCGGCGTCGAGTCCGTAGGCCTCCTTCACCGGGCCGTGGACACCGAACTCGACACGCGTCCCGTCGTGAAGCGTGGCTCGGCGGTGGACGCCGGCGACCTTCTCGACACGGGAGCGCGAAACGTAGACGGGCTCGCTCATCGTTCCTCCATGTGGGAATCGGGACTCTCCATGGCTCCCAACGATAATAGGAAGACACCTCCGTTCGTCTCTCTCCGTCATTTCTCCCGGACTCGATAACCCGGACATACCAGCACCGGCAGCGGGGGATACTTGCGGAAACGTGGGTCTTCGCGGGAACGCTCACAGAGATGGAATACGGACCCGCGCCGACTGCGGATCTCGCGATGATGCACACAGGTGGCGCAGAGACCGGGATGAGGGGGCATCACCCCCGGCGAGAAAGGTGAGCTCACGGGCGTATTCCAACGAAGCCGACCTGCCGCCCCCCGTCACCGCCGCGATGGGAGAAGAAGCGCCGCTCGGGACCGCAAAGCGTGCAGTGGCCAGACACGGTGACGGCCTCCGGGGCAACCCCGGCGCCGACTGCGCGCAGCGCCAGCACCGCCCTCAGATCGATGGGCGTCGGCCCCTGCGGGCGTGCAAGACCAAGCGCCTCGAAGACCTCCCCCCCGACCTCATAACACGCGCCGCAGATCGACGGTCCAAGATGAACGTGGAGGGTACCGACGTCCCCGCTCGAGCCGATCATGCCCCGCAGCCCCTCCTCGAGGATTCCGGCGGCGGCACCGCGCCACCCCGCGTGGATCATGCCGACGCTTCTCCGATCAGGGTCCAGGACGTAGACCGGGACGCAATCCGCCACGGAAACCGTGAGTAGGAGCCCGGGTGTCTCCGTGAAGTGACCGTCGCACGGGAGTGCCACCGTCAACCCCGCTTCGCGAGCACCTTCGTGCCGTCGCACGCGAGCCTCGTGCACCTGCCGGGCGTGCATCCCCGCGGGAAGCCCACTCCAGGCCAGAAGGTCGATCCAGCGATCGCGCGCTCCCTCGGATTCCGGAAAGAGCCGGAGGTCGAAATCCGCGCTGTCCGACCCAGCTCGCCGCGTGGTGACGCCCTGAACCACCCAGGGAAACCGCTCTTCCCACTCGACGAGTCTCACGGCCGCGAAGCTGTCTCGGGGTCGCTCGTACACCCGACATACGCCGATCGGAAGAGGCGGCGACGCAGGCAGGATCGAGGTTGAGTGGCGACGCATGACGGATGACCGGTGGCTATGGGTCGGACGCGAAGCTCAAGCTAATGCCAGATGGCGGAGGCATGCCTCGGATCGTCCAGGCGCGACGGAATGGGAATAAACCCTCGAATGCACGAAGAGTTTGAGGTACCTTTGTCGGATACTCGGCACCTGCCTTTCTCAGCCGACCCTCACGGGTCGCCCCGAGCCGACCCGAAGGGTCGCATCAGGACGATGGACGACACGCTTTTCGACAGCTTGAACGCCGCGTACGCCCAGGCGATGTACGAGCAGTTCGCCCGCAACCCCGACGCGGTGCCCAGCGAGTGGCGTCGGCTCTTTGCCGACGGCGGAGCCCAGGCCCTCGCAGAAGGGCTCATCCGGCCAGATCAGCTGAACGGCCACCGGAGCGGGGCAGCGGAGACACCTGCCGCACCCGCTCGCGTGACTCCCGAGCAGACCCGAGCGGACCGTGCAGCCGTCTCGGACGAAGCGGCGGACATGCTGCACACGAAGCTTCCCGCGATCTCCCGAGCCACCGCGCTGGTGCAGGCGTTCCGGGACCACGGGCATCAGCTGGCTCGCATCGACCCGTTGGGCTCGGAGCCCCCAGGGCACCCGCAGCTGTCCCCGGCGTTCTTCGGCACCTCGATCGAGGAGTTGGCCGAGCTTCCGGCGTCCCTCATCCTGGACGACGCCGAGGAGGGGATGTCCGTGGCCGACGCGCTGCACAGCTTGAGCGAGATCTACGCTGGCTCGATCGGCTACGAGTTCGAGCACCTCGACGACCACGTGAAGGTGTCCTGGCTCTGGAAGCAGGTGGAAGCCGGCGCGCATACGGGGACACTGTCTGCCGAGGAGAAAAGGGATCTTCTGGAGCGGCTGTCTCAGGTGGAAGGGCTCGAGCAATTTCTCCACCGGGCCTACCTGGGTCAGAAGCGATTCTCGGTCGAGGGCAACGACGCGCTCATCCCTATGCTGGATCTGGCCATCCGGCTCGCGGCACGGAATGGCGGACGGAAGGTGGTCATCGGAGCCGCGCACCGGGGCCGGCTGAATATCCTGACGCACACCGTGGGCGTCTCCTACGGCGAGCTCCTGGCCGAGTTCGAGGGACCGTCGTACAAGGGTGGGCAGCTGGACGTCGGCGGTACCGGCGACGTGAAGTATCACCACGGCGGCCGGGGACGGCGGGTCTTCAGCGAGGGTGAGGAGATCGACGTCTCTCTCGCGCCGAACCCCAGCCACCTCGAGTTTGTGAACCCGGTGGTGATCGGGATGGCCCGATCCCACCAATTCGAAAGCTCGTCCGGCAATGCCCGCCTCGACACCGACGCCGTGGTTCCCCTGCTCATGCATGGTGACGCGGCCTTCGCGGCCGAGGGCGTCGTGGCCGAGACCCTGAACATGGCCCGTCTCGACGGCTACGATGTCGGCGGGACGGTCCACGTGATCGTGAACAACCAGGTCGGCTTCACCACCGATCCCGGCGACGCTCGCTCGACCCATTACTCCAGCGACCTGGCGAAGGGGTACGGGATCCCGGTGGTGCACGTGAACGCCGACGACCCTGAGGCCTGCTTGGCGGCTATGCGACTGGCCATGGCCTACCGGAAGGAGTTCGGTGACGACTTCGTTATCGACCTGGTCGGGTACCGGCGCTTCGGACACAACGAGGGAGACGAGCCTGCCTATACGCAGCCGGTCCTGTACCGCAAGATCGCCGAGCACCCCACCGTGCGAGCACATTACGCCGAGCGGCTCGTGTCCGAGGGAGTGGTCACCGAAGACGACGTGTCGGGACTCCAGGAGGAGATCTCCAGCACGCTGCGGAACGCGCAGGACAGTGTGCGAGAGCGGCTGGCAGCCGAGAGCGGAGGCGCGGCGGATTCCGGAGCGGACGCGGACCGCGACCCCGAGCGAGACCAGGACTCCTCAGACATCGTCGATCCCTCGGAGACGGGCGTCCCGTTCGAGGTTCTGGAACGGATCAACCAGGTCACCGTGACCGTGCCGGAGGGCTTCACCCCTCACGACAAGCTATGGCGCCAGCTGTCCCGTCGGGCCAAGGACTTCTCCACGGACCGTGCCATCGACTGGGGGCACGCGGAGGCTCTGGCGTTCGGCACCCTGCTTATCGACGGGATCCCCATCCGGCTTACCGGTCAGGATGCCGAGCGGGGCACGTTCAGCCATCGACATCTGGTGCTTCACGACTCCGAGACTGGGGACGAGGTCGTCCCCCTTCAGGCCGTGGCGGATACCAGGCTGGAGGTCTACAACTCGCCGCTCACCGAGACCGCCGTGGTCGGCTTCGAGTACGGATACTCCGTCGCGGTGGACAAAGACGTCGTGCTCTGGGAGGCCCAGTTCGGCGACTTCGTGAACGTGGCCCAGGTGATGATCGACCAGTTCCTCTCCTCCGGGCTGACCAAGTGGGGACAGCACTCGCGACTCACGCTGCTCCTGCCCCACGGCTACGAGGGGCAGGGACCGGAGCACTCGAGCGCGCGGCTGGAGCGGTTCCTTCAGCTCTGCGCCGAGGGGAACATGCGGGTGACCTATCCGACGACACCGGGCCAATTCTTCCACCTGCTCCGGAGGCAGGCGCTGCGGCGACCGGAGCGGCCGATGATCGTGATGACGCCGAAGAGCCTCCTACGGCATCCCATGGCGACGTCAAAGGTCTCCGAGCTCACCGAGGGCACCTTCCGGCACGTGTTGCCGGACCCGATGGTGGAAGATCCGGACAAGGTAGAACGCTTGGTCCTCTGCACTGGCAAGATCTACTACGACATCGCCGGACATGCTCGCCGTGGTGAAGCGGGCAACGTGGCCATCGCTCGCATGGAGCTGCTGTATCCTTTCCCCAACGAACAGCTGGAGGAGCTCCTCGCGTCGTTCCCCAACCTGACACAGGTGGTGTGGGCCCAGGAGGAGCCCCGCAACATGGGAGCTCTCACCTTCGTCGGTCCTCGTCTTCGCCCCCTGGTCCCTCGCAAAGTGGGCCTGTCGTATACGGCTCGGCCCGAACGGGCCAGTCCCGCTGAAGGGAAGGCCCAGCATCACGTCAAGCAGCAGCAGCGCCTGGTGCTCGAGGCTTTGGGGTTGGAAGGGACGGCCGAGGAAGGCACCATCTGACGGACTCCGGGCGATCCTCCGGGTCGTAACGGACGCCCAGGGAACCAGGAGCTCCTTCGAGCCTCGCCTCTCGACTCCCCAGCGCAGCAGGCGCTCCGCGAAGCCGGGGTTCGACTGCACCACACGGCCAGCTTCGGCAGCATGTTGGGCCAGAGGCACGCGACGGATGACCGGGTGGAGCGTTCGATCCAGCCGCCCGGTGATCACCTCGAGCTCGAGAGCACGGGCCCCATCTCCAGCCGTGTCACCTGTCCACTACATCCTGCAACCGCCGAGCCGCCTTGGCTAACTTCCTCCCATGAAGCTTCCTTTCGACCTGGACCGGCCCCTGGTGTTCTTCGATCTGGAAACCACGGGGCTCGACTTGAAGAACGACCGCATCGTCGAGTTGGCGCTCATCAAGGTGACGCCGCACGGGGACGTGCTGGAACGGGTGCGCCGATTCAATCCGGAGATGCCCATCCCGCCCGAAGCCACGGCCGTGCATGGAATCACAGACGCAGACGTGGCCGACGAAGAGCCGTTCTGCCGACGGGCGAGAGGATTGGCGGAGATCCTCGACGGCTGCGACCTGAGCGGGTTCAACGTTCGACGTTACGACATCCCGCTGCTGCTGGCCGAGTTCAAGCGGTGCGGGGTGCCCTTCCCTTTGGATGGGCGACGAATCGTGGATATGCAGAACATCTTCCACCGGGAAGAGCCGCGGGATCTCTCCGCGGCGGCCCGCTTCTATCTGGAGCGCGAGCACGAGGAAGCGCACACGGCCCTGGGCGACATCCGGACCTCGGCGGCAGTGCTCGGGGCCCAGCTGGAACGGTACGCCGATCTCCCCAAGGACCTGGAGGGATTGCACGCCTACTGTGAGGAGTACGCACCCATTCGCACGGAGCTGGATCGCTGGTTCGGCACACCGGACGACGGACGTCCCTTCCGCCGTGGCAAGCACACCGGACGACCACTGGACGAGGTGGCGGCTTCGGACCCCAGCTACCTCGAATGGATGCTCAGCGCGGACGACATGGACGAGGAGGTCTGCGACCTCGTTCGGGACGCGCTGGTCCGGAAGATGTCCACCTCGAAGACCTCGGATGGACCGGGCACAAAAGGACGTGGTGGGGGTTGATGTCGGGCCGGAGCCCACCCCGCCCCGACTTCCCATCCTGTAAGCAGCCACCGGATTCGCGCCAATGATGCTCTTCCACGCCCATTCCGGCTTTCGCTATCTGGTCCTCCTCACCGGCGTGATCGTCATTCTCTACGCGCTCTGGGGCGTGTTCAGCAAGCGGCCGTACGACAAGACGATGCGGGTCCTCTCGCTCTCGTTCATCCTGTCGGTCGACCTGACAGCTCTTCTGGGCGTGTCGTATCTCTTCGTCGGCACCTTCTATCCGCAGCTCGGCGGGCACATCGTGACCATGATCCTCGCGGTGATCGTCGCTCACGTCGTTTCCGCCGTGATGAAGCGGCGCCCCGTCGAGGAGCGAACCTACATGCCTCACGTGGTGGGCACGGCCATCGTGCTGGGGCTCGTTGCTACAGGGATCCTCGCCATTGGCCGCCCTGTCCTGTAGTCAGCCGAAGCTCCAACCATGACCACCGCTGCACCACCCCTCTCACCGCTGGAGCCGGCGGAAGACCGCCCGCCCTGCCCCCGTCCGGACGACCTCGGGCTCGTCGTGAGCGGTGGCGGCGCACGGGCCGCGTACCAGGTCGGTGTGTTGCGGTTCATCGCGCGACGGTTTCCGGATCTCTGCGTCCCATACATCACGGGTGTTTCCGCCGGGGCCATCAATGCGGCATTGCTGTCCTCCCATCACGGGAGCTTCCTCCAGGCCGTAGACGAGTTGAACCACCTCTGGGGGAACCTGACCGTCGAGGACGTATTCAGGGTGGACACCAGGTCGCTGGTAATGAACGGCATACGCTGGCTTCGCCAGCTGGTATCGGGAGGTGTGGGCACGACGGATCCGGTGAAGGGGTTGGTGGACACCGAGCCCTTACGGCGGTTCCTGTCCGAGGTTCTCCACGCCGTAGACGGTGAGCTCACCGGCATCCGATACAACCTGGATCACGGCTGTCTCAAGGCCGCTGCCATCAGCACCTCCAGCTACTCTACGGGGCAGTCCGTGACCTGGGTCGAGGGCTCGGAGATCAGGGAGTGGGAACGTCCGCAGCGCACCGCTCGGAAAGCCACCATCACCGTGGATCACATCATGGCCTCCGCGGCGCTACCCCTGCTCTTTCCGGCGGTACGGATCGGCGACGCATGGTATGGTGACGGGGGCGTACGGCTCACGGCTCCCCTCTCACCGGCGCTGCATCTCGGGGCTCGGAAGGTGTTGGCCATATCCACGCGTTCAGATCGGTCCGCGCGTGAGGTCGACCCGTCCACTTTGCACGGCTACCCACCGCCCGCGCAGGTGGTGGGGATGCTCATGAATTCCATCTTCCTGGACCTCCTGGACCACGACGCCATGCGTCTGGAGCGGCTGAACCGGCTCCTCCAGCGGCTTCCTCCGGACGAGCGGGAAGGCCTGGCCCCAGTGAGCCTCTTGGCGCTCCGGCCATCCCGGGACCTGGGTCGACTCGCGAGCCAGTACGAGGCCAAGCTCCCACGGGCGTTCCGATTCCTCACGCGAGGGCTGGGCACGCGCCAGACCCGGAGCCCCGACTTCCTGAGCTTCGTCCTGTTCCAGCCCGACTACCTCCGGGCGCTGATGGACATCGGCGAAGAGGACGCTCACCGGCAGGCCGACGAGATCGAGGCGTTCCTTTGCACGCCTGCCCCCAGCCCAGCTACAGGCGCCGGATAGATGGCGAACGCGCCCTGTGCATGGCCGCCGTGAAGGGGCCCGAGGGCGTGCGGGATTGATTAGATTTCAAGCATGGCCCGCGAGCCGTCGGACGGGCCCTCCCGAAGAGAGGACATGGTCATGTCGGAACAGAACAAGCTGGCGTCCGAGCTCGAGTCCCGGGAAGTCGCCGAAGGCGCGCGCGAGCAGAGTTGGGAGAAGAAGAGTTTTGCTCGGGCGCTCTTCGAGGGTCGCTTCGAGCTCGGCTTAGTCTATCCGCATCCGGAACCGGACCCCGAGGAACAGGCCCGAGCGGCCGACTTCCTCGAAAGGCTCGATCAGTTCGCCCGGGAGCACATCGACGGAGACGCGCACGACCGCGACGGCTGGGTCCCTCAAGAAGTCCTCGATGGCCTGGCTGAGATGGGCGCGTTCGGCATCAAGATCTCGCGGGAGTACGGCGGGTTGGGGCTCTCGCAGCTGACCTACAACCGAGCCCTCGAGATCGTGTCCTCCCGGTGTGGCGCCACGGGAGCCTTCCTCTCCGCGCACCAGAGCATCGGCGTCCCTGGTCCGATCGAGAAGTTCGGCACCGAGGAGCAGAAGAAGAAATATCTGCCCAGGCTCGCGAAGGGTGCGCTCTCGGCGTTTGCGCTGACCGAGCCGGACGTGGGCTCCGATCCGGCGAACATGTCCACGGTCGCCGAGCTCTCCGAGGACGGCAGCCACTGGATTCTGAACGGTGAGAAGCTCTGGACCACGAACGGGCCCCGGGCGGAAGTCATCATCGTCATGGCGCGCACCCCGGCGCCTGAGGGATCCAAGAAGCGACCGATCACCGCGTTCGTGGTGGAGACGGAGTGGGAAGGTGTCGAGACGATCCAGGAGTGCCATTTCATGGGTCTCCGGGCGCTATCCAACGGCATCCTCCGGTTCACAGACGTCAAGGTGCCGCGTGAGAACGTGGTGTGGGGAGAAGGGAAGGGCCTGAAGCTCGCCCTGATCACCCTGAACGTCGGCCGCCTGGCCCTTCCGGCGTTCTGCGCCGCCGCCGGCAAGGGATCCCTGGAGATGCTCCGGGACTGGGCCGGCTCCCGGGTACAGTGGGGCAGGCCCATCGGGCAGCACGACGCCATCGCGCAGGCGCTCGCGAAGATGGCCGCCGATACCTTCGCTTTGGAGGCCGTGGTCGAGCTCACGGCGCTCATGGCGGATTCGGACCGGTTCGACATCCGCCTCGAAGCCGCCATCGCGAAGATGTGGGGAACCGAAGTCGGCTGGGATCTGGTGAACGACGCGCTTCAGGTTCGAGGCGGTCGCGGATACGAGACCCACGACTCGCTGGCGGCCAGAGGTGAGACGCCCTACCCCATCGAGCGGTATCTGCGGGACATGCGCATCAACACGATCTTCGAGGGCTCTTCGGAGATCATGCGGCTGTTCATTGCCCGCGAAGCCGTGGACACGCATCTCAGCGTGGCGGGAGATCTGGTGGATCCTCGCTCTTCACTGGGAGCGAAAGCCAAGGCGCTCGTCAGGGCCGGGCTCCACTACGTCTGGTGGTATCCTACCCGCTTCTTCGGCTGGAGCCTCTGGCCCCGATACAGCGGATTCGGCCCTCTGGCGAAGCATCTCCGCTTCGTCGAGCGGACGTCTCGAAGGCTCGCCCGGGCCACGTTCCACGCGATGGTCCGCTTCGGCCCGGGGTTGGAAAGGCGTCAGGCCGTCTTGGGACGGATCGTGGACGTGGGTGCCGAGCTCATGGTCATGACCGCCGTGGTCGTGCGCGCACGCTGGCTGGTCGAGAAGGGGTCCGACGCCCCCGGGGCGAACACCCTGGCCGACTTGTACTGCCGCCAGGCCCGGCGCCGAATCAAGGATCGATTCCGCGCGCTGTTCAAGAACGACGACACCGAAGGCTATTCGGTCGCTCGTCGCTACCTGGACGGTGATTTCGAGTGGCTCGAAAAGGGTGTCGTCTCGGCCGCCATCTACCGGCAGAAGGTGGAGAACGGGCCCGCCGACGTTCCCGCGCCTGCGCCTCGGCGGGAGACCGCCGGCGCGGCCGTGTGAGGGATCACTGAAGGTGTTCCGCACGTGATTGACTCCGGTAGCCCGGGACGGCCGCTCCACCCCAGAGGCTTCGTCGTCACCGTTGTCTGGACACTCGGTCTTCTGTTCCTCGGAAGCGTGGTCCATGCGACCGAGTCCAGCCTGGCCTGTCCGGACTGGCCGACGTGCTTCGGGAGCATGGTGCCGGAGATGACCGGTGGGGTCTTCTGGGAGCACCTGCACCGCTTGGTCGCGGGTGGACTCGTCCTGATCTTCGCGGTGACCACCTGGCTGGCACGGAAGGAGACTTCGGACCGGCCATGGATCTTTCGAGCCTGCCTCGCGGGAGTCGGGCTCCTTCTGGTCCAGTCGGTGTTCGGCGGGATCACGGTCATCTACCAGCTGCCCACCGCCGTCTCCACCTCCCACCTCTCCCTGGCCTTCATCTTCGTGTCGCTGGCCACCGTGCTCGCTTCATCTACCGCCTGGAGGTCGCGGAGCCTCACCATGGCCTCCGAGTCCGCTGGCCGGCTCCGCCGATTCGCGACCGTGGGGGCGGCGCTGGTCTTCACGCAATCCGTGCTGGGGGCTCTGGTACGACACCTCGATGCGGGTCTCTCGTGCCCCGATGCACCCCTTTGTCTGGGGCAAGTGGTTCCACCGCTGGTGAACCCGCTCATCACCACCCACTTCGCCCACCGGGTGCTGGGCATCGTCACGGCACTCGGCCTCATCGCGTTGGCGGTGTGGGCCGGCAGGGCTGGCGTTCCGAAGCCCATTCGCCGGTGGACCACCGTCGCGGCCTGGTTGGTGGTGGGTCAGGTGGGGCTCGGATTCGCGTCCGTCCTCTCGGTGCTCGCCGTCGTGCCGGTGTCCGTGCACACCCTGGTCGCGGCATCGCTCCTGGTCGTCCTTGTCCATGTGGCCACGACCGCGGCACAGGTCGAGGCCCCCTCCGAGACACCCGAGGCGGCGGGCACGGCGTGGACCTGACACGGCTCGGCGACACGCTCGCGGCCGTGAACGCGGGGCTGAACGCCACGAGCGCGGCAGCGCTCTTCGTCGGCCTTTACTTCATCAAACAGAGGGATCGCGCGCGCCACCAACGCGCAATGCTCACCGCTGTCGGAGCCTCGGCCCTCTTCCTGGTTTTCTACCTGACCAGGGTCGCGCTCACCGGCACGCACGAGTTCGCGGGCCCCGGTGCGGCGCGCGTGGTCTACCTGGCCATCCTTCTCACCCACATGGTGCTGGCCGTCATCGTGGTGCCGCTGGTGCTGCGGCTCCTCTATCTGGCGCGAGCGGAGCGATTCGACGAACACGCCCGCCTGGCACGTTGGACCTTCCCCATCTGGGCCTACGTGTCCGTCACCGGCCTGGTGGTCTACCTCCTGCTCTATCAGGTCTACGGGTACGTCTGACCGACGCAGGCAGCTTCAGCGACCGGCGATCCCGGTTCAAGCCGAGGACCCGAGCTAGGCGGGAAGGCTGACCTCCACCTCGGCACCACCGTCCGGTACGTTCCGGAGCGTGATCGCCCCGCCCATGGCCTCCACCGTCTTCCGGGCGTGGGGCAGACCCAACCCAAGCCCCTCCTCCGACTCCGAGTAGAACGGATCGAACGCGCGCTTGAACGCTTCCTCGGAGAAGCCTCGGCCGCGATCTCGGATCCGCACCAGCGGTGCTCCGTTCTCCTGCAAGACCGTCATGTCGATCGTCGCTCCACCACCGAATCGGGCCGCGTTGTGCAGCACGAGGTAGAGGGCGTCCATGAGCGCATCCGGAGCCACCGTGGCGCGGATCGACGACGAGCCTAGCTGGAGCCGGACCGTCACGTCGTGGTCTCCGGCGAACTCGCGGGACACTTGCTGAGCGAGGGCGACGAGATCGGTCCCCTGAGCCTCGTCCGGTACGTCCGAGAGGAAGAAGTCGACGTCCTGCAGCGCCCCGAGCGCTCTTTCGATCCGGTCGCGGAGGTCGTTGACGTCAGCCTTGTCCTCCGAACCAGCGAGAGGTGCGCGGACCTGCCGATCCAGGAAGCGACTGACACGGCCCACCGCGGCGACGAGGGCCGCCCTCCTCTCGGCCTCCTTGGGGGTCCAGCCCTCGTCCAACGCCTGCGCCAACCTACCCGCAGCTTCACTGGCCCCAGCCGGGCGCTCGCCGCGTCCGATGGCCTGGATGAGCTCGTCGAGCTCCCCCTCCATCTCCTGACGCGCCCGCTCGCTCGCCTTGCGGCGCAGCGAGCCCCGTCCCGCCGCGGCCACGCCAAACCCTATGCCGAACCCCACCACCAACCCGATCACGATTTCCATTGAGATGCCCCGTCTAGGCTGAGGTCAGACGCTTCTTGAGCATGTCGGCGTGCCCCTTCGGGTCCACGCCGCGCCATACTTCTTGCACCATGCCATCCTCATCGATGAGGACGGTGCTTCTTTCGATGTTCATCCCGTAGACCGGATGAGGCTGCCACACCCCGTAAGCTTCCAACACGTCGTGACCCTCGTCGGAAAGTAGGGGGAAGTTGAGCCCGTTTTTCTCTCGAAACGCCCGATGAGACTCGATGGAGTCTGCGGACACACCGAGCACCACTGCGTCGAGATCCTGGAACTCGGGCAGCCGATCCCGAAAATCACACGCCTGCAAAGTACAACCCGGCGTGTCGTCCTTCGGGTAGAAGTACAGCACCACCGTGCGTCCCTTCAGCTCCGACAACGAGACTTCACCTCCCTGGTCGCTCGGAAGCGTGAAGTCCGGCGCGGCGGATCCTTGCTCGATCATCTGACGATCTCACTGAAAACGGGGGTCGGGTACGCGACAGAGGGCTTGGCGGAATGCGGCCTCCCAAACGCAACGCCGGTCCGCTACACCGCGTCGCTCCAGGGGTTTCGAGGCGAGGCACGGCACTCCCACCGCCAACCGGGGGTCAGCTGATCGTCTCGGTGACCTCCCACCGGCACAACGCGTCTCCCCGTCCCTGGCACAAGGTATGTCGAACCGTGACCGGCTCGCCGGTCACGCGCTCGATCAGCGCCTCGCAGAAGCCCACCAGGAGATAGCACGCATCGCCGCCGGGATCGCTCTCCACGAAGAGCAGCGATCGTCCCTCGAGAGAGAAGGGGCCCGGAGCGAATCCACCGATGGGCCGTCCGAAGAGGTGTTTCAGCCTCTTTCGGACCTGTGAGCGAGCCGCCGCGAACCGCAAGCCCCTAGGGAGCAGCCGGGTCACTCCACGAAAGGACCTTACGTCGGCCAGGGTTTGCCCTACGTGCCGGAACACGTCGCGCCCGTCCGGCCTGCGGATGACGAACCGGAAGAGGTCGTCGACCTCCTCGTCCGTGAGGCGAGCGCCCTTCCGGGCATCTACCTGGAACGCGCGGATCTGCCGACCCACAACATCGCTGAGACCGAACCTCCGAGGCATGGTGCGGCTCGGATCTTCGTCCTGGAGCAATTCGGCGGGCAAATCCTGATCCCTCAATGCCTCGAGAAGCCGAAGTGCCACGAGCGCGTGGACACGGCGCGCCCGGCCGGGTGCAGGGGCCTCGCTGGCAGGAAGATCGGACACCGGTGATCGACTCGCAGGTGTTGAAGTAGGCAGATCGACGCCCGGCCAGGAGCTCCGGACCCATGGCAGAGCCTCGACGGCGTGGCCCGTCCCTCGGACGAACCGACGTGGTAATGTCGGCGGAGCACCGTGGGGGGGCAACGTACAGTCACGAGCACGGGTGGGGAGCGACCGGACGTCGGGACCCGCGAAGCCACAGGCCCGAGAGTCCACGGCTCTCGAGCCTGGGCGGCGACAGCCGCGGCGGGGTGAGACGTGGCGGTCTCGGGGAATCACTCTCAGGGGGTGGGTGTGACTCCCGGGCCTCGCGGCTCCCCCGCCTATTCTTTGTCGTAGACCGGGCAGGCGATATCTTGGCTCCATGAAACGATATCCCGCCTTCGACCCCCCCGAATACCTTCAGTGGGCGCCCGACCCGGACCTTCTGCGGGATTACGTCGAAACAGCAGATCGCGACGACGATCGCCGTGACATCGTAGACGGGCTCAGCGAGTCGGATCTCCTGTCGCTTTACAGAGACCTCCTGCGTACCCGCCTGCACGATATCGGCCTCAAGCGCTGGGTTCGCACGGGCGTGATCTCGAAGGCCTGGTTGGGCACGGGCGAGGAAGCCGCGACGGTAGGGACGGTCCGCGCCCTGGACCCGGACCGCGACGTCGTCAGTCCCATGATCCGGAACGCGGGGGCGCTCCACATGATGGGCATGTCGCTTGCCGACATGTTTCGTGGATACCTGGCCACGTCGGACTCTCCGAGCCGGGGTCGCGACCTCCATATCGGCGACATGACCAAAGGGGTCATCCAACCCATCAGTCATATGGGGACCAGCGTCGACGTGATCGCAGGGGTGGCACTGGCTTTCAAGAATCGCAAAGAGGCCCGGGTCGCCATGACCTGGGTCGGTGACGGCGCGACCAAGACCGCCGCATGTCACGAAGGGTTGAATCTGGCCTCTGTCCTGGAAGTACCCGCGATCTTCGTCATCCAGAACAACCAGGTGGCGCTCGGTACCCGCCTGGAGGAGCACAACGCGGGTGATCTCCACGCCTGGCCCGCCATCTATGGGATCGACGCCTGGTCCTGCGACGGCAACAACGTTCTGGACGTCTATGCAGCGACGCGCTTGGCGGTGGCACGGTGCCGAGCCGGAAAGGGTCCCGCCGCACTCGTGGTCGACACCTTCAGGATGGGTGGCCATGCCACCCATGACGAGCGCGAGGCACGGGAAACCTTCCCGGCGGAGCTCTTCGAGCATTGGGGGAGACGAGATCCGGTCGGCATGTTCGAGTCCTACCTGACGAGCAAGGGTGTAGCCCAGGACACCTTGGAGGAGATCGAAGGGGAGGTGACCCGGGAGATGGATGCCGCAGCCGACGAGGCTTTGGAGTCGAGGGACCGGATCCCACCTCCTGAACAGGCGCTCTACGAGGGCTTTTCCGAGGGGGGCGTACGCCTGGGCCTCGAGCGCCGGCCGGTCTGAGGCAGGCCCCTTCCCATCGTCTGGTCAGCCGGAGCAAGCTGCCCGCTTTGAGCTACGACCCGAGGTCGTGCGCCCCGACCCACTCGTTGAGGCTTGAAAAACCGTGTTCTCTCGGGCATTTTACGGGCACGCCAGACGTGCCTCCAATGCGTGAAACACCTGTTTCACGATAATTCATATGGTCAACGCCAATCCGGACGAGCTCGAGCGCACCCTCGAGACCACGCCGCTTAAGGAGCTGACCGACGAACAGCTCGTGAGCGCCCACCTCATTGGCCGATCGGGGGCGTTTCAGGAACTCTACGATCGATACCGGGACCGGCTCATCCATTTCGTGACCCGGAAGACCGGAGATTCGGACCGAGCTCAGGACTTGGTACAGGAAGCATTCATCCGCGTCACCCGGCACCTCCACCGCTTCGACACATCCAAGAAGTTCTCGACGTGGGTGTACACCATTGCCAGCAACCTCTCCAAGAACGAGCTGCGCAATCGGTCGCGTAGTCCGCTCGTCTTGTTCCAAAGGCTCACGAGCAACTGGGATGACGACCACCGCCCCCTCCAGTTCGAGGATTACTCGATGCGGCCCGACGACCTCTACCGGAAGCGGTATCTCCGGAGCCTCGTCGAGGAGATGGTGAAAGAGCTTCCAGAACACCACCGCCTGGTGTTCCGGCTCCGCGAGCTCGAGGGGAAGAGCTACGAGGAGATCGCCGAGATCACGGGAGTGAATCTCGGTACCGTGAAGAGCCGGCTCCATCGCGCCCGGAATTCTTTCGCGCAGCGTATCGAGCCGTTCCTGAACTGAAGGGCGCACAGGCGTGTTCGACGACCTCCGTGCCGCATTCCGCCAGGCGATCGAGAACTTCAATCGCGAGCTCCATCGCGACCAGATCCCGGAGAATGTCGACAAGCTCCTCGCCGGGATGCAGAAGGAGCTCGTAGACGCGCGGGCACAGGTCTCGAACCTCGAGGCTCAAATCGAGCGCGCCCGGGCTCAGGCCGATCACGAGGCCGAGCAAGCCAAAGCCTGTCGACGTCGGGAAGAGATGGCACGCCGAATCGAAGACACCGAAACCGCGGACCTGGCCGCCGAGTATGGTGCGAAGCATGAGAGGCGGCACGCCCTCCTTACCCAAAAGGCGGCGGCCCTCGAGGAGGAGCTCTCGTTCAGGAAGCGCGACGCGGAAGACATGCTTGAGCGGCTGAAGGAGGCCCGGACGCAAAGGGACGGGCTCGCGGCCCAAGCCGGACGCACCTCCGCACGAGGGAGCCTGTCCGAAGCCGACGATCTGTTCGCCGAGCTCGACCGTATGGCCGAGAAGATCGAGGGCACCGAGCGCCAGGCCGAGGCCGCCCAGGCCATGGAAGATATCGATCTCGACGAGCCCTCGGATTTCCACGTCTCGCTGGACGACGAGCCCGCGGCGCCACCCGACGTAGACGCCGCGCTGGCGGAGCTCAAGCGCAGGATGGGACACGAGGACTAGCGCGGGCATGCCCTTCGCCTCAAACGGTGTTCAGTCCTCGAGGTGAGCGAGGTCCCGAAAAGAGAGAGGTCCGGCACACTCTCCGCTGAGGAACAGGATGTCTTCCTTCACGGAGCGGGCGCGTTCCTCATCCTCGCCAAGATACTTTCGGATGTCGATGATGCCTTCGCCCATGTGCGCGATCAACATCGCAACGCAGCGCTCGTCAAACCGGGCTCACTCCCATCGGGAGCACTTCGCCAAGGTCGGTCAGCGCACGTCGGACTGCGCTTCCCTGGCTCTCCTCCGCACCTTCGAATAGATTCCCCGCGTTCCCTCCCTCCCTATTCCGGTAACCGGGAAGAGGTTCGGTACCCGAAATGCAGAATTGGATCGGCATCGCGATCTGGATCGTCATGGGCATGGTCATCGGCCTGGTCATGAAGGCGCTCATCCAGCGCCCCGAGGAGACCCCTGGGCACACACCCGTACTGATGGTGTTGGGCGCATTCGCGGCCGTCATCGGTGGGATGCTCGGCGTGGGCATCGTCCACTTGTGGGAGCCGCTGGCCATCAGCACGGGCGGGATGGCAGGAGCGGCTATCTTCGCAATCATGATGACGTTCGTATACCGCTGGGGCCTGCGCACCCTCATCTGACCCGCTGACGGATGGGATGGGCGCCCGGCCCGGACACGGCCCTGCCCCCTAGCCCTTAGCCCCTAGCCCCGGGAGCCATGATGTCCGAGATCGGCCGGTTCCTCCAGGCGAACCTTCCGAGGTTTCGCTCCGAGCTCGACGACTTCCTCCGAATCCCGTCCATAAGCGCGCAGCGCGCACACGACGAGGATACTCGCGGAGCGGCCACGTGGCTGGCCGCGCGACTCCGCGAGGCGGGCCTCCAAGCCGAAATCGCGGAGACCGACGGCCATCCCATCGTGCTGGGTGAGTGGCGCGGAGCCGGTGAGGAGGCCCCCACCGTCCTCGTTTACGGGCATTACGACGTCCAACCCCCCGAGCCGCTGGAGGAATGGACGTCCCCACCCTTCGAGCCCACAGAGCGCGAGGGCCGGATCTACGCGCGCGGCACTGCGGACGACAAGGGACAGCTCTACATGCACGTGAAGGCTCTGGAGGCCCTCCTCCGCGACGGTGGCACGCTTCCGGTGAACGTCGTCGTCCTCGCAGAAGGTGAGGAAGAGATCGGCTCCCCCAACCTCGTGCCCTTCATGGAGCACCAGCGGAAGCGCCTGGCGGCGGACCTGGTGGTCATCTCCGACACCGGCATGTTCGCCGAGGGCTTGCCGTCCCTGCTCTTTTCCCTCCGCGGCCTTGCCTACTTCGAGATCCACGTGAAGGGTGCACGATCCGACCTCCACTCCGGAAACTACGGCGGCGCCGTGGGGAACCCGGGAAACGCGTTGGCCCGGATCGTCGCCTCCCTCCATGACGAGCAGGGTCGGATCGCCATCGAGGGCTTTTACGACGACGTGGACGAGTGGGACCCCGCCACGAGAAAGGGCATCGCCGAGCTGCCCCATGACGACGCGGCGTTTCAGCACAACCTCGAGGTGCCGGCCCTCACCGGTGAACATGGGTACGGAACCCTCGAACGACTGTGGATCCGGCCCAGCTGCGACGTGAACGGACTCCTATGCGGGTACACGGACGAGGGTGCGAAGACGGTGCTCCCCAACCGAGCCATGGCCAAGGTGAGCTTCCGCCTGGTCCCGTCCCAAACGCCAGGCCGAGTGAAGCAGCTCCTCGAGCGTCACGTGCGGCAGGTTACGCCCGCCGGGGTGCAGGTGACGGTGAAGGAGCTCCACGGTGGACGCCCGTGGCGGGCGAGCATCGAAGGTCCCGCGTTCGAAGCGGCGGGCGAGGCACTCGAGGAGGCGTTCGGTACCCGTCCGGTGGCGATGGGCGGCGGCGGCTCCATTCCCATCGTCGTGGAATTCGAGGAGCGGCTGGGCGCGCCCGCGCTTCTTCTGGGCTTCTCCCTTCCCGGCTGCAACTTGCACGCCCCCAACGAGTGGCTCTCGGTCGAGAATTTCGAGAAGGGGATCGACGCGCTGGTCCGACTCTACCCGAAGCTGGAGCGCCTCTAGGCCCGGCGGGCCACCGATGGTCCAGCCAGCGACTGAGAAAGAAGAATACTCCTTGCCGAACGCCCCCCGGCGGGACAGCTCATGATCCGGCCCCGCGGACCATGACGGCGGCACGGAGGAGCGCCCGCGCCTTGTTCAAGGTCTCCTGGTATTCCCTTTCGGGATCCGAGTCCGCAACGATCCCCGCCCCCGCCTGCACGTAGCCCCTCCCTTCCCATGTCACCATCGTGCGGATCGTGATGGCCGTGTCCATGTTGTGACCGCCGTAGTTCAGATACCCCACGGCGCCGGCATACGGGCCCCGCCGCACGGGCTCGAGCTCGTCGATGATCTCCATGGCTCTCACCTTCGGAGCGCCCGAAACGGTCCCCGCCGGGAAAGAGGCCCGGAGGACGTCCAGAGCGCCGAGGCCCGGCCGCAGCGTACCCTCCACCTGACTCACCATGTGCATCACGTGCGAGTACCGCTCCATGACGAAGAGGTCCGGGACGCGCACGGACCCGTACTCCGCCACCCGACCGACGTCGTTGCGGCCCAGGTCTACAAGCATGCGGTGCTCGGCCAACTCCTTCTCGTCGGCCAGCAGGTCGGCGGCCAGCGCCCTCTCCTCCTCTGCCGTGGCGCCTCGCGGCCGCGTTCCGGCGATGGGTCGAAGGATGACCTTGCCGTCCTCGACCCGGACCAGGACTTCGGGTGAGGAGCCCACGAGGGAAAGGCCCTCCACCTCCAGAAAGTAGAGGTACGGGGACGGATTCAAGCTCCGAAGCCCACGGTAGACATCGAACGGTGTCGCCTGGAGCTCGAAGCCCAGGCGTTGGCTCAGCACCACCTGGAACGCGTCTCCGGCAGCGATGTAGGCTCGCACCCGCTCTACGTCGGCCATGAACCGATCGCGGGTGGTGGGACTTTCGAAGGGAGGATCCTCGTCAGGTTCCGCCGTGAGCGCCAGCGGCGGAGGGGACGCCCGATCGGTCAGGCTCGAAACCAGGGCCTCGGTCCGCTCGGCGGCGGCATCGTAGGCCCGGCGAAGCTCCTCCTCTGTCGAACCCGGCTCCACCGGCACGGCGGCGATCGCCATCGCACGCCCCTTCAGGTTATCGATGGCCAGCACCACGTCCGTGAACATGAAGACCCCGTCAGGGAGTCCCAAATCATCCGGAGGCGGATCGGGGAGCTGTTCGATCTGGCGCACGACGTCGTACCCGAAGTACCCTACGGCCCCGCCCCAGAACCGCGGCAGCCCCGGCACGTCGGCGGGAACTCGCGCCCGGAGTCGGGTGTCCAGGTCCTCGAGCGGGTCTTCGCACGTGACATCGGTCCAGCCGTCTTCGGGGGTCCAGAGACTGACCTGGCCCCGGTGGAGCTTCCACGCTGCGCGAGGGCGCGTGCCCAGGAAGGTGTAGCGGGCCCACTGCTCGCCACCGACCACCGACTCGAGGAGGAAGCCGAAGGGAGGCTCGGCGATCTTCGCGTAGGCGGTGACCGCCGTGTCCACGTCGAACAGGAACTCCCGCCAGACAGGGACCAGCCCTGCACCCTCGGAGAGGGCCTTGAAGCTATGGAAAGACGGAGAGAGCTGCATGAGCCGAACGATAGGGAACAAGCCCACGGAGACGGGGCCTTGAGCGACCCAATGTCCCCAGCCCCCTCGGGGCCGTCAACGGCGCTCCTGGCGGTCGACACGGGTGGAACCTTCACGGACTTCGTGCTTCGCACCGCCGCGGGCATCCGCACCCTCAAGCTTCCGTCGACACCGGCGGACCCCTCCGAGGCAGTGTTGGAGGGAGTCCGCAAACTTCTCAGCGGTGACGAGGCCTGGGCTCTTCTCCACGGCTCCACTGTCGCCACCAACGCCCTTCTGGAGCGCCGGGGCGCCCGGGTCGTGCTGGTGACGAACCGCGGATTCGAGGACGTCATCGAGATCGGACGGCAAGATCGCCCTCAACTCTATGCGCTGGTGGGGCACCGCGCCCCGCCTCTGGTGGCTCGGGATGACCGGTTGGGCATCGGTGGACGTATCGGCCCCGATGGCGAGGAGATCGCGGGAATGGAGCAGGGCGATCTGAAGTTCCTTGCGGCTCAGGTGCGCGACCGGAGTCCGGACGCGGTCGCCGTGAGCCTGCTCCACGCTTACGCAGATCCGGAGCATGAGCGCGCCGTCGGCGAGGTCCTGGCGGCGGGAGGGATCCCCGTCTCGCTGTCCAGCGACGTGCTCCCCGAGTTCAGGGAGTACGAGCGGACATCCACCACCGTCGTGAACGCATACGTGACTCCCGTCATGGACCGATATCTGGGGCGCCTGGAAGTCGAATCGGGAGCGCAGCGCACCACCATCATGGGCTCGAACGGGGGAGCGTTGCCGGTGGCTCGAGCGCGACGCGAGCCAGTCCACACGGTGCTCTCGGGTCCCGCGGGTGGAGTCATGGGGGCACTCGCGTGGGCCCGCCGGTCCGGATACGAGCGTATCGTGACGTTCGACATGGGCGGCACTTCCACCGACGTCTCGCTCTGCCCGGGCCGTCCGCTCCGCACTCGGGAGCTGGAGATCGACGGTCAGCCGGTGGCCGTTCCGGTCATCGACATCCACACCGTGGGTGCCGGCGGCGGCTCGCTCGCCCGGGTGGACGCGGGCGGCGCCCTTCGAGTAGGACCCGCCAGCGCTGGCGCCGATCCAGGGCCGATATCCTACGACCGAGGCGGGAGGGAGGTGACGGTGACCGACGCACATGTCTGGCTCGGCACGCTACCGGCGGAAGGATTCCTGGGAGGCACGCGAACCCTGGACCGTGAGGCCGTGCGTGAGCCGCTCGCGGCTTTGGCGACAGAGCTGGGTGGTTCCCCGGAGGAAGCAGCCCAGGGTATCCTCACCGTGGCGGACACCGCCATGGAGCGCGCACTCCGGGTCATCTCCGTGGAGCGAGGCTACGACCCCATGGACTTCGCGGTGGTCGCCTTCGGAGGCGCCGGTGGCTTGCACGTCGCCGAGCTCACGGCCCGCCTAGGTGCGGCCCGCGCCCTGGTCCCGCCGGATCCCGGACTCCTCTCGGCATACGGGATGCTCGCCTCCCCGGTCACCCACGAGGCGTCCAGAACGGTGCTCGTGCGAGAGGACGCTCCCGAGGCCGCCGAGCGGTTGGAAGACGCCATCCAGATCCTCGAGATCGCTGCCCGGGAAGCCATGGCCCGGGACGGGGTTGCAGACGAGGACCTCAGCGTTGAGCGCTGGATCGACGCTAGATACCGTGGGCAGAGCTTCGAGCTCGCCGTGCCGGCAGAGGGTTGGGGCGAGCATTTCCATCGAGCGCACGAGGAGCGGTACGGCTACCGCAGGTTGGACATCCCGGCCGAAGCCGTGACCGTGCGGGTGGTGGTCAGCGCCGCATCCCCCGAGCTGTCGCCACCGGAGCTGTCCGCCGCAAAGGAGCCACCGCCGGCTTCGAGCACGAGCGTCCACCACGCGGGGCGTCGCCTGTCGGCCGCACGCATCGCCAGATCCGACCTTCGGGCGGGGCATCGCGTTGAGGGCCCGGCCGTCATACAGGAGTACAGTGGTACGACCTGGGTCCCGCCGGAGTGGACCATAGACGTGGACGCGCACGGCGCGCTCCACCTCGCACCGACGTCACTCGGGTTATCTTTTCCGACTTCGAGCCCGTGAACGCCACCCCAGATGTCGCATGTCCGCTCCAGACACATCGCAGGCTCCCTCCCCGACGGCACCCGATCTGAAGCCCCCTTACGGGGCGGCGGCCCTGGCCGCAGCTGCGGTGTTCACGCTGTACGTGATCACGCTCTCTCCCACCACGGCGTTCTGGGACACCAGCGAATACATCGCCACCGGGCACATCCTGGGCATCCCACATCCGCCCGGAAATCCGCTCTTCGTGGTGCTCGCCAAGGCATGGTCCCTCATGCTGGCCCCGCTGGGTCTCGAGGTCGCGACGCGGATCAACCTCTTCAGCGCCTTCATGAGCGCGGCCACACATGGGCTCTGGTTCCTCGTGGTGCACCACGTGCTCCGGTACTTCTCGGAGGATCGTCGCTTCCGGCTGGTGGGAGCCGCCACAGCCGTTCTGGTCAGCGCGACGGCGTTCACCGTGTGGAGCCAATCGAACGTCAATGAGAAGGTCTACACGGTTTCACTCCTCACCATCGCCCTGCTGACCTGGTTGGCGTTTCGGTGGCAGGAGAACCTTGGGAGGGGCAAGGACGACAACCTGCTCATCCTGATGGCCTTCATACTGGCGCTCAGCGTCGGCAACCATCTGATGGCGTTCCTGGCGGCGCCGGCGGTGGCGATCTTCATCCTCCTCGTCCACCCACGGACGCTCCTGAACTGGAGACTGTACGTGTGGGGAGCCGCCGCAGCCGTGGTCGGGCTCAGCATCCACCTCTTCCTCCCCCTCCGATCGGGGTTGAGTCCGATCATCAACGAGGCTGCACCTACGTGCCCCGACATCGGCTCGGCGATCGGGGCGGTGGTCACGTACGGAAAGGCCGGGTGCGTCGCGCTGGCCGAGGCCCTGAATCGAACGCAGTACGACAAGCCACCACTCGTGCCCCGCCAGGCGCCCCTCTCGTCGCAGCTCGTGAACTACCTGCAATACTTCGACTGGCAGTGGTCTCGTTCGTTGGCGGGCGAGCAGACGGTCTTCGCTCGGGTGCGGATCCCGTTCACCATGCTGTTCACGGGACTCGGCGTCTGGGGAGCCATCGAGCATTTCCGGCGCGACCGGGTGAGCTTCGCCTACCTGGCCACGCTCTTCGCCACGCTCTCGTTCGGTTTGGTGTACTACCTGAACTTCAAGTACGGGTACTCGATCCAGGCGCCCCGGGCCGACCGGGCGCTCCATGAGGTCCGTGAGCGGGACTATTTCTTCATCGCGAGCTTCTCGGTCTGGGGACTCTGGGCCGGCGTGGGCATCGTTGCGCTATGGCGCGAGTCCGTCACCGAGTTCAAGACGACCCTGGCGAAGGCGAGCCCGATTCTGGGTGTAGCCCTGCTCCCACTGTTGCTTAATTGGCAGTACGCGGACAGAACTCACGACTACGCAGCCCGGGACTGGGCCTACAATCTGCTGATGAGCGTGGAGCCATACGGCCTGCTCTTCACCAACGGGGACAACGACACGTTCCCGCTGTGGTATCTGCAGGAGGTGGAAGGGATTCGGCGCGATGTGACCGTGATGGTGACCTCCTATCTCAACACGGATTGGTACATACGTCAGCTCCGCGACCTCACGGCCCCATGTGCGGCGGACCAGGACCCGTCCGGGGATTGGACGGTGATCCAATGCCAGCGGCCCTACGACCCGCAGGCGGCTGAGGCAGCCTACGTCTATGGGGCCGACCAGGCCGAAGACGGGGCCTCGATCCCGCTGGACGAGCCGGTCACACCCCCGACCCGCTCGGTGGTGGCCCTGACCGACGAGCAGATCCAGCAGGTGGCTTCGTCTTACCTCCAGCTCGACCAGGATCAGACCCTGAGGCTGGGTAACGTCGTGGCGACTCTGGAAGGAGGGCAGTTCCTGGCTCCCTGGCAACAATTCTCTCTGAACATCATCAACGAAGCCCTGGGGGAGCGTCCGGTCTACTTCGCCTCAAGTGGGAACGCGGCCTCCTCCCTGGGCGTCCGTCCCTACCTGGTCCGGCAAGGGCTGGCGTTCAAGATGCTCGACGGACTTCCATCCGAGGTCGGGGATGAGCGCGTGGTACGCATCGAGAGCGCGCCCTACGTTCCAGTGACCGGTGAGTGGGTCGACGTTCCGCGTACGCGAGCGCTCTTCGACGACATCTTCATGCACCGCACGGGGATCCCGGACGCGTGGTCCTTCTGGCCTGATCTGTCGACCATCGGCATCCCGAACTACTACTCCTGGGGCTACCTGGCGCTGACGCAGGCCGCAGTTCAGGCGAATCAGCCCGAGCTCATCGACCGCTATCAGGCCCGCGCGGAAGCTTGGGCCGACTTGGGAACGGTGGCGACCGAAGCCCAACCCTGAGCACTGCCCGTCAACACGACCTCCGACCCCGACGAGCCATGAGAAGGATCTCGACCCCAGACGCTCCGACCCCCAAAGGCCACTACAGCCAGGCGATCGTACACGACGGCGTAGTCTACGTCGCCGGTCAGCTCGCGGTGGACCCGGCCGATCCCGAAGCCACGCCGGGCGACGCCGGTGCCCAGACGCGCCTCATCTTCAAGAACATCGCGGCCATACTGGACGCCGCAGGCTCCAGCCTCGAGCGACTGCTGCAAGTGACGATCTACGTGTCGGACATCTCGGCGTGGTCGGCAGTGAACGAGGCGTTCGCCGAGGTCCTGGGTGATCATCGACCCACCCGCGCAGTCGTTCCCGTGGGCCCGCTGGGCGGAGGACGGGACGTGGAAGTCGTCGTCGTAGCGGCCGTAGAGGAAGCCGGCTGAAAGCGGGGGGCATCGGCCGCCCCGCTCGGTGAGGGACTCCCGCTAGCCCATCCGGGGGAGCGTCATGTTGTCCAGGAAGAGCCGATCCCTCGCCGACAGGGTCTGCACCCCGTCGGCGTCGATGCGGCGCAGCAGCCGCTCGACCTCCTCTTGATTCAAGGGGTGGAGCCTGTCGAGGTCGATGGACCCCCACCGCTCCCGATCCTCCTGATTGCGCACCCCCGTGGAGGAGTAGTGCGAATTCGGAGCCTCGATCTTCCGTCGCTCCGCGACCCTCCGCCGCCTACGCGCGACCCAGACGGCGCGCAAAGCGACGCCGCCCACCACTGTGGCCATGAATAGGCCGAGCATCCAAACACCCATAAGCGCTTGCTGCATTTCATTCTTCTCGCTGTCCCGGCCAGGTCGTCTTCTTCGAACCGACCTGTCAGACGGGACCCACCCGCCCGTACATTGTACGACGAGATCGGTGCGCGAAAGGTTGCGCCCTCGATACCCGGCCCCGGAAGGCGTCAGTCGGCAGCCCCCGTCACCCCGCTCCGGAGTGCGATCCAGCCCGGGCCGGAGGGGACCGGACGGACCATGGGACCCGTCGGCATGCTGTCGTCCCGCACCTCGAGGAGGTAGTCGAACAGCTCGGGCCGGGCGTCGACGGCCGCGCCACGGGTGACTAGCACGATCCTCGGGATCTCGCGGAGAAGGACCCTGAGGAGCAGGAGCGTTCGAGTCCGAGTCTCCTCATCGAGACGATCGAAGGGCTCTTCGATCGGGAGGGAGGCGAGCCTCTTGCCGGCCCCCGCCACCAATGAGGCCGCCGCAAGGCGGAGCGTGAGCCGAGCCGCGGCGAGATCCTCCTCCGAGAGGGGTTGAAGCACGCCACCACTACCCTGGAGCCGCGCCTGTCCATCCTCCTCGCTGATGGCCAGGACCCGTCCTCCAGATACTCGACACAGGAACCGGGATGCCCGAGCCAGCACGAGCTCCCGCGCCCTCGCCAGGCGAGCGGCGCGAACGGATCGGAGGGCACGCACCAAGGCTTGTTCGTCGTCATCGAGCTCGGGACCCTCACCCACTGCGTGCCTCGCCGGTCCTCGCTCGTGGAGTCGGGTTCGCAGGATCTCTGCACGCTCCGACCCTGCCTCTAACGCAGCATGCAGGCGTATCGCTTTCCCCTCCAGGTCTCGAAGATGCTCGGGCTTCAGCTCGAGCTGACTCCAACGGCTGCGCCACCAGCTGCCGTCCTGAACCACCGCCTCCCACTCCTCGCGGAGCTCCGAGAGAACTTCCTCGTGATGGCTCGCGAGCACGCGCCCGCACGTGGGACACGGAGCATCAGGCCCAGCCTCTTCAAGGCGCCGAATCCGCGACCGAATCTCCCTGGCACGATCCCGATAGGCATGGAGCGTCGTCTCGGCGTCCTGCCGCTCCCGGAGCCAATCCATGGTCGCCGCCTCCAGGTCCCCGTCCACCTCCGCCGCGTCCGCCCGGATCTCCCGCAGCGTCCGCTCAGCCACGCGGAGCTCACCCTCCAGATCTCGCACGTCGGCGGACGACGGGCTGGCTCGTGCGGGTGCGTCCAGTACCTGGTCTGCTGACTCGCCCCCGTCGCTCTGCCCTCCGTCAGCCGAGCGGTCACGTAGTGGCACGCCGGCGCGCTCCAGGGCGTCGTCGAGACCCGCGAGGCCCCGACTCGTAGCCACCGCATCCACCGCGAGACGCAGCGCGCCGTCGAGGGTCTCCGCCTCGGTGCCTCGCCAAAGGCGTTCCAGCGGAGCCGACCCCTCGAGCCGGCGACGCATCAGCTCTCCCACCGCGCGGCGCGTGCGAGGCCCACCCCCATAGAGGGCCGTGAGACCCTCCGGGATGGAGGTACTCATGCGTCCGAGTCCCACGACTTCGCCGTCCAACGTATCCATGGCCCCGAGAACCATGGAGCGGGCCTCCGGGGGTCGAAGCCACCGGCCCGATAGCTCCTCGGCTCGCTGCGACGCGACACCCTCCCTCTGAAGCTCGGCAGCCACAGCTTCGTTCACACGACGCGTCTCCTCCGCAGGTAGCCAAACCTCCGAGGGGGCTCTGGCCTCACGGCCGGCCTCGACGGCGAGGTGGAGTGCTTCGGCACGCAGACGCTCCAGTGGCTCGCCCTGGAGCGCGAGGAGATCCGCCGGCTTGGCGCCTTCGAGCTTGATCCGCACGATCTTGCCGTCAATGCCGCCCGGCACGTCGCCCGTGACCTCACGGACCCGTCGGCGGATGCGTTCGGGATCCCCGGAGCCGACCTTGATGGGGGCCAATGCGACGACCGGGCGGCCGGGAATGGGATGGAAGGTGGCAGTTCCCTGCTCCAGATCGAAGGTGAGGAAGCCCTTCTGGTCCGTGGCCTCATCCCACGGATCCAGGGCCACGCGCTCCAGCGCACCGGCGTACCGAACGCGCTCGGTCAAGACACGACGTCCGTGATCACCGCCGAGGGCAACATAATCCCACTCTGACGGGTCGACGTGAACGCCGAGATCGGCTCCCGGGGGAGCCGGGCGGGCATGCATGACGAGGAGATTCCAGCGGCGTCGTGGATCAGGTTCCGGAATCACCGGGGGATGCCGCACGACGGCTCGATGGGGGACCAGGCATGCCATGAGATCCAAGCGGTCGATGAGGATGGATCGCGTCAGAGTCGTCGCGGCCTCCACGTTCGAGAACGTGTCCAACACTGCCAGGGCCCCAGGGTCCCCGGAGCGTCTTGGCGTATCACGGGGACCGGCGACCATGAGCACGGGCGTCTCGGGGAGTGACGACCGGAGAAGCTCGAGCCCCCGAGCAAGCGCCACTACGGCACCCGCCGGGGGATCGGGTCGATCGAACACGTCCCCAGCGATCAGAACCACCTGGGGCGCGACGCGTACGATCTCGGCTACGGCCCTCTCGAACGCAGCCGAGACGTCGCGCTCCCGAATGTCCATGTCGCTCTGGAGGCGACTGTAGGCTCGGAATCCGAGATGGAGATCCGAGAGATGGGCGACAATCACGGGGGCCTGACCGAGCCCCGGTCGCCACCAGCCGTCACGGAACGGGCGTCCGTTCGCCGACGCATCACGAGGACCTCCTCGAGCGGGTCACGGCGGTCGTGACGGCTCACCTCCCAACCCGAACCGATCTGCGTCCTGGGGTGATGGGCGGCCTTGGGACCCCACGCGATCGCTCCACCTTCCGCCAGCAAATCGAGGAGCTCGCCCCGCGCACGCTCGGAAAGGCTCGTGGCACCTCCCACTGCATCAAGTGCACGGCCGTCCACGATCACGAGATCGAAGGGGCCGTGAGCCTCACGGATGGCGTCCTCGAGATTGCCAACGATGACCTGTGGTCCTTCGCCCGACGTAGGGTGTCCCGAACCGCCGCCCTCGTCGAGCTCGGTGTCGAAGTGGGATCGTCCGAGATCCACCACGCAATGCGTCCGCTCCATCACGACAACCACTCCGGCACCGGTACGCAGCGCCTCGACAGGTGCCTGCGAGGCCCCGGCACCCACGAACAGTACTCGCCAGGCGTGACCGGCATCGGGCGTCAGCTCCCTGATCACTCTCACATCCCAGTCGAGCGCGCTCGCTTTGGGGGCATCAGGCTCCTCGTTCCGATGCAGTCGTCTCGAAGCACGAGCCACCTCTCCTTCGAAGAGCACCCATTCGGGCCAGGAGGAGCCAGCCGGCACCCTCTCCTCCACCCTTACCGCGGGCGGTCCGACACATCCCTCGGCAATGACCCTCCGACGAGGGCGCGCAGCCCGCACCGCCGCGTAGACCATGCCGCCCAGAGAAAGGAAGACCAGGCAGCCGACCAGAAGTGACGACGGTGTCGGGGCTCGCGGCAGGAGAAGCCCGGTCAGAGCGAAGCCGAATGCCGCACCCAAGGTCGCAACAGCAGCAGCGCTGTTCGCTCCATCGGTAGCCGCTTCACGGGACTCCCGGGCGAGCCCGTTGAAGAGCGCGCCGCACGCATACAAAGGGAGGCCAGCCAACAGGGCCAGGCCGACGCCCTGTGCCACGCGACCGCTCCCCAGATCCGGGAGGATGGTCCAAGCGGTTCCGAATACGGTAGCGGCGAGAAACGCCATCAAGGCCAGGAGCCATCGGCGCCTGAGTCCGTCCACGACACTCGGTGCCGGTCCCGGAAGCCTCAGCCCGGCAGACAACGCCAGGGCCTCCACGGTAAGCAGTGTCGTGAGCGAACGGGTCAGGCCCGGACCCGAGTAGAGGAGGAGGGCCATCGCCACCTCGGCGGCCACGGCGCAGGCCATTCCTACGACGAAGACCGGCACCCAGCCCAGCGGATGTCGGACGCTGCGCGTCACGGCCCGACCGACCCGAAACCGCCTTGGTGATACAGCATGGGTGACTCGTCCGTCACGCCCGTTCCGCGAACGAGCCCGAGGATGATTGAATGATCTCCGCCGGAATGGACTTCGTGGAGATCACACTCCAGCCATGCCGCAGCATCGTTGAGCAACGGGAAGCTCGCGGGTCCCAAGTGCCACCCCACTTCGTCGAAACGCCCCTCCGAAGGGTCGACCGCGAAGCGGCTCGCCACCGCGGCTTGACTCGCCGCGAGCACGCTGATCCCGAACCCGCTGGCCTCGACGATCTTCTCGTGGGTGTCCGAGCTACGATCGATGCAGACCAGGACGAGGGGAGGATCCAGCGAAACCGACGTGAAGGAGCTCACAGTGAGTCCCCACGGAGCTCCGGAGGCGTCTGCCACCGCCACGACCGTGACGCCTGTGGGGAACTGTCGCATGACGCTACGGAAGTCCCCGTTGCTTACTGCTGGAACCATGATCACCCGTTGGAAGCTCGGAGAACCGACAGGACCGGCGCCGATCCGTGCTTGCTCCTCGGTGCCTCGCCGCTAGCTTTCGGATGTATGCGCCGACGCGGCCAAGGGCCGCGCCAACCGACCCGAAGGCCTTGATGCGACGCCATTTCCTAGCGATTGCGGTGATCTTAACCGTGACCACCGGCTGCGACAACGTGGCGTGGGGCGGCATCGACATCAGCGTGAGCACGCCCGAGTCCACAGGCCTCACCTCCTCCGACGGCCCGGGGGTCGAGGGTACCGCGGAAGAGGAAGCGCCTCCTGAGCCCCTGGGGCCGGTGCTCATGGCGGGCACACCGGACGGCGCGGAGATGATCCTCACCCCGGTGGGCGTGGTGGGCACGGATGGACTCGAGGCTCTACCCCAAGAGCCGGAGCGGATGGCTGAGCTTCGGAGTGCCCTGCAGGAGGGCTCCCGGTGGGTCCTCTTCGCCTCAGGGGTCCGCGTCGGAGCTGCCACCGTGACGCAAGCGGTCGACTCCGACCAAGTCTGCGACGTGGGCATGCTGGTTACAGCCACGGCACAGCTCCTTCCCACCGCCACCGGGGGCGACCGCTTTCTGGCCCTCCCGGTCGCCCAGTACGGCGAGTGGGCGTTGGAGGACTACGTACCTCTGGCGCACACATATGACCAACGCGTTGCGTCCCTGGATCTCGGCAGAGCCGCCCTGCCCCGGGTCGGAGCCCCTTGGCCGGGTACCGGGATGCTGCCGGTGCGACGGGACATCCAGGCGTTTCGTCCCTTGGGCGACCAAAGTCCGTCCTTCGCCGTGAGCTTCGTCGTGGGGGACGGGCTGGACACTTCGCCGGCAGGACCATCCTCCTACGCTCTGTTCCTCGTCGCCGACCAAACCGCCCGGGGCTTCACGGAACGGTATCTGTTCTATCAAGGTTCCGACGATTCCAAAGCGGCGCCTCGGTTCTTCGGGCATCTCGACTGGGACGGCGACGGAGCGGACGAGCTGCTACTCGAAGTCTTCGGCGAGGGCAGCCGCGGATACGTCGCGTTGGAGCGAGGGCCCGACGGTGACTGGCTACCCTCCTTTGCGAGTGCTTGTCCGCATACGGTCGGGGCCACGGAGCGTTGATCCGAGGGACGAGGCTCTCGACCTCCGTCGGGCGCCGGCACCCACACCTGGGATCCAGACTCCTCTGGATTCTTCTCGCCGCCCTCGTCACGGTCGGCTGCTCTGGGGACACGGCCGAACACGGTCGCACTGGATCTTACTCGGAGCACGAACGTGGCGCTCAGACCCTCGTCGATGCGTCGGGGCGCTCCGTGCGACTGGACGGGCCCGCCCAGAGAATCGTATCGCTCGTCCCGTCGGCCACGCAGACGCTCCGCGAGATCGGGGCATCGAGCCGCCTCGTCGGTCGCACCGACTTCGATACCGACCCGTGGGCGGAGGATCTTCCGTCCGTCGGAGGGGGGCTCGAGCCCAACCTCGAAGCCATCGTTGCGCTCCGGCCGGACCTCGTCATCCGTTTCGCCGGAAGTCAGGACCAGCGCACGCCCGAGAGGTTGGATGACCTGGAGATCGCCCACCTCGCCCTTCGACCCGACAAGGTGGACGACATCCTCGATGCCGTCCGGATGCTCGGAGCGGCGACCCGGCTCGAGGACGAAGCTGCGGAGCTGGTGGCAGAGATCCGCGACGGGCTGGCTCGGGTGGAGAGCATGGTTGAGGACCTTCCACGCCGACGCGTGGCCTACGTCCTCGGGGGAACGCCTCCTTGGGTCGCTGGCCCCGAGACTTACATCGACGAGCTGATGACACTGGCCGGGGGAGACAACGCCTTCTCGGACCTTAGTGACCTGTACGCCGCAGTGAGCCCCGAGGAGATCCGTTCCAGAGCGATCGAGATCGTCCTCGTTTCCGGCGCCGACGCCTTTGATCCGTCCTTGGCGCCGGATGCCCGAATCGAGCTCGTGGACGCCGCTATCGAGATCCCGGGGCCGAATCTCGTCGAGGCAGCCCTTCGTCTTGCTGAGCTCATTCACGGCAGCCTGATTTCGCCGCCGTCGAGCCCGTCACCCGGAGTCGTCGACCCTTGAGCCGCTGGACCCTGGGCGGTGGACTCCTCCTGGCCACCCTTGCGTCGGTGCTTCTCGGCGTGCGCTTCGGATCGGTAGCGCTGAGCACCGCAGAGGTCTTCGGTGCGCTGGGCGGCGGCGGTGACCCCGTCGTGCGTGACATCGTCGTGCGGCTTCGGCTTCCGCGCGTCCTCCTCGGGGTCTTCGTGGGAGGCGGGTTGGCTATCGCCGGCGCCACCTTCCAGGCCCTGCTGAGGAACCCCCTGGCCGAGCCGTATATCCTGGGGATCTCCGGTGGCGCCTCCGTGGGCGCGGTTCTGGTCTTGGCCTTCGGATGGATGTCGGCCGGTTCCTGGGCACTGCCTCTCGCGGCCTTCGCCGGCGCGATCTTCGCCATCTTTCTCGTCTTCCGGGTCGCCACCGCCACCGGACGCGCCATGGACGTGCGCGTCCTCCTCCTCGCGGGAGTCGTGGTGGCAGCGTTCTTCTCGGCGTGCATCGCCTTCATTCTCTCCGTCTCGCCGGCCCGTACCGTACAGAGCGCGGTCCTGTGGATCATGGGGAGCCTCTCCGGCGCCACATGGCGGAGCGTCACGCTCACGGCCGCCTACACGATGCCCGCGGTTCTTCTGCTGATGAGCCTGGCCCGCCCCCTCAATCTCCTCTCCATCGGTGAGGAGACGGCTCATCATCTAGGCGCCGACGTGGAGCGCGTGAAGAGGATCGCTCTGCTCGTGGCCGCGCTGATTACGGCCTCCGGTGTGGCGGTGGCCGGCGTCATCGGCTTCGTGGGTCTCGTCGTGCCCCACGCCGTGCGGCTCCTCGTAGGCTCGGACCACAGAGCGCTCCTGCCGCTGTCCTTTCTCGCAGGCTCCGCGTTCTTGACCCTCGCCGACCTGGGGGCTCGTTTGGCGCTGGCGCCCGTCGAGATTCCCATCGGCGTCCTGACCGCCTTCATTGGGGTCCCGTTCTTCCTGGTGCTACTACGGCGGAGCTTGGCCACGCCGTGAGAATCTCCGCGGATGGGATCGTGGTCCGATACTCGGGAAGCGCCCGCCCGGCTCTGAACGACGTGTCCATCGAGGTGCCCTCGGGATCGCTCTACGCAGTGCTGGGCCCAAACGGATCGGGGAAGTCATCCCTCATGAGAGGGCTCCTGGGCCTCCACCCAGTCCAGCGCGGTCACGTCAGCATCGACGGGCGCCCCACGACCGAGTGGAGTCGAAGGGAGCTGGCCCGCGCGGTGGGAGCCGTCACTCAAAGCGAGCAGATCTCCTTTCCCCTGACGACGCGGGAGCTGGTGGCGATGGGACGATACCCCTACCTGGGCTCACTGGAACGGGAGGGGGCGCAGGACCGGGAGGCGATCCGCGCGGCTCTGGCCGCATGCGATCTCACCGAGCTCGCTGAGCGAGAGGTCACGACCCTGTCCGGGGGTGAGTTCCAGAGAGCCCGCCTGGCTCGCGCCCTTGCTCAAGAGCCCCGGGCATTGGTCCTGGACGAGCCCACGGCGAGCCTCGACGTCGGGCACGAGATGACCATCCTGGAGCTTCTTCGCGAATCTGCGGATTCCGGGATCACGGTCCTCCTCATCACGCACGGGCTCGACATGGCCGCCCGTTTCGCGGATCACATGCTGCTTCTCTCGCAGGGCGTGGTGGCCGCGGCGGGCACACCCAGTGACGTGGTCCGAGAGGACACCCTGCGCGCCGTCTATGGATGGCCGCTCGCCGTCCATGAGGATCCGGCCACTGGCGCGCCGAGGGTCACCCCGCTGGGCTCACGCTGACACAGCGGCTTCGGGTCACCAGCCCGTGGCCTCCTCGGCGTCTGCCCGCAACGTCCGGTAGCTCTCGTACCGGGTGGCAGCGATCCGTTCCTCCCTGACCGCCTCACGGACTGCGCATCCCGGCTCGTGGAGGTGGGTACAGGACCGGAATCGGCACGCCTCAGCCTCCTTCGAAAGCTCGGGGAAGCACGCCTCCACCTCCTCGGGATCGACCCCCCACAACGCCACGTCGCTGAATCCCGGTGTGTCCGCGACGAGGCCGCCCCCCTCCAGGGCAATGAGACGAGAGCCGACCGTCGTGTGTCGTCCCGTTCCCGTCTTTCGTGACAGTTCGCCAACCTTCAGTGCCAGCCCCGGCTCCAGCGCGTTCAGCAGGGATGATTTCCCCACCCCTGACGGCCCCAAGAGGGCCGAAGATCCTGTTCCGCAGCGCTCACGCAGAGCTTCGATGCCCTCTCCCGTCTGTGCACTCAGGGGCAGGACCTCATAGCCCAGGGCGCGATAGGGTTCGACCAACGCGTCCAACTCAGACGCATCATCCGCCAGGTCAACCTTGTTCACGGCCAGCACTGGGCGCATCCCGCTGGACTCCACCAGCGCCAGAAGCCGGTCCACCAATTCCGGAGAAGCGGGTGGGTCCTTCAGCGACACCACGGCGAGCACACGATCCAGGTTCGCCACCATCACCCGGCCCATCCGGCCTCCTCGACCACGCCGCACCAGCGCCGCTCGACGCGGCTCCACCTCTTCCACCGTCCAAGCCCCGCCTGAGCGGACCACCCGAACCCGGTCCCCGATGACGACCTGGTCGACCTTTCGACGAGAGCGCTTCAGACGCCCGCGAAGCGTCGCTTCGACGCGTCCTCCGCGATCAAGTTCCACCACGTACATCCCGCCCGCACTCTCGTGCACGGTACCTGAAAAAGCCCCTCGGGGGAGCGACGAATCGCTCCCCCGAGGGGCTCTGTCACCCGGCCGCGCGCGCGGCCCCTTGGTCACGCCGCGAAGGACTCCAGCGCGTTACCCTTGTCGCCCTCTCGCAAGCGGCGCAGCGCGCGGTCCCGAAGCTGACGAATCCGCTCACGGGTCACGCCGAGAAGGTTTCCGATCTCCTCCAAGGTGTGCTCCCGCTCGCCCTCCAGCCCGAAGTACAGACGCAGGACTTTCGCGTCTCGGGCCTCCAGAGTGGAGAGAGCCTCGGTGATGGTCTCAGTGAGGAGCCGTCCCTCGACCTCGATCTCCGGCTCGGCGGCCTCTTCCGTGATGAAGCGCTCCACGAGCTGCGAATCCTCCGAGTCTCCAATGGGCGCATCGAGACGAATCTCGGCGGCGTTGAGCGTCTGCAGAGATTCGACCAGCTCGGGGGTCAGCGATGTGGCCTCGGCAAGCTCGTCCGTCGTAGGCTCACGACCCTTCTCCTGCTTGAGCCGCTCCTTCTCACGGAAGATCCGGGCGAGGTCGCTGGCCCGGTTCAGAGGCACACGCACCGCACGGCCATGGTTGGCCAGCGAAGCGAGGATCGCCTGTCTGATCCACCACACAGCGTAGCTGATGAACTTCACGCCTTGCTCAGGATCGAACTTCCGCGCCGCGGTCACCAGACCAACGTTGCCTTCCTGGATCAGATCGGTAAGGGATACCCCCCGATTCTGATACTTCTTGGCCACGCTGATGACGAACCGCAGGTTCGCCCGGGCCAACTCCTGGATGGCGTCCTGATCACCCTTCTGGGCGCGGGCACCGAGCTCCTTTTCCTTATCTGGCGTGATGAGCTCGTGGCGGCTCACGTCGCGCAGATACTGATCGAGAGCACTCTGCTCCTCGACGCTCGCGTCGAATCCCGACAGCAGATTCCCCTTCCCGCGACGCTTCCGACGCTTTCCAGTGGGCGCAGCTGCCATAATCTTCTATCTCCTTCGAGTCCGCCCCCCACGCGCGGCGCTCCAGAATCGGGCGCGCCCAGCGTTGGGATGTCTAGACCTCAAAAAATCCTGAGCCGTTTAAGATGCCGACCACGGCTAGGAGTGTCAACTTTGTTAGCCGCTATGATACTCGATGTCCCGGCACGAGTTCCGTTTCCGCACCTCCATATAGCGGGTCCAGCCGCTCACGGCAAAATACCTGTTGTATGAGCGATGTTGCTGCGCGTCGGGGGGGCCTCCTAGCTTGCGGTTCCATGCCCTCCCAGACTCAGAGCCAATGACCGAAGACCGGCGTTGTATCGTCGTTGGTTCGAGCGACATCGGACGTCGGCGAGCCCGCAACGAAGACAGCTTCGTGGTCGTTCCGAATCACGGCATCGCGGTCGTCGCAGACGGCATGGGGGGACACCCCGGAGGTGACATCGCAAGTCAGGTCGCGGCGCGCGCCACCGCCGAGGCGCTGGTCCAAAGCACTGCCGACGGCGGCGCCTCTGCGCTCGAGGAGAACGTTACACCGCTCCACCGGGAAGGAGCCATGCGGCAATCGGTCTTGGCAGCCCACGAAGCCGTGCTGGCCCGTGGTCGAACAGAGCCGTCCCTGTCGGGCATGGGGACCACGACCGCCGCGTTGGTCCTGGACAGGGTTGGGTCGGTCTACACCCTGGGCAACGTCGGGGATTCCCGCATCTACCGTTGGCGGCTAGGAACCCTGGAGCAGCTGACCACGGACGACACGTGGCTCGAGGAGCGTATCCGGGCCGGCCACGTCAAGCGCGAAGACGCCAGAGGGCACCCCCAGGGTCATCTCCTCACGCAGTGCCTCGGCCTCGGCCAGACACCCGACCCACGGGTCGCCACCGGTGCTGTGGAGCCTGACGACGTGTTCCTTCTCTGCTCGGACGGTCTTGTGACCTGCCTGTCCGATCCTGAGATCGGACGCGTGCTGCGAGACGAGCTGGACGGGACGGAGGAAGGGGCCACGCGTGCTGTGGAGTCCATGATCGGGAAGGCCAACGCCGCCGGCGGCATGGACAACATCACGGTCGTCCTGGTTTCCATCGTGCCCGCCTAGACTCCGGCCTTGCGAGTGATCCGGTCGAGTACTCGCTCCGCCGACAGCTCACGGCGTTCGAACGTGAAGACCCGCAGCACGCGCGTGGTCCGGTAGAGCTCCTGGGCGATCCTCGGTAGGTCGAAGAGACCCGGTACACCCTCGGGACCCGCACGCTCGACTCCGCCGTCTCGACGCTCCAGAAGCAGGTCCATCTGGAACATGGCGGCCTTGGCGGGAAAGTCGATCATCACTTCGCCCGACTCAAGGCCGAGCTCCTGAGCCAGGTCGTCCTCGACGGCTCGCTTCCAGGGCGAGTCTCCCACCGCCCAATCCTCCACCCGACGTCCCATCAGATCGGCCGCGGTGAGCTCCACCGCACGCTTCGGCAACCGTCGATGTCGGAGGGCGGGCAGCCACCTGTCCGCGATGCGCTGAGCCACCTCCCCATCGTCCTCCACAGATCGTCGACCGATCTCGTGCAGAAGCTCCTCATCAGTGGGCCCGACGAGCTCGTCCGGGGCCAACAATCCACCCCGTACCGCCTCCTCCACGATGCGCTTGTAGAGGGCGGTTGCCGAACGCACGCCATGGTGCCAATAGACGTTCCGAAACATCTGATACTTCGCGAAGAGAAGTGACTCGAGGGCCGCCACCCCCTTCTCGTGGACCCCTACCTCATACTTCCCGGTCTCGGGATCACGGACGAGCACCAGCGCCTGAAGGAGTCGAGGCACGTCCACCTCGCCGTAGGGCACGCCACAGAAGCGAGCATCCCGCCGCAGATACTCCATCTTGTCCAGATCCAGGCTGCCGCTGATGAGGCCACGCAGAGGAATGGTGCTCTCTCCGGTGATGAGGGCGTGGATCCGCTCCGCCGCGGCGAGCCCCAATGGCGCAAGGGCGTCCCGGAGCTCGGGAGATTGGAAAAAGCGACGCCCCACCTCTTCGTGATCGCCGGGAACATGGTCGGACTCCAACTCCTCCAGGGCATGGGAAAAGGGGTAATGGCCGATGTCGTGCAGGAGCGCGGCATACGGCACCAACTCCTCGTCTTCCCAGGCTTCGGGCGGCGCTCCACTCCGCTCCCGCAGACCCCGGAGAGCCTGCACGGTGAGGTGATAGACGCCGAGCGCGTGATCGAAGCGGGTATGCGTGGCGCCCGGGTAGACGAGGTGCGTCCAGCCGAGCTGCCGGATGTAACGGAGACGCTGGAATGCCGCCGTGTCCACGATTCGCAGAGCCGTGGGATCCAGCCGGATGGTGTTCCAGAGGGGATCCCGGATGATCTTCCCGGCCGATGTCGTACCCATGGTGGCTCCGCGTTCGCTGCCTGTCGTAAGGTCGGAGGGGGCAAGGACCCCACCCATCGCGGAACGCGCCGTTGCCGATGGCGCGTCCGTCTCCCTATCTTCCCGAAGAAACCACGAAAGCGCCAGCCCCCGACGACACTTCCGACTCGATCCCGAGGCCACGCCGGGGTCTACCTCCCAACCCGAGCCGCTGCGTGCAGGCGAACCCGACCCTCCGAGAACACGTTCGAGCCCGAGCGGAGAACCGGCCAGGCGTCTATCGGATGATTGGCCCCGACGGCCAGATCCTCTACGTCGGCAAGTCCGTCCGGGTCCGAAGCCGTCTCCTCTCCTACTTCCGCGCTCCGCGGGGTGACAAGGCGTGGGAGCTCATCAAGGAGAGCACGCGCATCGAGTGGGAATACATCCCCAACGAGTTCGCCGCGCTGGTCCACGAGATGAAGCAGATCCAGAGCGCACAGCCACGCTTCAACGTCCAGCACCGGCGAAGGAAGATCTACGCCTTCGTGAAGATCACCAACGAGACGGCCCCGCGGGTCCTGGCCGTCAGCCGCATCGCTCGGGACGGCGCGTCCTACTTCGGCCCCTTCCCGCGGGTGGGCGCCTTGGCGCGCACCGTCCGCGAGCTGGGTCACACCCTGGGGCTCCGGGACTGCCCGGGGACCACGCCCGTGTGGTTCGGAGACCAGCTGGACATGTTCGTGGCTGGCCGGCCGCCGCGCTGCCTTCGCGCCGAGCTCAATACCTGCCTGGCTCCTTGTTGCGGAAGGCCGACTGCATCGGAATACCAGCGGGCGGTCGATACGGCTCGCACGTTTCTGGAGGGCCGTGCCGCCGGCACGCTCGGGGACCTCGAATCACGCATGTCCGAGGCCGCGCGACGCATGGACTTCGAGTACGCGGCGCTCTTGCGGGACCGCCTGGAGCGACTGATGCGTTTCCGGGACGAGTTGACCGCGTTTCGCGGCACCGTGGAAGACCTCTCGTTCGTCTACCGGGTGCCCGGGCACAACGGGGACGACCGGGTCTACCTCATCCGCAAGGGGCGCATCCGGCGGGAGATGCCGCTGCCCAAGGGTACCCGGGCACGGACACGGGTCGTGGCCGCGGTGGGGGACGTGTTCAGTGAGCTCGACGCAGGTCCCGCCGCCCTCACATCCGACCAAGCCGCGGAGATCCTACTCGTGGCTCGTTGGTTCCGACAAAATCCGGACGAGCGGAAACGCACGGTGGACCCCGCGACTTGGCTCGAGAAATACGGCCCTCGACCGGTCGCCGTCACGAGCTGAGGCAGGAGGCTCGACTCTCCGGTGCCTGGGGGTCGGAGACCGACCCCGCCCATCACGCGCGGAGGTCCTTACAGCCCTGCCATCTTCTTGACCCGCCGAAACTCGTCGTTCTTCACCGACTGCACGGATAGCCGACCGTATCGCACCAGCTCCATGTCCTGGAGCTCTTCGGTGTCCTTCACGTCGGTGAGCGAGACGAACTGCGGCGCCTTGGCCACGAACGCGATGTCCACCATGTACCATCGGGGGTCTTCCGCATCCGACTTGGGATCGTAGTAGCCATGCTCCGGGTCGAAGGCGAAGTGGTCCGGATACGCCTCCTTCACGACCCGGGCCAGTCCGGCGATCCCCGGCGGCTTGGCGTTGGAATGGTAGAAGAGGACCTCGTCGCCGATCTTCATGTCGCGCATGTTGTTGCGCGCGCCGTAGTTCCGAACCCCCTCCCAGCAGGTCGACCCGTCGCGCTCCAGGTCGTCGATGGAGTACACATCCGGCTCCGACTTCATCAACCAGTACCGCTTCGCCATGAGCTGGCCCCTTCGTTGTCACCTAGTTCGTCTCGCGAGCACCGATTATGCCGAATTCCCTCAGCGCGGTCGAGCCGAGCCGGGTGGGCCGAA
>JBDHIF010000017.1:0-54090 GCA_039587535.1 Gemmatimonadota bacterium
GACGGCGTGTGGGCGCTCGGGGACGTGAACGGAGGCCCGCCCTTCACCCACATCGCGTACGACGATTATCGGGTGGTGCGCGAGAACGTGCTCGGTGACGGCGGTGCGTCGCGAGCGGGCCGGATCGTGCCGTACACGCTCTTCACGGATCCGCAGCTTGGCCGTGTCGGCCTTACCGAGCGCGAGGCGCGAGAGGGTGGACACGAGATACTCCTAGCGAAGCTGCCGATGGAGAGGGTTGCTCGGGCCGTGGAGACGGACGAGACGCGTGGACTGATGAAGGCCGTGGTCGATGCCCAATCGGGGCATGTGCTGGGTGCCTCGGTTCTCGGGATCGAGGGGGGTGAGATCGCGTCCGCCATCCAGATCGCGATGATGGGGGGGCTCACCTGGAGGGATCTCCGGGACGCCGCCTTCTCTCACCCGACCCTTACGGAGTCGCTGAATAACCTGTTCGCGACGATCGAGGGATGAGGGGCGCTACTCGACCCAGACCGCCTTCACGTTCACGAATTCGCGGATGCCCAGCGGGGACAGCTCACGCCCGTAGCCACTCTCCTTGATCCCCCCGAACGGGAGGCGCGGGTCGGATCGGACGAACGCATTCACGAAGCAGGCTCCGGCTTGGAGCTCGTGCCGAGCGATGCGCTCGCCCCGGTCTCGGTCCTGGGTGAACACGGCCGCGCCGAGACCGAAGGGGCTGTCGTTCGCGATGGCGATCGCGTCGTCCTCGTCACGGGCCGAGATGATCGCGGCTACGGGGCCGAAGAGCTCCTCGTCGTAGGCTGGCATCCCGGGCCGCACGTCGGTGAGGACCGTGGCCGGGTAGAAGGCGCCGGGCCCGTTCGGGATCGAGCCCCCGAGCAGACAGCGAGCCCCCGCGGCGATGCTGTCGGTCACCTGGCGATGTAGCTCGTCCCGTAGGTCGGCGCGGGCCTGCGGGCCGATGTCCGTGCTCTCGTCCATCGGGCTCCCCATGCGGACCCTTGCCATGCGCTCGGTCATCATCGTCTGGAACTCCTCACGCACGGCCTCCACGACCACGAAGCGCTTCGCCGCGATGCAGCTCTGGCCGGAGTTGATCAGGCGGCTGGTCACGCAGGTTTCGACGGCCCGGTCGAGATCGGCGTCCTCGAGCACGACGTACGCGTCGCTCCCGCCGAGCTCCAGCACCGTCTTCTTGACGAGCGATCCGGCCTTCGCGGCGACCGCCTTCCCGGCCCGGACGCTGCCCGTGAGCGTGATCGCGCGCAGCAGTGGCTGCTCGATCAGGCGCTCGGTCAACCCGTGATCGATGAGCAGCGAGCGAAAAAGGCCTCCGGGAAATCCGGCCTCACGGAAGACATCCTCGATGGCCAGCGCGCAGCCCGGCACGTTCGAGGCGTGCTTGAGCAGCCCCGCGTTTCCTGCCATGAGGTTCGGGGCGGCAAAGCGAAACACCTGCCAGAACGGGAAATTCCAGGGCATCACCGCCAGCACGACGCCGAGGGGCTCATGAGCCCAATAGGTGGTGGCCGGGACGTCGGGGGTGTCTGCCGGGACCGGAGCCAGCTGGGCCTCGGCATGGTCCGCGTAATACTCGCAGACCCAGGCGCACTTTTCGACCTCGGAGCGTCCTTCACGGATCGGCTTGCCCATCTCCGCCGCCATCAGCTCTGCATGTGCCTCCACACGTGCGCGAAGGATCGAGGCGGCCCGACGCAGCCGGTCTGCTCGGTGGGCGAAAGATGTGTCACGCCAGGCTTCGTGGGCCGCGTGCGCCGCCTCCAGTGCCAGCCGGGTCTCTTCCCAGGATCCATCCTCGTAGCTGCGTGTCGTCTCACCAGTCGCCGGGTTGATCACCGTCCACGCCATCTTGGCCTGCCCTCGTGTGTGTCACGTCGAACCCCATCTCAGAATACTCTCGGTCGGTCGGTTGCGGGACCTCGGGCGACGGTTCAAGCTTCTGGATCACGCTGATCCCTAGATGCCCACTCCCCAAGGAGTCCCGTAACGATGCGGCTCGCTCTCTTCACGCTCGCTCTGGTCGGGGTCGTCACCCTGCCCGCTCTCATCGAGGCCCAGTCGGTGACGAACCCCTACAAGCCGGATTACACGTGGGGCGATCTCCCGGATGGTCGAGCGTGGGGGTCGGTGAGCGCCATGTATCCGTCGGGAGACGGGCACCTGTGGGTCGCGGAGCGATGCGGCCGCAACTCGTGTGTGGGGTCGGACGTGGATCCGGTCCTCCTCCTGGACACCGATGGTAACGTGCTCCGTAGCTTCGGCTCGGGGCTCCTGTCCTGGCCGCACGGGATGTTCGTGGAGCCCGATGGGAGCATCTGGATCACGGACGCTTCGACTCAGGGCGCCGAGGAGATCGGATTGGGCCACGCCGTGCGGAAGTTCAGCCCCACGGGTGAGCTCCTGATGACCCTCGGCGAGCCGGGCGTGCCTGGGGGCCCGCCCAACCGACTGACGCGGCCGAACGACGTTCTCGTCGCGCCGGACGGGCACATCTTCGTCGCCGAAGGGCACGGCCCGGGAGAGCCCAATCGCATCCAGAAGTTCGCGCCGGACGGGACCCATGTGGCCACCATCGGCCGGAGCGGATACGCTCCGGGGGAATTCCACGAGCCCCACGCGCTGGCCATGGACTCGCAGGGTCGGCTCTTCGTCGGAGACCGGTACAACAACCGGATCCAGATCCTGGACCAGGACGGCAACTTCATCGCCGCCTGGACGCAGTTCGGCCGTCCCAGCGGGATCTTCATCGACGAGCACGACATGATCTACGTGGCTGATTCCGAGTCCAGTCCGGCGCCGAACGACTATACGGGTCAGCGCAACGCCGGTTGGGAGCGGGGAATCCGGATCGGAGATGCCCGAACCGGTTGGGTGTTCCACTTCGTTCCCGAGACCTGGAACAGCCCCTCCCTTGGGGTGAACAGCTTCAGCGGTCCCGAGGGCGTGGCTGTCGATGCCGATGGCAACGTGTATGGCGGCGAGGTGTCCCAGCGCCGGGTCGTGAAGCACATGCGTACGCATCCGGTCATGGTGCCCCAGCGTGCACCCGGAGGCTGAGCCGTGGACATCGATGGCGACGCGCCACCCCCTAGCCTGTCATCAGCCGGAGCTCGCGTACTCCCGTAGCTGTTGAACCTGATTCTCCTTGCCGAGGACGATCATGATGTCGCCCTCGGCGAGTACCGTCTGCGGCCCCGGGTTGTAGGCCTGGGAGCCCTTGTCACCCTTCTTGATGGCGATGACCACGAGGCCGGTGGTCTGCCGTATGCGAGCGTCTGCCAAAGTGCGCCCGGCTAACGGAGAGCCCGACGGTAGCGTTGCCTCTTCGAGGCGCAGATCGATGCCCGGGCCGACGATCGCGGCATCCAGGAAGCTGACGACGTTGGGGCGAAGCAGCGTAGAAGCCATGCGGATGCCTCCGGTCATCGTCGGCGCGATGACATGGTTCGCGCCCGCCTTTCTGAGCCAATCGACAGACTCTTCGTCGAAGGCCCTGGCGACCATGGTCAGGTCGGGGTTCAGGTGCCGGGCAGTGAGGCAGACCAGGAGGTTGTCTCCGTCGTCCGCCAGGCAGGCAGCCAGTCCCTTCGCCCGTTCCACGTGTGCTTGGGCCAGGATGCGCTCTTTGGTGGAGTCGGCGGCCAACACCTCGGCGTCTGGAAATTCTTCTTCCAGGCGTCGGGCGCGGTCGGCGTCTTGCTCGATGATCATCAGGCTCAAGCCCGAGTGATGAATCTCACGGGCGACCATCCTGCCCACGCGCCCGGCGCCACACACCACGTAGTGGTCCCTCATGCTTTCCATGCGTTTCACCTTTCTGCGTCTCCGTAGCGCTCCGCCCAGGTCCAACTCCACGATCAGCGCGGTCATCAAGGCCCACCAGATACCCAGGCCGGTCACGCCCATGGCGATGACGACCATGGCGAAGGTCCGGCCCGGCACGCTGAGCGGGTGGACCTCCATGAACCCCACCGAGCTGACCGTGGTGACCGCCATGTAGAAGGACTCGAACCAGGTCCAACCCTCGATCCGCTGGAATCCGACCATCCCGAACAGGAAGACGGCCAAGAAATACGCGAGGGTGATGGCGAACCGTCCGACGAATGGTCGGAAAGTGCTGGCGATGGAGAGGTTCGTCTGCGAGAGCGTCTCGTCGCTGGTCAGCGGGCCGGACTTCTGGCGGGTCTTGAGGCTCAAGGGAAAGGGGCTGGGGTGCGTCGATGGGCGTTCGGGGGGAGGGTCCTCGAACGATAACAACGGCCCACCATCAGAGGGCATGCGCGCCGCCGGCGCAAGTCGTGAGGAGCGCACCACGTGCACGGTGGCGCGGGCCATTGATGGGGCCTATCGTGACCGTGCGTTATCGCTTCGAACCCCCCTTCCCTCGTCGGAGGAACGACGATGAGATCCTCGGTGTGGTCGGCGGCCAGCTTCTCCGCCGTCGCGGTCGCGACGTTCCTGGCCGCGACGCCGGGCTCGGGCCAGACGGCCGAGGACTTCGACGAGTCGCGGGCGTACCTCAGTGACACCCCGATGTTCGACGCGTTCTATCCGCAGGAGTACGAGCCTCTGTCCGCAGCCCGGCGCGACGGGCGGGTGGTCGACGACACGGGGCTGCTCGTCCTCCGACGGGGAGCGACCACGCTCACCGTGCTCACCACGCAGATGGCCTATCACCACATCGCCCAGGGGGAGCTTGCCGGCGAGCCATGGATGGTCTCCTTCTGAGTGATCTGCAACACGGGGGTCGGTCTGATCCCGAGCATCGACGGCGAAGTCCACACCTTCACTGAGCAAGGCCTGTACGACGGGTTGTTCCTGATGTTCGACCAGGAGTCGGGCACCCGTTGGAACCACATGACCGGCGAGGGGGTCCACGGGCCGCTGAAGGGCCGCGCCCTACCTATCGAGAACGTCTACCACACGACCGTCGGGCAGGTGCTGGCCGAGACCCCTGACGCGCTCCTGGCGTGGTCGGAGCACCCTGCCGCGCTGCGCGGTTCGGGTGACGGCGGCGGCACCCTGACGCGCCTCCTGTCCCGCATCACGGGCGTCCCGGAGATGTTCCCGTCGACCATGGGAGACGAGGATCCGCGGCGGGATCGCATGGAGATGGGCCTCGGTCTGTGGAGTGGCGAGCAGGCCCGATATTATCCCATGCCCGTGGTCGCTGCCTGGGACAACATCGTCTTCGACGACTTCGCCGGAGAGAACGTCCTCATCTACTACGACCCCTCGGCATACGCTCTCCTGGCGGAGCGGACGGAGGCGTCGGGGGCCCGGTGGGACGGCCGGATCCTTCGGCTCTCCAACGGTGACCGGATCGAGGACGGCATCCTCTACGGGCCCGACGGCGAGCGGAAGGAGCGGGATCGGCCCCTTCAGGTCTACACCCGCTGGTACGGCTTCTCGTTGACCTTCCCGGACCCGGAGATCTTCGAGCGAAGGCCCATCTCGGAGCGGTGAGCGAGCCGCTGGTCGGCGGGCGCGCAAGCCATGTATGGGGCTGCGGCGGGCTCGCCCGGAGCGGTCCTGGTCAGCCGCCTCGGATCCGCCTGCGCCGGGCCTCGGCAATCTCCACGAGGCGCCTGAGCTCCCGGATAGGCTCGGCATGGTCGTCGACCTGGAGGCGGAGCACCACGTCGTTGTTCAGCCACACGCCGCCGTCCTCCTGGACGATGAGCATCGCCGCCGACTGCATGCCTCGCCGGTCCCCTCCGGCAGCCTGACCCGCCTCCAGGGCCGCCAGCAGCCTGAGCGACAAGTGTCCATCGTTAGCCTGGAAAGCCTCCACCATGGCGTCCACGACTTCTGGACCCGCGAGGATGTTGCCCTGCGCCGACACGTGATGACCGGTGCGGTGCCCGGCCCAATCTGAAGCCTGGGGCCCAGTGTGGGCGGCGACCCGTCCGCTTGCGTCCAGAACCGCGAACTGGCGTGCCTCGATGGGCCAACCTTCCGGCCGCGGGTTGGGGTCGTTGCGAAGCAGAGTCTCGACCACCTGCCGGGGGGAGAGCCCGGCTTCGAGCAGCTCCAGACCCTGGGGACCATAGCTCACGTCCACGACGGCCTGCGTCGCGACGGCTCCAACCCCTGCCTCAGCCCACAGCACACCGTTACCCACGGAGAACACGCGCGACTGGACCGCGCCGCCCAACTCTCCGGTCTCGGGGTCGTAGCCGAGAATCGAGAAGGTCGCGACGCCGGGGAGCTCGTCCTGGGCGGCCGAGTGACGGGCTGGGGACAGGAGAGGGATCAGCACGGCGAGGAGTAGGGTCGGGAACGTGAGGAGGGCTCGGCGACGGGGAGCGGACCGACCATCAACGCTGGCTGCCCTTGGCATGTCTATCTCCTGAGGATGGTGTCCATTGCTGGCGAACATGAGTGAACCGCTGTACCGTCGCCAGTTCGGGGCTGCGGGTTAAGGAACGCCCCGGCCTTGGTGGGATCCGGGCTCGATGTACCGTATATTGCGAGCGCTTCGGCGCCCTAGCATCGCGCGCCTGCCCACCCGAGTCGGGGTCGAATTGTGCATCGTGGCCGTGATGGCTGGTCCTCGCGGCTGAAATCTTCCTGCAACAAAGCACGATATTGCGCTTATGAGCGACGAAATCCCGGAGCCGGACGGCGCGCCACGCCGCAACTTCCTGACGGCGGTAGGCGCAGTCGTCGCCGGTGGGCTGGCCGGCGTGCCCGCCCTGCTCGCAGGCGTGGTCACTTTGTTGGATCCGCTCCGCCGGACCCGCGACGACCAGGACATGGTGCCGGTGACCCGCCTCTCCGTCCTCCCCGCCGACGGGGTACCCCGGAAATTCACGGTGTCCACCGACCGCGTGGATGGCTGGACCACCTATCAGAACACGCCCGTTGGCGCCGTCTACCTCCGCCGGACCGAAGACAATGAGCTGAGCTGCCTGAACGTGGTTTGCCCGCATGCCGGCTGCTTCGTGAATCTGGCTCCAGGGGCCACGCACTTCGCCTGCCCCTGCCATCGAAGTCGGTTCGCGCTGGACGGGACCATCGACGATCCGAGCAGCCCCAGCCCTCGGGCCATGGATACCATGGAGTGCGAGATCCGCAACGGTGAGGAGGTCTGGGTCCGATTCCAGAATTTCCAGCCTGGCCAAGAGCACAAGGTACCGATCGTATGAAGGCGATCCTCGATTGGCTCGACGACCGCACGGGTTACCGAGGGATCCTCCACGAGGCCCTATTCGAACGGATCCCTGGTGGGGCGCGCTGGCGTTACGTGTGGGGTAGCACCCTGACGTTCGCCATCGCGGTCCAGTTCATCACCGGTGTCATCCTGTGGGCAGCGTATAGCGCCAACGCTCAGGGCGCCTGGGAGAGCGTTTACTACATCCAGTACGAGATGTGGGGCGGGTGGCTGCTGCGCGGCATCCATCACTACATGGCTCACGTGACCGTCATTCTCCTCCTTCTGCATCTGATGCAGGTGGTCATCGACGGGGCGTATCGCGCACCGCGGGAGGTGAACTTCTGGTTCGGGCTCGGGCTCTTGGGGCTCGTGCTCGGGCTGTCACTCACGGGATACCTGCTGCCTTGGGACCAGAAGGGCTATTGGGCGACGAAGGTCGCGACGAGCATTGCCGCCATCACTCCGTTCATCGGTCCCGAGCTCCAGAAGTTCGCCATCGGAGGGCCGGAGTACGGGCACCACACGCTGACCCGGTTCTTCGCGCTGCACGCCGGGATCATACCCGGCGCCATCGTGGCGCTCATCGTGGGACACATCTACCTCTTCCGGCGCCATGGCATCACGGTCACGGACCCCGACCGGGCTCCAGACACGACGTTCTGGCCTGACCAGGTGTTCCGCGACGCCGTCGCCATGTTGGCTGTGATGGTGACCGTTTTGATCCTCGTGTTCGCGACGGGCGGTGCGGAACTCGGTGCACCGGCCGATCCCACCGAGCCGTACGCGGCCGCGCGGCCCGAGTGGTACTTCATGTTCCTGTTCCAGTGGTTGAAGTACTTCCCAGCCGGTTGGGAGGTGGTTGGTGCCATGATCATCCCGGGTGCCATCGTCACCGTTGTCGCCCTGATGCCGATCATTGGGAACTGGCAGATGGGGCACAGATTCAACCTGGGGCTCGTGAGCGCGCTCATCCTCGGCATCGGACTTCTCACGGTGGCCGCTTACCGTGAGGACGGGGCCGACGAGGACTTCCAGATCGCCAAAGAGCAGGCGGAAGAGGCCGCCCACCGGGTGAGGGAGCTGGCGGCGGCGCCCACCGGGATCCCGCCGACGGGCGCTCTGGAGCTGATCCGTAGCGATCCCCTGACACAGGGACCGAAGCTGTTCGCCAGCAACTGCGCCAGCTGCCATGCGTACCAGGGGCACGACGGCCTCGGGCAGCCGCGGGTGGACGAGCAGTCGGCGGCCGATCTGCACGGTTTCGGCAGCCGCGAGTGGGTGGAAGGCCTTTTCGATCCGGATCGGGTGGGCTCCGAGGAATACTTCGGTGGCACCGCGTTCAGCCGCGGCGACATGGTCCGCTTCGTTCAGCGCGGCATTCCCAATGCCTGGTCGGACGAGCAGCGGGCCGAGCTCGAGTACGTGATGAAGTGGCTTTCCGCCGAGGCGGATCTTCCCTATCAGGAAGACCTGGAGGAGGCCGAGTCCGCTGATATCGAGCGGGGCCGCGCTGCGGTCGTGGACGAGGTCGTGGACTGCACCCGATGCCACGTGGTATACGGACAAGGCGAGGCCGAGGGCCCGGATCTCACGGGTTGGGGCTCGCGGGACTGGGTGCTCCGGATGCTTCAAGACCCGACGCATCCCACGCTGTACGGCGAGGAGAACGACCGCATGCCTGCCTTCGGGGCGGACGGTATCCTCACCGAGGCGGAGATGGGCCTGATCGTCGACTGGCTGCGTCAGGATTGGTACCAGGCCACCGAAGAGGAGCAGTAGGGCGCGGGTCTGCTCGCTCGGATCCGAGGGTCACTCGATGGCCTGGAGGATTCGGGGAAGACACGAAGAGAGGGCCGCCCCGGGGTGGGGCGGCCCTCTCTACTTCACCGGACTGTCAGCTCGGGTGTCAGTTGTTCTGAGCGCCCTCGGCGATCCACGTCCGGATGATCTCGATCTGTTCCGCCGGGACCGGGTCGCCATCCTCGGGCATGTCGCCGTTGACGATCATGTCGAGGAACAGGCTGTTGTCCGGATCTCCCGGCTCGATGACCGGACCGTAGTCCGAGCCGGCCATGAGGCCGTCATACGTGCTCATGTCGTAACCGAGCTCGATGAGGATCTCCCCATCCTCCCCGACACCGCCGTGACAGCTTAAGCAGTACTCGTTGAGAATGGGCTCGACGTCGGTAGCGTAGCTCACCTCAACGGCCTGATGGGCCCACATCGAAGCGGTGTCCTCGACCGGGGCGGCGTCCGGGGTGCTCCCCTGGACCGCAAGCGCAATGCCTACCGGAAGGACCATCGCAGAGAGAAATTTCTTGCTCTTCTGGCGCAACATCCGATCTCCTGTCCTTCGGCGAGAATCAGCTCGCCGTTCATGGTACGGACGCTCCGGTCGGGGTTCTTCCGACTCGGACGCGGGACGTGATCCTAGTGGATTCTACGGACCCCGTCACCTGCGCCATCTAATTACAAGACGCGTGCCGGATCGGTTCCCTCGGCGGCGACGGACCCGAGAGCCGTGGATTGGCGGGGGATTCCGGTAGGCTGCGCGCCGGCGGACACGCTCCGGGCCAGATCCTGTGTCGAGGGTATCGTCCTCGATGAGTGACACCTGGTGCGGACACTCGAGGTCACGGGCGGGACTTGCCCGACCGTGGGGCGGGTGCTCCCTTCGGGACTCGCACGATCATGTCCGCCGCGTCGGCTTCGGACAGATCCGAGATCAGTCAGATGGCTCTTCAGGAGGACCCATGTCACGACGACTCATCGCCTTCATGTTCTCGATCCCGCTGGTGGCCTGCGGAGGGTCCGGGGAGGAAGCCGGATCCACCTCGGAGGGGCCGGTGAGCTCGATGTCTGGTATCGAGGCTCGGATTCCGATCTCGCCCACCGCCGACGGGGAGCTCCCGTCGGCCATCGTGGGTGAGGGCGGGGCGCTCCAGGGTATAGACTTGAGCTACGTCGACGGAGACGACGCGACCACCGGGTATCTGGCCGTCCCGGACGGCGAAGGGCCCTTCCCCGCGTTGGTCATCATCCACGAGTGGAACGGCCTCGTAGACCGGGTGAGACAGGTGGCCGACGACTTCGCTGCCGAGGGGTATGTCACGCTGGCTGCTGACCTCTTCCAGGGTCGGACGGGATCGAACCCCGAGGAGAACATGGCCCTGATTCAGGAGAGCATGAACGATATGCCGCGGGTGGTGGAGAACCTGAACGCGGCCGTCGCCTACCTTCGGGGCCGGCCGGACGTCACCGGTCGCGTGGGCGCGATGGGGTGGTGCTTCGGGGGCGGGATCGCCCTTTCCTTCGGTCTGGACGGAGATGACCACGAGGCCACGGCGATCTTCTACGGCCGCCTCGTGGACGACCCCGAGGTGCTGATGGACATGGACCACGAGGTCTACGGGACCTTCGCGCGCCTGGACAGCGGGCCTGCGCCCGAGGACGTCGCGGCCTTCGAGGCCGCGATGGACGCCGTCGGCTTGGAGCACGATCTACACATCTACGATGCCGTCGGACACGGATTCTGGCTCCGGGTGGACGAGGATCCGGACGTGCGGGCAGAGCCGGCGCTGGACGCGTGGACCCGTCTCAAGGACTACCTGGGACGTACTCTGGGGGGCTGACGGGGCCGTCGGCTCGGTCAGCGCTCTCCGCTTTCCAACCGCCGCCGCTCGCGACGCTCGAGGCGCCTTCGCCTTCGGGCGTCGCGGGCGGTTTCGCCGGGGCGCCGCACCGTGATGTCGACAGCGCCCATCACGGCTACGCCGGAGATCCTCAGGGACGGGGCTCCGGGCGGCGGCGGTGCCTGCTCCTCGGCCCCGAACTCGAAACCGCCCATGACGGCGAATCCGTTGCTCTCGACGTGCAGATCCGGCGGAACGACGATGTCCACCCCGCCCCACATGGTGTAGACCGTCACCTCGGTGACGCCCGGAGGCAGCATCGCCTCACGGAAGTCCAGCTCCGCACCGCCCATGACGGCCAGGACGAGGTTCCGTCGCGCCGGGGCCCAGCGCCCTTTGCGGCCGGTTCCTCCCATGACGGCGATGACCGTGCCGTGATCCTTCACCGACGCCTCGCTTGCCACGCTGTAGCTGCTCCCCTTCGCCGGCACGGAGTGCCTCTGCGGCGCAAGCGCATCGGAGGGTCCTGGGAGGTCGGCGAGGAGCGACCGGAGCTCGTCGTACGACCGTGCCCGGTGCGCCATGTCCACCCGCCTCTCGAACTCGGCTACGGTGAGGCGATCGCCGGCAAAGTGCTCGGAAAGGGCGTCGATGGCCCGGTCGCGGTCCTGTTCGACAGGAACCGAGCTCGGAAGGTGCTGGGAACTGGTCATGATCGGATCTCTAATGTCGGCGAGCTTGCTTGGCCAGGGTCCGGGCGAAACGCGTGAGAACCTCGGCGCACCCGGTGATCTCCTCGAGGTCGATCCATTCATCGGCGGTGTGAGCCTGCTCGATGGAGCCTGGTCCGAAGCATACGGCCGGAATCCCGACCTCATTCAGATACGCGGCGTCCACCCAGGCCGACATTCCCTTCACCTGCGGTGACCGTCCCTCCGCCCGAAGGGCGCCCAGCAGCCCATGGACCACGGGCGCGTCGGGGGGCACCTCGGTTCCGGGCCTCTCCAGGGTGACTTCCAGATCGGCGGCCACAGACGCGTCCGCGTCCGCGAGGCGCGTCAGCGCTTCCCGGAACGGGTGCACGACCTCGGAAGGATCTTCTCCCGGGAGCGTTCGACGTTCGAGCACGAGGGTACAGGCTTCGGGGTAGACCGAAGCCGCTCGACCTCCCCGAATCGTTCCGGCATGGAAGGACCCATGGCCCAGCAGGGGGTGTGTGGGTCCGTCGGTCAGCGCGTGGGCGAGGGGATCCAGGCTGACGAGGTACTGAGCTGCATGCCGGATGGCGTCCACCCCAACGTCCGGACGGGATCCGTGTGCCGCATGCCCGCGAAACCTCGCCTCCATCCAGACGAAGCCCTTGTGAGCGGGCATGACGGCCAGCCCGGTGGGCTCACACACCACCGCGACATCGGCGTGAACGCCTCGATCGACAAGATCTGCCATTCCCAAGCTCGCGTTCTCTTCGTCGGCGGTCAGGGCCACAATGAGCTCGGGACGGTCGTCAGCGGTAACCAGAAGGGCGTGCGTCGCGGCCAGGAGCGCGGCGACCCCTCCCTTCATGTCACAGGACCCCCGTCCTCGGAGTCTCCCGTCGACCACGTCCGCCACGAACGGGTCGATGGTCATGCCTCCGACGCCGACGGTATCCAGGTGTCCATTCAGGAGGAGCGTCGGGCCCACGCCGTGAAGACGCCCCACGACGTTCGGTCGTCCCGGTGCTGCATCTCTCAAGGTGACATCCAGGCCCCAGGACTCTAGGAGCTCGGCGCAGAATGCCGCGATCGCGCCCTCGCCGGCCCCGTCGGACTCGAGGTCGGGATTCACGGAAGGGATCGAGACGAGGACCTGTGCGAGGGCGCAGGCGTCTCCGGCGAGGGCGCGGCTCCTGAGGTCGAGGGTGCTCATGAGGCGTCCGTCGTTGGAGCGGTTCGGCCACGCGGCGCGAGCTCATCGGGTCTGGTGCAGGGTTGCATCAGCCAGGGCGCCGTCGAGGGGGACGAATTCCCCTGTTTGGTGTATTCTAGAAAACAGTCCGCCGGTGGCTTGGTTCTTGCTACGGTAGCGGACAAACCTCTCGCCCCCTCGGAGGGTGCCATGAACAAACTGGTTGTCGGAATTATCGGAGCGGCTGCGCTGGCGACCACCTTGGTTCTCGTGCGCCAACAACGGCCCAACGGGGACCTCAAGGTTGCTGACGTCCTGCCCCAGGCCGGGCAGGACGAGCAGATGGAGCCGGTCTCGCTCGAGCGGTTGCGCGCCGTCGGATTCTGAGCGCGTAGCCACTGCGACGCGAAAGCGGCGAGGGAGACGATTCACGCTCCCTCGCCGCTTTCCTTTTGTGCACGCCCCACGCGGCGGTATACCGCGCATCCGGCGTAGCCCTACTCGAAGTGCGCCTTGTTCTTGTCGACGTAGTTCGTCCACTCCGGCGGGACATCCGTATCCGGGAAGATGGCCTGCACCGGGCACTCGGGCTCGCATGCCCCACAATCGATGCACTCGTCGGGATGGATGTAGAACTGGTCGTCCCCCTCGTAGATGCAGTCGACGGGGCAAACCTCCACGCAGCTCGCGTCCTTCGTCTCGATGCAGGGCTCTGTGATGATATATGTCATGGTCCGCAAGCGTCCTTGATCGCGTGTCGCGGGCGGGTGGCCCAGGTAGGGCGCCGCACGTGAAGACAACCGATAATCAAAGCCTGGAAGAGCCGCAAGCCAGATGTGGCGCATGACGGTCGAGCCCTTGGCGTCGGGCCGCGGCGAATCCTCAGAGCCGCCGGCGGAAGACCCGAAGCCAATGAGCGTACCGGCGGGCAAGTTCGGGAGAGATGCGCTGGACGAACGGGAGCCACGCGCCTTCAACCTCCCGCACCAACTCCCGCCAGGGGATGGTGGGCTCACGAAGGTGCTCGTGCCGGAGGTGGTCCAACCGCTCGACCGCGGCGGCAAGCGACACGGGACGCGCCAAGGTGATCAGGCGCTCCACGAGGTCCTCCGAGCCGGGTAGCGGCACGCTGTTCAGCGACCCCGTCAACGGCGCACCGATGACCTCGGACACTCGACCGGCGCTCACGCGCAGATGTGCGTCGCGGGATTCGAGTAGCGTTGCGAGGACGACGGTGTCTGGTTTGGCCGCCGGTTCGTCCGCGAGGGCCACGAGCGCTGATCGGCCCGGGTGGAGAAATGCAGGATGGTGGTCATCGTCGAGGGCGACGATTCGCGGCTCCATCGCCAGGGACAGAGCCTGCGTGACACGGGATATTTCCGATGGACGAAACCCCTTTCGCTTGGCCGTGGCCGCGACAGAGGCGGCCATGGCCCGAGCCCGTGGCGCGCCCTCGGGGTCGCTCAGGTCGAGAGCGTCCGGTGGAAGTGATTGGTGGTCGCCTCCAGCGCCTCGGTCAGCTCCGGCGGCGAGCCCTGGAACGGGTGTCGTGCCTCGAAGGTGTGACCGGCGCCGTCGATCCGAAGGAGCTCGGCCTCGGGGCCGGCCGCCGCCAGCGCCAGGCCGTCGTCGAGGCTCACCGTCGTGTCGGCGGCACCGTGCACGACCAGCCAAGGCACCTCCAGCCGCGCGGCAGCGCCTAGAATGTCCAGGCGATCTCGGTGCTCCTCGAAGTCGCGCAAGAGGGTGACGTTCAGGGGCATCTCTTGCTTGGTCCGGGCGTTGGGAATCCAGATCCGTCCATCTCGCCGCCACTTCTCCTTGGTTTCCTCGTCCCAGCGGTCGAAGCTGGAGATGGCGGCCCAGGTCGTCAGGGAGGATACTCGACCGTCCTCGGCCGCTGCGATGACCGAGGTCCCGCCGCCGCGACTGTGGCCCAACAGCCCCACACGCTGAGGTGGCGCGCCCAGAAGCGTGCCGTCGAACACCTGATCCAGGATCAAGCGGAGCTCTTCGAGCTCGAGGGTGAGCGTGTTCGTCGCGAACCTCTCCAGCTCCGAGAAGTTCTGTAGATCCTCCCCGACCCCGTTCCGGGAGAAATTGAACGTCACGACCGTGTGTCCCGCGTCCGCCAGCCGGCCGGCCGCATGCGGAAAGAAGCCCCAGTCCTTGAATCCCTTGAACCCGTGGACGACCACGACCGCCGAGTCGATGCCCGGCCCGGTGGCACCGGAATCCTCGGGACGTCTGACATCCCCACGGATGACATCGCCATCCCGAGGCTGGAGGGTGAAGGCAGAGCGTCTCATGGCTTCTTCCACTCCACGTCCCCGACACCCAGTCGATGGTTCTCCAGGCGCGCCAAGGTGAAAAGAAGATCGGAAAGACGATTGAGGTACGGCACGACGCCGTCCCCGACCCACTCCGAGGCGGCGAGAGCTACGACCTGGCGCTCAGCGCGGCGGCAAACGGTACGCGCGAAGTGAAGCGTTGCGGCGCCCTCGCATCCCCCCGGCAGGACGAAAGCCCGAAGCGGGGGGAGCTCGTCGTCGGCCTCGTCGATCCACTTCTCCATCTCGGGAACGCGATCCTCAGGCACCTCGGGCGTCGCCGGCCGCCTTCGTCCCTCTCTTGCAGGTGGGGTCGCGAGCTCCGCACCCAGCGTGAAGAGGTCGTGTTGAATGGTCTCCAGTCGGGTCACGGTGCCCGGGTCGCGTACCTGCGCGATGGCCAGCCCCAACACGGCGTTCAACTCGTCCACGGTGCCGTAGGCTTCGACCCGGGCATGGGCCTTCGGGACCCGGCCCCCACCGAACAGGGCAGTCTCTCCGTCGTCTCCGGAGCGCGTGTAGATCTTCAAAGCATCACCGAAGCCTTGTGAGATTGCGGATTTTCTGAGCCTTCTCGAGGAGCGAGATGGTCTCCTCTCCGGGCTCGGCGGGCTCCGGCGTCGCCAGCAGGTCACGGATGTCCAGGAGCACCTCGAGCCGGATCTGGTCCCGCTGATAGTCGAGGTCCAGATCGCGCATCCTCTCGGTGTCACCAGCCTCCTCGGCATCGGCGAAGGCAGACCGGTAGACCTTCTCGAGACTCTGCAGCACGCGATCGCGCACACGCATCGTGACCTCCTTTCTGTGCGGGACCCGGAGGGGCCAGCTATGTTCATGGTCAGGCGTACTAGGGTCAACCCGAAGGGAGACTTGGCGACATGGACGGCACGAGAGACGACTCGGACCTGACCCGCCGCGCGAACGACCTCTACTGGGGCTCGGACGACGGCGTGAATCAGATCGCCGAGCGTCTCGATCTCTCCAAGGGCGCGCTGTACAACAGGATTGGTCCGCTGCCCGCCGGTGCCGGCTGCCCACTCTGTGGGGCCGAAACGGCGTATGCCAACCGTACCGCGCGGGAGCACGATGAGGTCGATTGCGCGAACTGCGGGTGGGAGGGCACGGGCGACCAGACGGTGCCGCTCGACGGAAGCGGATCCGATCAACGTCCAGCGCGCATCGGACCAGTGCCGGAAGATGGTCGGGTCATGCTGGCCGGCGCCTTCCTCGGTGCTGCCCTCGGGCTCGTGATCCTGGACTTGGTCCGCCGCCGACGCTGAAGACGCCGGACGTATGAGCACCGGGTCGGAGCACCCCCGAGGATCGGGCAGAGACCCTCGCAGCATCGTGACTCCGGACGCCTTTGTGGTGTCCGAGGAGCTTCTGGGCACGGCCCTGGCCCCACCCGGCCGACGCCTCGCTGCGATCGTGTTGGACCTGTTGGTCATCGCGGTCATCACCGGACTGACGAAGAGCTTCGCTTTGGTCCTCGGGGTCGTGGCATCGGTCCTGTTCATACGCGCCGGATTCAGAAGGGTCGCGGTGCCAGGCAGCGCGTTCGGAAGGGCCATGCGCGCCTCGGTGGGATGCCTCGGGATTGTCATCGGTCTCTTGACCGTGGTGCTGTGGACGGCGTTCGGCGTCGACCTCGGAGGCGCCGACGACCGGCCGCGGACCGTCAATGTGGGTGGGTCGGCGCTGCCGCTTGACGTAGCCACGGGGGTCCTCGCCGCCACGAGCGGGATCGCCTTTGCGCAAGCGCCGGATCTCGAGTCGGCCAGGGCGGCCGGTGAGCAGATCGTCGCCGTGGGCCGGGACTTGGAGCTACCCGAGGAGGAGATCGCCTGGGTGCTCCAGGAGCTCGTGCCGCCGGAGGCGGGATGGGCCCCGGAAGCCACCGAGCTGATCGAAGCCCTCTTGGCGGACCAGACGGCCGTGGGCGGGGTGGAGGCAGGTGCGGTCGAGTCGGGGTCGGTCCTCCCCGACACGGTTCAGATCCTCGCCGACCAGGTGGAGGCGCTGGCCGCGGAGCTCCGTTCCGCGCGCGAGGCCGCCGAGGAGTCACGTCCCTCCGACGATGGGCTCCTGGGAGGCCTCAGGGGCTTTCTCGACGAGCTGGGCTTCGGCTTCGGGTGGGCTTCTCTCTACCTGACGGTCATGCTCCCGTGGTGGAAGGGACAGACTGTCGGGAAGCGATTGCTGGGCATCCGCGTCGTGCGACTGGACGGGGAACCCGTGACGTGGTGGACCGCGTTTGAGAGGGCAGGTGGATATGCGGCCGGGTTCGCCACCGGGCTACTGGGCTTCGCCCAGGTGTACTGGGACGCCAACCGGCAGGCTATTCACGACCGCATCGTAGGAACCGTGGTGGTCCGGGAAGGTGCGCCAAGGGTCACGGACTGGGAGTCCGCGTTATGAGCAACCTGAAGTCTGACAACCACTTCGACACGGAGATGGCACCCGACCCGGCAGACGTGGCTCGAGACATCGACGATCGATTCGAGCGTCGTATCCAGATGACGGTGCCTGACCGGCACAGCCCGAAGCTGCGGCGGGCCATGGAGCTCGTGAACGCGGACGAGGACCTGTACGGCCTGTTGTTGGCCACGAACGTGAACGCCGTGGAGCGCCTGGGCATGACGGATCATGGCCCTGTCCACGTGAAGATCGTCATGAACATCGCCGTGCGGATGCTGCGGTTGCTCGTGGACGCAGGGGTGGCGCCGCACGTGGTCCGCAACTATCGGATGGACCCCGAGGATGCCGAGGTGGTCGTGGCTCTGGCCGCGCTGCTCCATGACGTCGGCATGTCGATTCACCGCGATGACCACGAGGCGTTCAGCCTCTTCATCGCGCGGGAGAAGCTGAAAGAGGTCCTGCCCGAGATCTATGACGCGCGCCGTTGCACCATCCTTCGCTCGGAGATCCTGCACGCGATCATCGCTCACCGCTCGGGTGGCAAGCCCCTGACGCTTGAAGCGGGAGTGGTGCGGATCGCGGACGCGCTGGACATGGCCAAGGGACGCTCACGGATCCCCTTCTCCGCCGGCTCCCTTTCCATCCATTCAGTGTCCGCTGCCGCGGTGGACTCGGTGTCCATAGACCGTGGAGAGGCCAAGCCCATCCGGATCCGCGTGGAGCTTTCCAACTCGGCCGGTCTGTTCCAGCTCGACCAGCTCCTCCGCAACAAGCTCAACGGAAGCGGCATAGAGCAGTATCTGGAGGTTCAGGCCACCTTGGGTGAGGAGGAGAAGCGCCTACTCACGGACTTCAGCTTATGACCTCCGGCGACGTGTAGGGCCGCATCCGATGGAAATCCAGATCTCCTACCCTCTGGCGTTCGCCGCCGGATTGGTCTCTTTCCTGTCGCCATGCGTGTTGCCTGTGGTGCCGAGTTACGTGGCATTCGTTTCGGGCCTCACGCTCGAGGAGTTGAAGGACGGTCACGGCGCCGCCCGTCGTGCCGCGGTTCTGCACTCCGTTCTCTTCGTGGTCGGCTTCGCGCTGGTCTTCATGACGCTGGGTCTGGTGGCCACCGCCGTGGGTGGTCCGATCGCCGACGCGCTTCCGTGGCTGAGTCGCATAGGGGGCTTGGCCGTGACGCTGTTCGGCCTCTGGCTCATGGGACTGCTCCCCTTTTCCTGGCTGGACCGGGAGGTGCGGCCGCATGGGCCCCGCAGCGCCGTGGGGCCGGTCGGTTCCGTGCTCGTGGGTGCCGCCTTCGGGGCGGGATGGACGCCGTGCATTGGACCGATCCTCGCTTCGATCCTACTGTACACGGGCCTTGAAGCGACGATGATGGAGGGCATGGGGTTGCTGGGGGCATATGCCCTCGGACTCGGAATCCCCTTCGTCGCCGCATCCTCGGCGCTCAACTTGTTTCTCGCCGGCGCCGGCCATGCAAGGCGCTGGCTGGTGCCGTTGCGCCGGATCGCCGGACTCGTGTTGGTGATCGTGGGAATCCTGATGCTCACCGGCCGCTTCGCCGCGCTCACCGGAGCGCTCGCGGGAATGGGCCAACTCATCGATCTGGAAATGCCATGAAGCAGACACTCGGACCAGTAGCGGCTGCTATTGGGACTCACCCGCTCCGGACCACCCGAAGACTCCTGGTCGTGGCCCTCCTCGGCCTCGCCGCCGCATGTGGGCCCGAGGCAGCTTCCGACGGCGAGGAGACGCAAGACGTTACGAGAGGGCTCCTGTCCGCGGCCGGCGGCGGGGACGCCCAGAGTAGCGGGCCCATCCGGCAGCTCAGCCTGAACGAGCTGGGCGTCGATCGGGGCGCCGCGGGGGCGCCGATCCGGATCATGGAGCTGTCCGACTACGGGTGCGGCTATTGCCGTCGATTCCACATGGAGACGTTCCCCGCGCTGGACGCGGAGTTCGTGCAGACCGGGATCGTCGAATGGAAGTTCCTGCCCTACGTGACAGGGATGTTCGACAACTCCCGAGTCGCTCTGCGGGCTGCGGAGTGCACCCTCGAGCAGGCCCCCGATGCGTTCGAGCGCCTGGATGACAGGTTGTGGGAGGCTCAGGCGGAGTGGAAGTCCAGCGATGAGGCAACGACGCTCGTTCGGAGCTGGGCGCTGGAGGCGGGTGCCGATGCCGAGGCTTACGACGCTTGCCACGAAGAGGGTCGCCGGCTCGACCGGATCGCCGCGGCCGGAGAGGTCGCGCGGGAGCTGGGCGTTCGAGGCACGCCGACGTTCTTCGTCGTCGGATACGGGCCTCTGCAGGGCGCGCTTCCACTCGAGACGTTCCAGCAGATCCTCCGGTCGATCCAGAACGATCTCGAGGAGCGCGAGGAAGGCGCCGACCAGTAAGAGGTCTCCTCGAAGCCGGCCTCTCGATCGCGGCCCGCTCGGGCTTCCCGGCCCAGGGCGTCGCCGCGCCCGTCGGGTAGCGCGCCGCTTCCCGTTGGGGCAGATTCGCCGACGGTCGCGCTGCCCGCGACCGTAGATCCGGGACCCGAGAGGAGATTGAAGATGGCTCAGCGCATCATGTGGGGATTCTGCCTCGTGACCCTTCTGGCCGGCATTCGGGTGACGGCCGTCCAAGCACAGGAGGAGGGGCTCCCCACGATCGAAGCGCACACCGAGGGAATGACGCGAATCGACGGCTTCCTCCCCATGTACTGGGACGAGTCGGCGGGGACCCTGTGGCTCGAGATCGGGCGCTGGAACGAGGAGCTGCTCCACTACTCCTCGCTCCCGGCAGGACTCGGTCAGAACGACATCGGCTTGAATCGCGGTGATCTGGGCGGGCGCCACGTGGTCGTTTTCCAGCGTGTGGGCCCGAAGGTGCTGATGGAGGAACCCAACTACCGATACCGGGCGATCTCAGACGACGCCCTGGAGCGTCGGTCTGTGGACGACGGGTTCCCGACCTCCATCCTCTGGGGCTTCGAAGCGGAGGCCGAGACCGGCGACCGCGTCCTGGTCGATGCTACCGCCTTCCTCATGACGGACTGGGCCGGGGTGGAGAGTAGCCTGGAGCCCGGGCAGGGCTCGTGGAGCCTGGATCGAGCGCGAAGCGCGGTGTTCATGCCGCGCACGCGCGGCTTCCCCAGCAACACCGAGATCGAGGTGACGCTCACGTTCACCTCCTCGAACCCCGGTGGACTGGTGCGGAGCGTGACGCCGACGGGGAACGCTCTGACAGTCCGCCAGCACCACTCCTTCGTGGAGCTGCCGGCGCTGGACGGGTCGTTCCAGCCGCGAAGGGCGGACCCCAGGGCCGGGTACGGCGGCCCCACCTTCATGGACTTCGCCCAGCCCATCGAGGACGACCTGGAGATCCGCTACATCGCCCGTCACCGGCTCGAGAGGCGGGATCCCGATGCGGAGCGCTCGGCTCCCGTAGAGCCGATCGTCTATTACCTGGACCCCGGGACGCCCGAGCCCGTCCGGAGCGCCCTCCTCGAGGGCGGGGCGTGGTGGAACCAGGCGTTCGAAGCGGCAGGGTACATCGATGCGTTCCGCATGGAGATCCTCCCGGATACGGCCGATCCCATGGACGTGCGATACAACGTGGTGCAATGGGTGCATCGCTCCACCCGCGGATGGAGCTACGGAAACTCGGTCCAGGATCCGCGTACCGGGGAGATCCTGAAGGGGCACGTCACTTTGGGGTCGCTGAGGGTGCGCCAGGACTACCTCATCGGAGAGGGCCTGACTTCGCCCTACATCAATGGTGACGAGCGGCCCGCGGATGTCCGTGAGATGGCCCTCCAGCGGATCCGCCAGCTTTCGGCTCACGAAATCGGGCACACGCTCGGTCTCAGCCACAACTGGGTGGCCAGTGCCCAGACCGACGACGGGGTCCAGTCGGTCATGGACTATCCTCATCCACGTGTCCGGTTGGAGGGCCGTGAGGTGACCCTCGGTCGCGACTCGTACGCGGACCGGATCGGGGCGTGGGACGAGATCGCCATCCGCTACGGGTACACCGACTTCCCCGACGGGACCGACGAGGCGGCGGCGCTCGAAGCCATTCTGCAGGAAGGGATGAGCGATGGCATCACGTTCCTGGGGAACAACAGCGCGCATCCCCAGGCGCACCAGTGGGACAACGGAGCCTCGGCGGCGGATGAGCTCGAGCGCATGATGGACGTGCGCCGCGCCGCGCTGGACGCATTCGGCGAGACGGCCATCCGGTCTGGCGAGCCCATGGCCGTCATGGAGGAGGCCCTGGTTCCGCTCTACCTGCATCACCGCTACCAGGCCGAGGCCACCTCGGAAGTCGTCGCTGGCCAGTACTACACCTACGCTCTGCGTGGCGACGGGCAGGCACCCCTCCGGTCGGTACCGGCGGCGGAGCAGCAGCGTGCCCTGAACGCGCTCTTGCGGACCCTGGATCCCTCGGAGCTTACCTTCTCCGACCAGGTCCTGGAGATGCTCCCTCCGCGCCCGGCTCGCTACGGCTCCCACCAGGAGCTCTTCGAGCGTCACACCGGGAACGTCTTCGATGCCATTGCCCCCGCGCGGGCCGCCGCGGAGGCCACGCTCTCGGCCCTGTTCCATCCAGAGCGAGCAGCCCGTTTGATACAGCAGCGGGCCCTCGACCCCGCGCTACCGGGGTTGGAGCAGGTCATCGACCGCGTGCGGGAAGCGACGTTCGGTGCTCAGCCGGCGGGGACGTACCAGGCCGAGATCAACCGGGCCGTCGAGCGAGCCGTGGTCGAGCGACTCATCGCGCTGGCGGGCCGGGCTCCGATGGCTCAGGTGCGAGCGGTGACGTCGTATCAGCTCGAGGAGCTCGCCGTGTCGGTTGCCGAGGCGTCGGCCACGGCGAATCCGGCTGATCGCGCCCACTTCCTCGCGCTCGCATCGGACATCGCTCGCTTTATCGAGCGGCCGTGGGAGCCGGTGGCTGCCCCGGGCGCACCCGGAATGCCGCCGGGTAGCCCGATCGGGGACTCCGGGATGCTGTGGTGGGCCGATCTGTCGTGCCCCTGGGGGAGCTGAAGCACGCTGAAGCGCTGGAGAATCGAAGCGTAGGGATCGACCACGGGCGGCGGGCCGTGAGCCCGCCAGGTCCTGGCTTCTCAGCCCCAGACGTCGAAGAAATCGACGTCCTCGTCGTCGTCCGCCTCTTCCTGCTCGCCTTCCGTCGTGGCCTGGACGGCTCCTACGGGCACCGAGCCTGTGAGGTACCCGACCACCAACTCCTCGCCTTCGCGCTCGAGCACGCGCGGATCGAACGGCTGCCCCGACGACGGATCACCGGAGTCCACAGCGCCTGCGATCGCCGCAAGCGCTAGTCTGACAGCGAGTTCAGGGTCTTGGTGTCGAATCTGGTCCCGCCTTTCCAGCAGGAGGTCCGAGAGGCTCTCGAGTACGTAGCGGCGGAATGAAGCGTATCCGTCTCCCGACCCGGCCCCCATCCGGTCCAGGGCGCGGAGCGAGGAGGCCCGCGACCGACGGGCGTCGGCCAGCAGCCGGACGGCGCCGCGCACCAGCTCCTCCAGAGACAGGACCGCCCAGTCGCGCTCCTTGAGGCGCTCCTGCCAGCGCTGCTCCGCCTCGCGCCAGACGCGCTCCTCCAGATACTCCAGGAGATCTTCCTTGCCTCGGAATCGGGCGTAGAACGACCCGACGGAAGATCGTGCACGCGCCACGACGGCCTGGACGGTCACGCCGTCCGGTCCCTCCTGGTCGAGAAGGTCCAAGGCCGCCCGAACGATTCGTTCGAGCGTCCGACGGGACCGCGCCTGCTGGGGCGGGTTGACGTGCGCGTTCGGCGCCTCTGTCGGGGCTTGGGACATGGATGACTCCAATTAGAATAGATGAAGCATTCTAGTGTGTGCCACGGCGCGTGGGCAAGGTTACGCATGGCGATTCGGCCGATGGCGGCCCGCGGCCGGTCGCGCATCTCCGACCCCGGGGAGCGGGGAGCATCGCACGGGATCTGGAAGGCCGGTGCGCCGGAGGCGACATTGCAGGGGGCGCCCGGCGTGACAACCGGGCTGAGGACAGGCCGGACTCGACCGACCGGACCAAGGGATTCCCCTGCATGGAGTGAGTCATGACCGTGATATCGGACTGGAACGAGGTGCTGCGTCTGGCGGAACGGGACCCGCCTGCACCTCCCCGGCGCGTCGAGCGCTCGGAAGACGAGTGGCGGGAGCGGCTCTCACCAGAGCAGTTCCGCGTGACCCGGCAGCAGGGCACGGAGCGTCCGTTCAGCTCGGCCATGTGCAGCAGGTTCGAACCCGGGCGGTATGCGTGCGCCTGCTGCCAGACCGTCCTCTTCGACGCCGGCGAGAAGTTCGAGTCGGGGACGGGCTGGCCGTCTTTCACTCAGCCCGTGGCGGCGAACGTCGTCGCGCACCGGGACGACAGCTCTCACGGCATGCGTCGGATCGAGGTGGTTTGCAGCGTCTGTGACGCCCATCTCGGACACGTCTTTCCCGACGGCCCGGCACCCACCGGGCTCCGCTACTGCATCAACGCGCTGGCTCTGGAGAAAGCGGACACTGGAGCCCCAGCCGATGGGTGATCAGTGGTGGGCGAAGGGCTTGCTGTTCGAGAACTGCAACTGCACGGCCGTCTGTCCGGGTCACGTGCATTTCAGCCAACCATGCACTCATGAAGTCTGCCATGGCTTCTGGGCCATTCGTGTCCTGGAGGGGGCGGTGCGGGACGTCCGACTGGACGGGCTGGACGCGGTGGTCGTATACGAGAGCCCGCAGGTCATGATCGACGGCGGCTGGCGAGAGGTCATCCTGATCTCCGAGGACGCTGACGAGGCCCAAAGATCCAGCTTGGAGGCCGTGCTGAAGGGGACGCTGGGCGGTCCCTGGGAGGTTCTGGCGCGGTTCGTTGACGAGTGGCTGCCAACGCGGTCGGTGCCGATTCGCATCGAGGATACCGAGTCGGAGAAGAAGGTGGGAATCCCAGGACTGCTGGAGGCTGCCGTAGGGGCCATCCGAGGGCGTGACCGGGGTCGTCCGGTCGTGTTCGAGAACATCTACAATCAGATCCACGCGCCCCATCAGGTCATCGCTAGAGGCACCACACGATACGACGACGGCGACGTGCGTATCAGGACACAGGGAACGCACGGTTTGTGGTCGCAGTTCGAGTGGCAGGCTTGACCGACTCGACTGTCCTCAAGCCCCTAGTGCCGCTCGGCATCCGGGGAAGACGGGCCCTTTGACCGCACCGCACCACACCGCGGACTTCCCGACGCTCCTTGCCATGTGGTCGGGCATGACGGCGGTGATGATGGTCCCTGTGGTCTGGCCGTGGCTCCGGGCGCTTCGCCGAATGCTCCCCGTGGGCGCGGCTCGAGGCACGCTTCCCTTGTTTGGCGCTGGGTACGCGATGGCCTGGCTCGCCTTCAGCGCCCTGATGGCTGCGGTCCAGCTCAGCATGATCAGCGTGGGCTCCGGGATGCCGGTTTCGGCTTCGCCTACATCGCTGTCCGGCATGGCACTGGTCGCGGCTGGCTTGTTTCAATTCTCGAAACTGAAGCAGGCCTGCCTGGACCACTGTCGCAGCCCGATGGGGTTCTTCCTGTCCGGGTGGCGGGCGGGGTTGGGTGGGGCCCTTCGAATGGGAGTCCGCCACGGCATGTTCTGCTTGGGATGCTGCTGGGCCCTCATGGCGCTGGCCCTCTTCGTCGGCGCAATGGATTGGCGGCTGATGGCGCTCATGACCGGCTTCATGGTCCTGGAGACCGCGACACCGTTGGGCCCGGCGGTGTCACGCCCGGTGGGAGGTGTCCTCGTCCTCTCCGGGTTGGGTCTGCTGGTCCTGACTTGAATGGGCCTCTTGATCGGACCGTCGTGCGAACCGGTAGTGGCCCACGAGCCACTCCGACCCGCTCCGGTAGCCGAACAGTTCCTCACAGGCCAGGAAGAACAGCCGCCAACGGTGGAACCACCGTGCCGCGTCGGCCCCGTACGCTCGGGTAAGCACCGACATGACGGTCGCTCGCTCCGCTTCGATGTTCTCTCGCCAGGCACGTGCCGTCCGGGCGTAATGCTTACCGTTCACGGCCCATCGCTCCTCCAGGCCGAGTTGGCGGTCCAATGATGGCAGGAGGTCGTACGACGGCATCATTCCGCCCGTGAAGAAGTAGCGGCCCATCCAGTCGTCGTGCGCTTCGGTGCCGAACAGGTACGAATGCGCCCGGTGACAGAACACGTGCGCGAACAGCTTGCCCTCCGGGGCCATCCAGGTGGAGATTCGCCGGAAGAGCTCGGGCAGGTTCCTCATGTGCTCGAACATCTCCACGCTCACCACCCGATCGAACCTGCCTTCGGGCTGAAACGTCCGCATGTCCGCCGTGAGCACCCGCACGTTCGCCGGCGCCCGCGCCTCGATGTGCCGTCGCTGCGACGCCGAGTTGGAAACGGCCGTGATTCGGGCGTGCGGGAAGGTGCGAGCCATGTGGAGGGTGAGCGACCCCCATCCGCAACCCAGCTCGAGAATGTCCTGACCGTCTTCCAGCTGTGCCCGCTCGGCCGTCAGGCGAAGCATGGCCACCTCAGCGTCGGCCAAGCGTTCAATACCTGTGGGCCAGTAGGCTCCGCTGTACTTCAGCCTCGGTCCCAGGGCGAGCTCGAAGAGCTCGGTGGGGACCTCATAGTGCTGGCTGTTGGCTGCGTCCGTCTCTACTGCGATCGGACCCTCTTCGAGCGCCTCTACGAATTCCTGTGGGGAAGGCCCACCCTCCATCTCCTGGAGCCGGGCACGCAGCAGCCGGCGCACGCCCATGCGGAGCGCCGGGAGGGGTAGAAGGCCCCGCTCGGCCAGCTCGATGCCGAAACCGATCATCGTGCAGCTCCGCTCAGCTCTGCGTCCTCAGCAGACGCGGTGGCGTCCGGGCCCGCGTTGCGCGTCCCCCCCGGGAGCAGGGGCACGCTCGGTCTCGCCGCGGGCTTCGCGAACGTGAGCTGCACGCTACCGAGAACCGCTTCGTCGAATCCGCCCTCGCAGTAGGAGAAGTAGAAATCCCATAGACGCTTGAACCGCTCGTCGAAGCCCAGGCTCTGGATGCCCTGCCAGCGCTCGAAGAAGCGATGTCGCCACCTGCGGAGGGTCTCGGCGTAGTCGCGCGTCATGTCGTCCAGGTGGACGAGCCGCAGATCCGTGGATGCCGCTGCTCCAGCAAGGACCGAGACGGACGGGATGCAGCTTCCCGGGAAGACGTAGCGCTTGATGAAGTCCACCTCCTTTCGCGCCGACTCGTAGTAGCGATCCTGGATGGTGATGGCCTGGATCGCCGCCAGACCGTCGGGGCTCAGGAGCGAGGCGCATGTCCTGAAGTAGGTCTCGAAGTAATGGTGCCCTACGGCCTCGATCATCTCGATCGAGACCAGGCGGTCGTATGTGCCCGTGAGATCCCGGTAGTCGCGCAAGATCACTTCGACCCGGTCCTCGAGTCCTGCGTCCCGGACACGCTCGGTGGCCCGCTCGTGCTGTCGCCGGGAAATGGTCGTCGTGGTGACCCTGCAGCCGTACCGCTCCGCGGCGTGCAGGGCGAAGCCGCCCCACCCCGTGCCGATCTCGATGACGTGGAGCCCAGCGTGCAGACCGAGCTTCCGGCAGATGCGGTCGTACTTCGCTTCGGAGGCCTGCTTCATGGAGCGTGAGCCTCCCTCGAACAAGCCTGCCGAGTACGTCATCGTCTCGTCGAGAAAGTGGGCGAAGAACTCATTTCCCAGGTCATAGTGCGCATGAATGTTCCGTCTTGCGCCCGAACGCGTATTTTGATTCCATTTATGGAGGAGCGCTCGCAGCGGAATGGCCAAACGGGCCAGGCCCTTTTCCAGTCCGTCCAGGGCGTCTCGGTTCCGGAGGAAGAGACGAATCACGGCTGTGAGGTCCGGTGTCGTCCAATGGCCGTCCATGTACGCTTCGGCGGCGCCCACGTGTCCCCCGAGAGCCAGCGCCGCGAACAGGCGTCCATCGTGGACCGTGATCTCCGCCTTCGGGCTGTCCGCTCCGCCCGGGCCGAACCTCGCGACGTCGGTGCCGTGTCTGAGGACCAGGGAGCCGGTCGTGAGGGCCGCGAGACGGGATCGCACGACCGACTCGGCGATACGAGACGGAATCATGACTCAACTTGGCCGGGGTTGGGAAAGAAGGGGGTCCGCTTGAGCCAGAGGCGGAGTGCTTGAGCGTAAATACCGGAGGCGATGCGGGCCGTCATCCATGGATGACGAATGAGCGCACCGGCCAGGGATCGTCCCGAGATTTCGCGCCGGCGCATGCGGAGCGTGGCGTCGAAGACCCTTCGTCCGTCCTGGAGGTTCTCCATGTGGACGGCAAGGTCGGCGCCGGGCGGAGTGAAGGTCCAGCGGTACTCTTGAGCCATGGGCATGAATGGCGAGACGTGGAATGCTTTCGGAAACGTCGGCGAGCCAGCTTCGCTCGTCCGGAGATCGCCAGTGCCTGGCGCGTCCACCACGGCATCCGTTCCGACCACGTAGGCGTGACGCTCACCCCAGGGCGTGTTCGTCACCTCCGCCACGACGGCTTCCACCGCGTCGTCTGCCCCATCGAAGCAGTAGTAGAACGTCACGGGGTTCTGCACGTACCCGAAGTACCGAAGATGTGTGAGCATCCGCACCCTGCCAGAGGGTCGGGGCCTGCCCGTGGCCGCGACCACGTCCCGCACCTCATCGTGGAGTGGTGAGCCCCGATCCCCGAGGTAGTCGGCTCGCCGGAACCATGCGACAGCGGGCCGATCCGTGGACCATAGAAGGCGCCCGCGAAAAACCTCGTCGAGCTCCGAGAGGTCGAGGTACATCATGAACAAGGGGTACGAGAACTCGTGGTGGTGCGGCTCGAGCCGGCGGTGAACGACGCGTCCGAGATAGATGGCGCTGTTCAAAATCGAACCCCTAGGGCCTCGGCCACCCTCACCCCACTCCGGACTCCGTCTTCGTGAAACCCGTACCCCCAGTAGGCCCCGCAGTAGTGTGACCGGTTGCGCCCGCTGATCTCGTCATGACGCGCTTGGGCTCTGAATCCGGCCACAGAGTACTGGGGATGTCGGTACGTCGTATGAAATAGGATGGAATCCGGATGTATGTGATCACTGGCGTTCAACGAGACGCAGAACGTGGTGGGACCCGGGAGATTCTGCAGAATGTTCATGTCGTACGTGACGCGGACATCATCACCGATCTCGTGAGGGATCGTATAGTTCCAGGCACCCCAGGCCCGACGCCGTCTTGGAAGCACGGACGTGTCCGTGTGGAGTACCACCTCGTTGTCTCGATACGGGATCGCCCCGAGGACCTCCTGTTCGGTCGGGGTGGGGTCCGTGAGGATGGCCAAAGCTTCGTCCGAGTGGCATGCGAAGACGACCTCGTCGAACCGCTCGCCATCGACGTTCACATGGTCCGGGTGGCGCGCGACGCGTCGAACCGGGGTACCGGTGCGAATCCGGTGCGCGAAGGTCTCCGTGATCGCGTCCCGGTAGCGACTGGATCCCCCCTGGACCACCCGCCACTCGGGCCGGTCGTCCACCGTGAGCATCCCATGCTGGTCGAAGAACCGCACGAAGAAGCCGATCGGCATCTCCAGGACGTCTCCCGGTGGCATGGACCAGAGCGCAGAGCCCATGGGAACGAGGTAGTGCTCGGCCAGGCGGGGGGAGAATCTCCCCCGTGCCAGATACGATCCCAACGTCTCCTCGCCCATGCCGGCTTCGATAGCTCGGGAAGCGCGCCGGTTGAATCGAAGGATATCCAACAGCATCCTGTGGTAGCTCGGCCGTAGCAGATTGGACGGCTGGACGAAGAGCTGCCGGGTGGTGGAGCCGTTGTACTCCAGCCCGGTGCGATCGCATCGCACGCTGAAGCTCATGTCGGACGCCTGGGATGGGACGTCAAGGCGTCGGAGGAGGTCAGTGAAGAGCGGGTAGTTCCGCTCATTGAAGACAATGAAGCCCGTGTCTACCGCATGATCGCGACCGTCCGCGTCCGGTACGGACACCGTATGGATGTGGCCGCCGATGCGCTCCCGGGCCTCGAATACGGTCACCTCGTGGCGCGCGTGAAGGAGGTATGCGACCACGAGTCCGGACACGCCGCTCCCCACGATGGCGACACGGCGAGACCGCTCGCCGCCGTGGTCCCCGCTCGTAGGCGGTTGAGCATTGGGGGTTCGGAGCGAGCGTTCCACGGCTACCTGGACGGAGATGGGCACCATCGAGCCCATTTACGGCCTCGAGAGGAGTGCGTAAGGTGAGGAGACCGGGCTCCTCCGGCCAGCCGCTTTACACGCCCACGGGCTCACATGACCAGCATGGATCGCCGTCCCCACGTTCCCGTGGCTGAATTCCTTTACCGCCACGAGGCCGAGTTCGCTGCGGGTTTCCTTCGTGATGCGGGAATCCCTTTCCGGCTCCAAATCGACGACGCTGGAGGAGCCGACGCTGGCGTGACCATCGCCCGTCCTGCCGTGCTCTGGGTGCGGGCCGTAGATGCCGAGCGGGCTCGCGAGCTTCTATCCGAGGACGACCTTCTGGAGAGGGAGGTCCTTGGACATGTCCAGGAGCTCAGCCGGCCGGAAGAAGCCGGCGCGCCCACGCACGCGTTGAGCCCCGAGGGCGAGGGCGACGCGCCCGTCAGCGGCCTCGATGCCATGCTGGTGCCTCTGTGCCGAGTGGAGCGAGTGGTGGCGGGCATCCTGGCGCTGGCTCTGTTCGGCCTTGCGTCCTATGGCGGAGCGGGCGCCGTGCCGTGGGTCGGGGTTTGGGAAGCCGGTGCGCTCGTGGGGGCGTTGGTCCTGGGCCTGAGCGCGGTGTCGGGGCAGACGTTGAGCGCGATCCGCGCCATCTTGAGGGGACTGTCCGGAACGGCACCCTGACGGGCCACCCTCACGGGACTGATCCGAAGTGGCCCGACGTCGGGGCGGTTCCGTGTACTCAACTCGAGAGGAAGCGCCGTCATGCGTGCAGTATGCTTCAACATCAGCGTCCCCAGCTATGTGGTGGGGCGTACCCTGGGGCCCCTGACCGAGGCGGCCAGGTACGGCGGACTTAGCGGGCTCCGTCTCCGAGATGTCCCGGAGTCCCCTCTCCCGGGTGACGACTGGGTCCGGCTCGAGGTTCTGAAGGCCGGAATCTGCGGCACGGACGTGGGCACGCTCGACTTGAAGGCGAGTCCGGCGATGGAGCCGTTCGGCTCGTTTCCCGCCGTTCTGGGACACGAGATCCTGGGCCGTGTGGTCGAGGTGGGTGCCGAGGTTGCCGACCTGGAGGTGGGGGCGAGGGCGGTTGTGGATCCTATGCTCTCGTGTGAGACCCGAGGCTTCGCTCCCGGGGAGGCCTGCGCGTCATGTGGGGCGGGGCAGCACTGCACCTGTGAGCACGCCGGGGAGGAAGGCGTGACCCGGGTGGGCGGAAAGGCCATGAGCCGGGGTGCCACGATCGGCTTTCATTCGGATCTGCCTGGAGGGTGGTCAGAGCGGATTCTGGCGCACCGAAGTCAGGTCTTCCCTGTGGATGACGCCATGGACGACAAGGTCGCGGTCCTCATCGAGCCGCTGGCCGTGGGTATGCATGCCGTCCTGGGCATGCGACCATGGGGGGAGGGTCCGGTGCTGGTCATCGGGAGTGGTCCCATCGCGCTGGGCACCATTTGGGCACTACGGGCCGCCGGCTTTCGGGGCGAGATCGTCGGCCAGATCAAGCGGGATCACGAGGCGTCCATAGCGCGGGCCTTGGGAGCGACCCGAATCGTCGCGCCCGGATCCGAGGCGCGGCAGGCCTTAGTGGATACGGGAGCTCGAGGATACATGCCGCTCGTCGGCGACGAGGTGTTTGCCGGAGGCGGCTTCCCGCTGGTGTTCGATTGCGTTGGGGGCGGCCAGACGCTTACCCAGTCCATGCGCTTCGCCTCCCCTCGGGGCCGATTGGTCATGCTGGGCTGCGCCGCGGAGATCCGGAAGCTCGATCTGACCTTCGTCTGGTCCCACGAGCTCGAGATCAAGGGCTTCGTGGGATACGGGATGGAGGATTGGCGCGACGGGCGGACGCACACGTTCGACATCACTCGGCAGCTGCTCATGGAGACCCTCGCGCCAGTGGATCGGATGGTCACCCACGTCTACCCGCTGGGGCAGTACCGCCAGGCGCTGTCCACCGCATCGAATCGCCGCAAGACGGGGTCGATCAAGGTGCTTCTCGACCCGAAGGCCGGATGAGCGATCGCTCCACCGGGCCCCGAGTCGTGGTCGTCGGGGGCGGTGTCATCGGTGTGAGCTGTGCGTACCACCTCGCGGCTTCCGGCGCGGTTGTGACGCTGCTAGAGCGGGGCCGCGTGGCGGGAGAGGCTTCCTATGGAAATGCGGGCACCGTGTCCGCTGGCCATCCTCCGCTCAACAAGCCGGGACGCGTCCGACAGGCACTCGCACGCGTGTTCGACCCCTCCAGCCCGCTCTACATCCCGCCCCGCTGGGATCCTCCGCTGTGGCGCTGGCTCCTCGATTTCGCTTTGGCTTGCACATGGGAGCGGGCGGAGGCGGCCATGGCCGTCATGGGGCCCATGGGCCACCGTACGCTGGAGCTTTTCCAGAGCCTGGTCGACGAAGAGGACATCGAGTGCGGATTCCGCAGGGCCGGCTATTACGACGTGTGCTTCACGGAAGCGGGCCTCGCGGAGGCCGAGGCGGAGGCGGATCGCATAGAGCCATACGGGTACGCGCCTGAGCGCCTGGCTCCGCGGGAGCTGCTGGAGCGAGAGCCAGCGCTGGCCCGGCACGTGGTCGGGGGAATCTTCCATCCGGAGTCCGCCACTGTGGACCCTCTGCTGTTCACTCTGGGGGTGGCAGAGGCTGCGAAACGCCGTGGAGCCCGCGTCATAGAAGGAGCCCGTGTCGTGGACGTCGACCACGGGAGTGGGCTGCGGCGTGTGCGGACCGGGGACGGGCGGATCTACGAAGCCGACTTCGTCGTTTTGGCCACGGGGCCGTTCAGCCTCGGGCTTGCCGCCCGGTCCGGGCTGCGGCTCCCGGTCCAGCCCGGGAAGGGATATCACCGGGACCTGCCGGTGGGCCGGGTGGGTGCACCGCCACTACGTGTTGCTTGCGTCCTACACGAGTCTTCCGTGTTCTGCACCCCGTTGGAGGGCCGAGTTCGCCTGGCCGGTACCATGGAGTTCGCCGGTGAGAGCCGGACGCTGAGGCCGGAGCGCCTGGGGCAGCTCGTGCGAGCGGCTTCCGCCGCCTTCCCGGCGTTGGAGCCGGTCGACGCCGTTTCTGAATGGGCGGGGCTGCGCCCGGTCAGTGCGGATGGACTCCCTATCGTTGGCGAGCTTCCCGAAATGCCCGGAACCTGGATCGCTACGGGTCACGGTATGCTTGGGCTGACCCTTGGGCCGGTCACGGGCGAGATCGTGGCGGATGGAGTGCTCAGGGGCGCCGAGGACTCGACCTCCCTGGCGCTCTCGCCCCGCCGGTTCCAGTCTTAGCATCGACGCGATCGTGGACATACGGGCCCAGCGGGGCCTGGTCAGGAGCCTGGAGGAGAGAGCATGACCCTTTCGAGGCGTGAGTGGCTGAGGATCACGGCTGGGGCGAGCGCAGCCTTTGCTCTGGAGGGGTGCGGACCCTCCGACGGCGAGAACCGGGGCGGGGACTCTGTCGCGTCCGAGGTCGCGGCCCCTCCCGTGCCCTCCGGGACTCTCGCCTCGGGACGTACCCCCAGTGGGATCCTCACCCGTCAAATTCCCTCGAGTGGCGAACAGATCCCGGTGATCGGGCTCGGGGGAGCGAACACCTTCTCCGAGGCGGCCGGGGACGAGGAGTTCGATACGATCGGCGAGGTGCTGCAGGCTCTGGTGGACGGCGAGGGGACCGTGTTCGATACCGCCGCAGGTTACGGGGCCTCGGAGGAGGTCGCCGGACGCGTGGCCAGCGAGCGGGGCATAGCGGAGGCCATGTTCTGGGCCACGAAGGTGAACGTCGCCGGTCGCGGGGGAGGTACGGCCGATCGCGGGGCGGCCATGGCTCAGATCGAACGCTCTTTCGAGCGGCTGCGGATTCCGGTCATCGACCTGATCCAGGTGCACAACATGGGTGACCCCGCCACGCAGCTCGGGGTCTTGCAGGAGCTCAAGGAGGAAGGCCGCATCCGGTACATGGGGATCACCACGACCCGTGAGAGTCAATACGGCGAGCTTGCCCGAGTCATGCAGGAGTACCCGCTGGACTTCATCGGTGTCGACTATGCCGTGGACAACCGAGCGGTGGAGGAGACGATTCTGCCTCTGGCCCAGGACCAGGGAATCGCAGTTATGGTGTATCTACCCTTCGGCCGCAGTCGAATGTGGGCGCGCATCGGAGACCGCCCCGTCCCGGAGTGGGCTTCGGAGTTCGATGCCAGCACCTGGGCTCAGCTCATGCTGAAGTTCGTCATCGCCCACCCGGCGGTTACGGTGGCGACACCCGGGACGAGTGACCCCGAGCACATGACCGACAACCTGGGCGGGGGCATGGGCCGACTCCCCACGCCGGACCACGTCCGACGGATGGTCGAGCTGGTCGAGAGCCTGCCGATGGCTTGAGGGTGGCCTAGCCGGAGGTCAGCTAGCGCGCGCCTTGGGTCGGAGGACGCTTTCGGCTTGCACTTCGACGAACCATGCGTATTCGTTGGGTAGCTGCCGCACTTTGCCGGTGGAGAGCCTCACCTCCAACCCTTGGGCGTCCTTTCGGAGGCACCGAATGGTGTCACCCTCCCGCATTCCGAGGTCGTGGCAGTGGTTCTGAACCATGCCGAAGAGGATCTTGCGGATGCGATAGGGGCGGAGATCCCCGTGTCGGACTCCTCCGAGGGATTCTCTCCAGGGCAAGCCCGTGCTTGGTCTCGTCATGCTGGTGCCTCCTTGCGGCGTGTGCTCCGGCCCGAACGGGGCGCTTCACCGCGCCATCCGGGGCGAACAGCCGCCTGCAAGAGTCGGGCCGTTTTCGGGGCACCGGCTCCAGCGGACCGGGATCGTGGGTCCCGGGACGGCTCATGCCAGCTGAAGCGGCCGTCTAGAGGTCCAGCGGAATCACGTCGGGTAGGACGCGGGAATGAGGCTGGTTTCCGTCTACGTCGATTCCTTCGAGCCGCAGCAGCGCGATCTTCGCCTCGAGGCCACCGCCGAATCCGGTGAGGCGGCCACCGGCACCCACTACGCGGTGACAGGGAATGACGATGGGGATCGGATTGGCACCCACGGCCTGCCCCACGGCACGGGACAGCTCCGGGCCGCCGAGCTCACGGGCCAACGCTCCGTACGACGTGACCTTTCCGTAGTCCACGGCCAGGAGCCGCTCGTAGACCCGGCGCTGGAAGTCCGTAGCGACCATCCCAAGATCCAGCGGGATGTCGAACTTTCTGAGGTCCCCCGCGAAGTACTGTCGGAGCTGCGTCAACGTCAGACGCAGCGTCTCAGGATATCGCTCGGGCGGGTCGAGGTGATGCTCCTGGGGGAGCGGTCCGAACTCGATGTGGCGCAGACCCTTGGAGGACACCCATACCGTTACGGGACCCGCGCGCGTGTCGGAAAGGTGGGCCGAGTGGACTTCCGTGGGGCTCAATTGTCTCGCTCCTCGTCACGCTGACGGAGCGCCTCGCGGAGCGCGTCGAAGCCCAGAAGGGCGCACTTCACGCGGACCGGGAACTTGCTGACTCCCTGCAGCGCACGGAGGTCTCCCAGCGCCTTGTCGCGGGCTGCGTCCTGGTCCCCGTGCATCACGGAGGTGAAGCTGTCGGCAAGGTCTTCGGCGTCCGAGAGTGAACGACCCTCGAGCAGCGTGGTCATGATGCTCACGGCGGCCTGGCTGATAGAGCAGCCCTGGCCCATGAACTTCGCGCTTTCGATGGTGTCGTCTTCGATGCGAAGCTGGAGCCGGATCTCGTCCCCGCACACGGGATTCGCCATATGTACCTCAATGGTCCGATCCTCGAGATCACCCTTGTTTCTGGGGCTCTTGTAGTGCTCGAGGATGAGCTGTTGGTACAGGGAGTTGAGCTTGGGTGTCTCCATGGGATCCTCGTGCCGGGACGATGCGACAACATACGGTGGCGTGAACGCGTCGCGCCACGTCGTCGGACTGGGCCTCTCCGCCCCAGCCTCAGGCGAAGATGCTGCGCACCCGCTCGAGGCCGTCGACCAGGCGGTCGACCTCTTCGGTGGTGTTGTACAGGTAGAACGATGCTCGCGCCGTAGCGGGCACGCCGAAGTGCTTCATGACGAGCTGAGCGCAGTGGTGGCCGGCGCGCACGGCTACGCCCTCGGCGTCCAGAATCGTAGAGATGTCGTGGGGGTGGGCATCGTCCATGGAGAACGATACGACGGCGGAGCGCTCATCGAGCGAGCGCGGCCCGAAGACGCGGACGCCTTCGATGGCGTCAAATCGTTCCAGGGCATAACGCACCAGCGCGCGCTCGTGCGCCGCGATGGCGTCCATGCCGATCTCCGAGAGGAAGTCCACCGCGGCGCCGAAGCCGATCGCTCCGGCGATGTTCGGCGTTCCCGCCTCGAACTTGTGTGGCACGTCTGCCCAGGTGCTCTCGTCTCGACCCACCAGGTGAATCATCTCTCCGCCGCCCTGATAGGGCGCCATCTCCTCGAGAAGCTCGCGACGCGCCCATAGCGCGCCGATGCCTGTCGGTCCGCACATCTTGTGGCCGCTGAATGCGTAGAAGTCCACGTCCAGGTCCGTGACATCCACCTTCGTGTGCACGGCCCCTTGGGCGCCGTCGATCAGGATGCGGGCCCCCACCGCTCGCCCGGCCTCGGCGATTTGCGACACCGGATTGATCGTTCCGAGCGCGTTGGAGACGTGGGAGATGGAAACGAGCTTGGTACGGTCGGTGACGAGGCGCTCAAGGTCGTCCAGGACCAGTCGGCCCTCCTCGTCCAGCTCCAGGTACCGGACCTCAGCGCCGGTGCGGCGTGCAAGTAGCTGCCACGGAACGATGTTCGAGTGGTGCTCGAGCACGGAGATGAGGATCTCGTCGCCCTCAGTCAGGTTGTCCAGGCCCCACGCCGTCGCGACCAGGTTGATGGCTTCGGTGGTTCCCCTCGTCCAGACCAGCTCTTGGGGGTCATCGGCGCCGACCCATGCAGCGACCTTCGCACGGGCTCCCTCGTAGGCGTCGGTGGCCCTGCGCGAGAGCTCGTGGATGCCGCGGTGGACGTTGGCGTTGTCCGCGCGGTAGTAATGGCTCAGGGCGTCCAGCACCGCTCGCGGCTTCTGGGAAGTTGCAGCGTTGTCGAGATAGACCAGGGGTTTCCCATGGACGGCCTGTGCGAGGGCAGGGAACTCGGAACGCACCGCTTGCACGTCGAGGCCTCGCTCTACAGGCACGCTCGATCCCTCAACGCGGTGCGACGTCCACGTAGATCCCGTCGTCCCTCACGTCCACTGGGAAAACCCGAACAGGGCGAACGGCCGGGAGGGCCTTCCGAGCCCCGGAGCACGCGTCGAAGCGAGCGCCGTGGTACTTGCAGACCACGTTCCCGCCTTCCAGCTCACCATCGGAAAGCGGGTAGGTATCGTGGGAGCACTCGTCCTCCAAGGCACAGATCCTTCCGTCCACGTTAGCCAAGACCACCGCCTGGCCGTTGGCCATGACGCCCCTGAGCTGTCCGGACGGGCACGCGCCCACATCCGCCACGCGCACCCAATCAGACATGCTCGGCCAGCTTCTCCTCGATGACGCGCGTGACTTTCTCGACGACACCCCCCAAGGGGAGGCGTGCCAAGACCTCTCCGAGGAAGCCCAGCACCACCAAACGCTCCGCTGTGAGACGGTCCAGCCCACGACTCATCAAATAGAACTTGGCTTCTGCATCGAGCTCGCCCACGGTTGCGCCGTGGGAGCACTTCACGTCGTCCGCCTCGATCTCCAGATTCGGCAGCGAGTCCGCGCGAGCCTTGCTGGCGAGCAGGAGATTCCTGCTGGTCTGGTACGCGTCGGTCCGCTGGGCTCCCGGATGGACGCGGATGATACCCCTGAAGACCGCTCGGCTCTGGCCGTCGAGCGCTCCCTTGTACAAGAGGTCGCTGGACGCGTTGGGCGCCACATGGTCTTGGCTGGTATTAAAATCGAAATGCTGGTTCTTGTCTCCGAAGTAGAGGCCGAGCATCTCCGAGTTCGATCCGGGGCCGAGGAGCCGAGCGTTGAGGTCCACACGGCTGGTCGAAGCGCCGAGCCCCACGTTCAGCGTATCCAGGGTCGCATCTCGATGAGCCAGGGTCCGCTGAACGGACTGGAAGAACGCCCCGACCCCCAGCCGCTGGACCGAGACGTATTGCACCTGAGCCGCCTGACCGGCGATGACCTCGACGGCGTTGGAGACCAAGGTCTGCCGCTCGAAGCCGTCGGATAGGACCTCGTCGACATAGGAGACCTGGCTCGCCTCCTCCGCCACGATGAGAACACGGCTGAAGTAGGCCGTTCCGGTCTCGGACACCCAGCGGGTGATACGTACCGGATCCTCGAGCCTCACTCCCCTTGGGACGTACAGGAAGATGCCGTCGTTCCACAGCGCCGCATTCAGGGCGGCGAACTTGCCCTCCCCGGGTGGCACGGCGTCCGTCGCTAGATGCTCGCGAACGAGCTCCTCGTGCGCGTCGAGGGCCTCGTGGAGCGACATGAGGACCACGCCCTTCTCGGCTAGGCCCTCTTCGATGTCCGTGTGGACCACATGCCCGTCGATGAGGACCAGGTGCCCCGATGCCTCGCGATCCTCCGCCATGGCGTCCGTGAGGCGGTCCGGCCAGACATCAGGATCGTCCGGCGCGGTAGCTGCGTCACTCAGTCGGAGCGAGGAGAGGTCCAGCTTCTTCTTGAGGTCGGTGTAGCGCCACTCTTCGAGCCTGGTCGTCGGGAGCGGCGTGCGCTCGTAGACGTCCCAGGCGTGAGCGCGGCGCCCGCGGAGCCAGTCGGGCTCACCCTCGGATACTCTCTGGACCGCTGCGCCGTTGATGGCGTCGGTAATGCCTTCCATGAAGCCGATATCTTGCATGGGTTCGTCGATACGATGGTGATCGGCCCGGTCAGCCGACCGAGCCTTCCATCTCGAGCTCGATGAGGCGGTTGAGCTCTACCGCATACTCGAGGGGAAGCTCTTTGGCGATGGGCTCGATGAAGCCGCGCACGATCATCGCCATGGCCTCTTCCTCGGGGATCCCCCGCGAGGTGAGGTAGAAGAGCTGCTCCTCGCCGATCTTCGAAACCGACGCCTCGTGTCCCACGCTGGCGTCCTGCTCGTCGATCTCGATGTACGGGTACGTGTCCGTCCGGGAGGTGTCGTTGATGAGCAACGCGTCACACTCGACGTTCGAGCGGGAGTGGTGCGCACCCTCATAGACTTTGCAGAGGCCGCGGTATGTGGATCGCCCGGTCCCCTTCGAGATGGACTTGGAGACGATGGACGACGTCGTGTTCGGCGCCACGTGGACGACCTTCCCGCCCGTGTCCTGGTGCTGGCCATTACCGGAGTACGCGATGGAGAGGATGTCGCCGTGCGCACCGTCACCCATCAGGTAACAGGAGGGGTACTTCATCGTCAGCTTCGAACCGAGGTTTCCGTCCAGCCACTCCATGTGCCCGCCGGCCTCCACCAGCGCCCGCTGGGTGACCAGGTTGTACATGTTGTTCGACCAGTTCTGGATGGTCGTGTAGCGGAACCTGGCGTTCTCCTTGACCAGGATCTCGATGACGCCCGAGTGGAACGACTCCGTCGAGTAGACGGGCGCGGTGCAGCCCTCGATGTAGTGGGCTTGCGCCCCTTCCTCGACGATGATGAGCGTGCGCTCGAACTGCCCCATCCGCTCCTGGTTCACCCGGAAATAGGCCTGGAGCGGCGTGTTTAGCGAGACGCCCTTGGGGATGTAGACGAACGAGCCCCCCGACCACACCGCGGCGTTCATAGCCGCGAACTTGTTGTCCTCGGGTGGCACCACCGTCCCAAAATACTCCCGGAACAGCTCGGGGTGGTTCTTCAAGCCGTCCTCGATGGAGTCGAAGATGACGCCCTGCTCCTCCCACTCCTTCCGGAGGGAGTGGTACACCATCTCCGACTCGTACTGGGCACCGACGCCTGCCAGGATCTTCCGCTCTGCCTCGGGGATCCCCAGCTTTTCGAACGTGTCCTTGATCTCCTCGGGGACGTCGTCCCAGGAGCGCTCCATCTGGTCCTGGGGGCGGACGTAGAAGTAGATCTCGTCGAGCGTGTCCTCGAGGTTGCTCAGGTCACCGCCCCACGCGGGCATGGGCTTCTTGCTGTAGATGTCGAGGGCCTTCAGGCGGTATTCGAGCATCCACTCCGGCTCCTCCTTGTGCGCCGAGATCTGGCGCACGACTTCCTCGGAAAGACCCTTCTCTGCCCGGAACTTCGGCTTGCCCTCGGTGACGAAATCGTACCTGTACTCGTCGAGGTTGAGGTCTTTGATCGTTTCGTTCTGAGGCATGGGAGGGTCCTCCGGTCAGGTCCCGGCGCCCTCGGCGCCAGGCGGGGTATTGGAAGCAGCTTCCTCGGGTCGCCAGTCCTTGTAGCCCTCCCTCTCGAGCTCGAGGGCCAGCTCCGGTCCACCGGATCGCACGAGGCGGCCGTCCATCATGACGTGAATGACGTCGGGCTTGATGTAGTCGAGGAGCCGCTGATAGTGGGTGATGAGCAGAATCGACATATCCGGATCTTCCTCGGCGAGCTTGTTCACCCCTTCGGAGACTACGCGGAGCGCGTCGATGTCCAGCCCGGAATCCGTCTCGTCCATCAGGGCCAGGGTTGGCTTCAACATGGCCATCTGGAGGATCTCATTCCGCTTCTTCTCACCGCCGCTGAAGCCGTCGTTCACGTGGCGCTCGGCGAAGGAGGGGTCCATCTCCAGCATCTCCATCCGCTCCATGAGGAGATCCGAGAAGTCGAACAGGTCGAGCTCCTCGCCCTCCGGCATGTGTGCCTGGACAGCGGTGCGGAGGAAGTTGGCGATGGACACGCCGGGGATCTCCACCGGATACTGGAACGCGAGAAAGATGCCGGCCCGGCTCCGCTCGTCCGTCTCCAAATCGAGGAGATCTTGGCCCTTGAACGTCACGCTGCCGCTGGTCACGGCGTACCCTGGGTGGCCTGCGAGAACCTTGGCCAAGGTGCTCTTGCCCGAGCCGTTAGGGCCCATGACCGCGTGGATCTCGCCCTTTCGGATCTCGAGGTCGACACCGTTCAGGATGTTCGTGTCCTCGTCCGCTACCTTCGCCTCGAGACCGGAGATCTTCAGGATGGGAGCGTCGCTCATGCGTCCCCTTTGCTATCGACGGAAATCGCGCACGAGCAGCGTGCCCGGGCGCGGTGTTATTAAGAATGATTCTTCGTTTCAGCTCGTGAAACGTAGACGGCCCTCGGGGGAGGGTCAAGGTGGTCCTGCGGCCGGTGGGACCGCGGTCGGCAGGTAGGAAAAAGGCCCCGGAGGTCTGGCGACCCCGGGGCCTCTGAGGGCTTCCCTGTCGAGGAGCGCTCAGCTTCCGCCGCGGACTCCGGGCCGCCGGCGGCTTCTCTCCGGGTGTCCAGGCCGCGCCGGCCCACGCGCCCGATCGCGAAGACCCGACCGGCGACCGGCCTCGAAGGCTCGGCGTTGCGCCTGGATGGCCTCCATCTCGGCCTTCTGCTCGTCGTCGAGGATGTCCTCCACGGCCGCCCTCGATCGGTCGACCATGGCCCGACGGTCCTCACGGAGCGCCTGCATCCGCGCTCGGGCTTCCGACCGGTCCAGGGTTCCTGCTCGGAGCTGCGAGCGCAGCTCTTCGAGCTCCGCCGTACTCTGCCCGCGCTGCGCCACGACCTCGCTGCGGAGCGCGTCGAGGCGGGACACCTGGTCCTCCGTCAGCTCGAATCGGTCCCGAAGGCGAAGGAGCCTCTCCACGGCGCCCGCCCCGGATCCGCGAGCGGGCCGAGCCTGCTCCACGACGCGATCTCCCCGGACCGGACGATCACCCCTGGGCCCGAGTTGACCAACCACGTCCGACGCACCCACCGTCATCATCAGGGCGAGCGCAGCCGCCCCACACATCGTCTTCCCGTTCATCATCCATCGCTCCTTCATGTCGACCAGTACCTTTTGGACCGGGGGGCCGTCCGCCCCCGGAGCCTCGCAACCATTCGACCGCTCAGGTGGCGGATTCGTTAATCGGTGGCTGGCCGTCGGGCTGCTGGCGGCGGCCACGAGCTGTGCGGACGCCGGGGCGCCGAGTCCAGGGAGGGAGCCGACCCACGCGTTCGGGCATCCGGACAGCGTCCTCCTCTGGTCCGAAGCGGAGAAGCGTGCAGGCTTTCCCCGGTACGACATGATCTTCCCCACGCGACGCATCGAGGCCGGGACCATCGCCAAGCCTCTCCCGGCCTCCACGGAAATTGTTGACGTCGACGCCGTGAGATTCATGGAGGAGAATCACCAGACGGGTTTGATGATCGTGCGAGATGGCCGCGTCGTGTTGGAGGCCTATGCGCACGGGCACGGTCCCGAGCAGCCGTGGGTGTCGTATTCGGTCGCCAAGTCGGCCGTGTCGCTGCTCATGGGGGCGGCGCTGGCGGACGGGTACATCGGAGGACTCGATGACCACGTCACCGACTACGTGCCTATCCTACGCGGCGGAGCATACGAAGGCGTCCGGATTCGGGACGTGCTCCGGATGAGCTCCGGCGTCGACTGGAACGAAGACTACGGTGATCCCGGCTCGGACGTCAGTCGGGAGATCGACTACGGAGCCGCGGAGCGACTGGCGTTCCTGAACGACCGGCCGCGCGTGGCCGAAGCCGGGACCCGGTTCAACTACAGCACGGGTGAGATCTTCTTGGCCGGGGCGGTGGTTCGCGGGGCGGTGGGGAACAACCTCTCCGAGTACCTCGGTCAGAAGATCTGGGGACCCTACGGGATGGAGGACGACGCTTCGTGGATGCTCGTCGAGCCCGGTGGCCCCGAGTACGCCGGATGCTGCATCAGCGCCACCTTGAGGGACTACGCGCGGATCGGAACGTTCGCGCTGGACGAGGGAGTCACACCGGATGGTGCCCGGGTGCTCCCCGAAGGTTGGATGGCCGAGTCGACGACTCCGTCGCCCGCCAACCCGGAGTACGGATACTTGTGGTGGCTCCATGGAGACGGTTCCTTCAGCGCCCGCGGGATCTTTGGCCAGCTGATCCACATCGATCCTTCACTGGACCTGGTGGTCGCCATGCACGGGCTCTGGCCCGAGCCTGTGCACGAGGCGCATGCTCAAGCCCGTGATCGCTTCCTGGAGCAGCTCAAGGCCGGCCTGAGAGAGCCAGCTCCGACCCCCTGAAGAGCCAACTATTTCCGTTTCAAGTCCTCCAACTCCTCGAGAGTCGTCGGCCAATCGTCCCCGAGAAGCCGGGACAACCCCCGGTCGGCCAGGACCTTACCGCCGGTCTGACACGTGGGGCAGTAGTTGGTCTCGCGATTGGCGTACTTGATTCGCTGTATGCTTGAGCCGCAGACCGGGCACGGCTCCCCGTACTTGCCGTGCGCCGCCATGTCCGGGTGAAAGGCGGTGATCCGGTCGGGGAAGCGGTCTCCGAACTCATCTCTGAGCCGGCGCGACCACTCGGTGAGCGAACGTCGGGTGGTCCTATAGAGCCGGCGGATCTCCTCGTCCGTCAGATTGCTGGTGCGTTGAAGCGGGGAGAGCCCGGCGAAGAGGAGAATCTCATCGGAGTGGGCGTTGCCAATCCCCGAGAGCACCGTCGGGTCCGTCAGCGCCCGCTTGAGGGTTCGGTTCCGCTCCACGAGCGCCTCGTGGAACGCGGGCAGCGAGGCCTCCAAGGGCTCCAGCCCACCCGGATCGAGCTCTTCCAGCGCGTTCGCGCCGTGAACGACGTGCAGTGAGGCCCTCTTGTGGCTGGCCTGCTCAGTCAGCAGAAGCGTCCCGTGCGCGAAGTCGAACGCAGCATGTGCGCGTTTGCGCGGCACCGCCGCTCCAGCGCGTTTCCACTTGAAGCGTCCGGTAAGCATGAGGTGGAAGACCAACTTCAGATCGTCCTCCAAGTGCCAAACGATCCGCTTGCCCAGCCGATCGGTGCTCATAATCCGCTTCCCTTCGACGCCGGAAAGAGCCGGGTCCCACGTGCGCAGAAGCGACGGAGACCGAAGCCTCACGGCTTCAAGGGTGTGGCCGACAATCGTGCGGTCCAGCGCCTCGATATACGCGTTGATCTCCGGAAGCTCAGGCACGTGGGCAGATCCTGAACGGGGTGCAGGGAAGAAACACCACCATGCGATGGGAATTGGCGCGGAACAATGACGGGGTTGGACTATACCATACGGTGTAGTATGTTAAAAGCCCCGCAAGGTTGCACGGGCGTAATACGGGAGGACCGCATGACCAGGGTACGCAGGGACGATTGGATCGCGGAGGGCTTTCGGGTCTTGGTGTCAGAGGGCGACGCGGGCCTTACAGTGGATGGACTGTGTGAGCGCCTGGAGCGTTCGAAGGGGTCGTTCTACCACCACTTCGACGGCCGTCCGGGTTTCGTGCGGGAGCTGCTCGAGGCCTGGGAACGCCACGCCACGGACCGTCTGATCGAGACGGGTCACGAGGATGCGCCCGTGGCGGACCGGCTGCGCGCGGTCAATCGTCAGGCATCAGAGCTCAGGAACTCACGCCTGGAGCGGGCCATCCGTGGCTGGGCCGCACGGGAGCCGGAGGCCGCACGCATTCAGGATCGTGTGGATCGCCGCCGCCTCGCATTCCTTGAGGAGCTGTGTGAGGAACGCATGGGGCCCGGTGATGCTGCGCGCCGCCTCGCCCGAGTCTTTCAGCTGGTGTTCGTGGGCGCGCAGCACCTCGACCCGCCGCTGGAGGGTGAGGAGCTGTACCGCACCTTCCGGCTGCTCGATCCCCTGTTCGATGTGGCAAGCGCGGACCGATGAGGAAAATGAGGAGGATGGGGATGACGGACATGAACATGGCGAGACAAACGAGGGCGAGGCGGGGGCGCATGCGGGCCGGATGGCTGACGGTGGCCCTTGCCCTGACCGTTCTTGGAACACTCGCGGCGCCCGGCACGGGCCTCCTGGGGGACAGCGGCCGTCTCGGCGCGCAGAACCCGGCCGACAAGGACGCGACAGGACGCGTCGGATGCCTTCGCGGCCAGCCGCTGCCCACGTGCAAGAGCTTCTGGATCATGGAGATGCAGGGCTATACGCCGCTGGCGCAGACCACCAGGCAGGTGACCTACGGGGACGTGGCGCCCGTCAGCAGACAGGCCTTCGAGAGCAATCTCGAGTGGAATCTCGGGCACATGGTGAACCTCACGCCCAACCTCGCTCTCGGCGGGACGCTGAGCATCGGACCGACTGGCGGGACGGGCATCTTCACCGGGGCCAGGTTGAGGGCCCGACGATGGATGTCCAGGGACTGGAGCCTTGAGCTGTCGGGGGGGCTGCTGGATTCGAACATGCGATACCCCGGTGTCCGCGGCGCGACCTTCGACGCCCGTGTGAACATCAGAGACCAGGGCGCCTTCTTCGTGCGGTGGGACGGCGCGTCCCTGTCCCGCGAGAGCTTTCCCGAGTACGGGCACTTCGATCCGGGTGGATTCCAGCAGGCCTTCTCCATCGGTGCGGCGGCCGGGAGCGTCCCGGCCCTCGTCGGGACCGGGGCGCTGGGCCTGGGATACTTGATCCTGCTGGGCGTGTACCTCTCCGATGCCAGCTAATCAGAGGTTCGGCGACGCAGGCTCGAGGAGGAGCATCATGGAGGTTGGCCCTGATCGTGGGATTGCCGAGCTCCTCGGTCCGGCGCTCGTTTTGCGGACGCCGGTGGCGCTCCGGCGAGGATTCGCCCGTCCATCGTCGGCGTGCCAACTTGTCGGTCGATATGACTGAGGGTGACAACGATGAGGCCCGCTTTAGCTTGGGTCGGCCCCGAAGGGCGCCCGAGGCTCCCCCGCTTCCGGTCGGCCGTGATCATGGGGCGCACCACTTGGCCGATGGCCGGTTTCGCAACCCTTGGGCACCACACCCAGAGCTGGAGCGACGTCCAGGCGGATTGCTCGCATGGATGTGGGAGCGGCTCCGGTCCGATCTACCCCCCAACCCCACGCCTTCGGAGGTGCCCCGGGAGACACCGGCAGTCGCCAGGACCCGGGCCGACGTGGACGAGATCCGCATCACGCTTGTGGGACATGCGACGCTGTTGATCCAGGTCGGAGGGCTGAACCTGCTTACCGATCCAATATGGTCTTCCCGGGCAGGACCCTTCTCGATCGTGGGGGGACCACGGTTCGCGGATCCGGGGCTGCCACTCGATGCGCTTCCACCGATCGATGCCGTGCTCCTGTCCCACGGTCACTACGACCACCTCGATGCCGCGACGACGAAGCGGTTGGTCGCCCGGTACGGAGCGGATCTGCCCTGGGTCTGTCCTCTGGGGCATGGGCGATGGCTACGGAGCTGGGGCGTCGCCGGGGTAGTGGAGCTCGACTGGTGGGAAGAGGTGGCGGGCATGATGACGGGACCCGGTGGTGTGAGGCTGATCTGCCTGCCGGCTCGGCACTGGACGCGGCGGGGTCTTCACATGAACCGTGAGCTGTGGTGCTCGTGGGCCGTGCTGCCGGTGGCCGGCGATCCGGGGATCTATTTCGGCGGAGACTCCGGCTACGGTCCGGCGTTCGCTGAGATCGGGCACCGTCTCGGCCCCTTCGCGGCCTCGATCCTACCCATCGGCGCCTACGAGCCACGTTGGTTCATGGCCGATTCCCACATGAACCCGGAGGAGGCCGTCCGCGCCTACTTGGACCTGGGGGCGGCAGGGGCCTTCGTGGGCATGCACTGGGGCACGTTCCGCCTCACAGACGAAGACCCGTCGGAGCCACCGGTCCGAGCGCGCTCGGCCTGGGAGGCGGCTGGCCTGCCGCCGGAGGCGCTCCATCTCCCGGGTGTGGGGGGCACCGTCGTCCTGGGAGCCCGCTGAGGGGCGCCCGTTGGACGGTCAGGTCTCAGCTGGAGAAGGGCAGGTTGAATCCCATCGGCGGGCTCTTGCTCGCCGCCCTCTTGAGCCAGACGCGGCTCACTCCGGGCCGGGCTCTCCGACGATGGCAGCGACGATGCGTCCGGGCCCGTGCACGCCTCGCACGAGAATCTGACCGATGTCCGCGGACTTCGACGGGCCCGAGTGCAGGCCCACGGCAGATGGCAGGTCGGCCTTGAGCGTGACCATGGCACCGACCAGCGTGTGATGGATATCACGCTCTCGCACGAAGACCACGTGCGTCGGCGCCAGTAGCTGAGTGCGTCGACCATCGCGCGAATCGAGAACCAGAGAGCCAGTCTCCGCCACGCCGGCCAAAGCGTGCGAGATCCCGAGGGTGGCCAGGTCCGGGCACGTAGAAGGAACGTGCGGCCGCAGCGCTCCGGGCACAGTGGCTCCCACGGTCACGCTCTCGAAGTCCCCGGCGAAGCCGTAAAGCCACTGGGCCGCGTCCTCCAGGTCGGCGAACCGCTCGACCTCACCCCCCGCAGCCAAGAACAGCTCGACAAAGCGGTCCACCGGCGGGCGATCGTCGCCGGCCAGAAAACGTCCGTCGAATCGGCCGGGATGCGGGACACGAGGCCTCGACGCTGTCGCACCGCGCACGTATCCCAGAATCCGATTGCGAGGGCTCACTGACCTTCCTCCTTCCTGCTCCAGGTCCGAAGAAAACGCTCTCGACTCGGTTGTGGGGCCGCCCGCTCCTCCATCCACCCCCGCACCACCGGCAGCCGGCGACCCACCGCGTCGAGGGGCAACGCGCCGACGGCGTCCGCAGCCACTCCGAAGGCATCCGGATGCTCCGAGAGCGTTGCCCATATCTTCATGGTTGCCGTCTCCAGCGCGGGCGTGAGCCCCTCTGCTGCAGCGCGCTCGCGCCAGTAGACCAGCAACTCAGGTATTGGAATACGAACCGGACATACCTCTGCGCAAGCTCCACACAGGCTCGACGCGAACGGAAGCGGCATCGAGGCCCTGAGCCCGAGGAGCCCAGGCGCGAGGATGGCTCCGATGGGCCCGGAGTAGGCCCAGCCGTATGCGTGACCTCCGGTCTGCCGGTAGACGGGGCACGTATTGAGGCACGCGCCGCATCGCACACACCGTAGGATCTCCCAAGCCTCGGGGTCAGCCAGCAGGTTGGTGCGTCCGTTGTCCACGAATACGACATGGACCTCGTCCGGCCCGTCCCGCTCGCCCGCGCGGCGAGGCCCTTGGATGAGGGACACGTAGTTGCCGATGGGCTGGCCGGTGGCGGACCGTGCCGTGAGCTGGATGAGCCCCGACAGGTCCTCGAATCGCGGTACGAGCTTCTCGATGCCCACCAAAGCCACGTGCACCTTGGGGATAGACGTGGAGATGCGGATGTTTCCCTCGTTCTCGATGAGTGCCACCGTTCCGGTGTCCGCCGCGAGAAAGTTGGCACCGGAGATGCCCAGGTCGGCGTCGAGGAACTCGTCGCGCATGACCACCCGTGCCGTCGCCGCCAGAGTCTCCGGGGAGGCGTCGAGGGCCGTCCCGAACCGTTCGTGGAAGAGCCGCCGACAGTCGTCCAAGCTGCGGTGGAGTGACGGTCCGACGATATGGCTGGGGGGCTCGTCGAGGAGCTGGATGATGAACTCGCCCAGGTCCGTCTCCCGGACTGCCAGTCCGGCCCCCTCCAATCGGCCGTTCAGCCCGATCTCCTCGGTGAGCATGCTTTTCGCTTTCACCACGCTCCGCGCGCTCAGGCGCTCGGCGATGCGAACCACCACATCGCAGGCATCGGCTCCGGTGGCCGCCCAGTGCACCTTGCATCCGTTGGCGGCTAGGGACTGCTCCGCTTGCTGCAGGTAGTCGTCGAGATGGGTGAGCACATGGGTCTTGAGGTCTCGCGCCCAGTCGCGCCATCCGTCCGCGTCGATCTGTGCCCATGCCACCTGCCGCCGCTCGTCCTTGGTACGGGCGGCGGCGGTAACGGCGGAGCGCATGGACGGCTCGTCGCGGAGGATGCGAGCGGAGGCGGAACCGTAGTCGCCGGGTGTCGATCGTTGGGTCACGTCAGGCCGCGTCGGAGGAGGGTAGCGAGGTGGGTGAAGCTCGGCTCACCTCCGGTGGCCCGATGACCGGCCCGACCCGAGAGTTGAAGTAGGCAGCCCCCGTCAGCGGAGGTCACCACGTCCACGTCCTCCGGCAGGGAGTCCAGCTTGCGGTCCGCCATCCCCGCGGACACTTCAGGAAACTTGGCACTGAAGAGCCCGCCGAAGCCGCAGCACTCCATGTCGCCGTCCCAGGACTCCACCCGGGCGCCGCACGCCCGAAGAAGGGCCAGCGGCTCGTCGCGGACCCCGAGCTCTCTCAGTGCGTGGCACCCGTGGTGGTACGCGACCCTCATTCCCTCCAGGCCCGACCCCAATCGCGGCGTCGCCTCGCCCGAGTCGCTCCACCTTCGTCCCAGGACGCCCAAGTCGTGTACGAGAAACTCGGAGAGCTCCCGGACGCGGTCGGGCAGGGTCGACGTTTCCTCGGCACCACGCTCACGGATCGAGCCGTTCTTCAGGGATGTATCGCGAGAGAGCAGGCTTGGATAGCAGCTCCGGATCATTCCCGCGCAACTGCCCGAAGGAAGGACGACGGCGCCGGCCTGGCCGGCAACCCGAGTCGTGTGGCGCGCCATGCGGGTGGCTTCCTCGCGTCGGCCGGTGTTATGCGCGGGCTGGCCGCAGCAGGTCTGCCCGAGCGGGACGGAGACCGAGACGCCGAAGTGCTCGAGCACGGTGATGGCATCCCAGCACGCGTCGGCGAAGAAACGATCGGCCACGCACGTGGCGAGGAAGGTGACGCTGGGGGGCGGGGCGTGAGTCATGCACCCAGATAGGGGTATCACACCCCGGTGCGCAAACGCACCCGACCGGACGATCCCGCTAGAGGCCGCCCTCCGCCCACGGGCCCCACATGGCATAGGTGGCACTGGGATGTGTGCCTTCCGTGGTGCGGTCTCCCTGGACATTGAAGAAGAGCACCTCACCATCAGGACTCATGCACGCGCCGCAGAACTCGTTGGGCTCTTCCTGCCCCGGGTGGTGGGGCTGGCGCACCAGATCGACGATGCGTCCCTCGCGATCGAGGCCTCGCACGAACTCGTCGCCAGGCCCGTCCTCACAGATGATGAGCCCCCCTCTCGGGGTCGTGCAGATGTTGTCCGGGGCGTCCAGCACGTCACGACAGGGCGACTCGAACACCAGGGTCAGCTCCCCCCTGTCTGGTGCCGTGGGACGATACAGGAAGACCTGGCCGGCGCCGGCCCGCCCACCGTCGGTAGACACGATGTAGATGCCGTCGTCGCCCGCCCAGGCCCCCTCCAGTCTGGCGAATGCGGCAGCGCCCTTGGCCAGCCCCTCCCGGAAGACCGCTGAAGGGTCGGCCTCGGCGGTCGGTGGATCCGGCTCGTCGATGTCGATCCACGTCGCTCCAAGCGTCTCACCGGGACGCATGCCCCAGACAGTGACGAACCCGGGTAGGCCCTCGATGGCGAGGATCTGCAGACGGCCTCCGTCCGCGAGGCGTCCCCTCGTGTTCGGGAGGAATCGATAGAAGCCGGCGCCCGGGCGGGTCGGGTCGTCGACCTGGAAGCGAATGTCCTCTGTCTCGTAGACGATGCCGGTGGCCGGGTCGACCGCCACTGCCTCGTGGTCGAAGCGGCCCATGTCCTTCAGCGGCAAGGGATCCACCGGTCCCGTGGCATCCACTGGCACCTCGAACACGTATCCGTGTGGCTGCTCGAAGCCGTGTGACGGGCCATCGGTATTTTCCTCGCAGCTGAGCCATGACCCCCAAGGCGTGGGCCCGCCCGCGCAGTTCACGCGGGTCCCGGCCAGGGACACGAACTCCTCGAGGACCTCCACGTTTCGATCCGGGCCTGTCCCGGAAATCCGGACCTCCAACGAGGAGGTCCCGCCAGTCGCCAGGGTATCGTAGGCCGGTCGGCCGATGGCCGGCCCTGCGCCGGCCGGCTCGGACATCTCGTGGTTCCGAATGAGCCGAATGTTGCCGTTGGGAAGTGGAAACGCGGCCATCCCGTCGAAAGCGTTGGGAACCGTGAGGTCCGGGTGGCCCGGCGCCGGTTTCAGAGCTTCGCTGATCCGGACGCAGCGGAACCGGTCGGGAATGTGGAGCTCCGGACAGTCGGGACTCGGGGCCAGCGGCCCGAACGCTCCTGAGCGGTAGGCATCGCCCCGGCCGGCCGCTCGGGCCTGGGCCGGAGTCGCGAAATTCCAGGCGGCGAGCCCTGACAGGGAGGGAGCGACTGCGGCGCCGCCTCCCGCCTGGATGACCCGCTTGATGAAGTCCCTTCTGCGCATGTCGTGCCCCGGTTCACTCCGATCGTTCAACTCTCCTAATATACGGGTGGTGTACACCTCCGTATCCGGTGTCCGAGGGTCGTCTGAAGAGTGTGGCCGGATCGAGACGGACTCGAATCCGACGCCCGGGCACAGGCGCCCCTGGCGACGATCCCCGCCCTGGGGCCATGATCCTCGTACGGCAGTCTTCACCCTTCCACCAGGAGTCTCGATGTCAGCGCCCTCTGACACGCAGCGTCATGCTCCTCCTGAGGCGTGGCCCGAGCTTCCGCCGCTCGAGGAGTGGGAGGAGACCCGTGCCGCGGTCCACATGTGGAGCCAGGTGGTGGGTAAGGTCCGACTGACCCTAGCTCCTTGGGTCAACCACTCGTGGGGCTCCGCGCTCTACGTCACCACTCGGGGCCTCTCTACATCGCCCATCCACTACAGGGGCGGGACGTTCGAGATCGAGTTCGATTTCCAGAGTCATGCGCTCCGAATCAGAAGCTCGGGCGGCCGAGACTGGGTCATGGGCCTCGGCGCTATGTCCGTGGCGAGCTTCTATCGTGAGATCCTCGGCGGCCTCCACGACCTGGCCATCGACGTGGAGATCTTGGCGCGGCCGGTCGAGGTCGATCCGGCCGTACCGTTCGAGGAGGACCGAGCCACAAGGCCCTACGACGCCGACGCTATCCAACGGTTCTGGCTGGCGCTGGTGCAGGCGGATCGTGTCTTCCGGAGCTTCCGAGCCGGCTTCGTGGGCAAGGTGAGCCCCGTGCATTTCTTCTGGGGTGCTTTCGACCTGGCGGTGACCCGTTTCTCCGGGCGCCCTGCCCCTAAGCACCCGGGCGGAGCTCCGAACGTTGCGGATTGGGTGATGGAGGAAGCGTATTCGGACGAGCTCGCGAGTGCCGGATTCTGGCCCGGGAACGGGTACGGGGAGGCAGCGTTTTACGCATACGCCTATCCAGAGCCGGAGGGGTATCGAACGTGGGAGGTAGCGCCCGCCGAGGCGTCGTTTCACGAGGAGTTGGCCGAGTACGTTCTTCCCTACGAAGCGGTGCGTCGGGCTCCCGACCCCGACGCGGCGCTGCGCTCGTTCCTCGACAGCACCTACGCGGCGGCGGCGGAGCTCGGTGATTGGGATCGGGAGGGCCTCGAACGGGTGCTTCCCCCACCCGCACGTTGAGGGTGTACCCCCGGACTGCCGGGACCTGAAGTGGTGGTCAGGTGAACGACTCGGGCCGGGGACCCACGGGGGCCCCGCCGGGCCCCCCTGAGTGGCGGCGCTCCTGGCTCGGCACCGACGGGTCGCGGTAACGGATGAGGCTTGCCAGGTGCCGCTCGGTCGGACGACCCAGCGCTCGCGCCAGCTCACGGGTGCCCTCTTCCAGGATGTCCGCCACTTTCCGGGCCGCCATCGGGGACTTGCCGTCTCGGATGGCGCTCAGGCGAGCGAGCTGTTCCAATCCGTTCATGAATCCCGGCACCGCAGATACCGCGTCGGGATCATTGTCGAGGAGTCGCCGGCTCCGGGTCCCGATGCCGAGCAGCATTCCCTCGGTGAAGTCCGCGAGCGGGTCGTCGTCGCCGGCGGCGTTCAAGATTCCGAGCATCTCGTCGGAATCCATCTGCCTGGGGCCGCCCTGCCATATCCACACGGCATGCTCCACCGCGTGCAGCGCGTCCCACGCAAGCTGGCGCCCCCGGGTCTGAAGGCGACGGCGTTCGAAGAGCCATTCCACGAAGGCGACGGTGATGACGATTCCGATGATCTCCGTGCCGAGGTTCGTGAAGAGGTTCCCTGTAGAGGTATCGGGTCCGACGACGAAGGCGAGCCAAATGACCACACCGGCGACGACGAGGAACCCCCCTGTGACGACGGCTCTCAACATGGATTGGGCTCCTCTCTCATTTCTCGTCCGCTGGGCGGAGTTGGGTGGTCGTTGAGTCGGTCGGCACGGAATCGTCCGGAGGTCGACCGGTCAGGGAGTCCGCTGAAGCTCCTCTCGTGAGGGAGTCCTCCAGTGGGCCTGGCCCGGGGGTGGGCAGGGAAGGATCCTCTGTCCGAACTGCGCCGGCTTCTTCGCGGCCCGGAGGGGCGTCCGCTCCAGGGACGCCGATCCGGGTCGTGAGTATCGCTCGGTCGCCCGACGTGATGACGGACGCCTGAAGGGCGGGTGGCCGCTGGAAGGTACCTGGGCCGAGCAGCTCTCCGGGACGGAGAAGATGCTCCGAGACCACGAGCTCGGCGGGGGAGCCGGCCGGCATCTCCAGATCGAGGACCACAAGGGAGTCGGGCTGGCCCCAATGGTCCAACCACCGGACTGCATACGGGTCGCTGAGGCGATGTCCGTTGATGCCGACCATCCGCGTCCCCGCCGCGCCGCCGGTTCGCTCTACATAGATGCGCTCGGCGCCGACGTCGGAGCGGAGCCCCACCCTCACCCTCCTCACGGCGCCTTCGGTCGTGTCTTGGAGCACCCGCCACGTGAGGGGAGGAGCGGAGGCCGGAGGGCCGGCCGTCACGACCGCGGTCGCGGGGCGATAGCCGGCGGAGGACAGGTCGCGGACCTCGGTGAAAGATCCGGCGACACGAGATGCGAGCCACGTCGCCGCAAGCGTGTCGGGGCCGGCCAGCGTGGTGCTGTCCGTGATCCAGACCCCGGTCTGCGACCCCCGATCGTACTGGTAGGCCAAGGTGGAGGAGGTGGGTGTCACTGGGCTCACCTCGTTGCCGAGGCGGGCCATTCCCAAGGAGGCGGCTGCGCCGATCAGGGCCAACAGGGGCATCCACCATCCGTTGGGAATGCGAACGTGATGGGCAAACGGGATCACGAGCAGGAACCCACACGCCATGAAGGCGCCGAGGAGCCCAGCCATGCGCAGCGTCCCAGCCAGCCACAGCAGCTCGACGAGCGGTGTGAAGAGGATGAACACGGGTGCCGCCAGGATCAGGCCGAGAAGCCAGCCCGGCCAGCCCTGTGCCCTCGATCCCAGGGCGGCGGCAGCCGCGATGGAGAGGAGGGTGGCTAGCACAGCCCATTGAAGCGGGGGGGCGCCCAGAGGCACCAAGAACGAGGCGACGACCGTTCCCGCCAGCGGCATACCGAGCCCGCCGAGCGTGAGCTCCGCGCCCGAGATTCGCCGCCCCACAAGGCCGAGAGCCGTCCCGACCAGGAACAGCACTACAGCCGCCAGAGCAAGCACATACCACCCCTCGCCATAGTAGAGCGCCCCGGGGAGTTGTC
>JBDHIF010000108.1:0-2978 GCA_039587535.1 Gemmatimonadota bacterium
TTATCCAGAAAATGACCCGAATATTGTGATCCGTTTCTCGGTTTGTGGTGTGAGTAAGCGTAAGCGGTATGTCAATCGGATATCGAATCGCGTCTACGCCGAGCATTGCGAGGGCGCGAAATTTTGCGCGGCCAGACCATTGGATTGCTGGACACTCACGCTTGATCTCAGCTGGCAATTGCCGGAGCATGGTTGCGGGATAAAGTCGCGGGATAAATTGGAGAGTGGACATGTTTGTGCGTTCAGGACTCGGGTTGCGAAGTCTCCTTCAAAACCTGACAAGAGGCTTTAAATTGGGGCTGTTGGGCGCCTTGCTTTCTCTGCCGGCCACGTCTGCGTTCGCTGCCGACGGGGTTCTCGAGGAGATCGTTGTGACCGCCACACGGCGTGCGGAGACCGAGATCCAGACCACGCCGGTGGCCGTGTCCGTGGTGAGCGAAGAGGAGTTCGACAAGCTGTACGCCCAGGACATCGGCGAGATCGCCTTATACGTTCCCAACTTCTCGGCGGCCACGGTGACGGGCTTCAACGCGGCGTCCTTTGCCATGCGGGGCGCTGGGGAGACGGACATCATCGTGTACTTCGACCCGAAAGTCGGCGTCCTCGTGGACGACTTCGTGATTCCCCACGTGCAGACCCAGCTGCTCGAGCCTTTCGACATCGAAGCCATCGAGGTGCTCAGGGGCCCTCAGGGGACGCTGTTCGGGAAGAACACCACCTCGGGTGCCGTAGTGGTTCGTACCAAGCGACCGGAGCTCGAATCGACCTTTGCGGACGTTTCCCTGCAGTACGGTCGCTTTGATGACGTGAAGGCGAACTTCGCCGTCAACCTGCCGCTCGGGGAGACTGCCGCCTTCCGGTTCGCTGGGCTTTATCAGAAGAGCGACGGCTACTACGAGAACGGCAAGGTGGACAACCCGAACTCGTTTGGGGGAGGGGTTGGTGACGCCGCCGACGCGGACGGCTCACCGGTCGCCGGTGATGGTTCCAAGACCGGCGGGAAAGACATCTTCTCGGGCCGCGCAAAGCTGCTCTTTCAGCCGAACGACCAGCTCACGCTGCTCGGTCAGCTCGAGCTGATCAAGGATCGCAGCGACCCGGTGCCCGTGGTGAATACCACCCCGGCCGCAGCGGGTCAGGTTGCGACGATCTTCGGATTTCCCGGTGTGGAAAACGGCAACCCGCTGAAGCAGGCGGGCATCCACGAAAGCTCCATCGTGGGTCTCGATGGTGATCAGGAGGTGGACGTGTTCGGTGCGTACCTCAACCTGGAGTACGCGCTGGACAATCACACCATTTACGGTCTCATCGGCTATCGGGATCAGGAGTCCCGGCTGCCGAGCGAGTACCTCGGCACGCCATACGAGAGCTTCTTCGCCGCGACCCGTGACGACGACCGCGAAACCTTCCAGCTCGAAGCCCGCATCGCTTCGGATCGGGAAGACCGACTTAATTATGTGGTCGGCGGTTTCTACCAGACCAACGATGCGGACTTCTGCGTCCTGCAGCAACTAGGTTTGCTGGAGTTCTTCGGCCCCCAATCGGCGATTCCTGGTGTTCTGGACAACGACAACCCGCTGCTGCTCTGCAATCGTCAGAATGCGGAGTCCTGGGCTGTCTTTGCGGATGTGACCATCGACGTGACCGACCGCTTTCAGATCAGCCTGGGCGGGCGCTACACCGATGAGGAAAAGGACTACATCGCGCGGCAGGGACTGCCGGTGTCGTTCATCTTCCCGAATGGACAGTTTGATGAGCCCCTGGACGGGCAGGACTTCGATCTGGGGAACTTTCCCATCGGTGGCGGCCTGAACTCCGTGGAGACGGACAAGGAGAGCTGGTCCGAGCCGACCTGGCGTTTCACGGCCTCCTATCGGTTCACCGATGACGTGTTCGGTTACGCCACGGTCTCCCGGGGATTCAAGAGCGGCGGCTACAACGACCAGGCGGGCTCCGGTGGCTTCCAGAACTTTCCTGTTGCGGCTTACGATCCGGAGCTGGCGACGAGTTACGAGGTCGGTATCAAGACCAACCTGGCCGAAGACCGCGTGCGCCTGAACGCGACCTATTTCTTCGTGAACTACGAAGACTTCCAGCGCAGCACCGTGGTCTCCGTTCCCGGGACGGCCTTTCAGGAAACGCGTACGTTCAACGCCGCCGACGTGGACGCCCAGGGCATCGAGCTGGAGCTTTCCGCGCTGTTGGCAGAGAACCTGACCCTGCGCGCCAACCTCGGCTGGATCGACGCCGAGTACAACGAGTTTCTGCTCGATCGGGACGGCAATCCGGACACCCCGCCCACGGATCTTTCCGGTCGGGACGTGGTTCGTGCTCCCGAGATCTCTGCCGGGATCGACCTGACCTACGACTACAGTCTGGGCGCGAGTGGAGGCCTTCGGTTCAACGTCAGCTTCCTCTATGAAGACGAGAATACCTACTACTACAACGACGACATCGGCCCGGAGTTCGACACCGTGCTGGAGGAGCGCACGATCCTCAACGCCAGCATGACCTGGAGCAGCGCGGATGAGCGCTACTACGTCGGTGCGTTCGGCAAGAACCTGACCGACGACCGTTACCAGACGGCGGCCCAGGCCGTGGGCGTGCTCTGGACGTTCTCCAACTACGGACCGCCGCGCACCTACGGGGTCCAGGCGGGGATGCGCTTCGGGCAGTAGCGGGTCCAATTCGCACAGCAGACGGGGCCGCTATCGGCCCCGTCTTCTATCGCCGGACCGCAACCCCAAGGCAACTTGATCTCGCAGGGAGCCGGCGCGGCTCCCGTTATCCTCATGGCTTTCCAGTTGAGGAAATCGATCATGAGGAAGGCCCTGTTGTCGTTCGCTGTGATGCTCACCTCTAATGCCTGGGCCGAGTGTGCCTGTTTCTGTGCCGATGGCGCCCTCACCACCATGTGCACCACCGTGGCGGAGGCCAAGGCCAATGCTGGAATGTGCGCGGCGCGGGATCCGGGAAGC
>JBDHIF010000109.1:0-2962 GCA_039587535.1 Gemmatimonadota bacterium
GCTGCCTCGGCGGTGCCTTCCAGGGAGGTACCCTCTTCCAACTCGAGCCGGACCGTGAAGGCACCTTGATCCACGTCGGGCAAGAGGTCCCGCGGCAGGGCCGTCGCGGCGAACACGGTCAGGGCGAGGGCCACGGCCGAGCCTCCCAACACCCGACCTGGATGGTCCAGCGACCACTCCAACCCGCGGTGGTACCGACGCGCGAACGCATCGAAGGAGCGGTCGAACCCACGGGCGACGGGATGGAAAAGGCGCCCCAGGAATCGGCCGACCCCACCGACCCAGAACACCACCAAATCCCGGCAGAGTCGACCCAACCACGCCAGGGCTCGGAACGGTGCCGCGGCCAGGGTGCGAGCCTGGCGTCCCGCGCGGGCCGTCCAGCTCGAGCTCGGCGCAGGAACCGGGTCTTCGCCCCGGGCAACGTCGTCGTCGGCCGGAGCGCTTCCGAATCGGGCAGCAAGCGAGGGCAGCAGCGTGATGGCCACCAGGAGCGACGCCAGCAGGCTGAACGCCACAGCCAGAGACAGATCCTCGAAGAGCTCGCCGGCGACGCCCTCCACGTAGATGATCGGCCCGAAGACCGAGATGGTGGTGAGGGTGGACGCCGTGATGGCCGACTGCACTTCCTCGGCCCCGGCCGCCGCCGCCTCGGCGGGGTCGCGCCCCACCTCCTCCCGATGTCGGAAGATGTTCTCCAGGACGATGATGGAGTTGTCCACCAGCATCCCCACGCCCAGCGCGAGTCCTCCCAGGCTCATGATGTTGAGGGTCACCCCCGCGGCCTCCATGAGGGCGAAGGTCGCCACCACGGAAATGGGGATGGCCAGCGCGATGGCGAAGGGGTAGCGGGAATCCCGGAGGAAGAGGAAAAGCACGAGGAACGCCAGCAGGCCTCCGAGGACGAGCGCCTGCACCACGTTGGCGATGGACGCCGCGATGAAGTCGGCCTGGTCTCCGGCGACGTCCACGTGATACGCCGGGTACTCGGATTCCAGCTGGGCCACGACCTCGTCCACGAGCTCGGCTACGCGAACCGTGTTCGCCCCGGATTCCTTGAAAACCAGCACCCCCACCGATTCCTCGCCCCCGTAGCGGGCCAATGCCTCCCGCTCAGCGAAGCCGTCGACGACCCGTCCCACGTCCCGGAGGCGGACGACCTGGTATCCCTGGGCGTCGGTACCTGGGCCCGGCCCGGCGCCGCCGGTGCCCACCGCCCGACGAGCCACCACCACTTCGGCGATCTCCTCCACGGTCCTGAACTCCCCCAGGGTCCGTAGCGGGTATCGGTACCGTCCTTGGAGAATGGTGCCCCCCGGGGCGGACACGTTGGCCGCGTCCAGCGCCTCGGCAATCTGCTGGAGCGTGAGTCCGAAGGCCTCCACCGCCCCGGGGTCCACCTCCACCTGGATCTCACGGTCCAGCCCCCCGGCCACGGCGGCCTGCGCCACGCCATCGAGCTGCTCCAGGCGTCGGCGGAAAACCGTCTCCGCGAACTCCTTGGTGGCCCAGAGATCGGCGCCGCCCACCACCGAGAGTGTCATCACCGGCTCCGACTCCGGATCCACCCTGAGGATCACCGGCCGGCTGGCGCTCTGAGGGAGTCCGGCTCGAGCGTTGTCCATGCGCTCGCGGACATTGAGCATGGCGAAGTCCATGTCCGTGCCCCACGCGAATCGGAGGGTCACGAGGCTCACGCCGTACCGCGACGTGGACGTGACCTGCTCCACCCCCGGAACCGCCGCCGCCGAGGCTTCGACTCTTTCGGTCACCAACCGCTCGACCTCAGCCGGAGCCACCTCCGGATACAGCGTATACACGACCAGGCGCGGATAGCTCACGTCGGGCAGCAGATCGATGGGCAGACGCACGTAGGAAATGCCGCCCAGCAGAACGATGGCGAGGAAGAGCATCCAGACGGCCACCGGTCGCCGCGTGGAGAAGGCGGGGAGAGACAACGTCAGACCCTCCCCCCGTTGGCCACGCCACCACCGTCCCCGCCGCCGCCTTCGTCCACCCGTTCGTCGAACGACGCCGGTCGGACCTCCGACCCCACGGCGGCCTCCAGGTCGAGGAGGGCGTCGACGAATGCGTATCGGGCCTGAATGACCTGCCGGCGTGTCTCCGCCTCACGGTCGAAGCTCGCCCGGAGCTCCTCGAAGGAGCGGGCTCCGAGACGGTATTCCTCCCGCGCCAATCGGAGGGCTTCCCGGGCGATCTCCCAGGAGCGCTCGGCGAGCCGCAGCGCCGTCCACTCGCTCTCAAGAAGGAGGTGGGCGCTCCGTATCGTCTCCTCCACCGCCAGGCGAGCTTCTCGATCGGCTTCCCGACGGTTCTCCAGCTCCACGGCCGCCTGCTCCGCGGCGCGCCGATTCTGGAAGAAGTTGTTGAAGACGGGGAGCGAAAGACGGAGGTAGAACTGGCTGTCCAGATCCTCGTCGAAGGACAGGTCGAACAGGGCGCCCTGATTCCGCTCCTGCGCCCGCCGGAACAGGCCGAAGCCCATGGAGACCTCCGGCCACCAGCTGTTGCGCTCCTGGGAGACGGCCACGGAAGCGCGGCGCACATCGAGCTCGGAACGCGCGAGGTTCCGATTTCCGTCCAACGCGCGCCGGACCAGGACGTCGGCGTCCAGGGACGACGGATCGAACACGGGAAGCGGCTCCTCTTCGAGCACCAGGTCCGCGGAGCCGTTCTGGCCCAGGCTCGTGCGCAGGGAGAGGAGCGCTTGGCGGTAGGCCGCGTCCTGCCGTTGGAGCGCGAGGTTTTGCTGCTCGACGGCCAGCTCCGCCTCCAGGACGTCCACCCGTGTCCGGAGGGCGAGCGAGAAGAGGCGCTCGGCCACCTGCCGATCGACTTCCCGCGCCGAGATCAGCTCCTCCTCCGCCCGGGTGAGCGCACGTTGCTCGAGGGCTTCCATGTACCGGCGCTGTACCTCGATCTGAAGCTCGTTCCGGGCCAC
>JBDHIF010000110.1:0-3459 GCA_039587535.1 Gemmatimonadota bacterium
CGGTGGTGCATCGATGGGAGAAGCGGACCTGGTCAAGCGCGTGTTGGACGAGCGAGGCTTCCGGCAGGATTTCTGGCGTGTCCGCATGCGCCCTGGCAGTCCCTTCAGCTTCGGGTACCTACCCAGGGGCGGTCGGCAGCAGCCGGTCTTCGGCCTCCCCGGCAACCCGGCGTCGGCGTTCGTGACCTTCGAGCTTTTCGTTCGCCCGTTCCTCCGTCGATTGGCGGGCCACACCGAATGCCTTCGCCCCCATGTCACCTGTGTCGCGGAAGAGCCTCTCCGAGGCCCGGAGGATCTGGCGGCCTACCTCCGAGTGTCGCTGAGCTACGGAAGCGGGCGTCCTCGAGCACGGCTGACCGGTCCCCAGGGCTCCGGCCTCGTCAAGGGGCTCGGCCTGGCCGACGGACTGGCGGTCCTTCCCGTAGGTACCGATTCGGTGCCCGCAGAGTCGGATGTCCGTGTCATCCTCTTGCAAGGCGCATCAGCTCACGAGGCGCCTTGAGGGTCTCCGCTGCCGGGTTGAGCCTGGTCCTTGCGCTCACGGTGTCGGGATGTGCGCTGCCGACCTGGCCGGTGGAAGCTCCCATGACGTCGGCCTTCGGTCTCCGCTTCCCGGGCCTTGTGCCTCGGGCCCTAGCCGTCGATGAGGGAACCCCCGTGCGGGCCATGGCCGACGCCCATGTGCGGTTCGCAGGCTCCATGAGCGGCTACGGCGACGTGGTATGGCTGGATCACGGGGGAGCCGTGCTCAGCGTCTATGCGCACCTCTCGGAGATCCGCGTCACGGTAGGGATGATGGTGCGACGCGGTTCGGTGCTCGGGCTCAGCGGAGCCACGGGGGACGTGACGGGGCCCCACCTCCACTTCGAAGTGTGGAGATGGGGCCGTCCCGTCGACCCGGTGCCACTGTTGGGCCGCAAGCCGTCCCACTGAGGGCCGCCTCCCGAGGAAGGCGAGCCCTGGGGGTCAGTCCCCGGCCTTCAGTGTCTTGATCTCTTCGGCCAGCCGGGGCACGACCTCGAACAAGTCACCGACGATTCCATAGTCGGCCACGCCGAAAATGGGCGCATCCGCGTCCTTGTTGATCGCCACGATGGTCTGGGAGGTTCTCATCCCTGCCAGATGCTGGATCGCGCCCGAAATGCCCACCGCCAGGTAGAGCTTCGGCGCCACGGTCTTCCCGGTCTGCCCCACCTGCTCACCGTGCGGTCTCCACCCCGCGTCCACCACTGCCCTGGACGCGCCCAGGGCGGCGTCGGACCCAATGGCGTCGCGAAGGTCCTCGAGCAAGCTCCAGTTCTCGGGCTCCTTCATTCCGCGACCGCCAGACACGACGATGGCTGCCTCGGCAACGTCGATCTGGCCGTCGGCGGCGCCCTTCCTCTCGACGACGCGAACCTTCAGCGCGCTCGGGTCGATGTCCGGAACGAAGGACTCCACATCACCGGCGGCATCGAACTCCGTCGCCTGGAAGACGTTGGGCCGAATGGACACCAGCACAGGAGATGCGTCGACCTCTACGTGAGCGAACGCCTTACCGGAGTAGATCGGGCGGACGATGCTGATCTTGCCCCCCTCGGCCTCCAGCCCGGTCGCGTCCGCCGCCAAAGGCACACCCAGGGCCGCGGCCACCCGCGGCGCCAGATCCTTGCCGAGCGTCGTGGCAGGGAAGATCGCCACGCCATAACCACCATCCCTGATCCGGGCGGCTACCACCCGGGCGTACGTCTCCGGGTTGTACTCCCCGACAGCCTCGTGCTCACCCGCGAGCACCTTGGCCGCTCCATACTTGCCGAGCCCACCAGCCTGTCCGGCAATGCCAGAGGCACCCAGAACGAGCGCGTGAGCGCTGCTGCCGAGGGATCCCGCCAGCCGAGCCGCCGCGCTGACCGCCTCACGGGCCGATCCGCCGATCTGTCCGTCGCGCTGTTCCGCGAATGCGAGAACGTCCGCCATTTCTATCTCCGATCCTGCGAGTTGTCGTAAGCTGCGTAATTGTCCGATCGCCGCCCCCAAAATCAGAGCGCGTTGGCTTCTTCCCTGAGGAGGCGAACCAGCTCCGGAACTGCGTCCGGCCCCTCGCCCACGATCCGTCCAGCGGAACGCGCGGCGGGCTCGGTCATCTTCGTGACCCGGAGCTTGGATTCGACGGCCGTGGCGTCCTTCTGCTCGAGCGGCTTCCTCTTCGCCGCCATGATGCCTTTCAGGGACGCGTAACGGGGCTCGTACTCACCCTTGGTGATGGTGAGGACCGCGGGCAGATCGACCTCGACCACCTCCGCGCCACCCTCGACCTCGCGATGACAGACGGCCTTCCCTTCCTGAAGCTCGAACCTCGTGACTCCGGTGACACACGGACGTCCCAGGAGCGTCCCGACCATGGGGCCTACCTGCTGCTGATCGTCGTCAGCCGCCTTGACGCCAAACAGGACCAGCGGTGCATCCGCATCCTCGAGCTCGGCCGCGAGCACCTTGGCCGTGGCGAGCCCGTCCATCGTGGGCTTACCGACCAGCAGGGTCGCGCTGTCCGCGCCCATGGCAAGCCCCGAGCGGAGCGTCTCCTGAGTGGATGCGTCACCGAAGCTCACGAGAGCGACGCTCCCTTCTCCAGCCGCTTCCTTTGCCCTCAGCCCGGCCTCGACCGCGAACTCGTCGTATGGGCTGATGATGTATTTCACGCCCGAGGAGTCGATCTTGTCCCCCGAGCCGTCGATCCGGATGCGTGTCTCAGTGTCCGGGACGCGCTTCACACAGACGATGACGTTCAACGGTCACTCTCCGATCTGACTTGAGAAATCCGGCGCCGCACGCATGTGCGACCCTACGGCGCCCGCAAGACGGGGCCGAGTACCCCCCACCCGAGCCGGGGGTCCGGGCGCACGGTCCGGCTCACAACGCAGCCCCAAGTATACCAAAAGCCACCGCTGCGATCCCACCCCCAAGGAGCGCGTACGGCAGCTGCGTCCGAACATGATCGATATGGTCGGTAGCCGCCGCCATCGACGAGATGATGGTGGTGTCGCTGATGGGCGAGCAGTGATCTCCGAACACCCCGCCCGCGAGGGAAGCGGCCACGAAAGGCGCCAGCGGGAGACCCAACGCCTGCGCTGCCGGCACCGCGATCGGGAGCATGATGGCGAACGTGCCCCAACTGGTCCCCGTGGAGAACGCAATGCCACCCGCCACCAAGAAGACGAGGGGAAGATAGAGTGCGTTCGGCATGGTCCCGGCCGTCACTTGGGCGACGAACACGCCCGTGCCCAGCTCCCGGACCACCGAGCCCAGCGCCAGCGCCAGCAGGAGGATCAGTGCGAGCGGCACCAGCCCTCCCGCCCCTTTCAAGGCCAAGCGAACAAGCTCGTCCGGGGAGAACGCCCGCTGCTGGATCAGCAAAACCCAGGACACGGCGAGGCCGAACAGCACCGACCACAGCACGCTGGTGGCACCGGATCCGTCCTG
>JBDHIF010000018.1:0-53162 GCA_039587535.1 Gemmatimonadota bacterium
CGGGAGATCACCAAGGGTGCCGTGCAGGAGGCGCTCAAGCATCCCGGGCCTCTGGACCTGAAGAAGATCGAGGCGCAGCAGGCTCGGCGGGTGCTCGACCGGCTGGTGGGCTACAAGGTCAGCCCCATGCTCTGGAAGCCGATCCGCCCCGGACTCTCGGCGGGGCGTGTGCAGACGGTGGCCCTCCGACTCATCTGCGAGCGCGAGGACGAGATCCGTGCGTTCGTCCAGGAAGAGTACTGGACCATCACGGCGCACCTGGAGAGCGGTGAGGTCCCGTTCGACGCCCGTCTCCACCACGTCGACGGCGCTTCCTTCACGCTCGAGAACGAAGAAGCGGCGAATAAAGTGCTGGACGAGGTCGGTGCGGTCCCCTTCCAGGTCTCCGAAGTCAAGCGGAGCGAGCGGCGTAAGAACCCCTCCGCTCCGTTCACGACTTCGACCCTGCAGCAGGAGGCCGCCAAGCGGCTGCGCTTCTCCGCGCGGCGTACGATGTCCAACGCGCAGCGCCTCTATGAGGGCCAGGAGATCGGCGGCCGCGGGCAGATTGGTCTCATCACATATATGAGAACCGACTCCACCCGGGTGTCTCCGGTGGCCGTAGGTCAGGCTCGTGACTGGCTCAAGGGGAAATTCGGCGCGAGCTACGTGCCCAAGTCACCTAAGCTCTACGGTGGGGGTGGTCCCCAGGCCCAGGATGCTCACGAAGCGATCCGTCCGACGGATGTGAGCATCGAGCCGACGGAGGCGGCCCGGTACCTCGAGCCCGACCAGGCGCGACTCTACGAGCTCATCTGGCTCCGCTTCGTGGCCAGCCAGATGCCGCCGGCGGTCTACGACACCACCACGATCGACTTCGATCTCGAGGCCGCATCCGGCACGCGCTACCTCTTCCGCTCCACGGGATCCATTCTCAAGTTTGCGGGCTTCACCAAGCTGTATCAGGAGGCCACCGAGGAAGGGGACAAGAGGGCGTTCGAGGATATGGATCCCTTGCCCGAGCTGGATGAAGGAGACACCAGCGAGCTGAGGGAGCTGGAGCCCAAGCAGCACTTCACACAGCCACCGCCGCGCTTCTCCGAGGCCAGCCTGGTGAAGGAGATGGAGAAGCTCGGGATTGGTCGCCCGTCGACGTACGCGAGCATCATCTCTGTCATCGTGGATCGCGGGTATGTGGAGCTGGAGAAGCGCCGATTCCAGCCCACAGACCTGGGCGAGGTGGTGGCGAAGCTCCTGGTGCGGATCTTCCCGAACGTGTTCGACGTCGAGTTCACGAGCCGGATGGAAAGCGCCCTGGATCGGGTGGAAGAGGGCGAGGTCGAGTGGCGGAACCTGCTCGGAGGCTTCTACCCGGGCTTTGCGGAACGCATCGAGGCCGGTGAGGCCAACTCCGACGAGATCATCAAGGAGATTTTGGCTGCCGAGGGCGAGGTCTGCGAGAAGTGCGAACGTCCCATGCTCGTTCGCTGGAACCGGTATGGACGCTTCCTGGGGTGCTCGGGTTACCCGGAATGCAAGAACACCCGCTCTTTGGACGGCATCAACCCGGAAGGTGAGGAGCTCGGTGTCCATCCCGATGAGGGGCGCGACGTTCGGGTAAAGGTGGGGCCGTATGGACCCTACGTGGAGATGGACGCGGAGAAGGAGGGGGCGAAGCCCAAGCGGGTGAGTCTCCCCGACGGCATGGACCCGAAGGATGTCGACCTGGCCTATGCGCTGAAGCTCCTTGAGCTACCACGTATGGTAGGCGAAGACCCCGGAACCGGCGAGGAGATCGTGGCCGGGATCGGCCGCTACGGGCCCTTCGTCCGACGAGGCAAGATCTTCGCGAGCCTCCCGAGCCACGATGCGCTCTGGGATGTGACCGTCGAGAAGGCCTCAGAGCTGATCGAGGCAAAGAAGTCCGGACGGAGGGTGCCGCTGAAGGAGCTCGGCAAGCACCCCGAGTCGGGCAAGGAGCTCACAGTGCATTCGGGTAGGTACGGGCCGTACGTCACGGACGGAGACGTCAACGCCACCCTTCCCAAGGGGACGGACCCCGAAGAGATCGACCTGGAGACCGCGGCGAGGCTCGTGGACGAAAAGGCCGCCAAGGGCGGCCGGAAGCGGCCCGCCGGCAAGGGTGGACGGAGCAAGAAGAAGTCGTGAAGGCCCTCGTCACCGTGGTCGGCGGAGGGCTGGCGGGCAGTGAGGCCGCCCTTCAGCTCGCCGCTCGTGGATATCGGGTGCGTCTCGTGGAGATGCGCCCCGTCCGCGCCACGCCCGCCCACCAGACCGACCGGCTCGGTGAGCTGGTCTGTACCAACTCGTTCAAGAGCGAATCGCCGGCCAACGCTCACGGGCAGCTCAAGCGGGAGATGAGGGCGATGGGCTCCCTTCTGCTTCGATCCGCGGACCGGACACGAGTGGCGGCGGGGTCGGCCTTGGCCGTTGATCGTCATCTATTCGCCGAGGCCATGACCGACGCCGTGGCACACGAGCCGCGCGTCGAGGTGGTGCGCGAGGAGTGTACCGAGCTCCCTGAAGGGCCGGCGATCATCGCCACGGGGCCCCTCACCTCCGAGGGGCTCGGGGCGCGCATCGGTGAGGCGCTGGGGGACGGAGGATTGGCCTTCTTCGACGCGATCGCGCCCATCGTCCACCGTGACAGCCTGGACGACAGCATCGTGTTCGCGCAGGGCCGCTTCGACGAGGACGCCGACTACCTCAACTGCCCCATGACCGAGGAGCAGTACGGGGGCTTTATCGATGCCCTGGTCTCGGGCGAGGCCCACGCAGGCCACGACTGGGACGCCGTGCCCTACTTCGAGGGGTGTCTGCCGATCGAGGTGATGGCGTCCAGAGGGCCGGAGACTCTGCGGTTCGGCCCGATGAAGCCCATTGGGCTCGAGGACCCGCGCACAGGGGCCCGTCCCCACGCGGTGGTTCAGCTTCGTCGGGAGGACCGCGCCGGACAGATGTGGAATCTGGTCGGCTTCCAGACGCGGCTTCGCATCGGTGAACAGCGCCGCATCTTCACCCAGATTCCCGGGTTGGCAGACGCCGAGTTCCTGAGGTGGGGCTCCATTCACCGGAACAGCTATCTGAACTTCCCAGAACGCCTCAGCGCCCATGGCTCTCTCCACGACAGGCCCGACTTGATCTTCGCGGGCCAGCTCACCGGTGTGGAGGGTTACACGGAATCGGCAGCGAGCGGGATCCTGGCCGGGTTGAACTTGGCGCGGATTCTGGACGGCCATGACCCGGTCGTGCCTCCACCCACGACCATGCTGGGTGGGCTGTACCGGTACCTGCGCGATGCGCGGCCCGGTCACTTCCAGCCGATGAACTCCAACTGGGGGCTGGTGGATCCTCTGAATCGTCGGGTAAAGGACAAGCGACGGAAGAGAGAGCTTCTGGCGGCCCGGGCGCAGGCAGACTTCCTCGCATGGATGGTGGCGCAGGGGCTCCGGCCTGAGATGACCGACGAGACGGAGCAGCGGGACGTCACAGAGGCGAGCCGGGCGAGCCGATAGGTATGGCCGGCACGCCTCGTTCCGAGCTTGCCGACTTCCTCCGGCACCTCGAGGACGAGCGCGGTCTCTCTCCGAACACAGTGGAGGCTTATCGCCGCGACCTCCGACAGTTGGAGTCCTTCCTCAGCGACTATCTTGGCGGCGAGCTGTGGGACTGGTCGGACTCGGAGGTGGATCGCCTGGCTATCCGTGGGTTCCTGGGATGGTGCGAACGGCAGGGATTCTCCCGCCGTACCGCGGCCCGGAAGCTCTCCGCCGCCCGAACGTTTTTTCGGTTCCTCCATCTGGAGGACCGCGTGCCCTCGGACCCCACCCGAGCCGTGCGCACACCGAAGACGGAGAAGCGACTTCCGGGGCATCTCACGAAGGCCGACGCGCGCGCCGTTCTGGAAGCCGTCGAGGCGGGAGCCGCCGAGAATACGCTCAAGGGAACGCGGGCTTCGGTGGTGTTGGAGCTCCTTTACGGAAGTGGCCTGAGGCTTGCCGAGCTCCACGGCATGAACGTGGGGGATCTCGAGCGAGGACGGAGACAAGCGCGGGTTCTGGGGAAGGGGCAAAAAGAGCGGATCGTCCCAATAACGGAGGCGGCCCTGCGTGCCGTGGATCGCTATCTCCCAAGGCGTCTCGAGGTCGTGGAGCCGCGCACGGAGGCTCTCCTGGTGAACGCAAGGGGTGGACGACTCTCGCGGAGGTCGATTCAGACGGCGGTTCAGGATGCCCTGGAAATGGTGTCCGCGGCCCACGGCCTGTCCGCCCACTCGCTTCGCCACTCCTTCGCCACCCATCTCCTGGAGGCGGGCGCGGATCTTCTGGCGGTGAAGGAGCTCCTCGGGCACGTCTCTTTGTCCACCACGCAGATCTACACGCACACCACGCGAGAGCGGCTCTTCCGCGTGTATCGGGACGCGCACCCACGGTCGGACTGATCCACCGGGACCCGGATCCTAAGGCACGTCTGCCATATCGGCAGCGCACCCGTTAGATTCGAAGCCCCCCATCACGGCCCCGTCAGGTATGGGGCCCCCGCGGCCTCAGGAGCGATCAGCGTAATGCCGTTGTCCGATGTAAGAGCCACCACCGTTCTCGCCGTTCGGGTGCAGGGACGCGTCGCCATGGGCGGCGACGGTCAGGTCACGATGGGGGACACCGTCGTGAAGGGGTCGGCGCGCAAGGTTCGACCTCTCAAGGACGGACGCATACTGGCCGGATTCGCCGGAGCCGTGGCGGACGCGTTCACCCTCTTCGAGAAGCTGGAGGAGAAGCTCGAGCGGTACCCTGGCAACCTGCAGCGGGCCGTGGTGGAGCTTGCTAAGGATTGGAGGCTCGACCGGTATCTCCGGAGGCTCGACGCGTTGCTGGCCGTTGCCGATCACGACCACCTTTTTCTCGTGAGCGGCACCGGTGACGTCATCGAGCCGGACGACGACGTGGTGGCCATCGGCTCCGGAGGGTCCTATGCCCTCGCGGCGGCGCGTGCGCTCAAGGAGAACACGGAATTGGCCGCCGGGGAGGTCGTGCGCAAGGCGCTCGAGATCGCCGGGGAGATCTGCATCTACACGAACAAGGACATCGTCGTGCTGGAGCTCGGCGAGGAAGGAGACATAGCGGGATGAGCATAGAGATCGTGGACCGCCAGGGGCCGGCGGCTCCCGCGGCCGAGCAGCCCGCCGAGGAGGAAGGAGCCTGGCTCGACGAGCTCACCCCCCGGCAGATCGTCGCGGAGCTGGACAAGTACATCGTGGGTCAGGACGACGCGAAGAAGGCGGTAGCCATCGTGCTGAGGAACCGGTGGCGCCGGCAACGCGTCGCCGACGAGATGCGCGAGGAGATCTTGCCCAACAACTTGATCCTGATCGGGCCCACTGGGGTGGGGAAGACGGAGATCGCACGGCGGCTCGCTCGACTGGCCGGCGCGCCGCTCATCAAGGTCGAGGCATCCAAGTTCACGGAAGTCGGGTACGTGGGGCGTGATGTCGAGTCCATGATCCGCGATCTCGTGGACATTTCCATCAACCTGGTGCGGGCCGATCGCGAGTACGAGGTGCAGGAGCTGGCCGAATCCCGGGTCACGGAGCGCCTGCTGGACCTTTTGCTCCCGGCATCCAACGCGGAGCCGGAGCCGGCCGGAGACGATCACCAGCGGCCCAGGGTGTACGTCGCCGGACCGGAAGGTGTGCAGGCCGACTCCGAGGACGTGACCGAGCGTAGGAAGCGTACGCGGGAGAAGCTCCAGAAGCTTCTCGAAGACGGGAAGCTCGAGGACCGACAGGTCGAGATCGAAGTGACCCAGTCACCGTCCATCGACGGGATGATGCTCCCCATGGGGGGTGACGGGCTGGACCACAACTTCACCGAGATGCTCCAGGACATGCTTCCGAAGCGGACGAAGCGGCGGACGGTGTCCGTGGCCGAGGCTCGGAGAATCCTCCTCCAGGATGAGCTGGACAAGCTGGTGGACATGGACGAGGTGGTGAATGAGGCGCTCTATCGAGTCGAGGAGATGGGAATCGTCTTCCTCGACGAGATCGACAAGATCGCAGGAGACCGGGGGGGCGCCGGTCCCGACGTGAGCAGGGAGGGCGTTCAGCGAGACCTGCTGCCAATCGTCGAGGGGTCTACAGTGGCCACGAAGTACGGGCTGGTCCGCACCGACCATATCCTGTTCATCGCTGCGGGCGCGTTTCACGTCTCCAAGCCCTCGGATCTGATCCCTGAGCTCCAGGGCCGCTTCCCCATCCGGGTGGAGCTGCAGAGCCTGGGTGAGTCGGACTTCGTGCGGATTCTCAAGGAGCCGAAGAACGCGTTGCTGGAGCAATACCGCGCGATGATCGAGACCGAAGGGGCCTCCATCGAGTTCACCGAGGACGGAGTCGACGAGATCGCGCGGATCGCGATGCGCTTGAACGAGCGCATGGAGAATATCGGCGCCCGAAGACTCCAGACTGTGATGACCACTTTGTTGGAGGAGATCCTGTTCGAGCTGCCGGACAATGCCTCGGACCGGGTCACGGTGGATTCCGACTTCGTGCGGGAGCGCCTGGCGAGAGTGGCCGAGGACGAGGACCTCAGCCGGTACATCCTGTGACCGGCGCGGTCTCGACCCGGCCGCACCGTGACTTCCTTGCCATCACCGACTTCACGCGTCATGAGCTGAGGGCGGTGCTCGATCGGGCGCGCCGGCTAAAGCGGGGGGACGACCCCGCCATGCTGGCGGGGAAGAGCCTGGCCATGATCTTCCGCAAGAGCTCCACCCGAACCCGTGTCTCCTTCGAGGTGGGCATGACGCAGCTGGGAGGTCATGCGCTGTTCCTCTCGGAGCGGGACAGCCAGATCGGGCGGGGGGAGGAGGTCAGAGACACCGCGGGGGTGCTTGCCAGAATGGTCGACGGCATCGTGATTCGGACATTCGACCACGTCGAGGTCGTGGAGCTGGCCGAGCATGCCGATGTGCCGGTCGTGAATGCGTTGACGGACCTTCTTCACCCCTGTCAGGTCCTGGCGGACCTTCAGACCGTCGCGGAGGCGTTTGGAGACACCTTCGAAGACCGGACTGTCGCCTGGATCGGTGACGGGAACAACATGGCCAACTCATGGCTGAATGCAGCGCTGCGGCTGGGCTTCGAGCTCCGGCTCGCGTGCCCCAGGGGATACGATCCCGAACCGGGGATCCTCGAGCGCGCCTCCGGACAGGCGAACGTGACGTTGACTCGGTCACCCGAGGAGGCCGCCGAGGGCGCCGACGTGGTCACGACAGACGTGTGGGCGTCCATGGGGCAGGAGGAAGAAGCCGACGCCCGTCAGAGGGCCTTCGACGGCTTCATCGTGGACGATGCCCTCATGGCGTGCGCCCGGGAGGACGCGATCTTCCTCCATTGCCTTCCTGCCCACCGCGGTGAGGAAGTGGCGGCGAGCGTGATCGACGGACCCCAATCGCGCATCTTCGACGAGGCGGAGAACCGGCTTCACGTGCAGAAGGCCATCTTGTTGGAGCTCATGGCATGACATCGTCCCTGAAGCGTACGCCTCTCCACGACGAGCACGTGCGTCTGGACGCCAAGCTCGTCCCTTTCGCCGGCTTCGAGATGCCGGTGCAGTATCCCTCGGGGATCACCGCCGAGCACCGGGCCGTCCGTGAGAGAGCCGGGCTGTTCGACGTCTCCCACATGGGCGAGTTCAGGGTTCACGGTGACGGCGCATTGGACCTCATTCAGCGCGTTACCGTCAACGATGCCTCGCGCATGGAGGTGGGTCAGGCCCAGTACTCGGCGATGTGCTTCGAGGACGGGGGCGTGGTCGACGACTTGTTGGTGTACCGGTTCGAGCAGCACTACATGCTGGTGGTCAATGCAGCGAACCTCGAGAAGGACCTCGACTGGATCCGGGCTCACGCTGCGCAGTGGGACGTGGAGGTCGAGGACGAGTCGAGCGCGACCGCCCTGCTGGCTCTCCAGGGGCCCGAAGCAAGAGGGATCCTGCAGTCCCTCACGGACGTCGAGCTAGACCGAATCCGGTACTATCGTTTCGTCGAAGGGGACGTCGCAGGTGTCCCCGCGGTTATCAGCGCCACCGGATACACGGGCGAGGACGGCTTCGAGTTGTACGTACCTGCGAGCGAGGCCGCCCGGTTGTGGCGACGGATCCTGGAGGAAGGTGGCGAGCGCGTCATCCCGGCAGGCCTGGGCGCCCGCGACTCGCTGCGTCTGGAAGTCGGGTATCCGCTTTACGGGAACGACCTGGACGCGGAGCACACTGCCCTGGAGTCCGGCCTAGGTTGGATCACCAAGCTGGACAAGGGCGACTTCGTGGGACGGGAGGCGCTCCGCGCCCAGAAGGAGAAGGGGGTCCGACGGCGCCTGGTGGGTCTCACGATTCACGAGCGGGGCTTCCCGCGCCCGGGGTATGCGGTGCTGGCGGACGGTCGGGTCGTGGGTGGGCTGACCAGCGGGACCGTGAGCCCCTCACTGGGGCACGGGGTCGCGCTGGCTTACGTGCCCACCGAGCTCGCGGGGGAAGGATCCGAGCTGCAGGTGGACGCGCGCGGACGTCTTTTGACGGCTGTGGTGACGCGGCCCCCGTTCTTCAAGGAAGGATCGATCCGGCGGTGAGCGCGAAGGTGGGAGTCCTCACGGTGAGCGATGGCTGTGCCTCGGGCGCCCGCGAGGATGTGAGCGGTGAGCGGATCGTCACGTGGTGCCGCGAGATGAGTGCAGAGGTCGTGGCGCGTGACCTGGTCCCCGACGAATCCCACGCCGTGGCGAGGACGCTCATCAGCTGGGTGGAGGAGCTGGCTCCGGACCTCATCCTCACGACAGGCGGCACCGGGCTCACTCCCCGAGACGTGACTCCCGAGGCCACGCGTGCCGTGCTCGAGCGGGAAGCACCGGGCATCGCCGAGGCCCTTCGGCTTCGCGGTCTCGAATCCACGCCCTTCGCGGCGCTCTCGAGAGGCGTGGCGGGAACTCGTGGGCGGACACTCATCGTGAATCTCCCAGGAAGTCCCTCCGGCGTCGACGACGGACTCGAGGTCCTCGATGGGTTGCTTCCACACATGGTGCGGATGCTCCGGGGGCGCGATACCGCCCACACGGCGGAGCAGGACGGAGGAACATGAGTCAGGAAGAGCGCGTGCTCGTGTCGACCCACGACCTTACGACAGCGGGTGCGCTCCGTGACGGTTTCAAGCGGGCCGGCTATCGCGTCGAGCTCGTGACACCGTCGGAGTCCATCGAGGATGCCGATGACGCGGAGCTTCTGGTGCTGACCGGTGGAGCGGCGGAGGGGGGTGGGCGGCTGGCACACTCGGCGCGCACGCACCTCGGGATTCCAGTCTTCCTCCTCGCCGATGAGGAAGCTCTCCTGCCTGCACTGCGCCCCGGATTCGAAGAGGTCTTCCCTGGCTCCTCGTCCGTCGACGATGTGGTCCTGGTGGGTCGCGGGGTGCTCGAGCGGCGGCGTCTTCGACGTGTAACCGGGATTGTCGGGCAGACCGACGCCATGCAGCAGGTGCTGGAGCGGGTGGTCCAGATCGCGCCGGTCGCGTCCACCGTTCTGGTGACGGGGGAGTCGGGGACCGGGAAGGAGCTGGTGGCCCGGGGTATCCATGCCCTCTCCCCTCGGAGGCACAAGTCGTTTATCGCCGTGAACGTGGCGGCTCTTTCCGAGACCCTCTTGGAATCCGAGCTGTTCGGTCATGAAAAGGGAGCCTTCACCGGCGCGATCGACTCGCGGCGTGGCCTGTTCGAGCTGGCGAGTGGCGGCACGATCTTTTTGGACGAGATCGGTGAGATGCCGCTGACCACCCAGACCAAGCTTCTCCGGGTGCTGGAGCAACGTGAATTCCACCGGGTGGGTGGTGAGGAGTCCATCAAGGTGGACGTCCGCATCGTGACGGCGACGAACCAGGACCTGAGGCAGCTCGTGGCCATCGGCGAGTTTCGGCGGGATCTCTTCTTCCGGCTGAACGTGCTGAGTATCGAGCTTCCGCCGCTACGTGAGCGCCGCGAAGACATCCCGTTGCTCGTTCAAGCCTTCGTCGAGGAGGTATCGGAGGCTCACGACCGGGAATTTCCGGGAATCTCTGCGGAGGGGATGGAGGTTCTCCAGGGGTATTCGTGGCCCGGAAACGTCCGGGAGCTCAGGAATCTGGTGGAGTCCATGGTGGTGCTGGCCCACGGGCGCATGATCCGTCCGGAGGACATCCCCAGCGAAGTCCGCGCCGGACGGGGGGCTTCTCTTCTCCCAGCCCCCATCCCACGGGCGTCGGGCAAAGCGCGGGGTGGGGGTGAGAAGGGACAGAGAGATCTCAGGCCCGAGCTCGAGTTCGTGTTCCGAACCCTTGTGGAGCTTCGGGTAGACGTCGATGACCTCCGTCGGGAGTTCGAGGCTTATCGCCAGGATCACCCCACCCTGGGGTCCTACGGGGAGGCCGTGTTGGGACGGTTGGGCGGCGCGGGAGCCTCTGGACCGGAGGCAGGCACCGAGGTGGAGGATCGCACGGTCGAGATCCTGCCCTACTCCCCGGGAGGCGGGCCTGTTTCGGCTTCGAGTGGTGACCGAGATGTGGAGTGGGGGCAGGAGGGGAGCGGAGTCACCCGAACGGAGCCTCCGGGGACCGTGGTGTTCCGCCCGGGCATGACGATCGAGGAGATGGAGCGCCGAGCGATCGAGGCTGCACTCGCCGAGGTCGACGGGAATCGGCGAAAGGCGGCCGAGCTCCTGGGCATCGGCGAACGAACGCTGTACCGGAAGATCTCCAAATATGAGCTCGAGGACTGAAGCTCAGGGCCGGTCCGCGAACCCTCCTGGAGAGCGCGCCCGCGCGCGCGACCGCTCTGCTCGAATCCGGGTGAGGATCGCCGGCCATTCGGTACTCTGCTCGAGACCGTAATGGAGTACGATGTCGGATTCGAGATCCACGGGCCGATCGAACACGTAGACCGCCATCTCCGTCTCCCGCTGCGCGACGCGTCCCGAGCCCCAACGAGGGGTGACAGGGTGAATGGAGGCTGGCCGAGCCCTCAATCCGCCGGAAACGAACTGCACCTCTTCGGCGACGAACCGTGCGTCCGGGCGATCTGAGAAGAAGGAAACCAGGAATAGCGGTGCCGGTTCCGAGCCCGTGCGGTGGGGTGCGGCGATAGCGTCGAGACGACGATATGTGTCCGGAGCCGTGGCCACGAGGACCGAGGTGGCCAGCGGGGTCACGAGGATCTGCAGGTCGCCGCTTCGAAGGGGCAGAGAGATGTCCCGCTGGGACAGGGTCCCGTACCCAGGGGGCGGGAGCGATACGGATTCTTCTGTCGGGAGCCCCTGCATGCCGGCGCTCCCTGTGGAGAGCGTACACGCCGTGACCCAGGGGATCATCAGGAAGGTCGTGGCCCAGCGGCGGGTCACAAGCTTGGTCCTCCACCGCCAGCGTTCTCCCCGATCAGGGCTTCGATGGCCTCGAGGAGGTCGTCGCGCCCCTCACCGGTCTTGGACGAGAAGGGAACCAGCTGGGACTCGTCGATTTGGAGCTGCGCCACCGCCCGGCGAATCGACTTGGCCCGCTGGCTTCGCGAGAGCTTGTCCATCTTGTTCAGCACGATGAGCGCGGGGACCCCGATCTGCGCGAGGTAAGCCACCATCTCCTCGTCGTGTCGTGTGGGCTTGTGGCGGGCGTCCACCAGGTGCACGACGCCTTTGAGATCCCGAGACCCAGACAGGAATCCTTCGATGAGTGCTGCCCAACCCGATCTTGTGGCTTCGGGCACCCGGGCGAAGCCGTACCCGGGGAGGTCCACGAGGAAGAAGCGGTCGTTTACCCGGTAGAAATTCAGGGCCTGCGTCTTTCCGGGTGTCGCCGAGACCCGGGCAATCTTGGCTCGGGTCCTCCTGAGCAGGGTGTTGATGAGTGAGGACTTGCCGACGTTGGACCGCCCTGAGAAGGCGACCTGCGGCAGCGTCCCGGGCGCCGGTGCGGTGGGATCCACGACCGTGCCCGCATACTCCACCTGGCCGATCTTCATGAACGTGGCTGGGCGATTCCGAGTGCGTCGTTCCCTGTGGCCTCGGGCGTCGTCCGGACAGCAGGGGCCAGGACGGCGTCGAGGACCTCGTCCATGGTGCGTACCAGCTGGAAGTGGACGGAGTCGGTCACTTCGTCGGGGAGTAGCTCCAGATCGGTGGCGTTCGCCGCAGGGAGCGCCACGGTTCGCACGCCGTTTCGGAGCGCGGCCACTGCCTTCTCCTTGATTCCGCCGACGGCGAGGACTCTCCCTCGGAGGGTGATCTCTCCGGTCATGGCGATGTCCGAACGGGTCGGCCGTTCGGTGAGCGCGGAGATGAGGGCCGACGCGATGGTGATCCCGGCCGATGGGCCATCCTTGGGCGTTGCACCTTCGGGTAGGTGGATGTGGACGTCGATGGCTTCGTGGAAGTCCGAGGCCAGGCCCAGCATGGCCGATCGCGAGCGGGCGTAGGTCACGGCGGCCTGCGCCGATTCCTTCATGACGTCACCCAGAGTCCCGGTGAGGCGGAGCTGGCCGCTTCCCGGCACGATCGCCACCTCCACGTCCAGTATCTCTCCACCCGTGGCCGTCCATGCGAGACCGTTGGCGATGCCCACACGGTCTCCGTCCTGGTCACGGTCGGGTGGATGGTAGGGTGGGGGGCCGAGCAGCTCTCGGAGGTCCGCCTTGAGGACACGTGTCCGGGGGGGACTGCCGTCCGCGTGGGCCCGGGCCAGCTTCCGTGCGATGCGGGAGAATCTGCGTTCCAGCTCCCGGACGCCGGCCTCCCTGGTATATCGCTCGATGATCTCACCGACCGCCTCGCCATCCAGCGACACTGCCGCCACGTCCAGCCCGTGTCCTCGGAGCTGACGTGGCCAGAGGTAGCGCGTGGCGATCTGATGCTTCTCGGTGAGAAGGTATCCGGGAAGCCGAATGATCTCCATGCGGTCGCGCAACGGCTCCGGGACGTCCTGCAGGGTATTGGCCGTGGCCACGAAGAGCACGTCCGAAAGGTCGAACTCGACCTCGAGGTAGTGATCCGTGAAAGTTCGATTCTGTTCCGGGTCCAGGACCTCCAAGAGTGCTGCTCCCGGATCACCGTGGAAGTCGCGGGCCAGCTTGTCGACCTCATCCAGCAGGAACACCGGGTTCCGGGTCCCGCTTCTACGCATCCCCTGAATGATGCGGCCTGGAAGCGCACCGACGTAAGTGCGCCGATGCCCGCGGATCTCCGCCTCGTCCCGAACGCCGCCCAAGCTCACGCGGACGAACTCGCGACCCAGGGCGTTGGCGATACTTCGGCCCAGTGAAGTCTTCCCGACACCTGGGGGGCCCGCCAAGCAGAGGATGGGGCCGCGCATCTCCCGGACCATGGACAGCACGGCGACATGATCCAGAATCCGATCTTTCACCTCGCCGAGACCGAAATGCTCCTCGTCCAGGATCTCCGCCGCGTGCCGGACATCGAGGTTGTCCACGGATCGCTCGGCCCATGGAAGTGCGACGATCCAGTCGAGGTGGTTTCGGATGACCGCCGCCTCGGGTGCCACCGGGTTCAGCTTTCGGAGGCGGGCCAGCTCCTTGTCAGCTCGCTCCCGGACGGCGTCCGGGAGATCGGTGCTCCGGATTCGCTCCTCCAGCTCCACCCATTCGTCCACGTCGTCACGGGCTTCGCTGCGGCCGCTCCGAAGCTCGCCAGAGAGATCCATCAGGTCGTCGCCGCCCATCCTCATCTGGATCTGGCGGTCGAGCTTCCGCTCGATCCGCAAGATCTCGACCTCCCTGACGAGCAGCTCTCGTAGCACCTCGAGCGTGCTCGGCAGGGACTCTGCTTCGAGGACTTCCTGCCTCTCCAGCGACGGCAGGATGAGGTGACCCGCCACCAGGTGAGCGAACCGTACCCGGTCCGACGCGTCGTCCAGAGCGTCGGGAAGGTCGTCTGGGATGCGGTCGTGCACCCGCGCGTACTCCCTATAGAGACGTCGGACCTCCTCGACCAGGTGAACGACCGCTTCGTCCGGCGGGGACACCTCCACTTCAACGCCCATGGGCGTCACGGCGGCGTCCAGCGCTGCTCCGGTCTCGACGGACAGATCGTCGATGTGCACACGACCCAACCCTTCGAGTGATACGCGGCACGTTCGATCGGGAAGGGTGGACGTCCGCAGCACCTTGGCGACCGTGCCAACCTGGAAGAGATCCGGGCCGGTCGGGTCGTCCACGGCGGGGTCCTTCTGCGCCACGAGCACGACGAGACCGTCATGCTTGTTCTGCGCGTCCTCGAGCGCGGCGAGCGACCGAGGACGTCCTACGAGGATGGGAAGCGTGACGTAGGGGAAGAAGACCAGGTCACGGAGGGCCACGACCGGAAGACGATCCGGTAGCGTTACCCGCCCATCGACCCGGATCAGCTCGGACATCGCTTGCCCTCGCTCACGCCTCCTTCCTGCGCTCCTCGGGATCGAGCACCAACAATGGCGGTACGCCATGCTCGATGGACTCGGGCGTGATCACGACCTCGCGCACGTCGGTGCGCGAGGGAATGTCGAACATCACGTCTCGCATGACGCCTTCGATGATGGATCGGAGTCCACGTGCTCCGGTGCCTCGATCCAGGGTCTTGCGGGCAATCGCCTGGATGGCCGCGGGGTCGAAGGTGAGACCGATTCCCTCCAGCTGGAACATCTTCTGGTATTGCTTGACGAGCGCGTTCTTCGGCTCCTGGAGGATGCGGATGAGTGCGTCCTCGTCAAGGTCCTCCAGATGCACCGTCACGGGAAGGCGTCCAACGAGCTCCGGGATGAGACCGAAGCGCTGCAGATCCTCCGGCTCGACGGCCTCGAGCAGCGTGGCGTTCTCCTCGGCGACTTGCTCGTCCCCAAAGCCGATCTTCCTTCGTCCAATACGGGTTTCCACGAGCTTCTCGAGGCCATCGAAGGCTCCGCCACAGATGAAGAGGACATTCCGGGTGTCGATCTGGATGTACTCTTGCTGCGGATGCTTACGACCGCCCTGAGGCGGGACGCTGGCGACCGTACCTTCGAGGATCTTGAGGAGTGCCTGCTGGACGCCCTCACCGGACACGTCGCGGGTGATCGACGGGTTCTCCGACTTGCGGGCGATCTTGTCCATCTCATCGATGTAGACGATGCCACGCTCGCAGTCGGCGACGTTGAAATCGGCGGCTTGCAGGAGTCGGACGAGGATGTTCTCGACGTCCTCGCCGACATACCCGGCCTCGGTGAGCGTGGTCGCGTCAGCGATCGTGAAGGGAACGTTCAGCGTCCGCGCCAGCGTCTGTGCCAGCAGCGTCTTACCCACACCCGTGGAGCCAATGAGGAGGATGTTGGCTTTGTCGATCTCGACCTCGTCGAGCACCCCCTGATTGTTCACCCGCTTGTAGTGGTTGTACACGGAGACCGCGAGGGCGCGCTTCGCCGCTTCCTGACCGATGACATACTGGTCCAGGATGGTCTTGATCTCTTCCGGAGTAGGGCTCGGGACGACCTGTTCCTGAGCTTCCCGTTCCTCCTCCTCCGCGAGGATCTCGTTACAGAGGGAGATGCACTCGTTGCAGATGTAGACGTTCGGTCCGGAGATGAACTTCTTCACACTCTCCTTGGACTTACCGCAGAAGCTGCATCGGAGGTGTTTGTCACTCGTCATGTCTCGCTCCGCTCACCCTCGGGGTGCTTGAACGGGTCGCCTTCGTCGACCGTCGTCATTCGATCCGATCGGCGTCCGCGTGGTCGGAGTCCGCGGGGCGACCTTCGGTAGTCTGCACCGGTCCCTCCAACACACGATCGATGAGGCCGTATTCCACGGCCTCTTTTGGACTCATGAACCGATCTCGGTCCACGTCCTCCATGATCTTCTTGGCGGTCTGACCCGTGTGCTTCGCCAAGATCTTGTTCAGGTTCTCACGGATGTAGAGCACTTCCTTGGCCGCGATCTCGATGTCTGCCGCCGTGCCCCGGGATCCACCGGACGGCTGGTGAATCATGATCCTCGAGTTGGGGAGAGCGTGGCGCTTTCCCTTCTCCCCGGCCGTAAGCAGCACCGCGCCCATAGACGCTGCCATCCCTACGCAGAACGTCGACACGGGTGCCCGTAGATGCTGCATGGTGTCGTAGATCGCCATGCCGGCGTACACGCTCCCGCCCGGGGAGTTGATGTACATGAAGATGTCGCGCTCCGGATCATCCGCGTCCAGGAACAGGAGCTGCGCCACGATGATGTTCGCAACGTTCTCGTCGATCCCGCTTCCTAGAAAGACGATCCGGTCCATGAGGAGCCGGCTGAAGATGTCGTAGCTGCGTTCACCGCGGCTGGTGCGCTCGATAACGTACGGCGGGTAGATCGGCATGGGTCTTCTCTTGGGAGGGGCCGGCGCCTAGGACGCCGGGGCCTCGATGATCTCAGATTGGGACTGAAGAAAGTCGAACACCTTTCGCTCGGTGAGCTCGCGCTCCAACGCTTCGAGGCGACCGGACTTCTGTAGCTCTGCGTAGACCTTCGACGGGTCCGTATCGTTCTTTTCAGCGATGTCCTCGACGCGTGCGTCGATCTCGTCCTCCGTGGCCCTCAGGCTCTGGCTGTCGGCGACCTGCTCGATGAGAAGGATTCGTTGGACGACGCGTTCCGCCTCCGGCCGGAGGCGTTCACGCACCTCCGCGAGACGCTCGGGGTCGATCCCGTCTTTCTGGTCGCCGATGAGCGAGTCGGCGTAGCCGTCGATCATGGATACCGGAACCTCGAACGGATTCGCTTCCAGGAGCGCATCCAGGAGTCGGCCGCGAACGACGGATTCGGCCTGCTTTTCGGCGTCTTCTAGAAGGTCCTCGCGGATCTGCGCCTTGAGCTCCTCAAGGGTCCCGAACTCGCCCACCTGCCGAGCCAGGTCGTCGTCGAGGTCCGGGAGCTCCATCTCCTTTCTGGCAGAGAGCGTGATTCTCACGCGCTCCGAGTGGCCGCGACGCGACTCATCGGGGAAGTCATCGGGGAAGGCAACATCGAAATCTGCTGTCTGGCCGGGCTCGAGCGTGCGGATCGCGTCCTCGATGGCGGGGATGGCGTCGCCCTGGCCCAGGACGATGTCGTAATCCCGCGCCTCGGGCTCGTCGCCTTCTTCCCCGGAGAGCCGAGCGATGCTCACCGACACCTGGTCCTTGTCGGTGGGTGTGCCTTCCTCCACGGGCTTCCACACGCCTGCCTGCTCCCGGATACGCTCGAGAACGTCGTCGACGTGCTGGTCCTCGATGGTCGGTGTCGGGCGCTCCACGACGAAGCCACCGAGCTTTTCGAGCTCGACCTTGGGCTCCACCTCGAAGGTCACCGAGAAGGTGAGGTCCGCCTCCGGCTCGTAGCGAACGTCCTCGATCTGACCCTCGCTGATGGGACGAAGCTCCTGGGCCCGAAGGGCCTGCCGGTACGCATCGCCGATGAGTCGATCGAGGGCCTCCTGACGGAGGGTTCCCTTGAACCGGCCCTCGATCATCCGGGTGGGCACCCTTCCTCTACGGAATCCCTTGAGGTTCGCTCGGGAAGCCAGATTACGGGCCGCGCGCAACTCCTCCTCGCGCACGAAGTCGGCCGGGACCGTCACGTTCATGCGGCGGCGCCAACGAGCTTGCTCGTCGACCGTGATCTCGAGGCGCGATGCGTCCAGGGTCATCAATCTGTGGGTGGGTTCGGGTGCCAAAGGGTGGCGCAGTGCGCCGAGTGCGAAAGGGGGGACTCGAACCCCCACGGCACTGGGCCACGGGATCCTAAATCCCGCGCGTCTACCAATTCCGCCACTTTCGCGCCGTTAAGAGGCCTTCTGTATCTCCCGGGAAAGATAAACCCGGGGTGACGACCCGTTCAATCTCGCCCAGACTCGTCTCTGATTGTACCCGGAACGAGATGCGGCGCGGAGCCGAAGCCCCGCGCCGCGTCGTGAACCGGCGTGACCAGGGGGCGCGAGGAGCGTCTCGCACCCGCTCCGATCATGGCATGCGGACGTTCACCACCCGTCGTTGGCTGCTCGGGTCCTCGAACACCATGGACACGACATCGCCGGCGCTCACCTCCTCGAGCGCTGCTCGCACGTCGTCCGGGGTGCTGATCAACCGGTCGTTGATGCTAGACAGCTTGTTCCCTCGGAATGCGTCCACGCCGCGTCTCGCGGCGGCGCTCCCGCGAGCCACCTCGGTAAGCACCACCCCGCTACCCGGCTGGAATCCAGTGGCTGCCGCCAACTCGGCGTCGATGACCTCTACGTGGATGCCCAGTCGATCGGACGCCGCGGCTGCTCGGGCCGCGGCAGGAGCGGGGCGACTCATGATGGGCGCCTCGTCGAGGCGCACGGTGACGTCGATGGGTCGCCCGTCCCGGTAGACGGTGAGCTCCACAGCCTCACCGGGCCGGTGTTCGGCGATCTTAGCCTGGAGCTCGGCCGTGTATCCCACGGCCTGGCCGTCCAAGGCCACGATCACGTCTTCCGGCTCGAGCGCACCCGCCGACGGACCTTCGGGGTCCACGGACTGGACGAGGATGCCAGAGACGGAGGGCAGGTCGTACACGTCGGCATCCTCAGCCACCACGTCCTGAATCGAGACGCCGATGCGGGGACGGCGAACCTCCCCGTACTCGATGAGGTCCTCCATGACGCGCCGGGCCAGGTTCACCGGGATCGCGAACCCGTACCCCTGGTAAGCGCCGGTCGTGGACGCGATGGCCGAATTGATGCCCACGACCTGGCCCTGAAGGTTCACCATGGGGCCGCCGGAGTTGCCGGGATTGATGACGGCGTCCGTCTGGATGAAGTCCTCGATGGCCCAGCGCGCCATCTCGGGGCCGAACTGAGGATTCTGGAAGAGGTCCCGCTGAAGGAGCTGCAGCCCCCGACCACGCGCGCTCACGATCCCCGCAGTCACGGTGAAGTCGAGCTGGGTCGAAGCGCCGAAGCCCGGATTCCCGATAGCCAAGACCCATTCGCCGACCCTCAGATTGTCCGAGTTGCCGAACGACATGTGGGGTAGCCCTTCGCCGGCGTCGATCTTGATGACTGCGACGTCCGTAAAGGGGTCCCGCCCGATGATCTCGGCTTCAAAGTACCGCCGGTCCGGAAAATAGACTCGGACTTCGTCGGCACCTTCCACCACGTGGTTGTTGGTCAGGATGTAGCCGTCGTCGGACACCACGAAGCCGCTTCCGCCCGAGATGGCGCCCTGTGGCGGCTCGGGATTCCCCTCGTCGGGGATGTCAAAGAAGCGCCGGAACGCGTCGGGGACATCCTGTCCATTGGACGTCTGAGCTACCGTGCGCCGGCTCTCGATGCGCACCACGGCTGGCGTGACCGCGTCAGCGAGGTTGGTGAAGGCGTCACTCAGGTCCTGGGCGGGCCGGACTGCTTCCGCCGCCACCTGGGGCGCCTCCGAAATCGCCGGGATGGCGTGTGAGGAACTCGTCCACCCGAAGCTTCCCGCCAGCCCGATGCCGAACAGGAAGGCTGTTCCAGTGAGCAGAACCACCTTCGTCTTGGCTCTGAGTGGATCGTACATCTATCTCTCCGCTTTGGGTTCGAAACCGCTCTTGGTGCGTCCGGTCACCCTGACAGGTACACGTGCGGCCGGCTCGCGATCCGCGTCCAGAGCCTCAGGCGCCGTCACACCAAATTGAGATGCACGCCGCAGCGGGAAGCGTTGCTCCGGGTGAGCCACCAGAGCGGCACACCCGGAGCAACGCCACCTCAATGCATACGTCTAGCTCTCCTCGTCGACGATCTCGTAGTCCGCCTCGACGACGTCCTCGTCCGCTTCGCCTTCTGCGCTTTGCGCTCCCTCGGCCTGGGCTTCGGCCTCGGCCGCAGGCTCACCCTCTTCCTCAGCCTGGGCCTGGTACATCTCCTGACCTGCTGCGCTGAAGGCCTGCATGAGCTCGTCTCTGGCGGCGTTGAGAGCGTCAAGGTCGTCGCCCTTGAGGGCCTCCTTCGCCTGAGCGAGTGCCGCGTCGATGCGCTCCTTGGTGGCGCCTCCAACCTTGTCGCCCCATTCCTCGGTGTCCCGCTCCACCTGGTAGACGAGGGAGTCGAGCTGGTTGCGCGCCTCGACCTTGCTTCGGCGCTCCTCGTCCTCGGAGGCGTGCGCTTCGGCGTCCTTAACCATCCGATCGATCTCCTGATCGGAGAGCCCGCTGGACGCTTCGATCCGGATCTTCTGCTCCTTGCCCGTGGCCCGGTCCTTGGCGGAGACGTGCAGGATGCCGTTGGCGTCGATGTCGAAGGTGACCTCCACCTGAGGCATGCCGCGCTGGGCCGGTGGGATTCCCGTGAGCTGGAATTTGCCGATCGTCTTGTTGTCGACGGCCATCTTCCGCTCGCCCTGGAGCACGTGGATCTCCACGGTGGTCTGGTTGTCTTCAGCGGTGCTGAAGACCTCTGCCTTCTTGGTGGGAATGGTGGTGTTCCGCTCGATGAGCGGCGTCATGACTCCACCGAGCGTCTCGATGCCCAGTGAGAGCGGGGTGACGTCCAGGAGGAGAACGTCTGAAACGTCCCCTGCCAGCACACCCCCTTGGATGGCGGCGCCCACTGCCACCACCTCATCCGGGTTCACACCCTTGTGGGGCTCCTTGCCGAAGAACTCGTTCACGATCTCCTGAATCTTCGGGATTCGGGTGGAGCCACCCACGAGGATCACCTCGTCGATCTCGTCGGTGCTCAGGCCGGCATCTTCCAACGCCTTCTTCATCGGCGGGATCGTGCGCTTGATGAGATCGTCGACCAGCTGCTCGAACTTCGCCCGGGTGAGCGAATAGTTCATGTGCTTGGGACCTTCCTGCGTCGCAGTGATGAACGGCAGGTTGATGTCCGTGGTCATGGTGGTCGACAGCTCCATCTTGGCCTTCTCGGCAGCTTCCTTGAGCCGCTGGAGCGCCATGGAGTCCTGCTTCAAGTCGATGCCCTGATCCTTCTTGAACTCCTCGACGAGCCAGTTGATGATGCGCTGGTCGAAGTCGTCGCCACCGAGGTGAGTGTCGCCGTTGGTGGACTTCACCTCGAAGACGCCGTCGCCGAGCTCGAGGATGGAGATGTCGTACGTCCCCCCGCCCAGGTCGAACACCGCGATCTTCTCGTCCTTCTCCTTGTCGAGTCCGTACGCCAGGGCTGCCGCAGTGGGCTCGTTGATGATCCGGAGCACCTCCAGCCCCGAGATCTTGCCGGCGTCCTTGGTGGCCTGACGCTGCGCGTCGTTGAAGTAGGCCGGGACCGTGATGACGGCCTGCGTCACCGTCGTACCGAGATAGTCCTCCGCGGTCTGCTTCATTTTCTGGAGGATCATGGCGCTGATCTCGGGCGGCGTGAACGTCTTGTCGGCGTTCTTCACCGTCACCTGGACACGACCGGAACCGTCGGGGCCGACGTCGTAGGGAACGAGCTTCTCCTCCTCCTTGACCTCACTGTGCTTCCGGCCCATGAAGCGCTTGATGGAGAAGACCGTGTTCTCGGGGTTGGTGATGGCCTGACGCCTAGCGACCTGTCCTACCAAGCGCTCTCCGTCTTTGGTGAAGGCCACCACCGAAGGGGTCGTCCGTCCACCCTCGGCGTTCGGGATCACGACCGGCTCTCCGCCCTCCATGACCGCGACCACCGAGTTCGTGGTTCCGAGGTCGATTCCGATGACTTTGCCCATGTGCTCCTCACGTGGTTGAAGGCCCGAGCGAGTCCCCCATGGGCATCCCCGAGCGGCGATTGTTCGTGGTTCGTTCGTTGAGCGCCCGCGCTGTCCGGGCGCTTGGATGGGCCGAGCCCCTCCAGTCGGGGGTGTGGAGTGCAAGCGACGTGCCGCCGAACCATCGAATTTTCGCGCCGGTTTGGCGGGTTCTTGGCCCCTCATCTGCCAAAGTGGCGGCGACTCGCGTAGCGGCGGGTCTCGGAGCACCATTACTTCCACGAGGCTCCAGCCGATAGCTTTCCTGTTCCGCCGCCCCCCATCGAGCCGAGCGACCCCCGACGTGTTCCCCATCCGAGACGAGAACCCCACGGAGTTGATGCCTCTGGGCACGTTGCTGTTGATGGGGGCGACCTTGGCGGTCTGGGCGGTGGTGCAGGGCGGGGGACTGTCCCTGGACACCCTTCGCCAGTCCATCTGTAGCTACGGAGTGATTCCGGCGGAGATCACCGGGCGTGCCGGTGGCTTGGCGTCCGGGCCGTGCGCCCTCGGCGGACTGACGTGGGAGGCTGTCGTGACGTCCGTCTTCCTGCACGGCGGTTGGATGCACATCGCGGGAAACATGTGGTTCCTGTGGATCTTCGGGAACAACGTCGAGGACGCCATGGGACATGGGCGCTTCTTGGGCTTCTACTTCGCCGCAGGCTGTGTGGCCGCCGTGTTCCAGATCTTGGCAAGTCCGGCAGCGCTGGCGCCCATGGTCGGCGCGTCGGGGGCCGTGAGCGGGGTGATGGGCGCTTACTTGATCCTCTACCCCAGAGCGCGAGTGGACACACTGTTTTTCTTCTTCTTCTTTTTCCGTGTCATCCCGCTGCCGGCGTGGGTGATGCTCGGGTATTGGATGCTGCTGCAGCTGCTCGCCTCGACTCTGTCGCCACCCGATGCCGGAGGAGGGGTGGCGTATATGGCGCACATCGGTGGATTCGCGGCCGGGCTGGTGCTGGCGCTTCCGCTCCGCCTCCGGGGTGGTCGGGCACGCGCGCGCCGCGGCGGAAGCCTCATTAGCGTCCAACGGGGAGCGAGACGATGGTGAACCACGAGGACGGAATGACCGGGGCAGACGTTCAGCGTATCGCGCGGGCGATCGCCGGCCGGGGCGGTGAGCCACCCAGGGCGCTGGTTGTCCTGGGCTCGGGGCTCGGACGCGTGTCGAACCGCGTGGAGGCTTCGGTCGAGGTGCCCTTCGAGTCCCTTCCCGGTATGCCGTCGACTTCAGTCGTCGGACACGCCGGCGGCTTTGTGCTCGGGTTCCTGGGGGGCCTGCCGGTCATCCTGCAATCCGGTCGCTTCCACGCTTACGAGGGACACGGATCGGACGTCCTCGGGCTCACCGTCCGCGTGGCCGCCGAGCTGGGCGTGTCGATGTTGGTCACCACCAATGCCGCAGGAGGCGTTCGCGACGACCTGCACCCGGGCGACCTGGTGGTCCTCGACGACCATTTGAATCTTCAGGGTCGCAATCCGCTTGTGGGTCCGGTGCTGACCGGCGAGGTCCGATTCCCCGACATGACCGAGGCGTACGACTCGGAGCTGCGGGCCATGGCGGAGGCGGAAGCGAGGCGTCTGGGCACGCCGCTGAAGCGAGGCGTTTACGGCGCCGTGCTGGGCCCCTCCTTCGAGACGCCCGCGGAGGTCCGCATGTTGGCCCGCCTGGGCGTGGACGTGGTCGGCATGTCCACGGTTCCCGAGGTGATCACGGCGCGAGCTCGTGGACTACGCTGCTTGGCGATCTCCATGGTCACCAATCCGGCTGCCGGGCGCACGAAACGACCGCTCACGCACGACGAGGTTCTTGAGGTCGGAGATCGAGCGGGTGCCGAGCTCGCGGATGTCCTCGTAGCGGTCATGGGGCGAATCGCGGCAACTGCTCAGCCAGGAGGCGCGAAGTGATTGACCGGCCCGTTCCCGGAACCCAGCCCCGGAGCGGAGCCGATGGCCGCCCCGACGAAGCCGAGGGCCCTGTCGACAGCAGGCTCCAGTTCACGGCCGAGTGCGAGTCCCGCTGCTACGGCCGCCGAGAGCGTGCATCCCGTGCCGTGGGTGTGACGCGTGGATATCTTCTCGCGTCTCCAGACCCGTTCTTCCCGTCCGTCCCACAAGATGTCCACGATCCCATCCTCCAGGTGCCCTCCCTTGACGAGGGCTGCTCCGGCCCCAAGCTCCACCAAGGTCCTGGAGGCCTCGCGCATGTCGTCCTCATCGATGACGGGCTCCCCTGTGAGGATGTGAGCCTCGTGGAGATTGGGTGTCACCAGCGAGGCGAGCGGGAGAAGGCGGTCGCGGAGCTCGGTCTCCGCCTCCATGTCCAAGAGGCGGTCGCCACTCGTGGCCACCATCACAGGGTCCAGGACGTATCGTCGAAGCGCGTGCCGCTCGATGCCCGCCGCTACCTCTCGCACCAGGGCCGCCGTGGCGAGCATGCCCGATTTCACGGCCACCGGGGTCAGGTCCGACGCCACCGCATCCAGCTGAGCCCGGACCACGTCGAGCGAGACCGCGTGAACCGCGGTGACACCCAGGGTATTCTGGGCGGTCACCGCGGTTACGACGCTCGTGCCGAACACACCGAACTGATGGAACGTCTTGAGATCGGCCTGGATACCCGCACCACCCCCGGAGTCACTTCCGGCGATGGTTAGCGCTACGGGGAGGGTTGCATCCGGATTCATGAGCTTCTGGGCGGGGATGAAAGGAGCGACATGTGACGGGCGACCATAACGTGTCGACTAAGGAGGTGTTGAGCCAACGAGCGACCACTCTCGTTCACCGGCTCAAGACCCGGAAGGGACGGAGGCGCGAGGCCCTGGTGCTCGTGGAGGGGGTGCGGGCCGTGACCGCCGCGCTCGACGGTGGGGCACGGTTACGGCTGGGCGTAGTCTCCGACCGTCTCGAGGGCCGTCCGGGGGGCAGGGAGCTCAAGGCCCGCCTGGGTGATCTGGGGGTGGAGGTCCGGCACGTGTCCGACAGCGAGCTCGCCGCGCTGTCCGACACGGAGACGCCGCAGGGCGTGCTCTTGGTGGCGGAGGAGCGAGACGTTCCTTTGGGGGCCTTCGTGCCGGGCCGATGGCTCGTACTGGACGGGGTCCAGGACCCTGGAAATGCCGGAACTCTGGTACGGGCGGCCGTGGCCTTCGGACTGGACGGCGTGGTGGCGTTGGACGGCACCGTGGATCTATGGAGCCCGAAGGCGGTAAGGGCGTCTGCCGGCCTCGGTTTCCGGATCCCGATCGGGCGCTCGAGCTCTCGTGCCCTTCTGGAGATCTGCAGGGAGGCCGGTGTCGCGCTTCTCGTGGCCGACCCCGCCGGCGCGGATGTTGGAGGGGTCGATCTGTCCGGGCCGGTGGCTCTGGTCATGGGAAATGAGGGGGCGGGGGCCTGCCCCGAGCTCGTCAGGGCCGCGGAGGCCATCGTGGCCGTGCCCATGCATGGGCCCGCAGAGTCGCTGAACGTCGGAGTCGCTGGTTCAGTCCTCCTTTATGCCCTCTCGAGGGAGAGAAGACGTGCTTGAAGCCTGGTTCGTCCCGGTGGCGATGGGTCTGTTTGGCCTCACGCTGGGCTCGTTTCTGAACGTCTGCTCGCTACGCTGGCCGGTGGACGAGTCGGTGATCTCGCCGCCCTCGCACTGTCCGAGCTGCGAGCAGCCCGTGCGTTGGCACGACAACATCCCGGTCTTGAGCTGGCTCCTGCTCCGGGGACGATGCCGGTTCTGCGGTGAGTCCATCTCCGCACAATATCCCTTGGTGGAGCTCGCGACGGCATTGATATGGGCTGGGGTCTTCGCCGCCTACGGTCTGAATTGGGAAGCCGCCCGGGGTGGGCTCTTTCTCACCATGCTCTTCGGGATCGCCATCTCGGACGCCCGTTTCTACATCATTCCCGACCAGTTCTCCATCGGTGGCGCGGTCCTCGGCGTGGGGCTCTCGCTACTCCCCGGGGGCGTTGATCTCCGGACTTCCCTTATGGGGGCGGCCGTCGGCTTCGGAGCCCTCTGGGTCGTGGGCGTGGCCGGGACCTGGATCATCCGCCGCATCAGTCCCGGGCGGTTGGAGGAGGCCGGGGTGGACCAGGCAATGGGGGGTGGCGACATCAAGATGATGATGATGGTGGGCGCTTTCCTCGGTGTGTGGGGCGTCGTTCTGACCCTCTTCATCGGGTCGTTGTTGGCCCTGGTGGTCTTCGGCCCCATTGCATCGCTCTCCAAGCGGCTGATTCCACTGGGCGTGTTTCTAGCGGCAGCGGCCGCCATCGCGTATGCCTGGGGCGATGGGATGGTGGCCTGGTATCTCACCCGAGTGGTGGGTTTGCCCGGCTGACGTGGTCAGCTAACCCGCTGTCCCGGGCCTGGTCGGATCGTCGGGGTAGGCGGGCTCGACGTGGACCAGGGCGTCCAGGACGGGAAGCTCCGACGTGACCAATCGGTCCTTCACGTCGTGGCCGATCTCATGCCCTCGGCGCACCGTGAGCCCGCCGTCCACCTCCACGTGGATGTCCACGAGGTAGACGAGCCCGCTCCGGCGGACACGTACCTCGTCGACGCCCTGCACGCCGGGGACGGTAGCGGCGATCTGGCGCACTCGCCCGCGGACTTCTTCCGGCGCCGCGGCGTCCAGGAGCTCGCGGAGCCCGCCACGCAGCAGGCGCACACCGTTCCACCCGATGACGCCGCAGGCCACCAGCGCGGCCCAGTCGTCCGCCGGAGCCCACGCGTCGCCCATGGTCAGTGCCAGCGAAATGCCGACGAAGGCCGCGGCGGACGTTAGCGCGTCCGAGCGGTGGTGCCACGCGTCGGCCAGCATGGCCTGGCTTCCCACGTCCGATCCTTTCCGGGTGAGGTACCGGAAGACAAGCTCCTTGGTCACCACGACGCCGAGGAGAACCCCGAGGGTAAACGGCGCTGGCGGGCTGTGGGGCGTCAGGATCTCGTGAATGGCTCCATATGCGATGCCCACGGCGGCAGCCAAGAGGATGGCGGCGATCACCATGGCCGCCAGAGGCTCGGCCTTTCCGCGTCCGTACGGGAACTCGGGGGTCTGCGGCTCGGAGCTCATGCGCAGGCCGCTCCACACGAGCACGGATCCAAGGAGGTCCAGCACCGACTCGACGCCGTCCGCGACCAGTGCGAACGAGTTGCCGGCGAACCCGGCTGTGATCTTCACCACCGCCAGGACGCCGCTGGCGGAAAGCGCCCCGACGGTGGCTCGGGTGGCGGTGCGATACGCTTCGTCCAGTTGTTCCGACGTGGCGCGGGGTTGTGTGCTACGGGTCGGAGCAGTCACGCTGGTATCCACACACGGGGCACGTCAGCTTGCAGTGCCGGTCGATCATCGGGCTTCCGCAAAGGTCACAGAGCGTAGGTGGAGGCGGCTCCGGGTCAGGGGTTCCACCGGGGGACGGTTTCTCGGTCACTCCAGTGTTCCTATCCCCTCGGCCAGATATTGCCGACTCAAGTCCACGTAGTGCTGGCCGCCACCCTCGATCCAGCGTGCCGCGGATCCCTCGAGCGTCTTCTTCACTACCCCTGGAACGCCGGCTACCAAGCTACGGTGGGGGATATCCGTTCCTTCGAGGATCACGGTGTTGGCGGCCAGCAGACATTCGTCGCCGACGACGGCGTTTTGCAGGATGACCGCGTTCATCCCCACCACTGTGCGGTCTCCTATGACGCAGCTCTCGAATTTGGCCCCGTGCCCCACGGTGACGTCCCCGCCGATGATCGTGGGGCCCCAGTCGCCAACGTGGACCACGCAGTTGTCCTGAACGCTGGAGCGGGATCCCACCACGATCCCATGGTTCGGGTTGTCACCCCGCAGGACCGCTCCGAACCAGATGCTGCTTTCCTCACCTACGGTGACATCCCCGATGAGGATCGCTGTGGGGGCCACGAAGGCGGACGGGTGAATTTCGGGCGTCTTCCCGTTGAAAGGGAGGATGAGGGCCATGTCCGGGACGGTTCGAGGGATCCGGATGATTCAGACTACGAACTCTCGCGCCCAGCGCGCTCCTCGTCGAGTCGCGTTAGACGCACGCGCAGTACTTGAGTCTCGGTTGCTTCGATGATCTCGATGCCCACCCCGGCTCGCTCCAATCGGTCTCCCGTGGCCGGGACGTGTCCCAGCTCCTCCAAGATGAATCCGTTGACCGAGCGGTGTTCCGCGTTGGGGAGCTCCATGTGCATGAGCTCGTTCAAGTCCCGGATGTCGGCACTCCCGTCGCACTCGACGACATTTTCCCCGACCCGTTCGAGGCCGGCCTCGTCCAAGTCCGTCTCGTCGTGGATCTCGCCCACCAGCTCTTCGAGCACGTCCTCGAGCGTTACGAGGCCGTCGGTGCCACCGAACTCGTCTGCCACGATACCCATGTGGATACGTCGACTCTGGAAGGCGGTGAGGAGTCGGGTCAGGGGGAGTGAGCCCGGCACGAAGAACGGAGTGCGCGCCATGTCCCCGAGGAGTAGGTCGTGCTCACCGCGGGCATAGCGTTGGTAGGCTTCCCGCACGTACACAATGCCCGTCACATCGTCCACGGAGTCTTCGTACACGGGTACCCGGCTGTACGGAACGTCCGGGAGCTCATCGATGATCTCGCTGAGCTTCTTGTCCTGCCTCCATGCGAAGACGTCCACCCGCGGGACCATGACGTCCCAGGCCGTGAGCTCGTCCAGACGGAAGGCACGCTCGACCAACAGGTTCTCGGATGCCTCGAGAACCCCCTCTTCCCGGCCGATCTTCTGGAGCTCGCGGAGCTCACGCTGCTCGCTGGTGAGGGGCGGGCCGCTTCCAGAACGCACACGCTCTTCCATGCGCTCGAGGGGGGCGGTCAGCAGTCGGGTGTGACGTGCCAAGAACAGAAGCCCGGGTGCCAGCGTGAGTGCGAAGCGAACGGGGTACCTGGCCGCCAACATGTGTGGCAGGAGGTCCGCGACCAGCACCACGAATACGATCCCCGCGACGATGGAACCCATGGACCACAAGGGGGATCCGAGGGAGGTGCCTCCCACCGTGGCGACGGCGACAGCGGTGAGGTTCAAGACCCGTGTGGACAACCGTGCCCCGGCCCGGACCCTGGGCTCGTTCACCCTTACCTCGGTGAGGGAGTCGGAGCCTCGAAATCCTTCCGCGTCGAGGGTTCGTAGACGGGAGGTTCCCACCTGAAACGCAGCCAGCTCGCCGGCTGTGATCACTCCCGAGACGAGGAGGAGTAGCGTCACCGCGGCCAGGACGACCCAGATCACGCTGACCTCCGCGTCCGGCCATCCCTTGGCACCACGGCGGAGGACTCCCTCCGTGGGCCGAACCAGAAGATCCCGTCAGGCTCGTCGATGACTTCCTTGGGGGGGGCGTGCCCCCCCTGCGTACTCGGAACTACGTCCAACCCTCACTCTCCTTGAGGAGCTCAGCGATAACATCCCTGGTCGTACGTCCGTCGGCCTCGGCTTCGAAGTTCAGGACCAACCTGTGTGCGAGAACGGCTGGAGCCACGCTTCTCACGTCTTCGATCGACGGAATGGCCGCGCCGCGCGAGGCAGCCGTCGCCTTCGCTCCCAGGACCAGGAACTGCGAAGCTCTCGGGCCGGCACCCCAAGAGACGTACCGCCCGGTGACCCCGGCCGCTTCGGTGCCCGGCCGGGTGGACCGTGCCAGGCGCACTGCAAAGCGTACCAGGGAAGGGGGCGCGGGGACACGTCGAACCAGCCCTTGCAGCCGAATCAGCTCCTCCGCGGACACGACCGCGTTGACCTGCGACTCGGCGGTGCCGGTGGTACGCATAGCCACCTCCTCCTCCTCTTCCCGGGACGGGTAGTAGATGGGAAGCTCGAGCATGAACCGGTCGAGCTGAGCCTCGGGGAGCGGGTAGGTCCCCTCCTGCTCGATCGGGTTCTGGGTGGCGAGCACGAAGAAGGGCGGTTCCAGTGTGTAACTCTGTCCGGCAGCGGTCACGGCGCGCTCCTGCATGGCCTCGAGCAGAGCGGCCTGGGTCTTTGGGGGCGTCCGGTTGATCTCGTCGGCCAGGACGATATTGGCAAAGATCGGCCCCTTCACGAACCGGAACACCCGGCGGCCTGTGGTGCGGTCCTCCTCGATGACTTCGGTACCGGTGATGTCCGTGGGCATGAGGTCCGGCGTGAACTGGATACGGCTGAAGTCCAAATCCAGCGCCTGTGCCACGGTCTGCACCAACAGGGTCTTCGCCAGACCCGGGACACCCACGAGGAGCGCGTGGCCGTTGGCCAGCAGGGCGGTGAGGAGCTCGTCGACAACTTCACGCTGCCCCACAATCTTCTTGGCCACCTCCCGACGCATGTCTTCCGACACCTCTGCGACACGCTCGAGTAGCGCGAGATCCTCGTCCTGCTGAACAATCGTGTCGGTGGGTGTGTTCATCCGGAGGAGCTGTGGGGAGGCACGATCGGCACGGGTTCCGCCCCGCGTACCCCGGCCTCGCGGCCGCGGGTCCAACGCCCCTTCGACGTCAGGTCGGATCGCTTATCTTTAGGCTTCCGAGGGGGCCGCGCACGAGAGCGGGCCAAGGGCCGAATAGACCGTGGTGGACGTCCTCCCGTCAAGGCGCTGGCCCCGGGCTGTGGGGGCCCGATGTAGGACCCGTCCGGAGCGCTTGCGCTTTTTTTCACAAGCTTGTATCCTTCGCAGGCTCGGGACCTGAGGAGCCAGGAAAGATGTCGCCAGACGGCGGTTTCAAGAAGGGCGGGACCGATCCAGCGTCCCGGCACCTCCCCGGCGAAGTGCTGGGGTTGGGCCTCAATATCGTCGTCTCGGCATTCTTCTTCGGCTTCGTGGGTCGGTGGGTCGGATCGAAGATCGGGGGCCAGGAATACCTGACGCTCCTGGGTGGACTCATCGGCGCGGCGGCGGGCTTCTACAGTTTGTTCGTACACCTGACGGCGCGCCAGGACGATCAAGAGAAGAAGAATCCCCGATGAAAGCGCTTTCGCGCTACACGGCCGCATTGACACTCGTCGCCGCCATCACGCTCGGATCGGTCCTCCCTTTCCTGGGACCGCGTGGAAGAGTCGGTCTACTGATTGCGGTCGCGATCACGCTTCCGCTTCAGATCGGATTCTTTTCTCTTCTTGTGTCCACCCGGAGCGACCCGAGCCGTTTCATGGCCCTGTGGGGGTTGGGCATGCTGGGTCGTCTGGGCGTCCTCGTGATTGTCGGACTGTCCACCCGAATTTTCCAAGGCTTGGACCCCGCGGTGACCATCATGTCCACCGTCGGGCTCTTCTTTGTCTTCGTTCTGCTCGAGCCGGGATTCTTGCCACGGCATGAGCGGACTGCCGGATACGCCAGGTGAGCATGCAGGGTTCAGCACAGGAGCACGTCGCGGAGGCGGCGGCGCACGAGGGGAGCGCGGAGGCGGGTGGTCTCGGAGGAATCGATGAAATCTCCGAGTTCATCTCCCACCACCTCGAGGACGCACGCGCGATCGAGTTTGCCGGTTTGCACTTCGATCTCGGCGCGCTCGCGCTCGATCCGATCCACATCGGCGGCCTCACCATCGACCTTTCGCCGACGCGCCAGCTTCTCTTCATTCTCCTTTCGGCGACGCTCTGTATTGCGCTCTTCGTCCCCGTAGCGCGGGCGCTTGCCCGACGCGGAACTCAACGGGCCCCGAGCGGGTTCGCGAACGCCGCCGAGGCCCTCGTCCTCTACTTCCGGAACGACATCGTCCGCTCGAACATCGGGGAGGACGGCGACGGATACACGCCGTTCATCCTGACGATTTTCTTCTTCATTCTCTTCATGAACTTGTTCGGCCTCACGCCGTTCGGGATCACAGCGACCGCGAATCTCTCGGTGACCGCGGCGCTGGCCGTCATCGCGTTCATCGCGACGGAGGTGACGGGGATGAGGGACCTGGGGGCGGCTGGGTACGCCCGAACGATCTTTTTTCTGCCCCAGGGGCTCCCGGGCCTCATGAAGCCGCCGATGCTGGCGATCATGGCCCCGGTCGAGTTTCTCGGGAAGCTGACCAAGCCGTTCGCTCTCGCCATCCGTCTCTTCGCCAACATGATGGCCGGGCACATTCTGATCCTGGCCATCGTGGGTATGATTCTGGTCGGCCAGAGCTTCGTGGTCGGAGGAGCATCGGTCTTGGTGATGAGTCTCCTCATGGTCCTGGAACTCTTCGTCGCGTGCCTCCAGGCCTACATCTTCGCCATGCTCACGTCGGTGTTCATTGGGCTCATCCGACATGCGCACTGAGCCTGCGCAGCGTTCGAGAGACGTTCGCTTTCCACCGTGTCCGCAGGACGGACTTCACACCCTCAAAAAAAGATTCGAGGATTAGATCATGTACCTCATGTTTCAGGCTGCTCAAGACGGACTCGCGCAGGGCGGTGTAGGCCTCATCGGCGCCGGTCTCGCCATCGGCCTCACCGTGATCGGCGCCGGTATCGGCATCGGTCAGATCGGCGCACAGATGGCGGCCGGAATCGCCCGCCAGCCCGAGGCCCGGAACTACATCCAGACGGCGTCCATCATTCTCGCGGCGCTCGTCGAGGGTGTTGCGCTCTTCGGCCTCGGCCTCGCGTTCCTCAAGTTCTAGCCCTCCTCGTCGCCTCGAGCCGAGGCGCACCGAGTGAGAGGAGAACAACTATGGAGAACGCAATGAGGACGAGCCGCGTAGCCGCTATGCTCGGAGCCCTGCTCGCAGGGCTCCCGGGTCCGGTCCTGGCCGCCGCTGGAGGCGAGGGCACCACGCCCCTCTTCACCGTGAACCTGGGGACGACGGTTTGGACGACCATCGTCTTCCTGGCCCTGCTCGGCATCCTGTGGAAGTTCGCCTGGGGCCCCATCCTCTCCGCGGTGGACTCTCGGGAGAAGGGGATCCAGTCGGCCATCGACGAGGCCGTAGCCCGTAACGCCGAGGCGGAGCGGCTGCTCCAGGAGCACCGTGAGCAAGTCGCGGATGCCCGACGACAGGCCAATGAACTCATCGCCGAAGGCAAGGCCGCCGGCGAGAAGCTTCGAAAGGACATCGAGGAGAAGGCGCGCGAGGAGGCCCAGGCTCTGGTGCAGCGTGCTCGCGGTGAGATCGAGCGGGAGCGGGACGCGGCGCTGGACGCCCTGCGCAAGGAGTCGGTGGACCTGGCGTTGGCGGCGGCTTCGCGACTGCTGCGGGAGAACCTCGACAGCGAGCGTGATCGCCAGATTGTGGAGCGGTACCTCACCGAGCTCGGCTCCGAGAGGAGCGTGTCCGCGTGAGGGACGGAACCGTCGCGCGCAAGTATGCTGAGACGATCTTCGAGCTCGGTCTGCTCCAGGGAAGCCCCGAGTCCTACGGTGACGCGCTACGCGAGGTGGCTGATCTCTTGGACGCTGAGCCGAAGTTCCGGCTCTTCCTGGAGACCCCGCGCATCGACGACGGGAAGAAGAAGGCTCTGGTACGTCAGGTCTTCGGTGACACCCTCCCGAAGCACGTGGTGAATTTCGTGCTGGTCACCATCGACAAGGGGCGCCAACGGTTGCTCCGGGACATCACGGCTCAGTTCGCGGCGCTTTTGGACGAACACCTGGGCCGTGAGCACGTGGAAGTCACGGTGGCGCGCCCCTTGGACGACGCGGCGCGCAACATGATCGCGGAGCGCCTCTCCAAGGTGCTCGGCAAGGACGCGATCCCCCATATCCGAGTAAGAGAGGACATTCTTGGGGGACTCGTCGTGAGAACTGGTGATACGATCTATGACGGATCGCTACGGAGAAGGCTTGAAGGCATGCGGAGCCGCATGTTGGAGGCCGAGTTGCCCGCCGGAGCTGCGGGCGGCGCGTGACCGAGTGATCCCTGAACTCAGGATCCAATAGAGATGGCGAACGATTCACAACTCCGGGCAGGCGAGATCAAAGACGTTCTGCTCAAGGAGATCGAGCGGTACGAGGAAGACCTCCAGGCCGAGGAAATCGGTGAAGTTCTGGAGGTGAAGGACGGTATCGCCCGTATCTACGGCCTCACCAAGGCAATGGCCTCGGAGATGCTGGAGATCACGTCCTCCGGGTCCGGGAAGACGGTCACCGCCCTGGCGCTGAACCTTGAGGAGGACAACATCGGCGCCGTCGTCATGGGTGAGTGGACCTCCCTCCACGAGGGTGATCAGGTCCGCCGGACCGGTCGCGTCCTCGACGTGAACGTCGGTGCGGGCTACCTGGGCCGTGTGGTGGATCCCCTGGGAGATCCGCTGGACGGAGACGGCCCGATCGACGGCATCGAGGGCCGACGACAGATCGATATCGTGGCACCCGGCATCGTGCTCCGGCAGCCGGTGAGCGAGCCCATGCAAACGGGCATCAAGGCCATCGACTCTATGATTCCGATCGGCCGAGGGCAGCGGGAGCTGATCATCGGTGACCGTGGTACCGGGAAGACCGCCGTAGCGCTGGACACGATCATCAACCAAAAGGGCAAGGACGTCATCTGCATCTACTGCGCCGTGGGTCAGCGCGCGGGCAAGGTGCGGAACGTCGTAGAGACGCTCCGGGAACACGGCGCCCTCGACTACACGATCGTGGTAGCGGCCAACGCCTCGGACCCCGCACCGATGCAGTACATCGCCCCCTATTCGGCCACCGCTATGGCCGAGCACTTCATGTGGCAGGGCAAGCACACGCTGGTGGTCTACGACGACCTCTCCAAGCAGGCGCAGGCCTATCGCCAGCTCTCCCTGGTCCTCCGCCGTCCTCCGGGACGCGAGGCCTACCCCGGGGACGTGTTCTACCTCCACTCGCGTCTGCTGGAGCGGGCCGCCAAGCTTTCCGACGAGCAGGGCGGGGGGTCGCTCACCGCGCTTCCCATCATCGAGACGCAGGCCGGAGACGTTTCGGCCTACATCCCGACGAACGTCATCTCCATCACCGACGGGCAGATCTTTCTGGAGCCCGACCTGTTCTTCTCGGGTGTGCGTCCGGCGGTGAATGTCGGAATCTCCGTATCCCGTGTGGGCGGATCGGCGCAGATCAAGGCCATGAAGAAGGTCGCCGGGCGTCTGCGCCTGGACCTGGCTCAGTACCGGGAGCTGGAGGCGTTCGCCCAGTTCGGCTCGGACCTGGACGCTGCGACGCAGCGGCAGCTGGCTCGTGGTGCCCGGACGGTAGAGCTGCTCAAGCAGCCGCAGTATCAGCCCATGCCGGTGGAGAACCAGGTGGCGGTGATCTACGCCGTGACCAACGGATATGTCGACGAGGTGCCGATCGAACGGATGCGGGACTGGGAGCGGGGCTTTCACGAGCATCTCGCCGCCGCGCACTCCGACATCCTCACGGGCATCCGGGAAGGCAAGCAGCTCACTGATGAGATCGCTGAGAAGCTGAAGGCGGCCATCGAGGGGTTCACGGCGGCGTTCGAGGCCCAGTACGGCGCGGCCGAACCCGCGTCGGCGTCCGCCTGAGCCGGGAGGACTGACAGGTGGCAGGGGCACGAGAGGTCAAGCGACGGATTCGATCTGTCGAGAACACGCGCCAGATCACGCGCACCATGGAGTTGGTGGCGACGTCGAAGCTGAAGCGCGCGACGGATAGAGTGTATGCCGCGCGTCCGTACGCCGACGCCCTGGAGGAAATCGTCGGCGGGCTCTACAGCCCTGAGCTTTCGGAGCGCTATCCCATCCTGCGCCAGCCTGAGGCGACGCGTCGCTCGGCGGTGCTGCTGTTGACCGCGAACAGGGGTCTGGCCGGGGCGTTCAACGCGAACCTCATCAAGGAAGCGAGGACGCTGCTGGAGCGCCTGCGGGGAGAGGGGATCGAGACCGAGCTCCACATCGGGGGAAAGAAGGGCATTGCGTACTTCCGGTTCCGCGGTGAGGAGATCCTCACGCAGCGTACGGACATCGGTGATCACCCGACGACCGAGGATGCGGAGTCGTTGGTGGGACCCATTCGGGACCGCTTCGAGTCCGGCGAGCTCGACCAGGTCTATTTGGTGAGTTCGGAGTTCCGCTCCGCGATGTCTACGCCGCCCCGATCGGCGGAGTTGCTCCCCATACGCCCCGATGAGGGCGCGTCGTCGGCTGACGTCTACATGCTCTCCCCCGGGGGAGACGTCATCCTGGAGCGGATTCTCCCCGCCTTCGTGCGAAACGCCGTATACACCGCGCTGGTCGAGAACGCCGCGGCCGAGCAGGGGGCGCGCCGGAGCGCGATGAAGAGCGCCACCGACAACGCGGGTGACATGTTGGAGAACCTCACGCGCTCCTACAACCGGGCCCGCCAGGCCCAGATCACGCAGGAGATCGCCGAGATCGTCGGCGGCTCCGCTGCACTCGAATAGACGGGTCCACAGGTTATCACCATGGCTGATCAGAATATCGGAAGTGTCGTCCAGGTCATCGGTCCGGTGCTCGACGTCGAGTTCGACGCAGAGCACCTGCCGGAGATCTACAACGCCCTGGAGCTTACGGGCACGAACGAGGCGGGGCAGGAGATCTCCCTGGTGGCCGAAGTGCAGCAGCACATCGGTCGTGGCCAGGTGCGGGCGGTCTCCATGTCGTCCACTGACGGCGTCACTCGCGGCATGGCGGCTCGGGACACCGGTGCCTCCATCTCTGTGCCCGTGGGCGAGCCCGCCCTGGGGCGTATCCTCAACGTGCTCGGCGATCCGGTGGACGAGATGGGCCCGGTGGGTGGCGAGCAGGCTGCCGACGTGGAACGGTGGCCGATCCACCGCCTCGCTCCGAAGTTCGACCAGCTCGATCCGAAGACCGAGATCTTCGAGACCGGGATCAAGGTCGTGGATCTTCTGGCCCCCTATGTGAAGGGTGGGAAGACCGGCCTGTTCGGCGGCGCCGGGGTGGGCAAGACCGTCATCATTCAGGAGCTCATCAACAACATCGCCATGGAGCACGGCGGACGTTCCGTCTTCTGTGGCGTGGGTGAGCGTACGCGTGAAGGCAACGATCTCTGGCTGGAGTTCAAGGAGGCCGGCGTGCTCGGCTCCACGGCTCTCGTGTACGGCCAGATGAATGAGCCACCGGGAGCGCGTCTCCGCGTGGGCCTGTCCGGCCTGACCATGGCGGAGTACTTCCGCGACGTGGAAGGCCAGGACGTGCTGCTGTTCATCGACAACATTTTCCGGTTCACCCAGGCAGGCTCGGAGGTGTCGGCGCTGTTGGGACGGATGCCGTCCGCGGTAGGATACCAGCCGACGCTGGGCACCGAGATGGGTGAGCTTCAGGAGCGCATCACTTCCACGTCCAAGGGCTCCATCACGTCGGTGCAGGCGATCTACGTCCCCGCCGACGACCTCACGGACCCTGCGCCGGCCACGGCGTTCACTCACCTGGATGCTACGACGGTGCTGTCCCGCGCCATTTCCGAGCAGGGCATCTACCCCGCGGTGGACCCGCTCGACTCCACTTCAAGGATCATGGATCCGCAGTTCGTGGGCGAGCGTCACTACAAGGTGGCTACCGACGTACAGGCCATCCTGCAGCGTTACAAGGATCTGCAGGACATCATCGCGATTCTCGGAATGGATGAGCTCACCGAGGAAGACAAGGTCATCGTAGGACGGGCGCGCCGCATCCAGCGCTTCCTCTCGCAGCCGTTCTTCGTGGCAGAGCAGTTCACCGGGCTGTCAGGCAAGTATGTGAAGCTCGATGAGACCATCGAGTCCTTCGAGCGGGTAGCGGCCGGTGAGTTCGACCACCTGCCTGAGCAGGCCTTCTACATGGCGGGTGGCATCGACGACGTGATCGCCGCCGCCGAGAAGATGCAGGCCGAGGGTTGATCGTGGCCGCCTCACTTCAGGTCCAGGTCGTGTCGCCCAGCCGGGTGGTGTTCGAAGGACCGGCCTCGGCACTGGTGGCTCCGTCGTGGGACGGTCAGATCGGTGTGCTGCCGGGCCATGCCCCGATGCTTGCCCTACTCGGCCAGGGTCCGCTCAACTTGGAGCGCCCCGGTGGTGGAAGCGACACGTTTCACGTGGCCGGTGGTGTGCTCAAGGTGGAGAGCAACGTGGTGACGCTGCTCACGGAGTATGCCGGGGAAGACCCGCTCGACGAGATTCCCGAGGGGATGGCGCTCGAGGTGGAGGATCTGGACGCCTGACGGTGCGCTCCGCTCCGACGGTGGAGGCGGGCGGGCGCGGAGGCGCCTGCCCGCCTGTTTGATTCTACCTTTTTGCGTCGGGCAGGTGGCACCTGAGGGAGGACTAGGCGGTATGAAGCTCGACCTGCATATGCACACCAACGCGTCCGACGGCGCTTGGCCCCCCGAGGCCGTGGTGCGTGAGGCCGGACTGCGGGGACTCGACGTGATCGCGGTCACCGACCACGATACCACGGCGGGGTACTCGGAGGCGGTACAGGTGGGAGCCGAGGTGGACGTGCAGGTCATTCCGGCCTTGGAGGTGAGCTCCAGCCACGGAGGTCGGGATATTCACGTCCTGGGCTACTTCGTGGACCCCGACGCGCGAACGCTGAGGGCTCACGAGAGCCGGGCTTTGGGGCGGAGAGAATCCCGGATGCTTGAGATGCTCGACAGGCTGTCGGGGATGGGCATCGATGTACCGTTCGAGGCCGTGGAGCGGGCAGCCGGGCCGGATCGGGTGGCGCTCGGGCGTCCGCACCTCGCCCAGGCGCTGGTGGCAGAGGGACATGTGGACAGCGTGCAGGAGGCCTTCAACACCCTGATCGCCGACGGCGGGCCCGCGTTCGTCGCCATGCATTTGCTCACACCGATGGACGCCATCCGGGTCATCGAGGAAGCGGGAGGGATCCCGGTCTGGGCCCATCCGCCGACAGACCTCATCGACGCACTGGTCGGGCCCATGATCGAAGCGGGACTGCGCGGAATGGAAGTGTATCGTCCGCGGAACCGCAGAGATCTGGTTCTCCGGCTCGAGAGAATCTGCCAGACCACCGGGCTGTTCCCCACCGGGGGGTCGGATTGGCACGGACCTGCCCAAGGAGCTGTGCTCGGTGACTTCTACATCACCGCGGACGACGTGGAGGCGTTTCTGGAGGCCGGGGACCTCTGACGGAGCTCGACGGCCGTCACTCCCAGGGGGTCAGGAGTCGACGGACCTGAGCGGCAGGGTCCGATGCCTGCATGACGGCGCCGATTACGGCGACGCCCGCCGCGCCGACCGCGGCCACGTCCGGGGCCTGAGTCGGCCCGATACCGCCGATGCCGACCACGGGGACCGACACCGAAGCCACCACCCTCTGGAGTCCTCCTGGTCCGATCGATTCCCCGGCGTCGGGCTTCGATGAGGTCGGATACACCGTTCCACAGCCGAGATAGTCTGCTCCTTCTCGTGTCGCAGCCCTCGCCTCGGTCGGAGAATCCGTGGAGTACCCGATCAGGAAGCCGTCCGGAACGATCTCCCGAGCCATCGACACGGGGATGTCGTCGGGGCCCAGGTGCACGCCGTCTGCTTCAAGGGCGAGGGCCACGTCGAGACGATCATTGACGAAGAACAAAGCGCCGGCCGCACGGGTGAGCTCCCGCAGGTCGCGTCCGAGCGCCAGCAGCTCCCTGCCGGTAGCCTCCTTGTCCCTCAGCTGTACTGACGGTGCGCCGGCGGTCAGTGCCGCCTCCACCACCGAGGTTACAGAGCGCGGCGCGGCAAGCTTCCGGTCGGTGATGACGATGAGGCGAAGCCGTTCGCCCAGGCCGCCTGCACTCGGGTCAGGAGCGCCCCGAGTCACCGGCCTCACGCATCCTCTGGGACTCGGCCTTGGCACGGTTGTGGTCGGCTAGAGACCGCGTGAAAACGTGCGACCCGTCGGGGCGGGCCACGAAGTAGAGATAGTCGCCCTCAGGGGCCAGCGCCGCTTCGATGGCGAGCTCCCCGGGTGCGCCGATAGGACCCGGCGGGAGACCACCCTGGGTGTAGGTGTTGTAGGGACTGTCGGCTACCGAGTCGATGGCGGCGTAGAGGAGCCGATCCCTGGGCCCGCCGAGGGCGTACAGGACGGTAGGGTCGGCCTGGAGGAGCCATCCGAGCTCTAGCCGCCGATGATACACACCCGAGATCGTCGGCATCTCGTCGACCTGACGCGCTTCCGCCTGGATGATGGAAGCCAACGTCACTGCTTCACGCTCGGTCATGTCCAGTTCAGCGAGTCTGGCACGGCGCTCCGGTGTCCACGCAGCCCGATATCGATCCGTCATGGCCCGAAGGATGGTGCTCACTCTGGTCCCGGACGCGAACCGGTACGTGTCGGGAAAAAGGTAGCCCTCGACCGTGGGGCCCGGCACCTCCAGTTCGTCCGCCAGCTGGCTATGCTCCAGGCGAGCCATCACGGAGTCCGAGGGTACTCCGGATACCTCTGCGATGCGGGGCGCCATCTGCCGTAGCGTGAAGCCCTCGGGGATCGTCATCGCCACGGTCATGACCTCCCCTCGAGTGAGGCTTCGCAGGATGGCGTTCCATGAGCTCCCGACATCCAATGCATATCGACCCGCCCGGATCTCTCGATCGGCACCGCGCAAGCGTGCGTACAGGGCGAACAGGCCTGGCCTTCGCACGATACCCCGACCTTCGAGGGTATCCATCACCTCAGAAAAACCCGCACCGGCCGGCACCGACAGCTCCACCGTCGGCCCCTCGGATCCGCAGGCGGCGACAGCCGCTGCCAACAATAGGGTGCCGGCGGAGGCACGTATGGAAGACTTCATCTCCTCGCCTCGCTTCCGTCCAACCAGGATTGAAGGATGAGCTGAGCAGCGCCGGCGTCGACGCGGCCCTTGTCGCGTCGGGCCGATCGAGACAGGCCAACCGCACGCATCGCCCGTTCCGCCCTCACAGAGGTCATTCGCTCATCGACAAAGGACACGGGCACGCCGAGCTTGCCTGCAAGTTTCTCGCCCATAGCCCGTACCGCCGCACACCAGTCGTTCTCCTCCCCCGAGAGTTCCAGGGGTAGCCCCACGACGATACGGCGCACACCCAACTCCCGTGCGGTCCTGGCGATCTTCTCGAGAGGGGGCCGCTTCCCCGTGCGTCGCTTCACGGTCTCGAGCGGTGTCGCGATGGTACGCGTGGGGTCGCTCACGGCCAGACCGATGCGTTTCTCGCCAAAGTCGACGCCGAGAATCCGTTCTTCCATGGTCCCAGCGCGATCAGAGCGCCTCGAGGGCGCCGTCGAGGTCTGCTCCGTGTAGGAGATGGTCGTAGAGATCGTGAATGACGGCTTCGGAGCCGAAGGCGAAACAGCATTCTTCGTCGCCGCGTCCCCGACAGGTGACCTCGAGGACGGCCAGGCGTCCCCCGGCCAGCTCCGAGAGCAGCCCCGCCAGGAAACCCGTGCTGAACGAGCAGCTGCTCTCGGGCTCCGGTTGGTCGGCGTTGGCTTCCGCCCAGTCCGGGGACCGCAAGAGGCCCACTCCCGGGTGCTTCGGATCATGCTCCAGCGCGCCCCAACCGCGCTGACGGAAGAACTGCCCCACGCGCTCCCAGAAGCCTCGGGTGCCCATGTCCATCAACGACCCATCCCGGGCACCGGGATGCAGGGCCTCGACCGCGTCCACCCCCGAGGTGTAGCCTGCCTGGTGGAGGGCCCGCACAGCGGGAAGGGTTCCCATCTCCTTCTCCAGCTCGCGACGGAGTGCCGTGAACACCTGAACTGGCACCACGATTTCCGGTGTGCTCGCGACTCTCGCGATCAAGCGGTCCCCCTCTCCTAGTCCGTGTCCGATCCGTTTCACGTCCGCGCTGTACCCTCGGTACCCGCGGGATATCGCTTAGATTTACATAGCAATATACATCGCAGACGCCCTTCTCGAACGGGAGCATCCATGGATTACGAGAACGATACACGGGTCAGCTTCATGTCAGGTCTCCTGCTGGGAGTCGTCATCGGTGCGAGCTTCGCCCTGCTGACCGCCCCCGAGCCGGGTCGGAAGACCCGTCGTCGCATCCGGCGTTCAGCACGGGACCTCAGAGGGTCGGCCGAAGACCGTTGGGAGGACCTGGCTGACGACGTCCGTGGGCGTGTGGACGACGCGCTCCGGGGCGCACGGGCGAAGCTCGGGCATTGACCACGGCCGGCCGGTCCGCGCCCGGCCAAATGAGCCCGGTCCGTCTCCTCGAGCGTAAGCGGGACGGGCACAGGCTCGAACCGTCCGACCTCCAGAGGTTCTTCACCGGGTATCTGTCGGGGGACGTTGAGGACTATCAGATGTCGGCGTTCCTCATGGCCGTCGTCCTCCAAGGGCTTTCGGCGGAGGAGACCGATGTGTTGGTGGACGTCATGGTCGCCTCCGGCGCGACCCTCGACCTTTCCGACATCGCTGGTGCGAAGGTGGACAAGCACTCCACCGGCGGGGTGGGCGACAAGGTGTCCTTGGTGCTGGCCCCCCTGGCTGCGGAGTTGGGTGTCGTCGTGCCCATGATGTCGGGTCGGGGGCTGGGGCACACCACCGGCACGCTCGACAAGCTGGAGGCGATCCCCGGCTTCCGGGTCGACCTGGATCTGGAACGCTTCAGGAGGGTCCTTGGCGAGGTCGGCTGCGCCATGACCGGTCAGACACGCGAGATCGCGCCCTTGGACCGAAGACTTTACGCGCTGCGTGACGTCACGGGTACCGTCGCATCCATTCCGCTCATCGCGGCCAGCATCATGAGCAAGAAGCTGGCGGAGGGTCTGGACGCCCTTGTCCTCGACGTGAAGATGGGCGCTGGCGCGTTCCTTCCGGATGCTGAGCAGGCACGCACGCTCGCCGAGACCATGGTCCGCATCGGAGAGGCCCGGGGCTTACCAACCGTGGCGGTCTTGACTGCGATGGACAGGCCCCTCGGTCGTGCCGTCGGGAACGGCCTGGAGACCGCAGAAGCCATCCGTTGTCTACGCGGTGACGGGCCGGACGACTTGGAGGCGCTGGTGGTGGAGCTAGCGGCCGAGATGGCGGTGGCACCTGGATCTGGGGTGGTGGACGAGCAGGAGCGGACGAGGGCGCGCGGGGCACTTCACTCGGGAGGCGCGTTAGAGCGATTCCGCAGGATGGTGGAGGCGCAGGGAGGGGATCCCCGAGTCCTGGATGAGCCAAACCTTCTTCACACGGCGGTTCGTTCCGGCGAGGTCCTCTCGCCGCGATCGGGCACGGTGCACGGTGTTGGCCCACGTGTGCTGGGTGAGGCGGTCGTGTCCCTGGGTGGAGGAAGGGCCCGGGTCGAGGACGCGATCGATCCGGGTGTGGGCTTCGAGGTGATCGTCGAGCCCGGCCAGCGAGTGGAGGAGGGAGAGCTCTTGGGAATCGTCCATGCCCAGGACGAAGCGGCCGTGGAGGTCGGCCGGCGTGCGCTGCTGACAAGCGTCCTCATCGGAGACGGTGACCCGCCCGAAGCTCTTCCCCTGATCGTCGACAGGATCGCCGCGCTGTGACTCCGGGGCGACGCCCGAGTCCTTAGGGGTCGGCCTATCTGCCCCCAGGAACGCCGGGTAGCCGGAAGCGGCGATTGGAGCGGTCGCAAAACTCGGTGGGCTCGGTGCCCGGTACGTAGTACTCGAGGTACTGGTCCTCCTCGGCACACCATCGTGAGGCGAGCTGCCCGGTTTCGCGATCGACCAACACCGTGTTTAGACCTTGGGGCATGGGCCAATCGCCTGGAGTGGGAAGGATGGGCTCGAAGCCTTCCTGACCGGAATCGGCATCGGTTTCCTGACCGAGATACACCCGGCGCATGAAGGAGCCCCAAACCGGGGCGGCCAAGCCGCCGCCCGTGGCCTCCCGAGTGGCCCCTTCACGTTTGAAGATGGGAACTGGCGTGTCCATGCCGAACCACACCGTGGCGACAAGGTCCGGGGTAAAGCCGGCGAACCAGACATTCGTGCCATCGTTCGTCGTGCCGGTCTTACCGGCGGCGGGAATCTCATACGGAAGCCCGGCCCGGATCCTCACCGCGGTGTAGGCGGTCCCTCGCGCCACCACGTCTTCCAGCATGGATACCATGATTCGCGTCGACAAGCTGTCCAGAACCTCGGTGCGTTCTGGCTGCGGCTCCCAGATGACGTTCCCGTTTCGGTCCTCCACGCGGAGGATGGGGAAGGGGCGCACCTTCGTGCCCAGATTCGGGAACGAGGCGTACGCCTCGGTCATTTGCAGGGGGATCACTGCCGACGCGCCGATGGTCGTGGACGGGAGGCGTTCGATCTCCGTCTGGATGCCCATTCGCCGGGCGGTCTGGGCGACCGTCTCGATGCCTACCTCCTCCCACCCCAGCTTGATCGCGATCATGTTCGTCGAGGTGTAGAGGCCCTCCCGAATGGTCATGGGGCCCTGGAACTCGTTGCCGAAGTTCGAAGGCCTCCAGTCCTCGCCGCTCACCTGCGGATACACCACGGGCGCGTCCACCACGACGTGGGAGGCAGGGATTCCGCTCGCGATGGCGGCTGTGTACACGAACGGCTTGAACGAGGAGCCGGCCTGGCGCTGCGCCTGACGAGCCCTGTCGAAACGCGACTGCTGGTAGTCGCGTCCGCCGATGAGGGCGCGCACGTGTCCGGTCTTCGGATCCAGCGCGATGAACGCTCCCTGGAGGTACGGTGTGGAGCCGGGGAATGACTCGACGGTGTCGGACTCGGCGAACCGAGGATGCTGGAAGTTCACCGAATCGGCCTCGATCGCGCGCCAACCCTCGTCCATGGCCTGCCGCGCAGCGTACTGCATGTCGACATCCAGGGTGGTGTAGACGCGGTAGCCGTTGCGATAGATGGCATCGCCGAATCGGGAGTCCATGATCTGACGGACCCACTCCTCGAAGTAGGGAGCCCTGGTCGCGTGCCCTCCGTCCGGTTCTTCCTCGGGAAGTGGCCACGCCTGCCAGCGCTCCGCCTCCTCCGAGGTCAGGTAACCCTCCGCCGCCATGCGCGACAAGACCAGGTCACGGCGTGCCTTGGCGCGGTCCGGATACCGGTAGGGGTCGTAGCGCGCCGGGACGTTCAGGATGGCCGCCAGGAGCGCGGCTTCAGCCACATTCATGTCGGCCGCGTTCTTCCCGAGATACCGTCGGGCCGCGTTCTGGAAGCCGTAGCCGCGGCCCATGTAGATCTCGTTCAGGTAGGCCTCGAGAATCTGATCCTTCGAATAGGCCTGCTCGAGGTCGAGGGCAACCTGCAGCTCACGCAGCTTTCGGAGGTAGCGCCGCTCGAACCCGATCTCGTCGAACATGTTCCTGGCGAGCTGTTGGCTGATCGTGCTGCCGCCACCCAGGTTTCGGAATGTCAGCACTCCCCAGACCGCACGGGCGAAACCTCTCGGATCGAAGCCACCGTGTTCATAGAAGCGGCTGTCCTCGATCGAGATCACCGCTTGAGGCACATACTCGGGGAGCGCATTGATGGAGACGGGGGTCCGCCGCTCGAAGCCCAGCTCTCCCAGCTCGCGGCCGTCGAAGGCGAAGAGCTTGGTGGTCTGCTCGTGCTCGAAGGTCTGGATCTGAGCGATGGACGGGCATGCATCTCCCGCGCACAGGTTCTTCCAACTCCCCCACGCGCCGCCCACGACAAGAGCGACCACGAATGCGGCGCCCATCGCCAGGCGACCGGGATGCCAGAGGGGGCGCAAGCGGTCCACGAGCCTCTGATTCGCTTCACCTTCTTTCGGTTGCGCTCGAACCATCTTCTCAATTCCGTTGGCGGAGTGCGGCCGCTCCGAATGCCCTCGTTCCCGACACGTAGTCCGAGTGTGCAGGGGCGGTGCCAGTCATGTTACCCGCCGCAAGCTAGCAGGAGTTCCGGCATGCTCTCAACGGCGCGTCGGGGTGCCGCTCCTCCATCCGGGGCGCTAAGATCTCGACGAGTCCGCCCCACGCTTACAGGAGGAGCCTGATGCCTGCCCAAGATCCCGCGAGCACGAACCCGAGTCCGTGCGAGGCTCGGGGTGTGTGGCCGCGGAGCCTTTATTCGGGCGACGGCTCAGAGGCCTCGGGGGGTAGCCCGGACGCGAAGCAAGCCCTCGCCGCCATGCGGCGCTCGTCGCGCTTGCTGATGTTGGCGGTGGCCCTCGTCGTCGGGGGGGCGTGCTCGAGCCACGCCCAGGAGCCCGCCCCGCCCCTGGTCGAGTCCAGCGACCCCGAGCTCCGCCGGCTGGCCGGGGAGATCCTCCCGGGACTGGCGGAGCGCGCCGGCCTGGACCTCGTCGAGCCGGTCCGTGTGGAGCGTCGGACCAGGGAAGAGCTCGTGGCCTACCTGAGGTACAAGCTCGACGAGGACCTGCCCGCACGGGAGGCCGCCCTTACGGTGGAAGCCTATGCGATGCTGGGGTTGGTAGAGCCGGATCTGGATCTTCGAGGCCTCCTCCTGGAGCTATATACCGAGCAGGTCGCGGGCTTCTACGAGCCGGACTCGACGGCCCTGTTCGTCATGGAAGATCAACCGCAAGAGGCTCTCAAGAGCCTGCTTCTACACGAGTTGGTCCATGCGGTCCAGGACCAGACCGTGGACCTGGAAGCCATTACATCCGATGAGCACGGAAACGACCGGGCCGCCGCGGCCCACTCGGCCATCGAGGGGCACGCCACCCTGGTGATGCTCGAGTTCATGATGGAGGGCATGACTGGGCAGGCGGTGGATCTCGCTACCATGCCCAGCGTGGCCGACCAACTCATGCCGGCTCTGGATGGCATGAGGGAGCAATTTCCAGCGCTTGCGGGCGCGCCGACCATCATCCAGCGTACCATCCTCTTCCCGTATGCGCAGGGGGCCGGGTTCGTGCAGCGGCTCTGGGCTTCCGAGGGGCGCGTCCCTCCCTTCGGGCCGTGGCTCCCGGCGTCCACGGAGCAGGTGATCGAGGGCTCGCTGGACGACCCACCGATTCAAGTAGAAGTAGAAGTCACGGGTGGCACAGTGTTGCACGATAATGTTTTGGGTCGCCTTGAGTCGGAGGTGCTCGTGGAGACCCACCTGGGGGCTCCGACGCCCGATCTGACCGAGGGGTGGGAGGGGGATCGATTCGTTCTGGTGGAGGCCGACGGAGGCGCATTTCGGGCGCTGGCCTGGGCGTCGATCTGGGAGGACGAAGCCGCTCGGGACGCTTTCGTGGCTCGGATGGCTCCGGCGTTGGCGTCGGGCGTGGCCGCGGAGACGAGCCTGACGCCCCTGGACGTCGACGGTCGAGCGGCGGCGCTGCTGATCATCGGGTCCGAAGACGGACTGACCTTCCAGCCGCGGGTGGGTGGATGACGGATCCGCGCTCTGCACGGGTCTTTTCGGTCGCGGCCAGGGCGGGCGACTACGATGTGATCGTCGAGGTAGGAGGCTTGTCCCGTCTCTCCGAACTCCTCACGGAGCGAGTCGGAGCTCATCGTTACGCGGTAATCTCGGACGCTCGTGTCGCTGGACTCTACGGGGGAGCAGTGATCGAGGGGCTGCGGGCTGCAGGGTTGGACGCGCGGCTGTTCGAGTTCCCCGAGGGGGAGGTGAGCAAGAGCCGCGACTCGTGGGCGACGCTCACAGACGAGTTGCTCGAGGCGGGATTCGGGCGGGACGCTGCGGTGGTGGCTCTGGGGGGCGGTGTCACGACCGATCTGGGCGGCTTCGTGGCCGCGACGTTCATGCGGGGGATTCCCGTGGTTCAGGTACCGACCAGCTATCTCGCCATGATCGACGCTTCTGTGGGGGGCAAGACCGGTGTCGACGTAGCTTTCGGAAAGAACCTTGTGGGCGCGTTCCATCCGCCGTTGCTGGTGCTCGCCGACCCTGCGGTGATTGACACGCTGCCGGTCGCCGAGCGGGTTCAGGGCTTGGTGGAGGCATTCAAGCACGGAGCCGTCTTGGACGCGTCGTATTTCGACGCCCTCACCGCCGGCCTGCGCGACCTCCTGGCCGCGGAGCCCGAGGCCGCGGCGGAGGCTGTGGCTCGATCTGTGGCGTTGAAGGCTGGCGTGGTGGCCGCAGACGAGCGAGAGTCGGGTCTCCGGCAGGTTTTGAACTTTGGGCACACCCTCGGGCACGCCCTGGAGGCGGCATCCGAGTATCGAATCCAACACGGTACCGCCGTCGCGACCGGAATGCTCCTGGAAGCGGAGCTCGGAGAGCGGCTCGGGGTCACGGCGGGTGGCACGCGCCGCCGAATCGAGGACGGGTTAGAAGGTCTGGGGCTTCCGCGGCTCCCCGCGCTCGACATCGATGAGGTCCTTTCCTACCTGTCCGCGGACAAGAAGGCTCGGGGCGGCCGGCCCAGATACGTCCTGCTCAGGGAGCTGGGCGTCACCGATCCCGCGGAGGGCTGGAGCCGCGAGGTCGATCCCCGCCTCGTCCAAGCCGTCCTGGCGGACGAGCTCTCCTAGCGGATCGGACCCGTCGAGTGGCCGGTAGGCTCAGTCGTCAGCCTGTCCGAGATCCGGTGGCACCGTCGCTCGACGCGTTGGCGGCTCCGGCCTGGCAGACCTATCTTTCCCCTTCTCGACGAACATCGTCCGGAGGTGACATGGCGCTCACGGAGCGCATCCGCAGCTCAACCCTCGCATCGCTAATCGCCCAAGCTGCGACCACCGATCCGGGGCGCATCTACCTTCGTTACCAAGACCGGGGGATCTCCGTCGCTGAGGTCGACGCCGATGCCGAGGCTCTGGCTGCCGCATGGGCCAATCTCGGAGTCCAGGCCGGGGACCGCGTCGCCCTCATCATGCCGCCCCGCCCTGAGTTCGCCGTGGCCATGTTCGCTGCGGCCAAGCTGGGCGCGGTGGTGGTCCCGCTGAACCCGCGCGCCTCCACCGTGGACCTGCGTTACATGCTCCGTCAGTCCGGCGCATCGTGCGCCGTCACCATCGAACGTGCCTTCGGGTTGGATTACCTGGAGATCTTCGAAGACTTGATGCCCCAGCTTCCCGAGCTCCAGTACGTCGTGACCGTGGGAGAGGAAGATCTCTGGTACGACGATCGGATCTTCCAGTACGAGGACCTCTTGTCGTCGGGAGCCGGTCGGGACTACGAGACCGCAGGGGACGAGGATCCTTCTGCCGCTGCCGATACGTTCGCTCTTGTATACACGTCCGGCACCATGGGGCAGGCGAAGGGGGTCGAGCTCTCGCACGCCAACCTCCTGGCCGCGGCCGCCGGGACGGCCGAGGGGCTGGGGCTCCAGGGCGATGACCGCGTGGTAGGGGTGTCCGCGCTCTTTCACGTATTCGGGCTGGCGCCGGGGCTGCTTTCCACCCTCCTCGCGGGGGCGTCCGTCGTCTTGCACCACGAGGACTCCGGGGCCGAGACGATCCTGGACGACGTGCAGCGCTACCGGGCCACGGTGCATTACGGTATTCCCACGCTCTTCGTGAAAGAGCTCGAAGAACAGCGCGCCCGTCCCCGGAATGTGTCATCGCTTCGGCTTGCGCTTTTGGCGGGAGCTCCTGTGGGAGACGAGCTGGTGCGGAAGATCGCCGATGCGTTCCAGGCGACCGTGCTCACAGCGTACTCGCTCACCGAGGCCGCTTCCACCGCGACGATGACCAGGCCGGGTGACAGCGAGGAGAAGAGGCGCTTCACCGTGGGGCGGCCCATACCGGGTACCGAGGTCCGCGTCTTGAGTCCCGATGGCGAGGCGCTACCAGAGGAGAGCGTCGGAGAGATCCGTGTGCGCGGCCCCGGTGTCATGCGCGGGTACCACAGGCAACCCGGGGAGACCTCCGAAGCCTTCGACGAAGCCGGCTTCCTGCGGACCGGTGACCTGGGTATTCTCGACGAGGACGGGTACCTCCATTTGGTGGGCCGTACCAAGGACGTTATCATTCGATCTGGTTTCAACGTGTATCCGCGGGAGGTTGAGGCTCCAATCGAGTCGCATCCCGCAGTTCGGGAAGTGGCGGTCCTCGGGATTGCCGATTCCCTGCTCGGAGAAGCCATCTGTGCCTGTATCGTGCCCGTCGAGGGCGCGATCGTTTCGGAGCCCGAGATCCTGGACTGGTGCCGCGACACCCTCGCGGACGAAAAGGTCCCCGATCTCGTCCAGTTCTGGGACGAGCTTCCCCGTACGGATACGGGTAAGCTGCGCAGGGGCGACATGACCCGCCGGATCAAGGCGGAGCGCCAGTCGTCCTAGGGAGGTTCTCTTTCGGCTGGATCGGTCCGGGCTCACGGCCTACGGCAATTCAGCGCGGGGGCTAGCCTCGCTGAACTGGGATCGCCGCACCCATGGTGGGTGCGCCCAAGGCTTCCCCGACCCGACCCGCGCTCCATGGGACGTGGCCGGGTGGGGAGGTCTCGCGACATGAACACTCATGTCCTCGAGACAAAGAACAACACATGACCACAGCGTACATGAGGGCCCCCCATCAGGGGGGTGCCGCCTCTCCCGGGGTGTCCTCGCCCCATGCCGCCCTCCTCATCGACTTCGACAATGTCACGATGGGGATGCGCAGCGATCTCTCGAAGGAGCTCAAGACGCTCCTCGATTCCGACGTCATCAAGGGGAAGGTCAGCGTCCAGCGCGCATATGCCGACTGGCGTCGGTACCCCCAGTACATCGTGCCGCTGTCTGAGGCATCGGTCGATCTCATCTTTGCTCCCGCCTACGGAAGCAACAAGAAGAACGCCACCGATATCCGGATGGCCATCGACGGTCTCGAGCTGGTGTTCATCCGACCCGAGATCGGCACCTACATCCTCCTCACCGGGGACTCCGATTTCTCGAGCTTGGTCCTCAAGCTCAAGGAGTATGGGAAGTACGTCATCGGCGTAGGCATCCAGGAGTCCAGCTCGGACATCCTCGTGCAGAACTGTGACGAGTACTACTCGTACACCAGCCTCACCGGCCTCACCAAGACCACGGATCTCAAGCGTGGATCCGGTGACCCTTGGGTTCTGGTGAAGGACGCCGTGGCGAAGATGGTTTCCCGTGACGACGTCATGCGCTCGGATCGACTGAAGCAGGTGATGCAGGAGATTGATCCGAACTTCGACGAAGGCTCTCTGGGCTTCAGCAAGTTCAGCAAGTTCCTCTCGGAGGCGTCGTCCCGTGGCCTGGTGAAGCTGCGGAAGATGGACAACGGGCAGTACGAGATCGAGCCGCCGACAGGTGGAGGTGGAGGCCGGAGTGGGTCCGCGGAGTCAGATAGCGGACGAGGCAAGAGGGACCGCCGCGGACGTGGCTCGGGCCGTCGTGAGCGGAAGCCGAAGGACGACGAGCGCGCTCAGGAGTCTGCGGAGCCGGCAGCAGCGGACGTGAGCGAAGATGAGGTCCAGGGCGCGATCGACACCTTGGTCGAGACCCTCGATCGCCTCGCCAAGGACGGGCGCGACTCCGTTCGGGACTCCGATGTCAAGCGGAAGATCCTCGAGAAGCACCCCGACTTCGACGAGGGCACTGTCGGCTTTCCGAAGTTCAGCAAGTTCATCGCCGAGGCAGAGCGTCGTGGCGCGATCGTGGTGACGAAGACCGAGAGCGGGTCCTCCGAGATCGGATTGCCGGACGCCACGGGGAGCGGGCCCGATCAGGGCGCAGGGCAGGTAGCCACTCGGTCGGCGGAGCCACCGGCACCGCAGGCCGAGGTCGAGGCTTCCGTCCAGACACCCACGGCGCCTGACACCCTGGAAACGACCCGTGAGGCATCGGACCCTGAAGTTGGCCCGACGGTCATCGAGGTGCAGCCGCCTCGCCGCGGGGACGGTCGGAAGCTCGGCCCTCGCCGCGGTTCCACGCGTCGGCGTTCCAGCGACGAGGGCGGAGTCCCGCTTTTCGAGGGACAGACGGTCCCGGCCCCATCGCCCGGGAAGACCGAGGCCTCCGCGAGCACGAGCTCCCCTGAGCTACAGTCGACCGCAAGCAGCCAGCCGATCGAGGACCGCCCGCGGGTGGGATCCTCGCCCACCGGTGGCTCGGGCTCGGCTGTGGACGTGAAAGCGCTTGGGCTTCCGAGCGACGCCGACGCGATCGTCCGATACATGGCGCATCGCTACAAGGGCGTCGGTGAGAAGACCGCCGAGATCTTGGTGGAGCGCTTCGGGACGGACGTGTTCACGGTGCTTCGGGACGATCCCGGCGCTATCCGAGCCACGGTCCCGGGACGCCGTGGGGAACAGGTCCTGGAAGCCTGGTCGGGCGACTACGAGCGTCGGACCGCCTCCCGCGCGGACTCTGGCGCCAAGGGCTGACCCGCCAGCGATGACGCGGACGCCTGGGCGAATCTCTGTCCAGGCGTTCTGCGATCGCCCCCCGCTCGAGCTTGCACGGGCCCTACTCGGTTGCCACCTCGTCTCGACGGTCGGTGGAGCGCGCACGGACGGGATCATCGTGGAGACTGAGGCCTACGGAGGCCCCGAAGACCCGGCATCGCACGCCAGCACGATATCGGGGCGCACCCAGCGCAACCGTGCCATGTTCGGACCGCCCGGCACGGCGTATGTGTATCTGAGCTATGGGGTCCACTGGTGCCTGAACGTGGTGGCTGGCCCGGACGGAACGGGAGGGGCTGTCCTGGTCCGCGGGATGGATCCCGTCACGGGAGAACGCGTCATGCGGCGGCGCAGGAGGGGGCGATCTCCGATCGGCGCGGGACCTGGGCGACTCGCCCAGGCGCTGGGTGTCACGGGCGACCTCTACGGGCACGACCTTGCCCGGTCGCCTCTCGTACTGGTCCCCGGAGCGCTACCGCCGGAGGCAGCCATCGGGACGTCCGGACGCGTCGGTGTCAGCCGGGCGGCGGATTGGCCGCACAGGCTCTATGTTCGAGGCGCGCCCGGCTGCTCGAAGCCGGACGGATGGAACCCCGTGGCCCCGTAAGGAGCGCCCGAGCATGGTCGATCCCGGCTGGACTTCGCTGCTTCCCCCATTCCTGGCGATCGTCCTCGCCATCTGGACCCGGCAGGTCTACCTGTCTCTGGCCGGCGGGTTGTGGCTCGGATGGACGATCCTCGAGGGATGGAACGCTTTAGCCGGCCTGGAGCTCGCCATCGAGGGGATCGTCGCCGTTCTGGGAAGCGCGGGAGATGCCAAGGTGGTTCTCTTCACGCTGGTCATCGGAGCCCTGATCGCCACGATCGAGGCTTCGGGAGGGTTCCGGGGCTTTGTGCAGGCGCTGGAGCGGCGCTCTTGGGTCGATTCCGCGAAGAAGTCCCAGCTCCTGGCCTGGGCCACGGGCGTGGTCATCTTCATCGAGTCAAACATCACGGTTCTGGTGGCGGGCTCGGTGGCGCGACCGCTCTTCGATCGATACCGGACGTCTCGTGAGAAGCTCGCCTACATCATCGACTCCACTTCGGCGCCCATCTGCATCCTCGTCCCGCTGAACGCGTGGGGTGCGTACAACCTCGGCATCCTACAGAGTCTCGGGGTGGAAAACGCTCTGGGGGTATTCGTGTCCTCCATCGCGTTCAACTTCTACTCGATCGCCGCGGTCCTTCTGGTTCTGGTGGTGATCATCTTCGGGGTCGATATCGGCCCCATGAGGAGGGCAGAGGCGCGCGCCCGGGAAGGTGAGTTCCTTCGGCCGGGAGCCACGCCTATGATCGACGAGGAAGTGCTTTCCCGTGATGCCGAGGACGGGGTGGTGCCGCG
>JBDHIF010000111.1:0-2932 GCA_039587535.1 Gemmatimonadota bacterium
CAGGAGGGGCAGGGCCCCGAGCCCCTGCTCACCGACAAGCGGGGTAAGTGGGCCTACCTCGGGTTGGCCGCCGGCCAGTGGTCAGTCTTCATCGAGTACGAGGGCTACGTTCCCTCCGAGGGCAGCGTAGAGGTCTCGCAGTTCGGCCCGGGGCAGACCCTCGGTGTTGTGCTGCGGCCGATCCCGGAGGAGGAGCTGGCAAAGTCGGCCGCCGCCGAGGCGCTTGCGCGGATCGAGGAAGGTAACGCACTGCTCGAGCAGGGTGACTACGTCGCCGCCCGCCGGGCATACACCGAGGCCCTCGCCGGTTTCGAGCAGGAGAGCCACCCGTCGATCCTGACCGGGATCGCCCGCACCTACTACAAGCAGGGCGACTCCGAGCAGGCCATCGACACCCTCGAGAAGGCGCTGGAGCTGGCCCCCGATGATGAAGACTCGCTGCGGCTGATCATCAGCCTGCTGGTGGCCACCGACCGGGAGGAGGAAGCCCAGACCTACATGGAGCGTCTGCCGGAAGGGTCGTCCATAGACCCCGACGCGCTGCTCAACCTGGGAATCAAGGCATACAACGACAACGACCTGGAGACCGCCCTCGGATACTTCGATCGCGCTGTGGCCGAGAACCTCGACGTGGCCGATGCCTACTACTACCGGGGCCTGTGCCTGCTCAACATGAGCCGTAACGAGGAGGCGGAGGCGGACTTTCGGCGGCTCCTCGAGCTGGCCCCCGATCATCCCAGGGCGGAGGAGGTTCGGCAGTTCTTGGAGTACATCGCGTCGGAGCGGTAGCTTGCACCGGAACCTCCGCCCGCCAGCGCCGGGGCCGCCCTCGGTGGATCCTCGCGGCTCCTGGGCCTTTCCAGCTCCCGTGTGGCAGCTTGTTCGGCTGCATTCGACCCGAGGCTCCGCATCTGGCCCCGGCGCCACGCGAGGAATGGGTGCTGAACCGTTCCCTCTCGCAGCCCACGGTGAAACCGCGGCGCGTGGGCGTCGCTGCCTCGTCCTGGGCCTGATCGTCCTGGCCGCCTTGGGGGGCTGCCGGCGGTCGACCCACGACGGCGAGCCACCTTCGCCAGGTGCCCCCGTGGTCCTCATCTCCATCGACACCCTGCGCTCGGATCGCCTGCCGGCCTACGGCTATACCGGGGTGGAGACGCCCGCTATTGACCGCTTCCGGGCCGACGCCGTGCTCTTCGCACGGGCCTACGCTCACTACCCTCTGACCCTCCCGTCCCACGCCAGCCTCTTCACCGGACAGTTGACGCCGGAAAACGGCATCCGCGACAACGCAGGCTACCGCTTGGAACCGGGCTATGTGCCCTACCTGCCGCGTTTGCTCGCCGACGCCGGCTACGCGACCGGAGCCTTCGTCTCCTCCTTCGTGCTGCGGGGCGCCTTGGGGCTCGATCAGGGCTTCGACGTTTATGACGATCGAACCCCCGAAGGTGAGGCAGCCAATCTGTGGGGACCGGAACGACGCGGCACCGACACACTGGCCGCAGCCCTGCCCTGGCTCAAGGAAGTGGCAGGCCGTCCCTTCTTACTCTTCTTTCACATCTACGAGCCCCACCTCCCCCACACGCCACCGGAGGCTTTCCGGGATCGGTGGGGCGATACCTACGACGGAGAGATCGCGGCTGCGGACGCCGTGGTGGGGGACCTGCTGGAGGCGCTACGCCAGCTCGGAGTCTACGACGACGCTCTCATCGCCGTGCTGTCGGACCACGGCGAGGGGCTGTACGATCACGGGGCGCGGGCTCACGGCGTTTACCTCTACCGGGAGGCGATTCAGATTCCCCTCCTCCTCAAGCTACCGGTGAGCAAGCACGCGGGGTCTACGGTGGAGGCCCCGGCCCAGCTAATCGACCTGCTGCCCACGGTCAGCGAGGTTCTCGGCCTGCCTACCCCGGAAGGGCTCGCGGGCATTTCCCTGCGGGCGTTGCTGGGGGAGAACCCTCCGTTGCGGCCGGTCTTCGCCGAGACCCAGTACCCTCGGTTGCACTACGGTTGGAGCGATCTCGCCTCCCTGGTGGACGGGCGCTTCCACTATATCGAAGCGCCACGGCCGGAACTCTACGACCTGGAGCTGGACCCCGGCGAGACGAAGAACGTCCTCGCCGAGAATCGACGCGTCTACGCCACCCTGCGGGACCAACTCGCTCTCTATCGCCGGCCGCTAGAGGTCCCGGCGGTGGAGGAGGATCCGGAGGTGGTCCGGCAGTTGCGGGCTCTCGGCTACCTGGCGGCGGCCGGCCCCGTGCCGGAGGGACCGCTGCCCGACCCCAAGGACGAGATGGGCTTCATCAGGGAGAAGCTGGAGCGGGCGGAGGACCTGATCGAGGCCGAGGACCTGGAAGGCGCCATCGTTGTTCTCCACGAGCTGCTGGAGCACAATCCGAAGGCCACCGACGGCTGGCAGATCCTGGCCGGCGTGCTCGAGCGAACCGAGCGACTCAACGCGGCCCTGGTGGCCTGGCAGCGAGTGTTGGAGCTCACCCGGGGCGACGTCAGGGCCGCAGTGCGGGCGGGTGGAGTGCAAGTCAAGCTCGGACGCCTGCAGGAGGCCCGACTCTCCGCAGAGCTCGCCGCCCCTCGGGCCCCCGATCTCACTCGGGCGCTCCACACCGAGATCGCCCTCGCCGAAGGCGACCTGGACCGGGCCCTGGAACTGCTCGGCAAGGCGACGGCAAGGGACGAGGCCACGACCGATCTCAGACGCCGGGTAGGGGTCGCCTGCTCGCGGGGGGGCCGTCACCAGGTGGCCCTGCGTCTCCTCGGCGAGCTGGCCGAGGAGGAGCCGACGCAGGCGGTGCTGAATGCTCTCGCCATCGCCCAGGTGGCGGCGGGTCGCCGTGCCGAGGCGGTTGCGATCCTGCGCCAGCTCCTGGCCGCCGATCCCGAGGATTCCCTGGCCCGAGAAACGGCGGGCCTG
>JBDHIF010000112.1:0-3313 GCA_039587535.1 Gemmatimonadota bacterium
CTTCTGGCCTTCCGATGGCGTGGGGCGATCCTCCTGCACTTGCCCGCGCTGATCTGGGGTGCCTGGATCGAGCTGACCGGAGGCGTCTGCCCTTTGACGCCGATCGAGAACGACTTGAGGCGTGCTGCGGGGGGTGCCGGCTACGAGGAATCCTTCATCGAGCATTACATCGTCCCGATCGTCTATCCCGCCGGGCTCACCCCCGGGATCCAAATCGGCCTCGGGGTGGCACTCATCGTGACGAACCTGGCGTTGTATGCGGGGGTCGTACGGCACTGGGCCCGCCGGCGAGCGCGGGAGAGGCGGAGAATTGTCTGAATCGGACGACAGGGATGCCGGGGCCGATCCGCAGCGCTTCAAGGACGCCATGGCGAGGTGGGCCTCCACTGTGACGGTGGTGGCCGTACGGGGGCGCGACGACCGCAGGATCCGGGCTACCACGGTCACCTCTTTCGCTCCGGTGTCGGCCGAGCCTCCGGAGGTCGTGGTTTCCCTGAACGCCTCGGCTCAGGTCCTCCCGTTCCTGGGTCTGGGCGACCACTTCGGGATCAGCCTTCTCTCTCGGAAGGAATTCCCCTCCTTCCGGACGCACTTGCGGGGTTGGCTTGCTCCGTGCGGGCGATCCATCCTACTGAGGGTCGGAGCCGCCTCGTCGTGGCGCGCGTTGACGAGGTGTCGATGACGCCCTCCGCCGACCCGCTGCTCTATTGGGAACGCGCCTACCGAGGCGTCGCGGACGAAGAGGAGGGCTAAAGGGGCGCTGGATCCTCGATGCCGGTCAACCCTGGTGCGACTGCCTGGAGGCCCGCACGACTGCTAGATTCAGCGCGCCATGATTTCCGTATCCGACCTCGAGAAGTCCTTCGGCGACCGGACCTTGTTCCGGGATGCCTCGTTTCAGCTCAACCCCGGTGAGCGGTACGGCCTGGTGGGTGCCAACGGCTCTGGAAAGACGACGCTGCTGAGCATTCTCGCGGGCGACGGTGAGCCCACGGAGGGCCAGGTATCCATACCGAAGTCCGCCCGACTTGGTGTCCTTCGCCAGGATCAGTTCCTCTACGAGGAGCAGCCCATTCTCGGCGTGGCGCTGATGGGCAATCCGGAGCTCTGGGACGCCATGGTGGAGAAGGAGAAGCTCCTGGAGAACGCTGGGGAAGACTTCGACGCCGAGCGCTTTAGCCAACTCGAGGAGACGGTCCAGCGACACGACGGGTATACTGCCGAAGCCCGTGCCGCGGCCATTCTGGAGGGGTTGGGGCTTCCAGAGGAGGTGCACCGGCGCCCGCTTTCCACCCTGTCCGGTGGGTTCAAGCTGCGTGTCCTATTGGCTCAGGTCTTGGCCAGCAGCCCCGATGTCCTGCTCCTGGACGAGCCCACGAACCACCTGGATATCCTGTCGATCCGCTGGTTGGAGAAGTTCCTACAGGCCTTCCAGGGGCCAGTGGTGGTCATTTCCCACGACCATCGCTTCCTGGACAACGTCTCCACGCACATCCTGGACGTGGACTACCAGACGGTGACCCTGTACAAAGGCGGTTACTCGTCGTTCGTCGTTCAGAAGCGCGACGATCGGGAGCGTCGGGAGAAGGAGATCGAGAGTCGGGAGAAGGAGATCGCGCACCATCAGAAGTTCGTGGACCGCTTCCGGGCCAAAGCGAGCAAGGCACGACAGGCCCAGAGCAAGCTGCGCATGATCGAGAAGAAGGCCGAGGAGCTCCAGGAGCTTCCGGGAAGCTCCCGGCGGTACCCGAGGTTCCGATTCGAGCAGAGGCGGCCGAGCGGCCGCGAGGTCTTGAAGATCACGGGGGTCCGGAAGTCGTTCGGCGAGCACGAGGTCCTCCATGGTGTGGATCTGGAGGTCCAACGAGGTGATCGCCTCGTCATCATGGGACCCAACGGGATCGGGAAGTCGACGCTGCTCAAGGTCGCCATGGGTGCGCTGGAGCCCGACTCCGGTGAGGTGAGCTGGGGGTACGAGACCCACCCGGGGTACTTCGCCCAGGACCACCGGGAACAGGTGGAGGAGTCGGACCGGACGGCCGAGGCATGGCTGTGGGACTTCTGCCCAGGAAAGGACCGAGGCTTCGTCCGTGGCCAAATGGGCCTCATGCTCTTTTCCGGTGACGATGGCCAGAAGCGGCTCAGCGCGCTGTCGGGAGGAGAAGCCGCGCGGCTGGTGTTCGCGCGAATCCAGCTGGAGCGACCGAACGTCCTCGTGCTCGACGAGCCGACGAATCACCTGGACCTCGAGTCCATCGAAGCCCTGGTGGCGGGACTGAAGCAGTACGATGGCACGATGATCCTGGTGTCTCACGACCGCTGGTTCGTCGGCGAGCTCGCAACGCGCGTGGTCGACATACGTCCGGGCGGCATCCGAGACTATCGCGGCACCTATGACGAGTACGTGCAGGCCTACGGGGACGACCACCTGGATGCAGACAGCGTGGTGCTCAAAGCGAAGAAGGAGGAGCGCCAGCGGAAAGCGAGTGGCAGGCCCCGACGGACCGCTCCCTCACGTGCTCCCAAGCGTTCCATCGACGTGCGCATCGAGCGAGGGCGGCTGGAGCGTCGGCGTGACGAGATCACTGGGGCGATGGAGGAGGCCGAAGCGCTTGTGGCAAAGATCGACGAAACCTTCTGCCGTCCGGGGTATTACGAGGAAACGCCTGCCGGGGACATCCAGCGGCTCGAGGACGAGCGGGAGCGGACCCAACAGCAAGTGGACGGCCTGCTGCGCGAATGGGAAGAGGTTGAGCGCTCATTGGACGCACTGGGCGAGGAAGAGGAAGTCGTTGGGGGTTGAAGCCGCGCCGGCTGCCCCACTCGGATGCTCTGGCCCCGCAGGCGCGAGGAGATCCGCCTCGAACGCACGTGCGGATTTGCTCGCAGATGTCTAAGGTACGAGCAGGTACCTCGTTCGTATCGCCGCTCGCGGGAGCCCGACCGACGATGGCGCCATGGTTTCGGGATCCTCTCGCGAACGGTGCCGACGCGGCGCCTCCAACCCCCACCTACGGCCCCCATCGAGGAGCGTGCCCGTGACCTTCTATGCGACACTCATCACGCTCCTGGCCGGATCGGCTCTGCTGGCGTACGCGATCGCACTGGGGTTGGGCGCCGTCCTTCTCACGCCCGGCGCGCGGAGGGGTCTGGGGGTTAATCCCGAGGGCCGATCCGCGCATCCCATCGGGTGGGCATGGGTCGTTGCGTTGGTGGCGAGCACCGGGAGCCTGTACCTCTCGGAGGTGGTGGGCTTCGTACCGTGCCTGCTCTGTTGGTACCAGCGCATCGCCATGTATCCGTTGGTGGTCCT
>JBDHIF010000113.1:0-2879 GCA_039587535.1 Gemmatimonadota bacterium
TCCTGCCAACGGCGGCCTGATTCACGGCTAGGAAGTTCAACGAGCCTTTCGTGGCGGGAAGCAATAGGGACAGGGAAACCGAACGCTCTCTGGGTGAGAGGGCGTTTGGCGGCCCGACTCGAGCCAGCTCCTCATGAAGGTGCAGTACGCGCTGCGGTACTGAGGGTCAGAACACCCTGTCGCGGTGCTCGTCCATCAGGGCCTTGAACCCGGGATCGTCACGGATCGGCGCCATCCAGAACTCGGTCTCGATCCGATAGGAGGTGTATCGAGACGGCTCGCTGAGTAGGTCGTCGAGGACCTCGAGGGCCTCGTCGACATGTCCCAGGCGAGCGTGCACGGCGGCCAGGAAGAAGAGCTGCGTGCTCGATGGTGCCATTGCGTCCCGCTCACGCGGCATGATCTCCACGGCCCGCCGGGCCTCCCGGAGCGCATCGTCTCCGCTGTCTAGTGACGCATAGGCCAGGCCCAGCGCGGCGCGGAGGCGTTCGTCTTCGGGTGCTTCTGCTACCTGACGCTCCAGCACTGTGACCGCCGCCCAGAACCTCTCGGACGCCGCTTCCTCCGCTCCCAGTGCTTCGTGCGCCCATCCCTCGAGGAGGGGGCGCGGGAGCCACCAGCGCTGCGTAGACCACGTGTCGGATGCGCCGTCCAGCGCCTCTAGTGCTCCCTTAGGGTCGTCCCGGACCATCGCCAGGTGCCACGAGTTGAACGGCTCATCGTACCGATCCACGTATTCCGACCATCGCCCGGTTCCGCCTCCACTTGCCCACTGCGCATGGAAGAGCGTCCAATCGGTTTCCCGGTCGTCGGAGAGTGCGAACACTTCTCGCGCGACTCGCTCGACCGCCTCGAATCGGCGGAGGTAGAGGAGCGTCGTAGCGAGATTACGTCTCCGAGCGACTGTCCGCGGATCTAGGGCGATGGCCGCCTCGTGCGATCGGATGGCGTCCTCCCACCGCCCCATGCGACGCCCCGCCAGGGCGCGCAGGTTGTGGTACGCGAAGTCCCCACGAAGGGAGCCGGCCACACGGTCGAGTCGCTCGAGAGCGGCGTCGTAGGCCTTCTCGATCCGGTAGAGGTACAAAGCCATCGTAAGCTCGGCTTCCACCGATCCGGGATCGAGCTCCTGGACACGCTCGGCGGCTTCCAGCGCCGCCGCGGCCATGTCGGGTGACCGTTCGCCCCACACCTGGTACAGCATGGCACGAGCCGCGGCGAGAGCGCTCCAACCGAGGGTGTAGCTCGGGTCGATCCGGACCGCCTGCTCCAGCAAGGTCATGGCCTCGACGTAGCTCGCTCGTTGGAAATCGGAGACAACCTGTCGCGCTCGGCTGAGCAACTCGTATGCCTCGAGGCTCGTCGTCGATCCCTGGGCCAGGCGCTGGAACTCCTCCTCGTTCAAGGTGGCGCCCAGCTCGCCGGACACCGTCCGGACGATCTCCGACTGCACGTCCAGGAGCGCCCTGGGATCGAGCTCGCGGTCGTAGGTTTCCGCCCAGATGTGTCCCTCGTTGAGCGCGTCGATCAGCTGCACGTTGATGCGCACGCGGTCCCCGGCGCGCTGAACGCCGCCCTCCAGGATGTATGCCACCCCCAACTCCTGTCCGATCGTCGGGATCGCCCGGTCGGGGTCCCGGTACGCCTGGACCGAGGTGTTGGAGATGACCTTCAGCCCGCCGATGCGCTGGAGCGCCGTCAGCAGCTCGTCGTGGATCCCGTCGGTGAAGTGCCGGTCCTCGGCCCGCTCCGAGCGGTTCGCGAACGGGAGCACGGCAATTCCGGGCAGCGAGTCGAGCGCGGCAGCGATCGACGGAACAGTGGGTTCGGCGTCGACCGTCTGGATGTCGTCTCTCACCGGCTGCGTTAGGAACGAGATCCCGATCCCACCCAGCACGAACAGCATAGCGAGGATCAGGAGCTCGGGGCCGCTGACGCGCTGCCGGCCCTTCTCTCCGTGGTACCACGCGAGGACGAGCGCGGCGAAGAAGCCGAAGATCGCCACGATCGTGAGGGCCTGGAGAATGATGTCGGGCCAGTAGAACCTGTCCGCCACGAAGCCGGTGGCTTCCAGAAACGCCCAGGCGCCCGCCAGGTAGGCCACCGCCCACTGAAAGAGCTTTCGCTCTTTGAGCCGCTCGAGGAGGGACGGTTCAGGCATCAGTGTAGCGTCCGATCCGTCGACCTCGGGAACCTCAGAGGTTCATCCATGGGATCCGCTCCGACCCGGCAGAGAGACCTATGAGAGAGACCTATGAATGATGTGGTGTCAGAGGGGGAGTTGGCCAGTCGGGACGAGATGTCGAGAACGGTCAGCGGCTGGCGGCGCCAAGCCCCTCACCCGCCCGCACGACCCACGGATGTCCCTCGGAGAGCTCTGCGAACAGCTTGAGGGCTCGTGTGAACGCCTCGGCCGCCCCGGCCTCGTCCCCGCCCAGCAGTTCCAGCACCATCTGGAGACGTTCCTCGCCACCCAGGCTGACCCTGACCCGCTCGGCTAAGGTGTCCCCGCGTGTGTGGAACGCGACTTCCAGGCGTATCTGCGCTGCGGCATCCTGGCGCACGGGTTCGCCAGGGCCCGCTGCGAGGAGTGCGGCCACGAGCGCATGATCCCGTTCTCCTGTCTCGATCGCGGTCCAGAATCTTAGACTGGACCTGGTCTCGTTTCAGGGGGGCAGGTCAGATGGAATCGGACCCGTGAGTCGATTGTCACCCAACTCGATGGTCCTGATCTGTCCCAAGCCGCCGAGTTCGGGCGGTAGAGGGCCCGACAGTGAATTCGACACCAGGGAAATCTCAACCACCTGGGAGCCCTGGCACGTGATTCCGTGCCAACTACACGGCGTGTCCGTTTCGAGCCAACCCGTGCGCGATGCCCA
>JBDHIF010000114.1:0-2872 GCA_039587535.1 Gemmatimonadota bacterium
CCAACGCCAAGGCGCTCCTCCCGTTCCCCTCGCCGCATCTCCCCAGTGGTCCGACTTTGCGGTTTCTTCCCAGGACGCCTTTGCGTCCGAGTATGTAGCGACCATTTAATTTGTCCGCCTCGCAGCCGCGGAATTGTGTGACACGTCCTCCGTTTTTGTCATGAGACAGTAAGCCAATAGTACCTGCTCGACGGCTCGTCGTCGAGCGCTGTCCCTCTCCGTCCGGGTCGTGGCCTCGGCCCGGAATCTCCGTTCTGTTCGGTCCACCTCCTTTCTGAAACGGTCTCGGTCGGGCAGGCGGATCCGATCCCGCTCAAAGGCCTCCCGGGCCGTGCGCCCTCCCAGGACCGGACGTGGACGATCCTCGTTCAGATCCTGCATGGCGGCGTCGATCCGCTCTCGCAGGGTCGACCGTCTACCATGACGGCGCATGGCCCGTTCAAAGCTCTTGATGTCGCGCATCGAGCGTTCCTTCTTGCCGTTGTACTGTGGGTAACGGCGTGGACCCGTGAGCTCAGTCACCTGGTGCTTCCGGAGAAGCTCCTGGATCTGCTGGCCGTGGAAGATCGACCCACCATCGTGCTTCAGGACCAGCGGCGCCCCGTAGCGCTGGAAGGCCGCCTCGAGATTCCGGCACACGGCTTCCTCGCTGGCCGGCCCCTCGGTCAGCGCGTAGCCCACCTTGAAGCGCGCGTGCTCGTCCTGGGCCACCACCAGCTCCCGCTTGTGGCCGCGGTCCCGGAATCCCGTGCCATCCTCCGACCATATGACGTTTGAGCTCGTGATCTCGTAGCGAATCGGAGCGGGCTTCGTCTCCGGCTCGTCCCGCAGGTCCGCAATCACCCGGGCAATGGTCGTCGCGCTCCAGGTGCCCAGTCCCTGGCGCCGGGCCCACGAGCGGAGCACCCGGGGGCCCCACTGCTTGAAGTGCGACAGGTAGCAGGCCCGCAGCTTCCAGCGCGCCAGGGCCGAAATGGCCTCGGGCCTGCCCACACCGACCGAGGTACGCTCCGTCTCGTGCCGTCGCACCCAGCAGCTCAGGGCCTGGACCCTGATCCCCATCTCCTCGGCCATCACCATGCGGGGCCATCCTCCTCGCTCACCCTCGTGAAGGACCGCCCGTCGGAGTCTTGTCCTTCTTCCGGCTCTTTTTTTTCCCCTTCTCGCCCGGCAACGGCTCGCCCCTCGCCAGCTTCCGCTCCAAGTCGAGCAGGGTCCGGGCCACCTGGTACTTCGTCTTCCAGCGCTCCAGCTCCTTGTGGAGCTTCGCGGTGCTCGCTGCCACTTCCTGGACCCGGACCTCGCTCGCTGGTTTCGGCTTGCGGCCACGCCGTTTCGGCTCCAGCGCTTCCGCCGAGGCCCGGTCGGCCGCCTCCAGAGCCCGGTACAGCGTCTGCCGGCTCACCCCGAAGGTCCGGCAGAGCTCGCTCACCGCCACCTCCCCCTTGCGGGCCAACTCCACCACGCGGTAGCGCTCCTCCCCGCTCAGCTCCTTCCACGGCACCGTCTTCGTCGGCTCGTCCACCACGGCCATCCTCCCCGATCACGAACGGTGCACCCAGGCGGATCACCTCGTGCACCGCCTCTCCCACCTTGACCTCGATCTCCTCGCCCTTGCGCACCACCCGCACGTCCGTCCCGCCCAGCTGACCCAGAAGGTACAGCGGCGGTTGGGGCTCCTGGCCCAGGGCCAGACGCAGGGAATTCTCCCGGCACCCCTGCCGGACCGCTTCGTCCACGTCCTCGGCGATGCCGTAGAACCGGTCCGCGGGTACTGCTCCTTCGATTCCCTGGTGAGGACGCTGGTGATTGTAATAGTGAATCCAATGCTCGAGGCGTTGGCAAGCATCCGCGAAGGAGGCAAACGACGCCTCCTCCAGGAACTCCCGCCAGATCGTCTGCCAGAAGCGCTCGATCTTCCCCAAGGTCATGGGGTGGTGCGGCGCACTCCGCACGTGCTGCACCCCCTGCTGGCGCAACACCTTCTGGAAGCGGGTCTTGCCGCGCCAAGCCACGAATTGCCGGCCGTTATCCGAGAGCATCTCCCGCGGCGCCCCCCACTGGCCGATGGCGCCCTTGAGCACCTCGAGCACGGCGTCCGCATTCTGCTGACGGAACAGTCCCCAGCCCACCACGTAGCGCGAGTGGTCATCCAGGACGCCGATCAGATAGACCGGATACATCCGCTTGAGGTGAAAGGTGAAGATGTCGATCTGCCACAGGGCGTTCGGACACAAACGCTCGAAGCGACGGATCTGTGGTGGCCGCCGGTGCGGCTGAGGTGGTGGATTCGAAAGGCCCGCCCCGCTCACCACCTGGCGGACCTTCTCCGCGCTCACGGCGAGCCCTTCCTGACGCCGCAGGTCGTCCCGGATCCGGCGCACGCCGTGGTCCGGGTGCTCCTGGCGCCGTGCGACGATCTTCTCCTCCAGCGCCGAACACTTCTTGCGAACAGCGATCGAGGAAGCCCTCCGGCACAGCGCCGCCACCCCTCCTTCCGCGTGGTCCTTCCGCCAGGCGTAGATCGTCCCCGATCCTACGCCCACCAGCTCGCCGACCTCCTGCGGCGACAGACCCGACTCCAGCGCCTCGACCGCCAGGAGCTTGACCTCCATGGCGACCGGTGGGGAGCGCTTGACCGACTTCTTCGCCTTGCGCACCTGGCCCGCATCCCCGGCACCAGGTGACGGCCGAGAATCTCTCTTCTTCCTCTTCCACAGTGACATTTCGTCCTCCAATCTCCTGACCTGTCCGGTCTCGGAATTGGGGACGTGTCACCTATTTTCGGGGGAGCTAAACGGACATTTCTTTCTGGACGCTACAGGGAGTCTGCGCGGGACCTGCGGATTCAGGCGGGATTCGGGAACGGCAG
>JBDHIF010000048.1:0-13212 GCA_039587535.1 Gemmatimonadota bacterium
ACCGCCAAAGGTGCCGAAGCCGGTGCGCTTCCCCGACAGGATGACGACGTCTCGAGAGTGTCCTTGGGTGGCCATGAATCCTCTGACTCCGATGGTGATCGTTAGATGTGCTTCGTGGGGACCCGAGCCTACCCCCGGCCCCGGTGTCGGTTCACTCCGGAGGAGTCCAACAAGTCCTCCCCCGGCTCAGTCCCTCACCCACGCACCCGCTCGAAGATCCAATCGCCGACCTGCGAGGTGCTGAGAGCGCCACCGAGGTCCGGGGTGGAAGCGCCTTCCTGGATCGATGCCGCGACGGCGCCGTGAACCCGTTCCGCGCCCTCCGCGTCCCCAAAATGCTCCAGGAGCAATCCAACGCAGCGGATGGCCCCCAGCGGATTAGCCTTCCCTTGCCCCGCGATGTCCGGCGCTGAGCCATGGACCGGCTCGAAGAGCGCATGGCGCCCCGGGTGGATGTTGGCCGAGGGAGCGAGGCCGAGCCCGCCGGTAATCTCCGCCGCCAGATCGCTGATGATGTCGCCGAAGAGATTCGGAGCCACGATGACTTGGTATCGCTCCGGTCTCCGGACCAGGTCCATGGCCATGGCGTCGACATACATCGCGTTGGTTTCTACGCCCGGGAACTCCGCAGCCACATCCGCGAATACGCGGCGCCAAAGGCCACCCACATGCCGCATGGCGTTCGCCTTGTCCACCAGCGTCACTCGCTCACGGCCGCGGCCACGAGCATGCTCGAAAGCCGCCCGGATGATCCGCTCCACACCCTTTCGCGTAGCGATGTTCTCTTCGATGGCGAGCTCGTCTGGCGTACCCGTTTTGAAGGCCCCACCCATCCCGGTGTACTCACCCTCGGTATTTTCCCTGAAGATCTCCAGGCTGAGATCGGGGTCGACATCCTCGAGGGGGCACAATTCCGGGGAAAGCAGTGTGCACGGCCGGAAGTTGACGTACAGGTCCAGGCGAAATCGCATGCCGAGGAGGATGTCCTTTGCGTGTTCGTTTCCCGGGACCCGAGGGTCACCCAGCGCTCCCAGCAACACGGCGTCGTGTTCCTCGCTGAGCGACCGGAACTCGTCGTCGGTGATGGTGACCCCGTCGCGAAGGTAGCGGTCGGCCCCGAGGTCCCAGTCCACGAGCTCGTAGTCGGTTCCTGAGGCCGCCGCGCACACTTCGAGCACGCGCCGAGCCTCGGCGAGCACCTCGGTTCCGATTCCGTCACCGGGAATGAGGGCGATCCTGGGCATAGCCTTCCGGGTTGAGGGGATATCAGCCACCGAGGTTAAACGAACCCGGGCTCGATTTCCACTTGCCGGCCGTCCCGGAATCCTGTTGGCGAGCCGTCCCTGGTCGGCAGCCATGCCTCGTCAGGGGGTCTCCAAGGCCTCCACGACTATAGCACCGCGCTTGGGGGCCCCGTTGCCCAAGACCAGATACGGATACCGACCGGGAGGAGCCCCCACCAAGGAGACCACGAACCGACTCCCCCGAGAGACCAGCGGCGGGGATGCCAACTGATCGAGGTCGTCCATGAACGTCACACCCGACGCCGTCAAGCTGTCGACGTCGAACGAGATCTCGTGGATCCAGGAGTCCGCGGTGACGAACTGCAGGTAGTCTCCGGGCGCCACGGTAGCCTCGATCGGATCCAAAGACCCGGGCATTCCCCCGTGAAGCACGACCTGATGGACCCGGTCCGAAGGTCGAAGCCCCAACTCGCGCTGGAGTCGCCCGTCGGGCGGAAGATCGGACTCCCCACCTCCACAACCGACCACCAGAAGGGTCACCGCCAGACCGGCCGCAGCGACCCGAATCCGGGTCAGGAGCTCCTCTCGGCGCCGCACGCGATGCAGAATCGCCAGCCCGGCTCGAGCTCCTCGCCACAGGCCGAGCACGGCTCCGCCTGGATATCCGAGCCACAATAGGGGCAGAAATTCAGGTTTTCCCTGGCCGGAAGCGGCGCACGACACCATTGACACGCCTCCCCTTCGGCCGCAGGCGCGGCCTCCTCCTCCCCGACAGTCTCGTCCGGGGACGCGACCGGAAGCGCATCCGCGGTGTCCTTCCCGACCGAAGCAGCGTCCGGCACGTCCTGGGAAGCAGCAACGGAGTCCCCGTTCAGTCCTGTCGGATTCAGGCGGACATCCACCGCGGCGTACTCCCGATAGACTCCGGTGTTCGGATTCTTCGATTGCAGCTCCGACCGGAGCTGCTTCAGGGCATGCTCCGACTCCAGCGTGAGATACCCGCCTTCGCCAGCCAACAGGCGGATGAGCGCATCCTCGTAATCCCCGTTCATCTCCACCCCGATCCGGTCCCGGTGGGTCGGGTACGGTACGAGATCCTGGTAGATCTCCGCCACTGTGAAGGGGCTCCGCAGATAGTCGGGCCGCTTCTCCCGGATCTCCTCCACCAGCACACGATGGAAAGACCTGAGCACCTCCGGGGAAACCGTCATCCGTCGTCTCGCTCCGATTCCAGTCTGATGAGTCCCGCCGCGATAGCGCTCCTCAGGAACGTCTCCGGGTCCGCGAACGGGATCTCGAGTCCGCTCTGCTCGTGCCAGCGCTCGGCAAGGCGTCGCATGTAACGGCCGACCGATTCATGGGAAAACCCGGCTAGGTCCCTCATCTGACGGAGTATCTCCACCCAGCTGCCTCCGATTCGTCGGCCGTCGCTCAGGCGCACGACGTGTCTCGCAGCCGACCGGCTCCCGCGTTCGAACAGCTCGAGCTGCCCGGGGTCTGGAAGCTCCGCCGAATCCATGGCCCGGGACTCGATCTCCGCGAGGAGGCGATCCACAGGATCCTCCATCTCCTCCAGATCCGTGAGCCGTCGCTCCCAAGGAAGAAGATGCGCGTCACCCGAGTCCAGGTGCCAGAGGCTACGCTTCAGCTCTATGAGGCGCCAAACCGCCAGTGGATCCCAGTGCTCCGAGGGAGGCACTCGCTCGAACTCCCGAAGCGCGGACTCCCAGTCCCCGCGGTCGTACAGGAGATGGCCCAGATAGACCCGCGCCTCGTGGAGGTCCGGATCCAGACGGAGCGCTCGCCGGATCTGCCGACCGGCGCCGACATCGTCCCCCAGGCGGTGCAGAGCGTATCCCAATGAAGCCGCAGCTTCGGCATTGTCCGGGCGGCCCGTAGCCGCCCGCGCGAAGACATCCCGGCAGTCCGCGTACATGGCGGCTCGGTAGAGAGCCCGACCCATGGTCAGCATGAGCTCCAGGTCATCGTCGTAGCCCGAGTCGGCGACGCGCTGGAACAAGGCAAGGGCATCGTCATTCTCTCCGAACCTTAGAAGCGCCTCACCGAATCCTACCAGCGCGTCGACGTGTCCAGGGTCCAAGACCACCGCGCGCTCGAACGCATGCCTCGCCCAAGCGTACTCCTCCCGGGCGAGTCTAGCGTATCCGAGTCCCACGTACAGCTCCACCGCGTTCGGGTAGAGCGTCAGGCCCTCCTTCAGCATTTCGAGGGCGCCTTCGAAGTCACCGTTGTCGTAGAGCTTGTGTGCCTGTTCGTCGTATTCCTCCGAGCTGAGGAACCGTTCGGGCATGTAGTGCGCTCCTTGTCCGGCGACGGCTGCGCGGGACGGTGGGCAGGCGGATCGTACGCTTGCGGTCGACGCCGCAGAAATTAATGCGCCGGTGGAGACCTTACCACCCTGAGACGCTCAAACCTTCCCGTAAGAGATACCGCAGGCAGAGCAGACCAGGTCTCTGCCCGCCCGCGTGAGCCCGTGGGTAGGGCCGTGACGCGGACATGCCGGGTCCCGGTCCTCGTCCAGATGGAGCCTGACTTTCTTCCTCTCGGTGCGCGTCGCCTTCGGAACCTGGAGCTCGTACCGAAGCGACGAGGCGCTGCACTCCAAGAGCAACGTCGCGCCTCCACCGTCATCGGGCCTGACGCCCAGGACCATCAGAAATCCGCCCGCCGGCGATTCCATCCGCCGGCCCTCGTAGTACCGCGCGAGCAGGTCCTTACTGTTGTCCAGCTGTAGCTCGTCCCCCACGGCCTCCCCCGGGTCCGACGAAAAATTGGCCGGGAGTATATCTGTACGGCCTTGCCGACGCCACCCGTTGCCGAAACGGAGGTCATCGCTGGGCTCGAGCGTCGGACACAGCAGGCTTCAGGCTTGGCCTTCACGCAGGTACTATGCCGTGAAATAGAGGTAGCGCACAAACAGAGCGGGGCGTCGCGCTTGGCGCGACGCCCCGCTCTGTTCGGGGATCTCGGGAGACGCGACCGAAAGGTCAGGCGACGCCCGCGTCCTCCATCTTCTTGGCCGAGTTGCCCGCGCCATGCGCGATCGCGGGTCGGCAAAACCGGGTCCCGATTTCATGAAGGCCCCGGAGCTCCAGGTCCGTCAGATCGGGGTAACGCTCACCCAGGTATTCGATCGTCTCATCCATCCATTGGAGCTGATCTTCCTCACCAGCCTGCAGAACACCGCAACGGTTGATGTGGCTGAACAGCTCGTCCCGCGCACGATCCAGTAGCTTCTCTTTGGACAAAATCTACCTCCGTCTTGTCTCCGTCCGTGAGCCGACACCTGTTGTTAGTGTGGGCCTCAGCCGTATAACGTAACCACGTCGACACCTCCGACCAAACACCTCCGATGCCGCAGACTGCAGCGCTGGACCCCGTCACCCTGGAAGTGTACCGCCACCTCTTCACCGCGTTGGCCGAAGAGATGGGAGCGGCCCTGCGGCGGGCGTCCTTCTCCCCGAACATCAAAGAGCGCAGGGACTATTCCTGTGCCCTGTTCGACCCCCGGGCGCGAGCCGTGGCCCTGGGCGACCACATGCCGGTGCACCTGGGCGCCATGCCCATGAGCGTGGAGGCGGCGCTCCAGCGTATCGGGGCCCTGGCCCCTGGCGACGTCGTATGTCTGAACGACCCCTTCCACGGCGGCACTCACCTCCCGGACATCACCCTGCTGGCACCCGTCCATGCCGAAGATGGAGCCCTGCTCGGATATGTAGCGTCCCGCGCACATCACAGCGATGTCGGAGGGTCCACGCCCGGCTCCATGCCATTGGCGCGAGAGATCTTCGAGGAAGGGCTGCGGATCCCGCCGGTCCGTCTCTTCTCCTCCGGCACCCGGGACGAGGCGCTCTGGCAGACCATCTTGGCGAACGTGCGCACCCCTGAGGAGCGCTCCGGAGATCTCGATGCTCAGCTCGCTGCCCTCAACACCGGCGCCCGACGCCTGGTGGAGATCAGCAAACGTCGGGGCTCCACCCAGACGCTCGAGGCCATGGACGCGCTCATCGAGTACGCAGACCGCCTCACGGACCGCGGAACCCGGCGCATTCCCGAAGGCCGGTATCAGGCGGTGGACCATCTGGAGGACGATGGATTCGGCTCTGGCCCCATCCCCATCCGCCTGACGCTTACCGTCTCGGGTGGACGCATGGAGATCGACTTCACCGGCTCCTCGCCGCAGGTGCCGGGTGGTGTGAACGCCGTGGCGGCCATCACATCCTCGGCGGTGCGCTATGTGGTGCGATGCGTGATCGAAGCGGTTCTCGGAGAAACCATGCCCGCCGGAGGCGGATCGTTGAGCTCCGTCTCCCTTGTGCTCCCTGAGGCTTCGGTCGTGAACGCCCGGGTGCCGGCATCGGTAGCTGCGGGGAATGTCGAGACGAGCCAGCGCATCACCGATGTCCTCCTTCAGGCCTTCGGGGAAGCGCTCCCGGATCTCATTCCGGGTCTTTCTCAGGGGACAATGAACAACACCACGATCGGCGGTGTCGATCCTAGGAATGGAGCTCCGTTCGCCTACTACGAGACCGTCGGCGGGGGTATGGGAGCCGGCCCGGAGGGCGACGGGCTCAGCGGCGTGCACACCCACATGTCCAACTCCCTCAACACGCCTGTGGAGGCTCTCGAGCACGCCTACCCCTTCCGGGTGATGCGTTACGGCCTCCGCCGCGGAACCGGGGGCCGAGGACGCCATTCCGGAGGCGACGGGCTCCGCCGTGACCTCATGCTGTTCGGACCCGCCCGGGTGGCTTTGCTGTGCGAGCGCAGGGTCAACGGCCCCCCGGGCGCACGCGGGGGTAACGCCGGAACACCCGGAGCGAACGTGCTCATCCGAGACGGGGAGGAGAAGTCGCTGCCCGGAAAGGCTACATTCTTCGCCGAGGCGGGGGACGTCATCAGCATCCGCTCGCCCGGCGGCGGCGGGTGGGGGACACCTGACCCTTCCTCAGCCTGACCGGAGCCCGACCGACTGCCCCGAAACGGCGGATCCCTCCCAACCGATAGCCAGCCATGCGACTGCGATTTTCCGCCATCTGCGACCAAGCCCACGCCACCCCGGAGGGGAAGCTGGAGCTCCACGGTGTGTACCATGACCTCTCGGCTCCGGGCTTTCCCGCCAAGCAGGATCGGCTGGTACTGGTGCTCGTCCTCGAGTGGGAGCGAGAGGATCATGGCCGTTTCCGGTTCCGGGCCGACCTGGAGGGCGAGGACGGAAAGAGCTCGCTGACGGTGGAGGGAGAGACCGAGGTCCGGGCTCCCCAGCCTGGGAGCCCACCGGCACGGAGCCAGCTCATCATGCCCATGGAGGACGTCGTCTTCCCCCGAGCCGGTCAATACCAGTTTCGGGTCAAGGTGAAGGGTCAGACCCTGGAGGGGCCCGGCCTCTTTCTGATGGAGGTACCCGAGGGGTCGCCGGCCCAGTCGTGACGCTTCCCAACGGTTACGACGAAATGCTCGTGCAAGGGGCCCGGGCGTTCGTCTGGCGCCAAGCCGGGCCATGGGCGCGCCGCACCCTCAGTGAGCACGGGACCCTGGATGCATGGGCGGCCAGCGTCCCGGAAGCTCGGAAGCTCTCGGGACGGGGCACGGTCAGAGTCGTACCGGCCGCGGAGACGGGACCCGACGGACGCAGCCACTGGGTGGTACGACGATACCTGAGAGGCGGTGCCGTGGCGAGGATCCTCCACGACACCTACTTCCGCGCTGGACCCACCCGTCCTCTGCGGGAGTTGACGGCCTCCGTGGCCGCTCGAGCCCGGGGCGTCTCCGTCCCGGCGGTGGTCGCGGGCGCGGTGTACCCGGCGGGCCCGCTCCACTACCGCGCCGACCTCGTCACCGAGCTCGTCCCGGACGCGAGAGATCTCGCCGAAGTGCTGTTCGGGCACCCGGAGCAGGAGCGCCGAGCCGAGGCAGGGGGGGACCGCGCTGCTGCGCTCCGGGCGACGGGACAGCTGGTGGCTCAGGCCGGTGCCGCCGGCGTGCACCACCCCGACCTCAACGCCAAGAACGTCGTGCTCCGCCTCACCGCCCCGAATGCGTTGGACGTCGATGCCTGGATCGTGGACCTGGACCGCTGCCGTGTTCGAGCCGCACCGCGTCCCGAGGCCGATACCGGCGCTATGCTTGGCCGACTGGAACGCTCACTGAGGAAGTTCGAGCGAGCCGGTGGTCGGCGACTTGCCGATGATGATTGGATCGCGCTCCGGCAGGGGGCGGGCGATTGGCGATCGGTGCATCGACGCGGGTCGGATCCGGGGGCTTCAGGAGGTGCCGGATGACCGCCATGAGCTGGGAGTCCTCGCCGCCGAAGGAAATCTGCATCGTCATGCTCTCCGCGATTGGAGATGCCGTCCACGTGCTCCCGGTCGCCAATGCCCTCAAGCGTGCGTGGCCCGAGACCCGGATCACCTGGATCATCCAGCCGGTGCCCCACAAGCTCGTCGCGGGGCACCCGGCCATCGACGAATTCATCCTGTTCCGACGGCGTTCCGGATGGGACGCATGGACCTCGTACCGAGACCTGCGTCGCGCCATGGCCGACCGTTCCTTCGACCTCCTCCTGGGGCTGCAGGTCTACTTCAAGGCTGGCCTGATCACTGCCCTGACACCGGCGCGTGTGAAGATGGGCTTCGATCGCTCCCGGGCGCGGGACGCGCAGTGGTTGTTCACGAACCACAGGATTCCGCCGCACGCCCAGCAGCATGTCCAAGACCAGTATTTCGAGTTCCTCCACACCCTCGGGATCGACGAGCGGCCGGTCACCTGGGGGATCGAGTTCACGGCGCAGGAGCGCGAAGCGCAGCGAGCGTTCTTCCAGGACCTGGACAGACCGACATGCGCCGTCGTCGTTGGCACCAGCAAGAGGGAGAAGAACTGGAGCCCAGAGGGATATGCCCGCGTCTTGGAGGTGGTGGAGGATGCACACGGGCTCCGGCCCGTCATCGTGGGAGGGCCGTCACCCGTCGAGCGCTCCCTCGCGGACCAGGTCATGCGTGCCACGCGCGCGCGGGTGGTCGACGCGCTGGGTGACGATCTCAGACGCCTGGCTTGGATCCTGGAAGGGAGCGCGCTCCTCATCTCCCCGGACACGGGCCCGCTACACATCGGTCGAGCACTCGAGACCCCGTCCGTGGGCCTGTTCGGGTACACCAACCCGAAGCGGACCGGACCGTACCGAGCGTTCGAGGACCTGGTGGTGGACGGGTATGCCGCGTACCCCGGGGAAGAATACCCCGTTACCCACCGTTACCGGGACGGCATGAAGCGCGTGACCGTGGATGCAGTGTTGGAGAAAGTCGACCTTGCCATGCAGCGTTACGTCAGGATCGGGTAAGCCACCAGGTCTTAGCCGCCAGGAACGCAAATGCGGCGGCACCGCCCAGGAACGCCTCCCACTCCCGGTTTCGCCGATACTGCTCCGCGCGAAAGCCCGCAGTCTGACTCCCAGCCTCCGGCCGGTAGGGCGTGAGCCTCGGGAGGAAAGCCGGCACCGCCCGAGCGTACGACCTGTACCGCTCACCGTAGAGCTCGGTGAGGCGCGCCGCCTCGCTCGCCATGGTCCGTGAGTACACGCCCAGGAAGAACACCACGAAAACCGCCGGCCAGATCCAGTGCCCGCCCGCCACGGTCACGCCCACACCGATGAGGAAAGAGCCCACATACAACGGGTTGCGGGTGAATGCGTAAGGGCCAGACGTGGTGAGCTGGCTTTGCTTGTGAATCGTCCCCGCTGCCCAGGCACGGATCGCGAGGCCTAACGCTGTGACGACGACGCCTATGGAGAGCAGCGTCCACGTCGGCGTGGCGAAGACCAGGAAGGGAAGAACCAACAGCCAAACCGCCTTCAGGCGCAATCGGTTCAGAGTCACGAAGCGGCAGAGTGTGGGTAGGCCCGCGACCGCCCGTCGACGGGCCATGGACAGAATCTCAGCGTGAGCCGCCCGCCGCCTCTCGCGGCCCGTTGTCCCAAACCTCGACCATCCGCGCGCGCGACTCGGGATGGAGGGGCACCCCCTCCTGGATGGACTTCAAATGAAGCGTCAACGACCCGGGAAAGTTCGGGATGTTCGACTTCATGTAGACGAGCAGCCGTCGATCATCGTCGGTGAAGTGGAGCTCCGCGTCCCCTCCCTCCCCGAAAAGCCCGTCGGTACGGATCAGCGGCTTGACCACGACTGTGTTGAACGTCCCCGCGTCGGTCTCACGCTGGTCCTTCCTCAGCACGTGAATGACGACGGGGTTGCCTTCATCCTTGAAGTAGCGGTCGAGCGTGTAGGTGTCGCCGACCTCCAAGGGAAGCGTCCGTATGTAGTACACGAAGGCGATGTCGTCGAGCGGAAGTTGCGACCCCAGGTCGCCGAACTCGTCGTTGTCCTGCCGCTCCCAGGTGCCGCGTTGGGGGAAGAACTCATAGTGGCGGAAGCTCTCGTAGCTCACCTGCTTCACGTCCCGGATGAAGCGCCAGCTCTGGAGCGTGTACAGATCGAACCACGTCGCATAGAGGTCGTCGACGCCCAACCCCATCAGCGACCCCTCGATCCCCATGACCGCCCGATATGTCTCATTCCCTCGGACGGTATCCATGGGATACACGCTCATGTGTCCCTCGCCCACGCCAAAGATGCCCACCTTCACGTTGTAGACCAGGTGCTCCCCTGGCCCGAACGGAGCCCGAGCGACGTATGGGTTCGCCTCCAGGGAGTCGGGGACGGACGGCGGAGGCTCCTCCGGAAGCTCCTGGGCAACCGCCGGCGCCGAGGAAGCCAACAACAAGGCCGCCGCACTCCAGACGTGAACCATTTTCATGCTCACGCGACCTCCTCGGGGACGTCGGACCAGACCGAGCCGCCCAGCTTGAAGAGCGACACTAAGGTGGGGATCGCCTTGAACCGCGACGGGCGCTGCCGAAGGTCGTACCGCGGGGAAAGCGGCGCCTCGGCGATGCGCCGGGCGTGGGCCGCAAGCTTGCCGAGCAGCTCGACATTGGCAGCCCAGCCGTCCAACGCGGTCAGGAACGCGTCCTCAGGCAGATCCCGAAACACCTTTTTCAGCACGATGACCCGGTACGCCCGCAACCCCGAGAACGGGTCCGAGACCGGGGCAGTCCGGACCAGCCGCCGGAGAAAGACTCCAGACAGCTTGCGGGTCCAACGCATCCCGTCGGGTGCCCCATCCGGCGTATCCTCGAGATGACCCGCGACGATGTCGGCACCGCCCTCGAAGACCTTTACCAAAGAGACCAGATCCTCGGGGTTCTCGGTAAAGTCCCCCTGAAGAACCACGGCACAATCCCGCTTCGGGTACGGCGAGAGATCCGCGGCGTGCCTGAGGAGGCGCTCAACGGATCGCCCGTATCCGAGTCGCTCCGGGGCTCTGAGAATGGTGAGTGGCAGCGACCGCCGGTACCGCTCGAGAACCTCCACGGTGTCGTCCCCGGAGGCGTCGTCATGGACCAAGATCCTGTAGTCGCGGCCGAACTCGCCCATCACCTTGCGGATCTTCCAAAGGAGGACACCGATGGTGGTGGCTTCGTCGTGCGCGGGGATGCAGACGTAGATCAATGCAGGTGGTCCTGGCGATTCGCGGAGAGAACGGCTGTCGCCACGAGGTGGTCGAGTCGAGTCACCGCTTAGTACCGGCGGACCCGACGACCGGTTCCTCTCGCCTCGTGGCAGACGGAGGACCCTTCCGGCACCGCCCTATCAGGGCCTCGTCTTCCACCGCCTGTGCTGCCAGAAGTACTGCTCAGGATGCCGCCGGGCAGCATCTTCGACGGCCGCCATGTACGCGCTGGTGAAGCTCAGGACATCCTGCTCGAGGTCGCCCGAACGCTCCACGCGCAGCTCCTCGATCCAGATGTCGTAGGCCTGACCCCAACCCGGCCGTCGGATGACGAACGACAGAAAGACGGGAACGCCCGTCCGCAGCGCGAAGGTGGCGGGGCCGCGCGCCGTGGCGGCCAGAACTCCGAAGAACGGCACGAAAACGCCGTTCCTGTGAGCGTTCTGGTCCCCGACGATGGCTACCAGGCGGCCCGCGCGGAGTGACCGGAGCACCGTCCGCGGGGCGTCCGACATCCTCACGACCCGCATGCCGAAGTCTTCACGAATCCGGAAAAGGGCGTCTTCGAACCGAACGTTCGCCATCCCCTTCGCCACGACGTCGATGGGGACTCCCCGAGCCGCGAGAGCCGCCCCACCCACCTCCCAGTTCCCGATGTGGCCCGTGAGAAGAAGCGCCCCTCCCGCCTCGTCCAGCCCACGCATGACCGCTTCTAGACCCGTCACGGACGTGCGCTCCAGGAGGCGCTCCCGCGACCACCCTCCGAGACGGAAGAGCACCACCGCCTCCCTCGCCAGGTGCACGTAGCTGGCCCGGGCGACACGTCTCCGGGCGCGAGCGTCCATCTCGGGGAAAGCCAGAGCGAGGTGGCGGTCCACGTCCGGCCGGCGGATGCGCACAACGGAGCCCGCGACCCGGCCGAGTCCCGCGGCCATCCATGCGGCCATCTTCTCGGGCAGCAGGGATACTCCAGCTCGCAGCAGGCGGAAGAGCAGGAACTCGACTCGATGGGTGAGTGTGGTATCACGCCGACGGTCCCGTTTCTCGCTCACGAGCCGGTGTTCTCCCCCGGGTCGGGCTCTCGGAACTGCATCTCGTAGAGGCGACGATAGGGGCCGGCCGACTCCATCAGCGACTCATGGGTCCCTCGCTCGACGATCCGGCCTCCATCCATGACCAGGATTTGGTCAGCCCGCTGAACGGTAGAGAGGCGATGGGCGATGACGAAGACCGTGCGGCCCTCCAGAAGCCGCTCGATCGCGTTTTGGATGAGGCGCTCGGATTCGGTGTCCAATGCGCTCGTGGCCTCGTCGAAAACCAGGATGGGCGGATCCTTCAGCAACGCCCTGGCAATCGCGATGCGCTGCCGCTGACCACCGGACAGCTCGACTCCACGCTCACCCACCACCGTGTCGTATCTCGCGGGCATGGCAGAGACAAACTCGTGGGCATGTGCGGCCCTGGCCGCCTCCTGAATTCTTCGGTCGTCCGCCTCCGGCGCCCCGTATGCGATGTTGGCGCGCACGGTATCGTGGAAAAGCACTGTGTCCTGGGAAACGATGCCCATCAGGGACCGGAGATCCGCGATGCGGACGTCCCGCACGTCCAGGCCATCGATCGTGACCCGTCCGCCAGTGACTTCGAAGAAGCGTCCCACCAGATCGACTACGGTCGTCTTCCCGGCGCCGCTTGGCCCGACGATGGCCACCACCGCCCCCTTCGGAACGCGGAAGCTGACGTCATCCAGGACCGGCTCTCCCTCCCGGTAAGCGAACGACACGTTCTCGAAAGCGATCTCCCGCTCGAACGAGGGAAGCGACCGGGCCCCGGACCGGTCATCGATTTCCACGGGTGCATCCAGGAACTCGAAGACGCGCTCCATCGCAACCATGCCCGGCTGCGCGGTGGCCGGGAACTTCGCGGCGTTCTTCACTGGTGCGTACAGCTTGAGCGACAACCCCAGGAACCCGACGAACTCCGCGCCGGCGAGCTCTCCGGCCATAACCAGCCTCGCTCCGTACCAGAGGAGCAAGCCGGTGCCCGCGGCGGCCAACATCTCCGTCATCGGCGCGGCGGCCGCGCGAGCCAGCTCCGCGCGGAGGAACTGGCGGAAGTATCCGTCCGTCAGCCCACGGAAGCGTGCGCGTTCGCGGTCCTCGGCGGACGAGGACTTGACCAGACGGATCCCAGAGAGCGTCTCCTGAATGTGCGCATTCACCTCGCCACCGAGGTGAAGCACACGGCGATCTCGACGGCGGAGCACGTTCACCAGCGGCCCCCAGATCACCATGGCGCCGGGAATCACGACGAAGGCCGCCGTGGTGAGCTTCCAAGAGATCAGCAGCATGGCGATGAGGGCGACGGCGAACTCGAAGACCGACGA
>JBDHIF010000049.1:0-13186 GCA_039587535.1 Gemmatimonadota bacterium
GCCATCTTCCGGAGCACGGTCTGTAGGATGCCGCCGTTCTGGTAGTACTCCACGTCCACGTCGGAGTCGAGCCGGACCAGGGCCTCGAAGGTGGTCACGTCTCCGTCTTCGGCCGTGGCCGTGACGGTCACCGTTCCACCGGGCGTCAGGTCGCTGGCGATGCCTTCGATGTCGAAGGTTTCGTGGCCGTCCAAGCCGAGGGACTCCGCGCTCTGACCCTCGGGGAATTCCAGCGGGAGCACACCCATGCCCACCAGATTGCTCCGGTGGATCCGCTCGAAGCTCTCCGCGATGACCGCTTTGACTCCCAGAAGAATCGTTCCCTTGGCCGCCCAATCCCTGGAGCTTCCGGTGCCGTACTCCTGTCCGGCCAGGATCACCAACGGGGTGCCGGCCTCCTGGTAACGCATGGAGGCGTCATAGATCGGGATCTCCTCACCGGTGGGGAAGTGCAGCGTGTACCCGCCCTCCCGGCCGTCCAGCAGGAGATTCTTGATACGGACGTTCCCGAAGGTGCCTCGCATCATGACTTCGTGGTTTCCCCGTCGGGCGCCGAAGGTGTTGAAGTCCTTCACCTGGATGTCGTGGCTGCGGAGATACAGGCCGGCTGGCTCGTTCTTCGGGATCGCGCCAGCGGGCGAGATGTGGTCCGTGGTCACGGATTGTCCCAGTAGGGCCAGCACCCGAGCCCCGTGCACGTCTTCAGGCTCGGGGACGTCGACGTCCATCCCCTCGAAGAAAGGCGGGCGACGCACGTAGGTGGAAGCGCTGTCCCAGTCATAGAGACTGCTCTCTTCGGGAAGCGGGAGCGCTTGCCAGTGCTCGTCGCCCTCGAAGACCTCGGCGTACCGCTCCTTGTACATCTCGGGCTTCAAGGAGCTTGCCACGGTCTCACGGATCTCTTGCTGCGTAGGCCAGATGTCCGAGAGGAAGACGGGCTTGCCGTCGCGGTCCCGGCCCAGGGGCTCGCTGTACAGGTCGATGTCCACACGGCCGGCGAGAGCGTAGGCAACCACCAACATCGGCGACGCCAGGTAGTTGGCGCGGACGAGCGGGTGGATGCGGGCTTCGAAGTTCCGGTTCCCCGACAGGACCGACGCCACCACCAACCCGTGCTCCTCGACGGCCCGGTGGATGTTCTCCGGGAGGGGCCCCGAGTTTCCGATGCACGTCGTGCACCCATACCCGACCACGTGGAAGTTGAGCTTCTCCAGAGGGTCCATGAGTCCGGACCCCTCAAGGTAGTCCGTGACGACCTTGGAGCCCGGTGCCATGCTCGTCTTCACCCATGACGGCATCTCCAGGCCCAACGCCACAGCCTTCTGGGCGACCAGCCCGGCACCGATCATCACGGAGGGGTTGGAGGTGTTCGTGCACGAGGTGATGGCGGCAATGACCACCGTCCCGTCCGAAAGCTCCACCTCGTCTCCGTCATGGTCGATCGCCACCGAACGACCGTCCCGAGCGGCGGTCACGTGACCTGCCACCTTCACCGGCTCGTTGCCGCCCTCGCCAGCCCAGCTCTCGGCTTCACGCGGCTCGCCTTCGCTCTCCGCCTCTTCGCGCGTCGGAGGGTCGAAGCCCGCCGGGACCAGGCCTGGCAGGTCCCGCTGGAAGGTCGGGCGCATGTCGACCAGCCGGATGCGGTCCTGGGGGCGCTTCGGGCCAGCCAAGCTCGGCTCCACCGTGGACATGTCCAGCTCGAGTCGGGACGTGTACTCCGGGTCCGGTGTGTCATCGGTCCGGAAGAGGCCGAGCCCGCGAGAGACACGCTCCACCCGCTCGACCAGCTCGGGGCTCCGACCGCTACCGGCCAGATACTCCAAAGACACCTTGTCCACCGGGAAGAACCCGATAGTGGCTCCATACTCAGGGGCCATGTTGGCGAGCGTGGCCTTGTCCGGGAGCGACAGGTTGCTGAGCCCAGCTCCGTAGAATTCCACGAAGCGCCCCACGACGCCGTGCTTTCGCAGCAGCTCGGTCACGCGGAGAACCAGGTCCGTCGCGGTGGCGCCTTCCGGGAGCTGGCCCGTGAGCTTCATCCCCACGACTTCGGGCATGAGCATGTAGTAGGGCTGGCCCAGAACGACGGCCTCCGCCTCGATTCCGCCCACACCCCAGCCGACGACGCCGAGGCCGTTGATCATGGTCGTGTGGGAGTCGGTGCCCACCAGGGTGTCCGGGTAGGCGACGAATTCACCGTTCTCCTGCCGGCGGTGCACCACCGAGGCCAGGTACTCCAGGTTCACCTGGTGCACGATACCCGTTCCAGGCGGCACGACCGAGAAGTTGTCGAACGCTTCCTGGGCCCACCGGAGCAGGGCGTACCGCTCGTGGTTGCGCTCGAACTCGCGGTCCACGTTCAGCCGGAACGCGTCAGCGGTGCCGAAGTAGTCCACCTGGACGGAGTGGTCGATGACCAGGTCGGCCGGCACGACCGGGTTGATGCGTGACGCGTCACCGCCCATGGCCTCGAGGCCGTCCCTCATGGCGGCCAGGTCCACGACCGCCGGCACGCCCGTGAAGTCCTGCAGCACCACACGGCTGGGCATGAAGGGCACGTCCGCGCCGGCGTTGGTGGGGCTCCATCCCGCCACGGCCCGCACATGCTCCTCGCTTACGTATGGGCTGCCTGCGTGGCGAAGCGCGTTCTCGAGCAGGACCCGGATGGAGAAGGGGAGTCGGTCCAGCGAATCGATGACGCCGTGCTCCTCCAGCTTCCCGAGCCGGTAGAACGTGGTCTTGCCTTCCGGCAGATCGAGGGTCGTCCTGGCTCCGAATGGATCTCGCTTGAAGTCCGCCACGGTGGCTCCTGTCGTCTCGTCGTGCGCTGGGCGCCCGGGGCGCCCGCGGTTCATGGTCCCAAGTGAGCCCTAATGATGCTTGAAGTCTGCGCCCCTGTCAGGTACCCGGACCGGGCTCGTCCGGACGGACCGTCTATTGAGCGGGTGGCGTCGGGCGCGTTAGCTTGCGGGTCTGGTTCAGCCGGGGTGGCGGAACGGTAGACGCGGCGGCCTCAAAAGCCGCTGTCCGCAAGGGCGTGCGGGTTCGAATCCCGCCCCCGGCATACGTTGTGTGGGTACTTGGGCTCATGCGTCGGGACGGGTATACTATCAGGCTCCACCGACGACGCTCGTGGGAGCGTGGGCCCCGCCGCATGCCGGCGCTTCAGCCAATCAAACGGAGACATTCATGGGAGAGAGCGGAAACGAGAGGAAGGACACCCTCTCGATCCGGGACAATCGCACCGGGCGCGACTACGAGATCGATATCCTCGAGGGCGATGTGATCCGTGCCATGGATCTCCGCCAGATCAAGGTCGAGGACTCGGATTTCGGCATGATGTCTTACGACCCCGCGTTCACGAACACGGCGTCGACCCGGAGCGAGGTCACTTATATCGACGGTGGCGAGGGGATCCTCAGGTACCGGGGATATCCCATCGAGCAGCTTGCCGAGCGGAGCTCCCACCTCGAGGTGGCGTATCTTCTTTTGAAGGGTGAGCTCCCCACCCAGTCGGAGCTCGACGCGTTCGTGCACGACGTCACGTTCCACACGTACGTCCACGAGAATATCACGGACCTCTTCGAGGGCTTCCGCTACGATGCCCATGCCATGGGCATGGTCATCAGCGGGGTCTCCGCGCTCTCGACATTCTATCCCGAGGCCAAGGAGATCGACGATCCGGCGGTGCGCTGGCAGCAGATCGTTCGCCTCGTGGCCAAGATGCCCACCTTGGCTGCGTACTCGTACCGGCACCATCGCGGTCTTCCTTACGTCTATCCCGAAAACGAGTTCTCCTACACGGAGAACTTCCTGAACATGCTGTTCCGGATCGGGACCCGGGACTACAAGCCGAGCCCGGTTCTCGCCAAGGCCCTGGACGTGCTTTTCATCCTGCACGCCGATCACGAGCAGAACTGCTCCACCACGACCATGCGGGTCATCGGCTCCTCCCACGCCGATCCCTACTCGGCGCTGGCCGGATCCATGGCGGCGCTCTACGGGCCGCTTCACGGAGGTGCCAACGAGGCGGTGCTGCGCATGCTGAGGCGCATCGGCACCGTCGACAACATTCCGGCCTTCATGGAAGGCGTGAAGAACCGCGAAGAGCGTCTCATGGGCTTCGGGCACCGGGTGTACAAGGCGTACGATCCGCGTGCGAGCATCATCAAGCGCACGGCGGACGAGGTGTTCCAAGTGACGGGCCGAAACCCGCTGCTGGACATTGCGCTGGAGCTGGAGAAGATCGCGCTCAACGAGGACTTCTTCGTCGAGCGAAACCTCTACCCCAACGTGGACTTCTACTCCGGCATCATCTATCAGGCCATGGGCTTCCCGGTGGAGATGTTCCCGGTGCTCTTCGCGATTCCGCGGGCCGTCGGTTGGTTGGCCCAGTGGCAGGAGATGCTGGAGGACCCGGAGCAGAGGATCGCACGGCCGCGCCAGGTGTACGTCGGCGAGGGCGAGCGCGACTTCGTGCCCATCGGCGAGCGGGGCTGAGCCCGGCCCGTCGGGCGAGCTGCTCGCCAGGAAGAAATAGGGGCGCCCGCCGCGGGCGCCCCTTTTGCGTCTCCGGATGATCCGGAACGTCTCTCTCCCAACCCGTGCCATAGCGTGGCGGAGCCCGCAAATGAGCAACCCGGAGTGCATCGACCTCGTCCACCTGGGACTCCAGGGCGCGATCGCCTGCTATCTCGTCCACGCCGAGGAGCCGACGATCGTCGATCCCGGCCCCACGACCACGGTCGACCATCTCGTGGACCAGCTTGCGGAGCGAGGGGTGGGCCCGAACGACCTCCGGCACGTGATGTTGACCCATGTGCACCTCGACCATGCGGGCTCCACGGGGCACCTCGTGGAGCGGTTCCCAGAGGCCGTTGTGCACGTCCACGAAGATGGCGCGTCCCATATGGTGGACCCGGCGCGCTTGGTGGCTAGCACCCGTCGGACGTTCGGGGACGCGCACGATCGACTCTGGGGGGAGGTTAAGCCAGTGCCCGCGCATCGGGTTCGGGGATGGCGGCAAGGAGAGGCCGGTCCCTGGAAGGGGCTCCGGCCCGTGCCGACCCCGGGGCACATCGCGCACCATCTTGGATATCTGGACGAACGGGAGGGCACGCTGTTCGCAGGGGACGCCATGGGGATCGTGCTTGGGGAGGGACCGACCCACCCGGCGACGCCACCACCGGCTGTAGACCTGCCGGCGTGGCAGGACACGCTGCGCGAGATCGGAGCCATGGGCCCCGAGCGAGTGGCGGTGACGCACTTCGGGGTACATACCGACGTGGAGGCGCGCAGGGACCAGCTCGCCGCGCGGCTTAGCGCCCTGGAGTCCCGAGTGCGCGCGGCGATGGAGGCGGGCGAGGAGGAGCAGGATGCGGCCCGCTTCGAGGAGGAGGTCCGCGAGGAGCTCGCTCCGTACATCGGGCGGGAAGAGGTGGACCGGTATTTCGACATGTTCTCGGCTGCGACCGATTGGGCGGGCGTGGCGTTCTATCTGAAACGGAATCCATGAGGGTGAGATGACTCGGACGCGAAGCATGGGTGGACGGGTGGCTGGGTGGACCCGCGCACGGTTCTCGGGTGGGACGCCCCGCGCTTTGGCGCTGGCTTCGACCTGCTTTCTGTGGGGTGTGATCTGGCCCGCGGACACGATTCAGGGCCAGGTCGCTGGTAACGAGTCAGGGGAAGCTCGGACGGTCCGAGCGATTCCAGCCGCGGTCACGCCGCCTCGGGGCTATCAGAACGCGGTGCAGCGGGCCTGGCACGGGTCCGACGGCAGCCCCACCGAAGCCTATTGGCAGCAGTGGAGCAGCTACGACCTCGATGCGCGGCTCGATCCTGAGAGCGGTCAGCTGGAGGGCACCGTACGTATCCGGTACGCGAACAACGCGCCGGCAGGGCTCGGGAGCGTGTGGGTCCATCTGCACCAGAATCTCCATTCCGAGGGTGTGGCCCGGAACCAGCCGGAAGAGATCACCGGCGGCGTCCAGCTGGGCCATGTGGTGGCTGCTGGCGATACCCTCGCGGAGGGTCCTCTCAACGAGGGCCCGGCCTACCAGGTCCAGGGCACGCTCATGCAGATCCGTCCGCCCGAGCCCGTGGAGCAGGGAGACACGCTGGATCTCGAGCTGGCTTGGAGCGTCGTGCTCCCTCAAGCCGGTGCCGGACGGATGGGGCACTCCGACCGCGAGGTCTACTTCGTGGCGTACTGGTATCCCCGAATGGCGGTGTTCGACCCCGTCCGGGGCTGGGATGCTCAGCCGTACCTCGGCAACGCCGAGTTCCACGATGGCTTCGGTGACTACACGGCCGCGGTCTCGGTGCCGGTCGGATGGTCGGTCATGGCTACCGGCGACCTGGAGAACGCGGACGAGGTGTACACGCCGCTCACGCTCGGGCGGCTGCAGGAAGCGGCCTCGTCCGACGAGCGAGTGACGATCGCGGCGCAGGGTGAACGGGATGCCGGGACCGTCACGACCGAGGGCGAGGACGGTTGGCTCACCTACGAGTTCGCCGCCGACAGCGTGCGCGACTTCGCATGGACCACGTCCAACGTCCAGCGCTGGGACGCCACGTCGGCGCTGGTGGGCGATCGAGATGGTGACGGCGTTGACGATCGGGTGCTGATCCATTCGTTCTGGCGTGACGATCGGGCGCCGCTCTGGGAGCACCAATGGCGCCATGGGAAGCAATCCATCGAGTTCCACTCCCGTTACACGGGCATCGACTATCCGTGGCCCCACATGACTTCGGTAGAGGGCACCGACATCATCGGTGGCGGCATGGAGTTCCCCATGATGACCGTCATCGGGCCGTACACCGGGCGCAGCGAGCAGGAGCTGTTCAACGTCACGTCGCACGAGATCGCGCACATGTGGGTGCCGATGATCGTGAGCACGAACGAGAAGCGTCACGCCTGGATGGATGAGGGCATATCCACGTTCCTCGAGGGTGAGAGCCGCATGGAGCTCTGGCCGGGTGTCGACCATCACCGGGTCGAGTCGAGGAGCTACCTGCAGGCCGCGGCCGCCGACATGGAGCAGAGCATGATGCGCCACGGCGACCATTACGAGCCCGGGCCGGGTTACGGCGTCGCTTCGTACCCGAAGCCTGCTGCGCTGATGGTCGCGCTTCGGCAGGTCCTGGGCGAGGAAGTGTGGACCGAGGCGTACCGGACTTTCCTTTCCGAATGGGCGTACAAGCATCCCACGCCCTGGGACTTCTTCAACACGTTCGAGCGAGTGGCCGGTCAGGACCTGGACTGGTTCTGGACGTCGTTCTACTACGAGACCTGGGTGCTGGACCACGTCGTGACCGGCGTGCGTGCGCCGAGCAACGGGCAGTCCGTGGTCGTGGTGGAAGACCGGGGGAACGCCATCTTCCCGGCGCGCGTCCAGGTGAGGACCTCCACCGGCGAGACCCTCACTTACGACATCCCCGTGGATCACTGGCTCGGAGGCGCGAGCGTGCACGAGTACCAGGTCCCCGAGGGAGTGGGACGCGTGACCCGGGTAGAGATCGATCCCATGGGGTACGCTCCGGACGTGGACCGCAGCAACAACATCTGGCCGAGAGGGTGACGCAGACCCCGGTCCCGGCGTCGGAACGGACCGGCTCCGGGAACTGATCTGCCCGGCTTGCTCGTTCTGTATTTCCGAAGGAGGCCGGCGTGGAGCCGGCCGATGGACTCAACGGAAGGGGAACGACATGAGGCTGAAGATCGCGCGATGGGCCACGGCCGTGTGCGCTTCTGCGGCGGTGCTCGCGTGTGACGACGATCCGGCGTCCCCCGAGCTCCCGGCTCGATATCAGGTCGAGGTGAGTGGGGAGACCTTCATCGTCCAGGTCGATGACCACGACCAGGCGCAGCAGATGGAGGCCCGGCTGGCATCCGGGGCGGAGGGTGTGGTTTCGGGTGAGCTCGCTGCCGGTGACGGTGGTTTCAACGCCCCTTGGAGCTGGCATATGATCCCGTCCTCCGTCCACGCTCCGGACCTAACCATCGAGATCTGCGACGGCCGGCCCAGCATGGTGCAAGAGGACCTGGCTTACTGGCTGGATACCGTGGAGCGGTTCTGTCCCTGGGGGGCGACGGTGGTGGCGCGCCTCGACTGAAGCCCGCCGCCATCTCGCCGGTCACGCGTCGCTCTGCTCCTCCTCCTTGGCTGCGAGGCCGATCACGGTCCCGCAAGGCGCGCGCACGAAGATCTCGTCCATCCCGTAGAAGGTGCGCCTGCGCGGGACCACCGTCTCGGCACCTACGAGTTTGGTAAGGAGCGGGTCGATGGCTTCCACCTCCAGGAAGAGGAGGGTCGTCCCACCGGCGAGCTGAGCGCCGAGGTCCTCAGGGGCTCCTGAAGCCCCGAGGTCCGCTTCGATGCTGGCTCGTGTCTGGTACATGAGCTCGATGTCGCCGTAGTGGAGCATGGCGAAGCCGAGGGCGTCCTCGTGAGGGACCGTCACGGACACCTCGAAGCCCAGGGTGTCGGTCCAGAAAGGCAGGCAGGGCTCGATGGCCTCGACGGTGATGATGGGGGTCAGCTTGCGCATGGTCGTCTCCGATCGGATTGCGGGATGAAGAGGATTCGACCTCATCCCCAGCTCTTGATGCCTGGCGCATGCTCGCGCAGGGCAGTGAGGTAACGGAAGGGCGAGCCGCTGCGGCTCGCCGTGCCTGAGCGAGCCAGGCCAGTCGGTAGCTCTGTGGGTGGATACCGGTCACCCGGCTCTTTGGCTCGGGTCACACCTCTCCGCGGTACCAGTCGTCCGGATGCCCGGAGGGGCTCGATGTGTTGTGCGATGACGTTCAAGGTCGCGCCGTCCTTCTGGAGTCGCCCACGCACCAGGAGGAACGGCTCCAGGCGCACGGTGTTGCGGTACCGGGCGTAGATGTCGGGCTTCACGATGACGTTCACCGGACCGTCCTCGTCCTCCATGAGAACGAAGACGTATCCCTTGGCGGTACCGGGCCGCTGGCGTGTGGTCACCAGTCCGGCGACCAGGACCGTGCTCCCCTGTCTCAGGTCGGGAAGCGTACGTGACGGCACGGTTCCTTGGGGCAGCGCGTCGGCGAGAAGGGTCAGCGGATGCTTCTCCGCGGAGAAACGGAGCATGCGGTACTCGGCGACGATGCGGTCGTTGGCGTCGAGATCGGGGAACGCCCGATCGGCATACGGATCGTCGAGGGCGAGCTCGGTTTGGGCGTGGTCTTCCCGGCCGCCGGTGCGCTCACCGTCTCCGTCGGGGCCGAGCCAGAGGCCGGCCTGCCAGAGGAGCTCGCGTCGGGTGAGGCCCAGCTCCTGGAATCCGCCGACCCAGATGAGGTTCTCCACCGCTGGTCGCTTGAGCGCCGCAGGCGTCCGGCGGAGAAAATCCACCAGCGACCGGAACGCACCGCGCCGCTCCCGCTCCGCCACCACCCGCTCGGTCACGTCCTTGCCCCATCCCCTTACGAATCCCAACCCGATGCGGAGGTCTCCGCCTTCGGCGGTGCACTCGACTCGGCTCCGGTTCACGTCGGGAAGCAGGGTCCGGATGCCGTTCCGGCGCGCATCACGTCCCAGCGCGTCCAGCGAGTAGAAGCCCATGGGCTGGTTGTTGAAGAGCCCGACGTAGAACTCGACGGGATAGTAGTGCCGCAGCCAGGCCGATTGATAGGCCAGGAGCCCGAACGCCACCGCGTGCGACTTGGGAAATCCGAACTCGGAGAACGCCGTCACCTGGGCGAAGACCTCCCGCGCGGTGGTCTCGTCCACACCGTTGCGCGCCGCGCCTTCACGGAACGCCTCCCAGTGCGCCTCGAGGGCGTCGCGGGATCGCTTGCGGCTCATGGCCCTCCGCAGGGACTCGGCCTGTCCGTCGCTGAAGCCCGCCAGTGCCTGGCATACCTCCAGCACCTGGTCCTGGTAGATGACCACCCCGAGGGTCTCTCCGAGAGGCTGTTCGAGGAGAGGGTGAGGGTAGGGGATCTCGTACTCCGGGTTCTCCCTGAGCATCTCCCGCCGCCGCACGTACGGGTTCACCGCCCCGCCCACGATCGGGCCCGGCCGGACGATGGCCACCTGGACGGCCAGATCTTCGAGGTTCCGGGGTCGGGTCCGGCGGAGCATCTGGATCTGAGCACGGCTCTCGACCTGGAAGATGCCCACGGTGTCACCGTCGCAGAGGCGGTCGTAGATGGCCGGATCCTCGAGATCGATGCGCGAGAGGTCCGGCGCCTCGCCGTGGCGTTCCGAGATCAGATCGATGCTCTCTTCCACTACCGAGAGCATGCCCAGAGCAAGGAAGTCGATCTTGATGAAGCCAGCGTCCTCGCATGAGTCCTTGTCCCACTGACAGAGGACCCGGCCTTCCCAGGCGGCGGGCTCCAGCGGAACGATCTCGAGGAGGGGGCGACTGGAGATGACCATCCCGCCCACATGCTGGGAGATGTGGCGGGGAAGTCCCGCGATGTCCTCGGCCAGGGCACCGAGAAGCGTCCAGAGGGGAGCGTCAGCGCGGTCCTTGAACTCGGGGAGCTGGGCGATCTCCTCGGCAAGCCCGGTTGCCGAGCGGTGCTCCGCCAGCTTGGAAAGCTTCTCCAGCTCTCCCATGGGAAGGTCCAGCGCCTTGCCGATCTCCCGGACCGCGGAGCGCAGCCGATAGGTCGGGAAGGTGCATACGAGTCCCGTGTGATCGTATCCGTACCTCTCGTAGACCCGGAGGATGAGCTCCTCGCGGATGTCCCTGGGGAAGTCCAGGTCGATGTCCGGGACGCTTCGGAGCGCCTCGTTGAGGAAGCGGCCTAGGAAGAGGTCGTTCTTCACCGGATCGACGTGGGAAAGTCCGATGAGGTAGCAGATGATGCTCGATACCGAGGAGCCCCGTCCTCGACCCGGCGGGAGGCCCGAGCGTGCGCGGGGCGCGTCGCCTCGAACCTCCCGAGCGACCTGTGCGGCGAGCTCCATGATGTCCCGGTAGACCAGGAAGAAGCCGGCCAGGCCGTGCAGGTCCACCAGGGCCAGCTCCTTCTGGAGACGGGCCTCGGCATTCTCGGCGTCGCGACTCCCCGACGGATATCGTTCGGCGATCTTCGCTCGGCATATGGCGGCCAGCGTACGGAGAGCTCCGTCGCCGTGTGTCTCACTTCCCTTTCCAGGCGCCTCACCGATAGGCCGGATGCGTCGGCGATCCCCAGGCGTCTCCTCGAAATCCGGGAACTCGTATCCCAGATCCTCCGTGAGGTCGAATGCCGCGCAACGTTCCGCGATGAGCAAGGTGTTGGTTAGAGCCTCCGGCCGGCTGTCGAAGCGATGGGCCATGGTCTCGGGCTCGGCCAAGTGAAAGAGCCGGTTCGCCAGTCGGAACCCATGGGAGCCATCCAGCGTGGTGCGGTTGCGGATGGAAACCATGACGTCTTGCAGTCGGTGTCGCTCCGGGCGGTGGTAGTGCACGTTGCCCGTGGCGACCACGCCCAGCCCCATCCTGCCCGCCAAGCGGCCCAGCCCTCGGTTCCTGGCCGTGTCACCTTTCACCGCGTGGTCCTGGAGCTCCACGAAGACGCTTCCCGGCCCGAAGGCCGCGACCAGTCGGCGTACCATAGCTTCGGCATCCGCTACCGACGAGCTCAGGGCCGCAGTAAGGGGACTCTTCCGGCACCCGGTGAGGAGGATCAAGCCCTCCGTGCGGGCCAGAAGCGAAGCGAGGGGAAGCTGGGGTGAGCCTCGTTCCGAAGTCATGTGCGCCTCGCTGATGAGGCGGCACAGGTTGGCGTAGCCGGCGGGGGTTTCGGCGAGGAGAGTGACGTGGTGATCTCCCCTCAGCGTGATTTCCGCGCCCGTGATCGGCTGGAGTCCCCAATGCCTGGCCTCCTGAGCGAACTCCATGGAGCCGTAGAGCCCGTCGTGATCGGTGAGGGCCAGAGCGGGATAGCCCAGCTCCTTGGCGCGCAGGACCAGCTCCTCCGGGTGGGAGGCGCCGTCCAGGAACGAGAAGCCGGAATGGCAGTGGAGTTCGACGTAGGGCATGACCCGAATATAAACCGAAAGTCGAGAGGTGCTAGATGACTGGACGGGACGCCTTCGTAGAAGCTCCTCGACACTTCCCGCCATGGTGACGCCCACGCCTGTGCCCGTCTCTGGACGAGGTGGCCCGACTCGAGACCGTCTCCAAGGAAGCTCTGGCATGCCCGAATCCGCTGACCCGTCGAGCGCGCCCAAGTTGCTCGAGCGTTTGCGAATCGAGCTACGCGCACGGCACTACAGTCCGAGAACTGAGCAGGCCTACGTGCTCTGGACCCGCAGATTCGTGCGCTTCCACAGGCTGCGGCATCCAGCGCGCATGGGTGAGGAAGAAGTCAATCGGTTTCTCACGCACCTCGCCGTGGAGCGGGGTGTGAGTCCATCGACCCAAAGCCAGGCATTGAGCGCCATCATCTTCCTCTACCGCAACGTTCTAGGCCGACGACTCGGTGATCTCGGGTCGCTCGTCAGGGCCAAGAAACACACGCGTCTTCCGGTTGTCCTGTCTCGGGAGGAGGTCCGGGCCGTGCTTGGTCACCTGACAGGCGCTACGTGGCTCATGGCGAGTCTCATGTACGGCTCGGGATTGAGGTTGAGCGAGTGTGTCTCGCTTCGTGTGCAGCACCTTGACCTCGAGCGAAAGACCATCTTCGTGCGTGACGGGAAAGGATCGAAGGATCGATGCACCATGCTGGCGACCGGACTCGTCGAGCCTCTGGAAGAGCACTTGGAGACGGTGCGCGAACTTCATCGACGGGATTTGACTCAGGGATTCGGCCAGGTGACGCTCCCCGGCGCGCTGGCCCATAAGTATCCCGCCGCGCCCGCAGAGTGGCCCTGGCAGTGGGTGTTTCCCCAACGACGTCGATGGACGAACCCGAAGACCGGCGAGCAAGGGCGGCACCATAGCGACCCCTCCGTTCCCCAAAGAGCACTTCGGTCTGCGGTCGTAAAGGCCGGTATCACAAAGCATGCGACCTGCCACACTCTTCGCCATTCCTTCGCCACCCACCTTCTCGAGGACGGCGTGGATGTGCGCACCCTTCAGGAACTCCTGGGCCATGCCGATCTCAAGACCACGATGCTCTACACGCACGTGATGACCAGGGGCCCAGCAGGCGTCAGGAGCCCGTTGGATCGGATGTAGCCGCGAGGGGGCTTACGCGGACCCGCGTAAGCCC
>JBDHIF010000115.1:0-3190 GCA_039587535.1 Gemmatimonadota bacterium
CCGAGCGGAAGCGGTGGCCCTTCCGATCATTACTGTGATGGTGGGGTTGGTGGCGTCACTACTGGGCATCGGGATGATGAAGCTCCTGGAGCGAACGAACCCCGCTTCGGCGCTCCGCAACGTCACGTTCATCGCGGCGGCGCTCTTCCTTGGCATCATGTTCGTCGTGGTGCAGTCCCTGGGCATCGCCTTCGCAGAGAGCGCGTCGGGCCGGGTCTATCCGACCATCGGACCCTGGGTCGCCCTCGTGGCCGGCACCCTGGTGGGTATCGCCATAGGACTCGTCACCGAGTATTACACGGCGTTCGGCCCGGTGCGGAAGATCGCCGAGTCGAGTGAGACCGGCGCCGCCACGAATATCATTACCGGATTGGCCGTGGGCATGGAATCTACGGTGATTCCGGTGATTCTCATCTGCGTGGCCATCGGCGTCTCGCACTTCTTTTCTGGCTTGTATGGGATCGGCATTGCCGCGGTCGGGATGCTGGCGACCGTGGGCGTGACCATGTCCGTGGACGCATATGGGCCGATCGCGGACAACGCAGGCGGCATCAGTGAGATGGCCGGCCTCGGCCCCGAGACCCGGAAGATCACCGACTCGCTGGACGCCATCGGAAACACGACGGCAGCCATCGGAAAAGGCTTCGCCATCGGGTCCGCGGCGCTCACCGCCCTTGCGCTGTTCAGCGCGTACTCGTCCAAGGTGGGACTCCAAGCCACCGGGATCGACATCGTCGACCCGATCGTGGTGATGGGACTGTTTATCGGGGGTGCCCTTCCGTTCTTCGTGGCGGCCCTGACCATGACCGCGGTGGGACGCGCCGCGGCCGGAATGGTGGACGAGGTCCGTCGGCAGTTCCGTGAGATCCCGGGTATCATGGAGGGCACCGCCAAGCCCGACTCTGCCCGTTGTGTGGACATCTCCACGCGGGCGGCTCTCCGTGAAATGGTGCTGCCCGGTGTGACCGCCGTGTTGGCTCCCGTGGTCGTGGGTTACTTCCTTGGGGTCGAGGCCCTTGGTGGATTGCTGGCAGGAGCCACGGTCACCGGCGTGCTCATGGCGCTGTTCATGGCCAACGCCGGCGGCGCGTGGGACAACGCCAAGAAGTACATCGAGGGCGGGGCCCATGGTGGCAAGGGCTCGGAGCCCCACAAGGCGGCCGTGGTGGGCGATACGGTGGGTGATCCGTTCAAGGACACCTCCGGTCCGTCACTGAACATCCTCATCAAGCTGATGAGTGTGGTGGCGTTGGTTCTCGCGCCGTGGTTCGTGCGCGTACATGGTATCGACGTCGATCCGGAAGCCACGTCATGGCTTGCAAACTTCGTCGGTGGGGTCTTCGGTTAGCCCCGAGGTCCCACGTCGGTTCTGCGGGGCCGGGTCCGGGTGTTCCGGACCCGGCCCCGCACTATTTTCAGGCGCCGTCCCCACGGGACGGGGACGCTCAACCGCGCAGGTAGGCACCCATGGCCGTGAAGGAAGCTTCGTTCGAGAACGCCCTCGATTTCGCACAGCGTCTCATCCGCACCCAGGGGCTCCCGGGCGAGGAGCGGAAGGTCGCCGGGGTGGTCGAGGCGGAGATGCGTGCGCTGGGTCTTAGGGATGTGCGCGTGGACGAAGTGGGCAACGTGATCGGCGTCGTGCGGGGCCGAGGGGCCGCCCCGCCCGTACTCCTCGCCTGTCATCTCGACGTGGTGGCCGAAGGCGACCACTCCGAGTGGGAGCACCCGCCGTTCTCCGGAGACCTGGCCGGAGGGTACCTTCACGGCCGTGGTGCTATGGACATCAAGGGGCCTCTGGCGCTTCAGACGTATGCAGCTGCAGCCATGGCGGATCAGGCTCCGGGCGATGTGATCGTGGCCCACACGGTCTTGGAGGAGCAGGGTGGCCTGGGAATGAAGGTGCTCCTCGAGTCGGGCGAGGTGGATCCCGCCTGGGTCGTCATTGGCGAGGCCACCCACGGCGATGTGTGTATCGGCCACAGGGGCAGAGCCGAGCTGGAGATCGTCGTCAGGGGAGAGGCAGGGCACGCGAGCGAGCCGTCGCGGGCTCGGAACGCCCTGGATCTCGTCGGGGGGGCTCTGGCTGCCGTTCGGGATCTTGACGCTGACCAGCCCGTTGACCCGATTCTGGGCGCGGCTACGGCGGTGGCCACCATGATCGAAGTCCAGCCTGAGACCAGAAATGTGATCCCTGACCAGGCCGTGATCGCGGTAGATTGGCGCGTTCTGCCTGACGACGGTCCGGAAGATCTGGTCCGTAGGCTTACGAGGGCCGTGGGACAGCGCATCGCCGAGATTCCGATCGGGTTCCGGGTCGACGTGCGCATCGCTTCGGTGAACCAGAGGACCTACACGGGTTTCGAGCGCTCCCGTGAGATGTTCAGTCCAGGCTTTCTCATGGATCCCGAGCATCCGGCCATCGTGGCGGCGGCCGCCGCCGTCGGAACCAGGGAATCGTCGAATTCGCCGGCGCGCGTCCGGCCCTGGAGATTCGCAACCGACGGGGGTTGGACCTGTGGGGTGCATGGCATCCCCACGATCGGCTTCGCGCCTGGCGAGGAGCATTTCGCGCACACCAACCGGGAACGGATGGCAGTGGACGAGCTTAGGTGGGGACTCGAGCGGTATCCGAAGCTCGTGGAGGCGCTCCAGCACGCCTCGTCCTGACCGGCATCGGTCGGCGAGTTGTTCCTCCAACTCCCGTCCATGGCCCGTCTACCATCGGGCGTGGTCTTCCACTAGCTTGCTTCTCGCGTATCGCGCGACAACCGAAATCCCGCCCCGTCCGGATGCTCCGCCGCAGGAGACTCCGACCCTGACGGCCCGTCATCATCTACGGACCGAGGGAAACCAGATGCGGCTTTACGAGGTCGTGTACATTCTCGACCCGGCGCTCGACGAGGGCGCCGTGACGGCGAAGCTGGAGAAGTTCCATCAGCTTGCCACCGCTAAGGGAGGAGAGGTCTCCTCCGTCGACCACTGGGGCATTCGCCAGCTCGCGTACCCAGTGAACCGACTCAACCAGGGCTATTACGTCGTCGCCCAGTTCAACGCGGTACCGGAGGCCCTTCCTGAGTTCGAGCGCATCGTGAAGCTCGACGGCGAAGTCCTCCGTTACCTGATGGTCTTGAACGAGGGCGAGCCTACCACCGGGCAGTCCTTGCTCGCCGAGACCCCTCCTCATGCC
>JBDHIF010000019.1:0-51314 GCA_039587535.1 Gemmatimonadota bacterium
CGGTGAAGGTCTCGGGTGAGCCGGATGACGTGGTCGTTGAAACCGTTCTCTTCGAGGTCGTATGAGGTCCGCCAGCTCATGTCCCAGTTCTGAGTGGGACGGAGGGTGAGCGAAGCGCTCAGCATTTGGCTCAGCCGGTCTGGATCGTTCCGAGGCCGCTGGAGGCTGTAAGACAGGTTCGCGTTCCACTGTCCCACCTCGGACTGCGAACGCTGTGTTCGCTGTCCTTCGGGCGTGACCCGATCCGGTCCCATCCCGGGGATGATCGAGCCCTCGCCGAACATACCGTCGTCAAAGGGGTCGTCCTCCTCATCCTCCGGTGGATCCTCGGCACTGTCATCACCACCGAACCCCAACCAGCGGAAGATTCCGGAGCGCGAGCTCAGGGAAAAGCCGAGATTGAGGGACGACAAGTGAGGACGGAACGCGCGCTCCACGAGCGTCCCACTCTCGAGCGAGTCGGCGAAGAGCTGGTGTCGCATGGAGACGGAGAGGCCGCGGAGATAATCCGAGGTGATTTGCGTCGACAACTCCGTCGTCTGGAATCCGGCCAGGAAGAAGCCTGTCGAGTCCGCCTCGACGAAATCGTACGTCACCACGTTCGTGTTGAGGCCCAGCAGTGTCGTCACTGGAGGGCGCTGCACACGACGGGGTCCCCCGGCCGTGGCGGTGTCCCGCACGGGTGCAGAGAGGTCCGCGATCTGCGCCGAGTCGGACACGGGCTCGTCCGGGTTCCCAGCCAAAGGCAGGTCGAGGTCGGCTTCGGCCGTGGCTCGGGAGTCCGTGGTCGACTCCGTCGGCGACTCCTCCTGACGCCGCCGCGCTTCGAAGGTCTGATTGAAGCCCACAGAGATGACGTTGCGGGGTCGGATCGCCCTGGATCCGAACACCTCTCTCTGTAGATCCGAAGGCGTGGCGGCCGGCGTCCATGCATAAGTGATCGACGGCGACACCTTGTGCCGGATGGCATCGAACGGCCCGAATCCCGGGAAGAAGCCATACACGTCGCTCTTGAGCGTCGCTCCCACGGAGACACGCGTAGGTGCCGCCACGAAATCGGCGGCCACCGCGGAAGTGTCGGCTCGGAAGAGGTCTCCCGAGAGGGAGATGTCCGGGGTGAACACCGTAGATCCAACCAGCCGCTGGTCGTACCGGATGGATGCCCGCCAGGCGACGGTGGCGTCCCTGATGTCCCTGGACGGCGCAGTGCTCAGCAGCTGGTCGGGCGTAGGGGTGGTCCCCGGCTCCACACCTATGAGGGCTTCGGGCACGCTCAACGTGGTCCGTTCCTGGAAGGAGACGGAGGGCGAGATCCTCAGGTTCCCGATGCCCAGGCCCGTGGAGACCGAGGCGTTCCTTCGCTGTCTGTCGGCTCGAGATAGCGCGAACGTGTCCGCCGCAGCGAAGTCGGTGACATTCCTGGAGAAGCTCGAGCTGGCACTCCAGTTGATGTTGTTCCAGAACGCCGCCTGGCTGCTCGGCGCCGGGAAGAGCGTCTTGGATGTGAGGGACAGGCTCGCCTGCGGTAGGGTCCACTCGACCCGGTCGTCGGAGAGGTATTCGTTCCGGGTGGCGTTGAGGGTCAGGGTGCCCCAATCGAACCGCCGATTCAGGCCTCCGGTGGACGTGATCTGCTGCGTCACCTCACGGGGATCGAACGAGAACTCCCGGACGAAGTCCGTCGCCGCGTACTGGGCATTGATGGATAGTCGGGTCCGCTCGTCAGGCTGCCAGTCGTGGCTGCTGTCCAAAGCCCAGCGCTTCGTCCCGTCCGCGCCCCAGTAGCGCGTGACGTTGGCGGTGCCATTGAGGAACTGTCGATTCCATCGGTACTGAAAGCGTCCCGTCGTGCTAACAAAGGTATCGCTGAACCAGTCAAATGCGATCTCGGCATCCGTGTACTCGCTCATGGCCCAGTAGAAGCCGAGATTGCTGATTCGGCGCCGGTAACCGCGCGATGTCCGGACGATGTCGTTCAGGCTGAATCGCGGCGTCAAGAGCCCTGACGCCCGGCCCTGCTCGAGGTCCTGCGCGATGAACGGCAGCCAGGCTACGGGAACGTCCGCGAAGTAGAGCCGCACGCTCCTCGCCACCAGGACCCGCCCGCCCACGACCTTGATCTGGTCCGACTCGAAGTGGTAATGGGGCTCATCCAGGTCACAGGAGGTGAACCGAGCATGGGACATGAACGTGGAATCCTGGGCGGCCCAGGGCATGTCCCCGGTCATGTACCAATCGGTGCCACCTTCGCTGAACTCCGTCCGGGCACCGGTAGCGGAGCCCCGCTCCTGATTCAGGTCGTAGACCATGTTCGCAGCCTCGACGGGGTCGTTGTCGGGCGGCGTGAAGGTCGACATCCCCCTCGTGCGCATGACTCCCGTGGACTCGTCGAAGACGATGGCCGAATCGGCCTGCACCTCGAGACCCTCTCGGCGTACCCGGGCCCTCCCTTCCTCCGACGCCTGGAGCACGAGAATCCGCTGCGCGGTCTCGAAGTCCGCCGAGTGTCCTTCGTATCGCGTCAGGGAATAGCCGGGCATGGCCGACAACGTGGCAATGACGGTATCGGCGTCCCCCGCCATGCTCGGCCGCCGACCCTGCGCGGCCTCGGCAAGTCGAATCGAGTCTTCCTGGAACAACACGCTGTCGGCCCCGACTGGGCGTGCGAGACGCTGCAGGCGCTCCAAAAGGCGCTGCTGCACCGAATCCGGCTCCGCAGCCGGGATCGAGTCGGGCGGCACGACGGAGTCGGGGGCCTCGAGCGTGTCGGGTCTAGGAACGGGGTCCTGGCCCTGGACCGCGCGGGGGATGAGCACTCCCAGCGCCAGGATCAGGACCGACGCCAGTCCCCGCCCCGTCACTCGTCCTCCGGAGCGCCCTTCGATTCGTCTTCTCGAGACACGGTCCCGACCGGGGGTTCCACACTTGGGGAGTACTTCCTCCGATACTCCTCCTCCAACTCCGCCTCGCGTTTGCGGCGGCGGCGATAGATCCCCATGGACAGGAAGATACCCAGCTCGTAGAGCAGGATGAGTGGGAACATCATCATGACCGTGAGCGTGATGGCGTCTCCGGGCGTGATGAAGCTGGCCAGTACCGTGATCAGCACGATGGCGTGCCGACGCTTCTCCCGCAGGAACTCAGGCGTGACCAAGCCGAGTGCGCTCAGGATCAGGATCACGATGGGTAGCTCGAACACCACACCGAAGGCCAGGAGCATCTTCACCACGAAGCCAAGCGTGTTGTTGATCTCCAGCTGCCCGACCAACGACTCGGTCATGAACCCTTGGAAGAACTCGAGCGTCACAGGAAGGGCCGCGAAGTATGCCAAAGCCACACCGGCGGCGAACAGCAGCACACCCAGGTAGAGCGCCGGAAGGATGGCGCGCTTTTCCTTCTTCTCCAACGCGGGGGACAGGAACGACCAGATGTTGTAGACCAGGATCGGAAGAGCCAGGATGACCCCGATGTAGATGGCCAGCCGGATGGTCACGAAGAACGGGTCGGCTGGCGAGAGGTAGACCAGCATGAGGCTGGGATCGTTCCGTGCAGCCCGGATGGGCCGCATGAGGAGCTCGAGCGCTTCGAAGTAGACGACGAGGAAAAACCCGACGCCGGTGCCCACGATGACCGCCAGAAGCGACCATAGGATACGCCAGCGCAGCTCCTCGAGATGATCGAGGAACGGCATCTCGCCGCGGGGATTGCGGTAGCGTTTCACAGGTGCGCTCTCAAGGGTTCGACGGGGCCCAGTGGCGCCGGCTATATCGGAAGCTCGACCTGGTTCCTGCGGAGCTCCTCACGCTCCTGGGCGGCCGCCATCTCGTCGACGAACTCCTGAAACTCGCCCGCGTCCTGGAAGTTCCTGTAGACGGAGGCGAATCGCACGTAGGCCACGCGGTCCAATGGACGCAGCGCCTCCATCACCAGTGCGCCCAGCTTCACGCTCGGGATCTCCACTGACGCACCCTTGGAAAGCTCGTCCTCCACGCGGTCCAGGAGATGTTCCATCGCCGACGCGGATACCGGCCGCTTCGCGCAGGCAACCTTCACGCTGGCCAGGAGCTTCCCTCGGTCAAAATCCTCGACCGCTCCGGAGCGCTTGAGCACCTGAACGGGGCGCTCCTCCACGTACTCATACGTAGTGAAGCGCGCCCCACAGACGTTGCACTCCCGGCGGCGGCGAACCGCCCGTCCACCTCGGCTCGCCCTCGTATCGACGACCCGGTTCTCGGTGGCATCGCACTCGGGGCACCTCATGACTCAGCGTGACACCGGCACGACTAACCGATCTCCTCCAGCTTATCCCGAGCGATCAGGGCAATCGCGGTCTCGGGGTACGTGTTCACGATGCGCTCCAATAACGCGCGTGCTTCGTCCACATCGCCATTGTCGATGTGAAGGAGCGCCATCCGATAGAGCGCGTCAGGGACCCGAGTGGAACTCGGGAAGCGCTCCTGAACCTGGCCGAACGCCTCGAGGGCGTCCTCGGTCTCTCCCTGCTGCACGAGGATGTCGGCCAGGAAGAAGTGCGCGTCCGGCGCTCGCTCGTCATTGGGATGCTCTTCCAACAACTGCCGGAACGCGCGCTGCGCGGTGGTGAGAGAGCCCCGGGAGAGCTGCTGCCTGGCGGCCTCCCAAAGCTGCTGCGCGTCGGAACCTCCACCCCCTGTGATCCCGGGCACGTCTTCCACCCCGCCGCCACCGGTGGGTGCGCTCACCACGGGTCCTGCGGCGGAGCTCGCACCCGAGCGGGCGAGCTGCTGACGAAGCTGAACGATGCCGCGCTGATTCTCCCCGGTAAGGGCACGCATCTGCGTGAGCTCGTCACGCACCTCTCGAAGGAGCCTCAGCACATCGCCACGGAAGTCGAAGAGCTGCCCCGACTGGGTCCTCAGGGTGTCCTGGGTGGACGCCGTGGCGATCCTGAGCTCAGTGATGAGGGAGTCCTGACGAACCGTGAGCGCCCGAATCTCCGCTTGGAGATCCCGTATGTCGCTCTTCATGGCGCATCCGCTGAGTGCGGAGACGGCGGCCACCGCCAAAAAGGCGCGGGCCGCCGTGGAGCTTCTGGGTCTTCTCATGTTCGCCGTTGGGCCCCTCCCCCGGGGTCGTCCGGGGGAGGGAGCCCGCAAGGGTCGTACCGTCAGTTGGCCGGGTTGATTGCGTTCCCGCCAGCGGTGATGACGAACTCACCGCGGCGGTTCTGCGACCAGGCCTGCTCATTGGAGCCCGTCGCCACCGGACGGCCCTCTCCAAACGAGACGGTTTCGAAGCGGTTCTCCGACAGACCGAAGTCTGTCAGGAAGTCGAGGACGGCTTCAGCCCGGCGGTTTCCGAGGGCCAGGTTGTACTCCGTGGAACCGCGCTCGTCGGCATGACCCTCGATACGCAGACGCACCTGGGGGCTCGCTCGAAGGATCTCGGCCTTCTGGCGGAGAACCTGCTCGGCCGCCGGCTCGATGTCCGACTCGTCGAAGTCGAAGTACACACGGGCCTCGAGAATCTCACGGGCAGCAGCAACGGCACGGGCACGAGCCTCGGCGGCGGCGCTGTCTGCGGCCGCGCGTGCGGCAGCTTCGGCGGCCGCGCGCTCGGCGGCGGCCACAGAATCACGATAGCGCTGAAGCGAGTCCTGATCGGGGGCCGGCGGAGCCGGCGGCGGCGGCGGCGGATCACCGCCGCAGGAACCTGCGACAAACGTGGCGACCAAGACCGACAACACAAAGCGGCGGACGATCATCCCAACTCCCGGGTTGAACCTGTGGTTTCTTAGTGCGGTGCCCGCCGTTCGGCCAGGCGACGCAACGAAGGTAACGACCTTTTGCGGGCGCGAAAGCCCCTTAGCATATATGCTCGAACGGGCAGCAATGCAACCAATTTACCTCGTCGCGGACCCATCACTCGGGCCGTACCGGACAGGCCCTCCCCCGCGATCACGGACCACGGCGAGCCGAGCAGTCTCCGACGGTGTCCTGGCCGCAGTCCGACATCATTGTCAGCGAAGGGCCGGTGACCAGTCCGGCAGCCCCACTCGACGACCCGATACCAGCGCGCGAACGCGGCCGGTAGCGGCGTCGACTACGAAGAGCCCGTACCCCCAGCTGCGCTCGCCCACGAAAACCAGATGGCGTCCGTCCGGAGCCCAACTCGGGTCCTCGTTGTTTCCCTCCGAGGTGAGCTGCCGAAGCACTCGTCCGCCATCCTCCAGATTGGCCACCAGGATATGGTAGCGGCCGCGCTCGATCCGCCCATGGAAGGCCACACGGTCTCCGAAGGGTGACCAGTCGGGTGAGGTATAGTATCCACCGCTCCCGTACTCATAGGGGGAAAGTGTCTCCGCTTCCCCACCCTGCGCTGGCATGACCATGACCTGCGGGACGGCATCCCCGAACCGGAGCGTGTTGAAGGCCAGCCAGCGCCCGTCCGGCGAGTAGGTGGGCGAGAGATCGTACCAAGGGCCGCCCGACAGATAGGTAAGGCAGCAATCCCTCGCGATGTCGTACGTGAAGATCCCGCTCTGTCCACCGCGCCCGAGCACGGAGAACGCGAGCGTCGTTCCATCCGGGCTATACGCCGGGGTGATGTAATCCCCGGAGCCCCGCACCTCCGGAAGCTGAGTCCGGGAACCGGTGGTGAGGTCGACCTGGATGATCCGAGGCTGCCCCATCGCCCAGGATGAGTAGGCAATCCTGTTGCCGTCCGGCGACCACGTGGGCGACTCTACGAGGCTCCCTTCATCGGTAACCCGCCGGAGGTTCTCTCCGTCGGAATCGATGACGTAAATGTCCTTGTTTCCGGAGCCGTCCGTCATCGTGAACGAGATGCGGCTGGCGGCCATCCCGGGGTCGCCGGTGATCCACTCGACGATCTCGTCGGACACCCTGTGGACTGCCATGCGGAAATCGGGATGGGAGGGCGCGGGCAGGCTGAACCGCTCGCTCTCGCTCACGCCTCCGTAGACCACATCGTGAACGGAGAGCACGAGGACGTAGCCGTCTCCGGCGCCCTCGACCTGGCCGTCCACCAACCAGTCTGCGCCCAGCCGGTCCCACAGCGCGTAGTCGACGGCGTCGTCGCGCAAGCTTTCAGGGAGCTGGTCCAGCATCTGGAACCGGTCCGAGTCACGGAGATCTCGCCCGATGATGGTTTCGACGTCCGGAGCGACGCCGATGCCGTCCAGGCGTCCGCGGAACGGCTTCACCGCAAGCGTGGGCTGATACGCCGTCTCGTACACCAGGCCCAGGCTCACACCGGGAATCTGATCAGGCTCCTGAGCCGCCGAGGCCCCCGGAAGGAGGCCCAGGAGAGCCAAGGCGACACCGATCGGATGCCATTGCGTCCTTGCGAATCCATTCTTCACGCGTGTTTCACCTCTCCATGCCCACGGGCCGGAAGCTGAACTGAATTGGGAGACGGTCATACGGCAGATCCTCGGGGAGGGGTCCGAATCTTCCGAGACCCGCACAGTCCGCGATCGCCGCCATAGCCTCGAAATCGAATGCCGTGTTACCGGAGCGGCTGGCAAATTCCACGTCCGTCGCCGTGCCGTCACGCTGGATGGCGAATCGGACCGTGGTCTCCCAGCTGCCGCTGCCCTGCCAACGGAAGCACCGTTGGATCTGACGGATGATGTTGTCGTAATACGCCGGATAGTCCCGGCGCAGGCCCTCGAGACGGACGTTGATGTCCTCTCCGGATTCGGCGGCGTCCTCGGGCGGCTCCTCGGTCGTGGTCGCCTCCGTGGGCTCCTCGTCCGCGACCGGCTGGGAACGCTCCTCCGGGGCCGGATCGGGGTCGGGCGCTTCCTCTTCCTCCTCCGGCGGAGCGTCCGGAGCGCTCTCGGTCTCCTCCGGGGGTGGCGGCGGCGGCTCAGCCTCGGGCTCCGGCTCTGGCTGCGTTTCCTCCGGGCGCTCCACCACCAGCTCCTCGGTGGCCATCTCCTGGACCTCCGCCTGGATGGCAGCGGGAGGCGACACCAATTCGACTTGGTAGGTGATGAACTCGACCGGCTGCGGCTGGTAAAGCGTGCTCAGCCAACCCATGACGAAAATGCCCAGGTGCAGCACCAGCGAGAACGCGAACGCCTGGCGCTCCTCCGTCGTCCGGCCTCGCTTCGCCATCCCCCGGTCAATCCGACCCGGGGAAGGGCTCGGCCACCACCGACCAGTTCACGCCACTGTTCACCGCCGTGGCCATCACTCGAAGCATGGGACCATAGGGTGCCAGCGAGTCACCGCGGATGTAGATACGCTCGACTTCGCCTACGTCCATGAGCTGCGGTAACGTGGTCTCCAATTCTTCGAGGGTCACCTCGGTCTCTTCCATGAAGATCCGGCCATCACGCATGACCGTGACGAAGAACGGGCTCTCCTGCGAGGTAATGGGCTGGACATCGGCCCGGGGGATGGAGACCTCGATGCCACCCTGGAGAATCGGCGCGGTGATGATGAAGATCACCAGGAGCGTAAACGCCACGTCCACGAGGCTCGTGACGTTGATCTCCGCATTGACCGGGAGATCGGCTCTACCGATTCCGGTGGACTTCCTCCTACGCGGCACCTGACTACACCCTGCCTTCGCGTGCCAGCGTGCCGATGAACTCGCTGGAGAAGCCCTCGAGCTCTCCGGTAACCAGGTTCAGCTTCGACACGAAGTGGTTGTAAGCGATGACTGCGGGGATGGCCACGGCCAGCCCAGCCACCGTCGTGACGAGCGCCTCCGCTACTCCGGGCGCTACCGCCATGATGTTGCTGGAGCCCGATACGGTAATCCCCAGGAACGCGTTCATCACGCCGATGACCGTGCCCATTAGGCCCAGAAGGGGCGAGACCGAACCGATGACGGCCAACGAGCCGAGGCCGTGGGCGAGCTCATCCCGTTCCTCCGCTTCCTCCTTCTCCAACACCATCCGAAGCGCCTCGAGCTGCGTCAGGGACAGGCCCTCGGTAGCTGGAGCACCTTCGCGGAGCGCCCCTGGCCGGAGCTCGCTGAAGAAGTTCACACCTTGTCGGAACACACGGCCGTAAGGTGACTCAGGCAGGGTCAGAATCGCCTTGTAGGCGTCCTCCAGGCGCTGCGCCCGCTCCATATGCTCCAGGAAGCGGTCTCCCTGCAGGCGAACATCTCTGAACTGGCGCCACTTGAGGAAGATCAGCCACCAGGAAGAGAGTGAGAAGACGGCCAGGACAGAGAGAACGATCTTCGTGGGCAGCGTCCCGCCCACCACCATCTGGAACGCGCTGGTGGGTGGAGCGGCCTGCAACAGGAAGAAGTACGTCTCGCTCATGCCTTCAGGCCCCCCTCTCTCGAATGAATTCGTAGGTCTCGCGGAGCCCCTCTTCAAGCGTGAAGGCAGGGGCCCATCCACGGCTCCGCAGGAGGCTCGCATTCAAGGTGCTGTGTCGGAGCTCCCCGGGCCGCTCGGCTTGGTGGTCCCTGGGCTGGGACGTCCCTGCGATACTCTCCAGCACATCCGCGAGCCGGTTGACGCTCGTCCCGACACCTGTGCCGACATTGAAGGCCCGGGAATCGAGCTCCTCCCCCTCGTCGAGCTCAAGGTCCGAGACCGCCATGTTCGCCGCGACCACATCCCGGACAAAGACGTAGTCACGCGTCTGCTCACCGTCACCGAACACGGTGAGGCGCTCGCCGCTCAAGAGCCGGCTGCAGAAGATTGCCACTACACCCGCCTCACCATGCGGATCCTGGCGGGGCCCGAACACATTGGAGTAGCGAAGGGCCACGTATTCCAGCCCCCGGATCTTACGGTAGTAGTTCAGATAATATTCGCCCGTGAGCTTGGTCACGCCGTAGGGCGACAACGGCAGCTTTGGCGCCGACTCGGGCGTGGGCACCTGCTCCGGCTCACCGTAGACCACTCCTCCGCTGGACACGTAGACGAATCGCTGCGTGCCGACCTCGATGGCCGCCTCCGCGAGGTTCAGGAGGCCCTGGACGTTGATGCTGGCGTCCTTCGCCGGGTCCGCCACCGATACACGAACGTCGATCTGAGCGGCGTGATGGTTGACGATGTCGAAGCGCACCTCCCGGAAGAGATTCCGGATGCCGGGATCGCGGATGTCCATCTCGATGAACTCGGCGCCGGCCGGGACGTTGTCACGCCGTCCTGACGAAAGGTCGTCGACGATCCATACGGCATCGCCCTTCGCCAAGTAAGCATCCGCCACGTGGCTCCCGATGAATCCGGCTCCACCGGTCACAAGGACGTTTCGCTTCGAGGATGGGGTCATGATATCGCTACAGTCGCGGGGGTCGGAACGGATCTGCTAAGTAAACGCGAGTCCCCGCCAGCGGGAACCGGCGGGGACTCGGGGTCCTGAAACTTGGGCGAGCCGACGCAGGATCCGCTCGCTGGAAGGGTCACGGCATCTGACGGGCGAGCCGGACGATCACCCCTTGCCGGAACACATCGTCGGACATCTGGACGATGCGCACGGTGGAAGAGGCGGGTTGGACACTCACCACCTGGAGGCGGCCCCGCTCGTCCGTACTGACGGCCTCGCTGTAGAGGACGAATTCGTCTCCCACATCGATCCCCGCGTCAGATCCCAGGTCGATGAAGAGGTTGTGCCCAAGATCGTTGAGCTGCTGTCTCCCCGCGGAACCCATGATCATGGCCGCGGAACCACCGGTGACGTCCTCTGCCACCACACCCGTCGTCAGCTCATAGGACGGCACCGGGCCGACCAGGTCACCTGGCAGCATGCGCCTGTATTGCTTCGTCACGACCGCCACCGCCGTAGTGTCTCCTACGGCGGTCACCGACACCAGGCCAGTGGGTGTGACGACCTGTCCGACCGCCTCGATGAATTGGGTGACGCGGAAGGTCCGGAACTGGTCACCGACGCGGACCGGTGCATCCGTGTCCAACCGCACGAGCTGGAACTGGCGCAGCGCCGGGCCACGGCTCTCCTCTGCGGAACCTCGCACGACGGCGAGATGCTCGGGTGCGTCGAGGAGCGGGCCGAGGAAGGGCGCCGAGTACACCTCGTCCACATCGACGGCCACGTAGCCGTCGTCCATCATCGTCATGACCGTGGCCACCGGCTGCTGCTGCCGGTAGAAGATGGTGCGCATCTCCTCTTGGTCGCCCGTACTCGTTTCCTGAGAGGCCGGCTGATCCATTGGGCCATCCGGTTGTCCACCGGTGGGTGGTTGGTCGGGCTGCTCCCCTCCAGCTGGCCGATCGCCAACAGCCGGCTCTCCGCCGGCCAGCCGGTCCGCCGTCGCACCCGGAATCGTGAAGACCTGACCGGGATAAATCAGGTTGGGATCTGCGATCTCCGAACGGTTGGCGTTCCAGATGAGACGCCACTCCCAAGGGCTCGAGTAGTACAGGTCCGAGAGATCCCACAGCGTATCGTCATCGACAACCGTGTGAGAGCGCTCAGGCTCCTGGGCAAGGCTCAAAGCTGGAAGAATCAGCACGGCGAGGAACGCCGCGGCCGAGCGAACCATATGGGCTCCTTCGGCAAGTAGGACAGGGCTTTTCGCCCAGTGGACACTGCGCCAAGATATGAGACACGCCAGGGTGCGGTCAACGAGATTTTTTTGAATTGACTTCAAATGTTCCCTCCCAGCTCTGTCGAAAGAGACACATAGCGTCCCTGACCCACCACGACATGATCGAGTACCGGAATGCCCAGCGCCCGACCGGCTGCACCAAGTTGCCGGGTGGCGGCACGATCTTCCGGTGACGGCGTGGGGTCGCCCGACGGGTGATTATGCACGAGAATCACGCCAGCCGCCCCCTCAGCCACGGCCGGCCTGAACACTTCGCGCGGATGTACGAGCGACGCGTTCAAGATACCCCTGGTGATCTGCACTTCCCGTACCACCCGGTGGCGCGTGTCGAGGATGAGGACATGAAACTCCTCCTGGGGGAGGTCACGGAGTCGCGGTCCCATGCGTCGAAAGACGTCGGCCGGACCTCGGACGGGGACGCCGGGATGGACACTCTCGGAGGCCGCCCTGCGACCCAGCTCGAACGCTGCCACAAATCGGCAGGCCGTGGCCCTTCCCACCCCGGGCACGGACTCGAACTCGCTCACATCCAGGCCCCCGAGCCTCGAAAGGGTCCCGCCGGCGCGGGCCACAACCCGCTCACATACCTCGCGGGCCGAGCCCACGCTGCCACGGCTCCCGACGAGCAGCGCCAAGAGCTCCACCACGGTGAGATGACGGGCACCAGCCTGTCGGAGCCGCTCACGGGGTTCGTCGCCGTTCGACTCGGTCATGCCGGAATGTCTCCGGGGCTGTCGGGCAGAGCCATGACTGGACGGGACCCGAGCGCGACATCTCAGTCCAGCACCACCTCCATGATCCGAGCGTCCTCTGTCGGGTTCCGGTAGTAGTCCCGCCTACGACCTACATCCTGAAAGCCGAACTGCCCATATAGCTTGATGGCGGCCTCGTTGGACGCTCGCACCTCCAGGTACAGGCTCTGCACGCCCCTTTCTCGACACGCGGAGAGCACTTCCCGAAGGAGCTGAGCACCGAGTCCCCTACCCCGGTCCTCGGGGCGCACCGCGATGTTGGCCAGCTCGCCCTGATCGAGGATGCACCAGAGCACGGCGTATCCCACCACGGTTCCGTCGGGATCCTCCATGACGAGGAGTTCCATGCCGTCGCGGCCGATGAGCCCCTCGAACGTTTCTGCCTTCCAAGGCGTAGTGAACGCCTCACGCTCGATCTCTGCCACCGACGGAACGTCAGCCGACTTCATCAGCCGGACGTGAGCTTTCGACTCCCAGCCGGTCTTCAAGACCCGCCCCAGAGGCGCTCCGCGCCGGAAACACGCACATAGCGGGGCTCCCAGGCGCTCGGGTCCTCCACGGCGGGGGCACTGCCAAGGCTCGCGCAAACCAGCAGCCCTGCCGCCAGGGGCACGGTGCCCGCGCCCGACGCCACACGGTATCCGGCGGCCTCCAAGCGCACGCGATGCTTGAGTGCGCCGTCACCCGTGAAGACCGCACCCTGGGGAATCTCCGAATCGAGGAGCTCGTCGATATCCCCCGGGTGCGGCGCGACCAGCTCCCTCATGCCACGTTCACTCAGCTGGTAGCAGGCTCCGTAGATCCGGTTGCTACGAGCGTCGAACAGCGCGTAGCAGGTTCCGGTGGCGGGTGACGCCGAAGGACGATCCAGCACCGAGACTGCCGCGGATGCAGCGAGACTGGACACCGGATGAAGCGGAAGCCGGCAGGCCATGGCGAGTCCCTTCGCGGTGGCGGCCGCCACGCGGACCCCGGTAAACGACCCGGGGCCCTCCCCCACGACCAGTCCTGCGACGTCGCCGACCTCGAATCCTACTTCATGCAGGACATCGTCGATCGCGCTCAACAGGGTCGCAGCGTGCTGGGAGCGATCCGGGAGACCGAGCCCAGCCCGCACGACACCATCCACCGAGATGGCCACCGAGCCGTCCGGGCCGGACGTGTCGAAGGCAAGGAGAGCCCGAGACCGGGTGTTCACGCCACTTCCCCGAGCGGCGCTCCCCCGATCATCAGTCGCTGCTCCCCAGGGTCATGGGAAACCCAGGTAGGGTTGGTGGGGCTCCGACCCGCTCCACCTCCACGTCCCTCAGCTTTCGGTTTCCTTGGGTGACGCTGAGCCGGATCCGCCAGTAGCTTGCTGGCATGAGCGGCCCCGCCTGCTCCGGCCACTCGATCAGTACGATCTCCCGCTCGGCTCCGAGGTCCGCCCACCCCAGCTCCCAGATCTCGTCCGGCTCGGTGATGCGGTAGAGGTCGAGGTGCACCACGGAGAGCCCCGACGGCAGATCGTAGCGAAGGAGCAGGTTGAACGTGGGTGACGGCATGGGGCTGTCCACGCCCGCGCCTTCCCCGATGGCCCTGGCCAGCACGGACTTACCGGCACCGAGAGGCCCTTCGAGCGCGATAACCACGGGTGGAGCGACCTCTCTGCCGATCGCTCGCCCCCAACGAACCAGGTCCGCCTCGCTCAGGCGCATCGGGGCCTCGGAGCAACGGCTGGTGAGCTCGGTAAGGCGTCGGGAAACATGGGCGCAATATAATGCCCGTCAGTCCGCATACAGCCCCCTCTCCCGAATGACTCGCTCGACCTCCTCCGGGACCATGCCGGAGGGGTCGCCGCCGGCACGCACGACGGCACGCACGTCCGTAGAAGAGACGTCCACGTCGGTGACCGGAACAGAGAGCACAGCGTCCGACAGACCCGGGACGGCGGCGATCACGTCGGGCGACCCGGCGCGAGCCGAGATGCCGGCGCGGTTCATCACCGCGACCCGAGCCAACCGAACGATGCGCTCCGCGCCCCGCCATCGCGCGAATTGGAGGAACTGATCAGCCCCAACGATCAGGAACAGGTCCGCCTCCGGGTGCTCTGAACGGAGCTCCTCCAGGGTCTCCACGGTCCACGAGAGGCCAGGTCGACGCAGCTCGCGGTCGTCCACCTCGAACCGGGGATCGGTCATCACTGCCGACCGGACCATCTCCAGGCGCACCTCAGGGCTCGAGCACTCCTCGTCACGCTTGAACGGCGAGCGCCGTGCGGGGATCCAAAGCACGCGGCCCAGGGACAGCTGATCCGCCACGTCCCCAGCGACACGCAGGTGGCCGGAGTGGGGTGGGTCGAATGTGCCGCCGAAGACGCCGATGCGCTCCCGGGTGCCGGCGGTGGGCATCAGGGGGTCAGCCCAGGTCGTCGTCCGTGCGCAGCTCGGCAGCGGCAGGTGAATCCGGGTACAGAGCCAGCAGCCGCTCGGCCGCGTCCGCCGCCAAATCGTCGTATCCGATCGCCATGTTTGCCCGGTAGATGCCGAGAAGGGCCTGGGGTGCCATCTCGGAATCGGGGTATCGCTCGAGGACGAAATCGAAGTATTTGATGGCGGAGTCGTACATCTCCCGGCGGAGGTAGAAGCTCCCGTTCAGGTAGTCCTTCTCTGCCAGGGTTGCACGCATCTCAGTGGCGATCTGCGCTGCATCGCCGGCTTGGGCCGTGCCGGCGAAGTCGATGGCCGTGTTCGTGCATTCGGTGAGCGCCTGTTGGGTGTAGGCCTGGTCACGCTCGGGACGCGGCGACATCGCGGCCAGGGATTGGCACCGGCCCAGCGCCGCGTCCGGGGCCATGTGGTGGCCAGGGTACCGGTCCAGAAAACGGCGATACTCCGCGGCCGCCGTCAGATATTCCTCCCTGGCGGAATAGGTCACCGCGAGTAGAAGCCGCGCTTCCGGTAGGCGCTCCCACTCGCCATAGGCGAGCATGAGCCTGTCGAGCGTCCGGATGGCGTTGTCGTGCTCACCCTCCTCGTACTCCTGCTGGGCCAACCGGAACAGCGTGGGGGCGTCCATCCCCTGGTAGACGTCACGATTCCCGCCGCATGCGGCGAAAGCGAGCAGGGCGAGGATCAGGGTGGAGCGCATGGGGATGACTGGCATGAGGCTTGTGTTACGGTGACTCGTGGCGGTGCTCAGCGACACCGGCCGGCACGAAGATACTCAAGACCACGCCCGAAGCGGATCTCATCGAAAGCGGCCTGAGCCCGATCGACGAGCGCACCAGCTTGATCTGCGCTTCGCACCTGCGCGTAGGCATCCATGGCCTCCTCACAGCGACCGAGGTCTGCAAGCGTCTCGCCCTTCTCGAACCACGCCCGGGCCTGGATGTTCCTTGGCTCGCCGACCTCGATGGTCCTGTCCAGCAACTCCAGCGCTCGCTCCATCTCCTCCTGATCGGCACTGGATCGCTCGAGCAGCTCCGTGGCGACGTTGAAGGCGCAGGTCCCGATGTACCAGTCGACCTCTCCGCGCTCCCAGGGCTGCACCCGATCGGCGAAACGCTCGAAGTAGACCAAGGCGTGCTCGCAATCGCCGATCTCCTCGTGAGCCTGAGCCACCTCGAAGACGATCTCCGGCGTGGAATCTCCCGTCTCAGACATGGCGATCTGGTAGAAGGGAAGCGCCTGACCATATTCGCCGTTCTGGAAGTAGTGACGGGCCAATGGAAGCGCGACGTCACCGACCCCCACCGACGGCTCCAGGTCGAGGGCGGACTCCACCGCAGTCGCCATCGCGAAGCGGTCACCGCTCAGCTGGGCATCCCTCGCCATGCGGACCAGGTCGCTGAGGGCCTGGGCAGCCATGGACGAATCGAGTCGAACCGCGCTCAGGTAGCTCTGCGCAGCAAGGTCCACACGTCCGAGACGGGCGTAGGTGTGCGCCACGCGCGCATGGACGAAGGCGTCATCCGCGCCCTGTCGCACGGCCAGACGATACTCGGCCAACGCATCCTCCATCTGTCCCACCGCGAAGGCGATGTCGCCTCGCTGGACCGCCGTTTCCTCATCGGCTGTGGAGCAGGCCTCGAGGACTGGCAGGCAAGCGAGGAGAAACACCACAACCTTCCACCGCCTGCTCCTCATGTCTCCTGCTCCTCCTCTGACCCGGGGCGAGTGTCCGCCCCCGGAGCCGCACCGGGATGCACGCCCACGGAGGCGAGATAAGCCCGGGCGCGCATGTCGGAAGGATCGTCCCTCAAGCAACGCTGCCACTCTTGAATGGCCCGATCCACATCTCCGAGCTTCTTGAGGACGACACCGAGCCTGACCCGCGCACCGACAAAGCTGGGGCGCGGCTCCAGAATGGCTTCCAGCTCCGCCCGGGCATCCTCGTGCTCGCCGAGCTCGATGAGCGCCTCCGCGTACTTGCTACGGATATCCAAGAACCGTGGGCGGATGGAGAGCGCCTTCTTGTAGTGCTCTCTCGCCTCCTCGAGGTGGTCCGCCATGAGATAGAGATCGCCCAGCTGGGCGTGGGTCACGGCGATTCTGTTCCCAACTTCCGAGGGAAAGATGCGGGAGTCACGGCGATCGAGCTCGTCGGCCCGGGCGAGTGCTTCATGGGCTTCTTGGTGCCGCCCCAGCTCATTGAGGACGATGCCGCGGTTGAGGTGGGCTTCGGCATAGGCTGGGTTCTCTTCCAGGGCGGCGTCGAAGTGACGGAGGGCCTCGTCGAAGCGAGCGAGCATGGCCAGACAGAGCCCCGCCTTGTTGCGGATGTCAGCGAACGTGGGGAAATCCGCGAGAACCTCCAGGAACTTCTCCAGCGCCCCTTCGTAGTCCTCGCGCTCCCACGCGGTGGTGCCGCGCGCGACAGCCTGCCGCACAAGTCTCGTGTCACCCGTCATGGCGATTCCGGATTCCTCCCACCATTCGCCGAAGCCCCGGCCTCGAGAGGGGATCTCCCGTTGCCTCGATTGATAACCCATCGGCGTGACGAGTTCCGCCCAAGCTACTCAAAACGTTCGCGCCCTCGAGTCGTGCTCCTCGACCTGCTTACGGAAATACGGGATGGTCCTCCCGATCCCCTCGCGGAGCTGGACCTTCGGCTCCCATCCGAGCACCTCCCGTGCCACGGTGATGTCCGGCCGCCGCACCTTGGGATCATCGGACGGCAGGGGCATCTGCTCCAACTCGGAGTCGCTACCGGTCTCCTCCAGAACCACCTCGGCGAGCTCGCGGATCGTGAACTCGATGGGATTTCCGATATTCGTGGGCTCCGTGCGGTCCGAGTAGAAGAGCCGGAAGATCCCATCCACCTCGTCGGTCACATAGCAGAAGGAGCGCGTCTGACTCCCGTCGCCGTAAATCGTGAGCGGCTCCCCGCGCAGCGCCTGCATGATGAAGTTCGACACCACCCGCCCGTCCCCCGGCCTCATCCCGGGACCGTACGTGTTGAAGATCCGCACGATGCGGGTGTCGACTCCGTGATGCCAATGATACGCCATCGTCATGGCCTCAGCGAAGCGCTTGGCTTCGTCGTAGACGCCGCGGGGCCCGACAGTGTTCACGTTCCCCCAGTACGTCTCGGGCTGGGGGTGGACCAGGGGATCGCCGTAGATCTCGGAAGTGGAAGCGAGGAGAAAGCGCGCCCCCTTGGCCAGCGCGATGCCCAAGGCGTGGTGCGTCCCCAGGCTGCCGACCTTCATCGTCTGAATGGGCATCTCGAGATAGTCCACCGGGCTTGCCGGCGAGGCGAAGTGCAGGATCCCGTCGATCTCCTCGTCCAGGAATAGCGGCTTCGAGATGTCGTGCTCCACCAGCGTGAAGCCTTCGCGGGCCTGCAGCCGCTCGGCGTGGTCACGGGACCCGGTGATGAAGTTGTCCACTCCGATCACCTGGTTGCCCTCGTCCAAAAACCGCTCGGCCAGGTGTGACCCCAGAAAGCCCGCGGCGCCGGTGAGCAGGATCCGCACGTCAGGCCTCCTGCCCCGTGACGCCTGCAGCCTTCCGTCCGATGCTGTAATACTCGAAGCCGAGCTCGGCCATGCCCGCCGGATCCCAGAGATTTCGGCCGTCGAAAACCAGCGGCTGGCTCATGGCCCTCTTCATCCGCGCGAAGTCCGGGCGGCGGTACGGATGCCACTCTGTGTGGATGACCAGGGCCTCGGCGCCGTCGAGTGCCTCGTAATTCGTGGAGACGTACTCGACGTCGTCGCCGAGGTAATGCTCACGGGCTTCCTCCACGGCCACGGGGTCGTGGGCCAGGACGCGAGCGCCAGCATCCAGCAAGCCACGAATCGTCACGAGGCTCGGCGCCTCGCGCATGTCGTCGGTGTTGGGCTTGAACGCCAAGCCCCAAACCGCAACGGTCTTCCCTGACAGGTCGGACCCGAGGCGCTCGAGAAGCCGGCTCAGCATGGTGTGCTTCTGCCGCTCGTTCAAGTCGTCCACGGCCTGGAGGATGGATGCGTCGGCCCCCAACTCGTTCATCGTACGCACGAGGGCCTTCACGTCCTTGGGGAAGCAGGAGCCGCCATAACCGATTCCCGGAAAGAGAAAGCTCGGGCCGATCCGGTCGTCGGTGCCCACACCCTGACGGACCTTGTCCACATCCGCGCCGGTGCGCTCGCAGAGCTGGGCGATCGCGTTCATGAAGCTGATGCGGGTCGCGAGCATGGAATTCGCCGCGTACTTGGTGATCTCCGCGCTGGGCACGTCCATGATGAGGATCTGGTGACCCTGGCGGACGAACGGTGAATATAGGGCCCGAAGCGTCTCGGCGGCTTCTTCGGAATCCACACCGAGGACCACGCGGTCCGGCTTCATGAAGTCGTCGATCGCCGCGCCCTCTTTGAGGAACTCGGGGTTCGAGCAAACGTGGACCGGGATGTCCGTCTCCGCCTCGATGGCGTCACGCACCCGCCGGGCCGTACCCACGGGCACGGTGCTCTTGGTGATGACGATCTTCTCCGACTGCATGGACTGCCCGATCGTGCGCGCCACCGCCAGCACGTGCTGCAGGTCAGCCGAGCCATCCTCGCCCGGAGGCGTGCCTACCGCGATAAAGATCACGTCGGAGCGCCGGACGGCATCCACGACGTCGGTGGTGAAGCTCAAGCGCCCGCTCTCGAGATTGCTCTCGATGAGCGGCTCGAGGCCCGGCTCGTAGATGGGGACACCACCGCTGTTCAGAAGATCGATCTTCCGCTGATCGATGTCTGCGCAGATGACGTCGTTCCCCGACTCCGCAAAGCACGCTCCGGCGACCAGTCCGACGTATCCCGTTCCTATGACCGCAATCTTCATGAGGGTATGACCGTCCTTGTTGTCGGAAATCCGATATGCCCACGAGGTGGACCGGATAGGGACCCCGGGCCACGACTCACAAGCTCATAAGGTAGCCCGGAGGCCGCCACACGGTGAATGGTGACGGGGGAGCCCGGGCCATCACTCTCCATAGAAGGCCCTCACGGCTTCGCACACCCTGGACAGCCGTTCCTCGCCGAGCTCGGGAAAGATGGGGAGCGACAGCACCTCACCACAGAGGGTCTCGGTGGCGGGCAGCATCCCGGCCCGCCCACCCAGGGAGGCGAAGCACTCCTGCAAGTGGAGGGGCTCCGGGTAATACACGCCAGTCCCGATTCCGCGGTCTGTGAGGAAGCGACGAAGCTCGTCTCGCCGGCGCACGCGCACCGTGAATTGGTTGTAAACGTGGCGGGAACCGGCTCCGGCGTCCTCGGGCAGGAGGACCTCAGCCACGTCACCGAGCCCCTCGCGGTAGCGCGCCGCGTTCAGAGCCCGGGCTTCAGCCCAGGTATCCAGGTGTCTGAGCTTCACGCGCAGGACTGCCGCCTGGAGCGCATCGAGCCGTGAGTTCGTGCCCACCAGCTCATGGTGGTACATCTGCCGCCCGCCGTGAACGCGCAACTTCGCCACCCGATCGGCCAGTGCACGATCATTAGTGGTGACGAGCCCCCCGTCTCCGAATCCGCCGAGGTTCTTGGTGGGAAAGAAGCTGAAGGCTCCCGCATCGCCGACCGCACCGGCCCGGCCAGCGGGCCCCTTCGCGCCAATGGCCTGGGCCGCGTCCTCGAGCACGAAAGCACCACGCTCAGCAGCAAGGTCGAGGATCTCCCTCATCGGTGCCGTCCGCCCGAAGAGATGCACGGGAACGACCGCGACCGTGCGATCCGTCCACGCGGCTTCCAGGGTGGACCGGCTTACGTTGAAGGTGGCGGGATCCACGTCGCAGAAGACGGGGCGGAGGCCGGCGTTCCACACTGCGCCCGCAGTGGCAAAAAACGTGAACGAAGGAACGATCACGTCCGCGCCCGGCTCCGCTCCCAACGCCTTCAGCGGGATGAGCAGCGCGTCGGTTCCCGAGGCCACCCCCACGGCGTGGCGAACGCCAACGTACTCGGCGATCTCGGCTTCGAATGCCTCCACCTCGGGGCCGAGAACGAAGCCCTGGGCCTCCACGACCCGGGCCACGGCCTCATCGATCTCGGCGCGAATGGAAGCGTATTGGGGCTTCAGGTCCAGTAGTGGAATATCACGCTGCACTTCGGCTTCCGATGGAGTGGGGAACGGAACGGAGCCACCACCAAAGGTACCCGGTCCTTCGTCGGCGTCCTACCTTCAACAAGTCTTCGAGCTCTCGCATCGGCGCGCCATGCCCTCTTCCTCTTTGGTCATTCCTGTCTTGATGTGCGGCGGCTCCGGCACACGCCTCTGGCCGATCTCCCGGAGGGCCGTCCCAAAACAGTTCGTTCCCCTGACGGGAGCCCGCAGCCTGCTGCGGGAGACATGCGCGCGCGTGCGCTCCCAGGCCGGAGACGAATGGATCGCCGTGACCAACGTCGACCACCGTTTCCTGGTGGCAGAGCAGTTGCGCGCGGAGGGGATCGGGCACGCGACGCTCCTACTGGAGCCCGTGGCGCGGAACACGGCACCCGCCATCGCGGTCGCCGCGCTGGAGGCCCTCGCCCGCGGCGGCCAGGCAGACGAGCAGGCGCCGGGTGACGTCGATCCAATTCTGGTGGTCCTTCCTTCGGACCACGTGATGGGGAATCCCACGGCCTTCACGGCTGCGCTGACACGTGCCATCGCCGCGGCCGAGGGTGGGGCCCTGGCCACGTTCGGTGTCATTCCCACGGGTCCGTCCACCGGATACGGCTACATCCGCGCCGGGGCCGGTGACCACTCGGACGTCCGCCCGGTAGCCGAGTTCGTCGAGAAGCCCGACGCTGATGCAGCGGCGGCCTATGTCGATTCCGGAGACTACTTCTGGAACAGCGGGATGTTCGTCTTCCGGGCCAGCCGGTACCTGGCGGAGCTGGGGCAGCATCGCCCGGAGATGCTGGCCAGGTGCCAAGAGGCGTTCCAAGGGAGGCGGGCCGAGCCCGACTTCATCCGCCTCTCGCCCGAGCCCTTTGCAGCCATCGATGCGGAGTCCGTCGACTACGCGGTCATGGAGCACACCGACAACGCCGTCGTGGTGCCCCTGAACGCCGGCTGGAGCGACGTCGGCAGCTGGGATGCGATATGGGCGCTGGCAGAAAAGGACCCCGACGGGAACGCTGTCTCCGGCGACGTCGTCACCGAAGACACCCGCGGCTCCTACCTACGAAGCGAGGGACGACGCCTCCTGGCGGTGGTGGGTCTCGAGGACACGGTGGTGGTGGACACTCCGGACGCGGTCCTCGTGGCGCCCCGGGCGAGAGCGCAGGACGTGAAGGCCATCGTCGAGCGACTGCGCGCAGAGCAGCGCGAGGAAGTCGAGCTTCCCGCACGCTTCTTGAGCCCTTGGGGCGACTACGAGAGCCTGGAGATCGGACCCACGTATCAGGTGAAGCGCATCACCGTGAAGCCCGGATCCAAGCTCTCCCTGCAGAAGCATCGACATCGCGCCGAACACTGGACGGTGGTCCAGGGCTCGGCGCGGGTGCGCCGCGACGATGAGACGTTCGACTTGGGGGAGAACGAATCGTGCTTCCTCCCCCGAGGATGCGTTCATCGGTTGGAGAACCCCGGCCCCGATCTTCTGGTGCTCATCGAAGTGCAGTACGGCGACTACCTGGGCGAAGACGACATCGTCCGGCTGGAAGACGATTACGGTAGGGTTGAGGGCTAGCGAGCCAGCAGCTCGTGATCAGGAGCGGTGGATGGCCCCTTCGTACCTCCCCGAACGCCTTGGCTCACGCCCACCCTACCCCGCCTTCAGCTCGAAGAGTTGGTCGCGGAGCAGCGCCGCGCGCTCGAAATCCAGTGCTTCGGCGGCTTCGGCCATTTCCTTCTCGATGATCTTGACCATCTCCTCACGATCGACTTCTTCGGCGTAGGTCGTCGCACCTTCTGCCACCTTGCCGAGGCCCGCCGTCCCGGCGCCACCCACGGCGAAACCCGGCACGACGCGCGCGTCAGCGACCCGTGTGCTGAATTCGATCTCCTCCACGCTCTTGCGAATGGTTTCGGGCGTGATGCCGTGCTCGGCGTTGAAGGCGACCTGAACCTCCCGACGGCGATAGGTCTCGTCGATACATTGCTTCATGGACCGCGTGACCCGATCCGCGTACATGATGGCCCTGCCCTCCACGTTCCGGGCGGCCCTCCCGATGGTCTGGATCAGGGACCTCGCGTCGCGGAGGAACCCCTCCTTGTCAGCGTCCAGGATGGCGACGAGAGACACCTCCGGCAGATCCAAGCCCTCCCGGAGCAGGTTGATGCCCACGAGAACATCGATTTTGCCCAGGCGGAGCTGCCGGAGGATGGCCATGCGTTCGATGGCATCCACTTCGGAGTGCATGTAACGCACGCGAACGCCGACCGACTGGAGATACTCGGTGAGATCCTCTGCCATCCGCTTGGTCAGGGTGGTGACCAACACCCGCTCTCCCTCCTTCTCCCGTGCGCGGATCTCCGCCAAGAGGTCGTCCACCTGTCCCTTAACCGGGCGGACGTCGATCTCGGGATCGACGAGACCGGTCGGACGGATGATCTGCTCCACGACCACTCCACCCGCCTGCTCGACCTCCCATTCGCCGGGCGTCGCGGAAACGAAGATGGCCTGCGGTACCATCTCCCTCCACTCATCGAACTTGAGCGGTCGGTTGTCGAGCGCCGACGGCAGACGGAACCCGTGGTCGACCAGGGTCAGCTTGCGTGCCCGGTCCCCGTTGTACATCCCGTTGATCTGGGGAATGGACGCGTGGGACTCGTCCACGACCATGAGGAAATCGTCGGGGAAGTAGTCCAGGAGGCAGGAGGGTCGCTGCCCCACCTGCCGCTTGCTGGTGTAGAGGGAATAGTTCTCGATCCCGGGGCAGGTGCCGATCTCCAGCATCATCTCGATGTCGAAATTGGTGCGCTGCTCGAGCCGCTGTGCCTCGAGAAGCCTCCCCTCACGCCGAAACTTCTCGAGTTGTTCAGCCAGCTCGCTCTGGATGAGGGGAATCATCTCCTCGATGGTCCGGCGCTTGGTCACGTAGTGTGACGCCGGATAGATGGATGTGCGGGGCAGCTCGGCGATGATCTCACCGGTAAGGGGATCGAACCGGCTGATCCGCTCCACCTCGTCTCCCCAGAGCTCGACTCGTACGGCCTGCTCGTCGTATGCCGGGAAGATCTCGATGGTGTCGCCGCGGACGCGGAAGGTCGCGCGCTCGAAAAGGTAGTCGTTCCGCTTGTACTGGATCTCCACCAACGCCCGAAGGATTTCCTTCCTGGGACGCTCCTCGCCGACCTCGATGTGCAGCATCAGGCTTCTATAGTCATCTGGATTACCCAGGCCGTAGATGCAGGAGACCGAGGCCACGACGATGACGTCATCCCGCTCGACCAACGACGACGTGGCTCGGAGCCGGAGCCGCTCGATGTCCTCGTTGATGGAGGCGTCCTTCTCGATATAGGTATCCGTCGACGGTACGTACGCTTCCGGCTGGTAGTAGTCGTAGTAGGAGATGAAATACTCGACGGCATTGTGCGGGAATAGCGTCTTCAGCTCCCCGTAGAGCTGCGCCGCCAACGTCTTGTTGTGCGACATGACCAGCGTAGGGCGCGCATAGCTCTGGATCACGTGGGCGATGGAAAACGTCTTCCCCGTGCCAGTGGCACCCAGCAGGACCTGATGGCGATCGCCACGCTCGAGGCCCTCGACGAGCTCACGAATGGCGGTCGGTTGATCGCCGGCGGGTTCATGCGGCGAGACGATCTCGAAGGCGGTCACGACGAGGGCGCGGTGTCAGAGTCGAGTCGGTGATCGGGCTGCCCAGCCGATTCGGCTGAGTCACGAGCCCAGGGCCCTACGAGCCCCACCATGATTCCCGGATCAGATACGTAAGTTCCGGGTTCGGTCATGTCGGCACGCGCCTCGTGCAACTCCGAGCCGGACGATCGCGCCATTTACATCCGTGGTGAGCGGGCGAGAGCCGATTCCAGCCATCCGAGTCCTCAAAGACCCCAGCAGCGGTCGCTCGCCCCCAAGGTCTGTCCCTAACGCGGCCTCGACCTCGCCGATCCAGATGTCGACGAACCGTCGGTTGGAGAACGAGCTCGTGAACGCATCCCGGGTGAGGTCCAGGAGCCATAGGTAGTGCTTCGGAGGATCACCCACACCCCAGGGACTGAGCGGACAGAGGACTGGCGAGCATCAGCGGCAACGCGACCATCGGGAGCACGTGTTCTGGAATCAAGCCCAACCCAGGTCGTCCTCGCCGAAGTGCTCCCTCCGCTCTACGTCGAGCACGCCCTTCACCCGAGCGATGGAGCGTCTCACCTTCTCCAGATGGGCCAGGTCACGGACCTCGATCACGAACTCACCCTGCATTCCACCCTCGGTGGCGCCCATGTCTGCGTGCTGGATGTCCGTGCCGGTGGCGCTGATGGCCTTCGCCACGTCGGAGAGGAGCCCCCGACGGTCCGTGCCCCGCATGAAGAGCTTCACGTAGAACCGGTCTTCCCTCTCGGCCGTCCACTCGATTTCCACTCTTCGCTCGGGGTCCTGCGACAAAGCCAGCACGTTCGGGCAATCCCTGCGATGGATGGAGACCCCGCGCCCCCGGGTGATGTAGCCGATGACCGAATCGCCCGGCACCGGCTGACAGCATCGGCTATACCGCACCATCAGGTTTTCCATGCCCTGGATGCGCACGCCCTTGGGGCTGATCCGGAGCTTCTCCGCGAGCTTCGTGAGCGTCGATGGCTCGCGCTTGGCCACCTCGGCGGGATCGTAGTCGGGATGGAACTGCTTGATGACCGCAGTGGGACCCACGTCGCCCCGCCCCAGAGCCGCGAACACCTGATCGATGCCCCTGTATCCTAGGTCGGCCGAGCCCTGATCCAGAACGTCGGTGTCCTCCGGCAGCGTAACCTTTGCCTTCTTCAGCTCCCGATCCAGCATCTCCTTGCCCAGCTTGTGCGCGCTGTCGAACTCCTCCTGTCGAATCCAGTGGCGGATGCGCTGACGGGCTCTGGAGGTCTTGACGAAGGCCAGCCAGTCCCTGCTGGGCTTCTGACGCGGATTCGTGACGATCTCGATGGTGTCGCTGTTGCGCAGCTCACGGCTCAGGGGCGCGATCCGTCCGTTCACCTTGGCCCCCGCGCAGTGCAAGCCGATCTCGGTGTGGACCGCGAAAGCGAAGTCGATGGGGGTGGCCCCCTGGGGGAGTGCCTTCACGTCACCCTGCGGCGTGAATACGAAGATCTCGCCCCGGAAGAGGTCCATGCGAAGCAAGTCCATGAACTCGTCCGGCTCCGCGGTGTCCTGCTGCCATTCGAGAACCTGGCGGAACCACGACAGTGCTTCGTCGGCCTCGTTCTCGCCCGCCTCAGACTCGGTCTTCCCCTCCTTGTAGCGCCAGTGCGCCGCGATCCCGAACTCGGCGGTGCGGTGCATCTCTTCGGTCCGGATCTGGATCTCGTAGCGCCTCCCACCTGGACCGAAGACGGTGGTATGAAGGGAGCGGTACATATTGGACTTCGGGGTGGCGATATAGTCGTGGAATCGCTCGGGAATGGGCGTCCACCGGCTGTGAATGATGCCCAGCGCGGCGTAGCAGTGTTGCACCGAGTCCGTCAGGACCCTCATGGCCATAAGGTCGTAGATCTCCTCGAACGGCCGGCCTCTGACCACCATCTTGTTGTGGATGGACCAAAGGTGCTTGGGCCGCCCACTCACCTCGGCCGGGATCCCAGCCTCCTCCAGCGCCTCCTCAAGCGGGCGTTGGAGCTCCAGAATCTCCCGCTCGCGCGCCTTGCGGCGCTGCTGGATCTTCCGGCGGAGCGCGGCGTAGGCTTCGGGCTCCAGTGCCTTGAAGGCCAAGTCCTCGAGCTCCCAGCGGAGCGCAGCCATCCCGAGTCGGTGGGCCAGGGGCGCGTAAATCTCCCTAGTTTCCAGGGCAATCCGCCGCTGCTTGGCCTCTGGCAGGTACTCGAGCGTGCGCATGTTGTGGAGCCGGTCCGCCAGCTTGACCAGGATGACCCGCGCGTCCGTGGCCATGGACAGCAGCATCTTCCGGTAGTTCTCGACCTGGTGCTCGGTGGCCGAGCGGAACTCGACCTTCCCCAGCTTGGTTACGCCGTCCACGATCTGGGAGACTTCCTCGCCGAACCGCTTCTCGACTTCCCGGATCGAGATCTCAGTGTCCTCGACCGTGTCGTGAATCAGGCCCGCGATGACCGTGGCCGTATCCAACCGGAGCTGAGCGAGGATCGTGGCGACCTCGGTCGGATGCTGGACATACGCCTCCCCCGACGCCCGCAGCTGGCCAGCGTGCGCTTCCACCGCAAGGTCGTACGCCGCCCGGATCATCGGGATGTCCAGGCGGTCGGCGTGAGCTTCCAACGCGCGAGCGAGCGGGCGCGGGAGGCCGCGGATGGTAGGGGTCATCTCAATGTCGGGGGCAAAACCCACACTGTCTGGAGGGCACGTCCGGTCCACGTGATTCGTCCATGACTGCTGACCGTGCCCTAGTGGCTCGTCTGCAGAATCCTGCTCGGTGACTCGATCACGGGCGCTACCTCAGAGTCCGTAATCCCGGTGGACGAGGGCAAACTGAGAGCACGTTCGTAGAGGTCTTCCGCGACCGGGCACTGATCACTATGCGGTCGCCTCAGGCCCGCCCGTGACACTTCTTGTATTTTTTTCCCGACCCACATGGGCACGGATCATTCCGCCCCGGCTCGTCTTCGACCGTCACGGGCTCCTGCTTTTCTCGTGCCTCACCCCGGTTTGTCGCGAGCCGCCGCGGATCCGGGCCCGACGCCGCGGCCGCCGCGCTCGCCGCCACCCCGAAGTCATCGACCCCGGCAGCGGGCTGCCTACCCTGCTGTCGAGCGGCCTGCCCAGCTTCTGCCGCCCGCCGAGCCACCGCGTGATCCGGAGTGTCGGACGGCCCCGAGTACGCCAACCGCTGCGGCTGCTGAGGTCGCCGCTGCTGGGTCTGCTGACCGAACTGGGCTCGGAAGAAGTAGCTGGCCACGGTCTTCCGTAGATCGGTCATCAGGTCCACGAACATCTCGTAGGCCTCCTTCTTGTACTCGACGAGCGGATCCTTTTGGCCCCACCCCCGGAACCCGATGGACGCCTTGAGGTGGTCCAGGTCGTAAAGGTGATCCTTCCACTTGTCGTCGATGACGCTGAGCATGACGAAGCTCGTCACGAGCTCAGCGTGCTCGCCCAAGGTGTCGAGCTTCCGGTGGAAGCTGTCGCGGAGGCCCTCGACGACCCACTCCTCGATCTCGTGCCGCTCAACCTCGTGCTCGGGGTCGTTCTGCTCGGGGAGCTGTTGCACCATCAGGAAGAAGTCGAGGATCAGCCGCTGCCGCAGACCCGCCAGGTCCCATCCGTCGGAGGGACCTTCGACCGGGCAGTACTCGTCGATGACATCCTCGGCAGCTCGCTCGATCATCTCCCAGACCTCACCCTTGAGGTCCTCGCCACCCTCCAACGCGAACAAGCGGAGGTCGTAGATCACCTCACGCTGCTGGTTCATCACGTCGTCGTAATCGAGCAGGCGCTTCCGAGCCTCGAAGTTGTTCGTCTCGACCCGCTTCTGCGCGCGTTCGATGGACTTCGTGACGAGACCGTGGGTGATGACCTCGCCTTCCTCGGCTCCCCACTTGTTCATGACGTTGGCGATGCGCTCGGACCCGAACAGCCGCATCAGGTCGTCCTCGAGCGACAGGTAGAATTGAGACGCCCCGGGGTCTCCCTGCCGTCCGGAACGGCCACGAAGCTGCCGGTCGATACGCCGGGAGTCGTGTCGCTCCGACCCGATGATCTGTAGGCCGCCGTCTTCGAGCACGTCGTCCGGGTCCTCCACCTTCATCTTGTCCGCACGCACCGGGTCGATCGGCCACACATCATCTAGGTCGAGCCCCTTGGTGCGAACCCACTCGAGAGTCCGCGGCTCCTTCACGCCTTCGCCCAATTTGATGTCGGTCCCGCGGCCGGCCATGTTCGTCGCGATCGTGACCGCACCAGGCTGGCCAGCGTCCCGCACGATCTCCGACTCGGACTTGTGGTGCTTGGCATTCAGCACCTGATGCGTGACGCCGCGCCGCTTGAGCATGCGCGAGATCGTCTCGCTGACCTCCACGTTGGTGGTCCCGACGAGCACCGGGAGTTCCAGCTTCTGGAGCCGCTCGATTTCGTCCATGATCGCGTTGTACTTCTCACGCTTGGTCCGAAAGATCAGATCGTCGCGGTCGTCCCGCACGATGGGCCGGTTCGTCGGGATCACCAGGACGTCGAGTCCATAGATCTGATGGAACTCGGTCTCCTCGGTCTCGGCGGTTCCGGTCATTCCCGCAAGCTTGTCGTACATCCGGAAGTAGTTCTGGATGGTGACCGTCGCGAGCGTCTGAGTCTCGCCGCGGATCTCGACGCCCTCCTTGGCCTCCACCGCCTGATGGAGGCCGTCGCTCCAGCGCCGGCCAGGCATCTGGCGGCCCGTGAACTCGTCGACGATGACCACTTGTCCATCCTCGCCGATGATGTACTTCTCGTCTTTGTGGAAAAGGGTGTGCGCCTTCAAGAGCTGATGAATCACGTGGATCTTCTGGCTCTTGGCCGCGTACTCGCCCTCGAGCTCCTGGATCCTCTCGCGCTTCTCGTCGACCCCGAGCTCCTCGGAGTCCTGCACCGCGCCCAGCTCCTCTGAGAGGTCCGGCACCGTGAACGCGTCGGGATCGTTCGGGCTGAGCTCATCGAGACCCCGGTCCGAGAGCGCCACGTTGTGGCCCTTCTCGTCCATGGCGAAGAAGAGCATTTCGTCCAGCTCGTGGAGGCGCTTCTCCCGCATGTAGTCGGCCTCAACCTTTTGCACGAGCGTCTGAAGCGACGGATCGTCCGCGAACATCTTGAGGAGCTTCTTGTGTTTCGGGGTACCACGCTTGACCGCGAGCAGCTTTTCCCCGGCCGCGAACTCCTCACCCTCCTCCAGATGCGTCTCGGCTTCCCCGACAAGCTTGTTCGTGATCGCGAGCTGCTTCTTGTACAGGCTCGAGACCAGCGGATTGAACTGCTTGAACGGCGTCGACGTGTCCTTACCCACCGGACCCGAGATGATGAGCGGAGTCCGAGCCTCGTCGATCAGGATCGAGTCGACCTCGTCGATGATCGCGTACGCATGCTCGCGCTGCACCCGCTGCGTGAGCTGGTGCACCATGTTGTCCCGCAGGTAGTCGAACCCGAACTCGTTGTTGGTTCCGTACGTAATGTCCGCACGATAGGCAGCCTGCCGGTCTGGCGAGCCGGGGTCGTAACGGTCGATGACATCGACGGTGAGGCCGAGGTAGGTGTACAGGAGCCCCATCCAATCGGCATCACGCTGCGCGAGGTACGAGTTCACGGTCACGAGATGCGCCCCCCGGCCGGCAAGCGCGTTCAGGTACAGCGGCATCGTGGCGACGAGCGTCTTACCCTCACCCGTGGCCATCTCCGCGACCTTGCCACGGTGTAGCGTGATGCCGCCGATAAGCTGAACGTCGTAAGGGATCATGTCCCAGGTGAGGGTCTGGCCCGTGACCGTGACCTCCGTACCCGCGAGACGCCGACAGGCGTCCTTCACAACGGCGAAGGCCTCAGGCAGGATCTCTTCCAGCGTGTCCTCGAGAACCGCGAGCTGCTCCTTCTCCAGCTCACCGATCTCGAGCGAGAGCGTCTCGCGCTCGTCGGCATCCTCGCTCTTGCGCTTCGTGTTACGACGAGCCTCGATCTCGGCCCGAAGGTCGGCCGTGGCTGCCTCGATCCGACCTCGAAACTCGTCTGTCTTTCCTCTGAGCTCGTCGTCCGAGAGGGAGGAGAGCCCGTCGTAGATCTCGTTGATCTCGTCGACGAGCGGCTGGAGCTTCTTGGCCTCACGCTTGTGCTGTGAGCCCAGGAGGGCTTGAATGGCGGACTTGAACAAAGAAACCTCGCGGTCGGTCGAAGGGCCCCGCTACAGCGATGAAAATTACCCAAATGGAGGACGCTTAGAACCCCCGGCGACTCAAAAGGGTCTTGTTTCTCGTCGTGGCGGCATGGATACGGGCAGGTTACCCAACGCACCAGGGAGAGGGGCTGGGCTCCCATATCGAGAACGCGGGAGGCTACCGGAATGCCCCCGATGAAGATCCGGAGGACCGGACGGACCCGCGGGCCCTGATCACCGACGTCGTGGGCATCGCGGGATCGGTTACCGCGTTGATCGTAGGGTTGCGGACCGGCTCAGACGCCTTCGCTCAACTCTTGACGATCCAACCCTTGCCCCCGTCACCCGCCTCACGGGCCACGGCGTGCCTACCATCAATAAGCACCCGGGCGTGCTCGGTGACGAACGGATAGTCGAACGACGAGTGGTCCGTGAGAATCACGACGGCGTCGGCACTCGCCAGGCTCTCCGCCGTCAACGGCGAGGACACGAGGTCGTGCCCCTCTTCGGCGAGCTCGGGCACGTAGGGATCGTGGTAGGATACTCCGGCGCCGTCGGCTTCCAGAAGCCGCAATACGTCCAAGGCCGGCGACTCGCGAACGTCGCTGATGTCCCGCTTGTACGCGACCCCGAGGAGCAGCACGCTCGAACCGTTCACGGCCTTCCGGTTGCGATTCAGGGCTTCGCGCACCTTCCCCACCACGAAGTGGGGCATCTCCGAGTTGATCTCGGAGGCCAGCTCGATGAAACGAGTCTTGTAATTGAGCGTCCGCATCTTCCACGAGAGGTAGTGTGGGTCGATGGGAATACAGTGTCCGCCCAGGCCGGGCCCCGGTGTGAACTTCATGAATCCGAACGGCTTGGTCGCTGCGGCGTCGATCACCTCCCAAACGTCCACGCCCAGCCGGTCCGCGATGAGCGCCGTCTCGTTGGCCAACCCGATGTTCACCGCGCGGAACGTGTTTTCGAGGATCTTGGTCATCTCTGCGGCTTCCGCTGAGGAAACCGGAACCACCGACTCCAGGAAACGCTCGTAGAATCGAGCCCCCGCCTCTCCGCACGCCTTGGTGATACCACCCACGACCTTGGGAGTGTTCTTGGTTGTCCAGACCTGATTGCCCGGATCGACGCGCTCGGGGCTGAAGCACAGGTGGAAGTCCGTCCCCACCTGAAGACCCGTATCCTCCAGCGCGGGCAGGAGAACCTCCCGAGTGGTCCCCGGATACGTGGTCGACTCCAAGACGATCAGCTGCCCCTTCCGGAGCGCGCCCGCCACCGCCTGCGACGCCGAGAGGATGTAGGAGACGTCCGGGTCTCGCGTCTTGGACAGGGGCGTGGGAACGCAGATGGAGACTACGTCGCATTCCCCCAGGCGGGTCATGTCCGTCGTGGCCTCCAGGAGTCCCTTGCCCCTGAGCTCGGCCACATCCTCCGAGGGGACGTCCAGGATGTGGGATCGGCCCGCGTTCACGCCCTCCACCACCTTCGGATTCACGTCGAACCCGACGACGCGCATACCGGCGTCCGCCGCCTCCACCACCAGTGGAAGTCCCACGTAACCGAGTCCGATGACGCCAAACGTCACCTCGGAATTGGGGGATGTGCTGTCGTAAACGGACATGGAATCGACCTGGAACCAGGATGGGTCACCAACACCGACCGGTGAGGTGGATGAACCGTAAGAGGCTTCCAACGATAAAGCCCGTGTGCGGCGAGTTCCAGCGTATCGGGCTAGGGCGAGGGGGCCTGCTCTACCTCGGCCACCCATTCCTCGTTCTCCAGGTACCACTGGATGGTGTCAGCCAGCCCCTCGTGGAAATTCAGCGTAGGGGCCCATTCCAGCTCCTCGGCGGCACGTCCGAAATCGATCGCGTACCGGCGGTCATGTCCCTTCCGGTCCTCGACGAACGTGATCAAGGTCTCGGGCTTGCCCATGATCCGCAGCAGCGTTCGGATCAGGGAGAGATTGGTCCGCTCCGCTGCCCCTCCGAAGTTGTAGACCCGCCCGGAACGTCCCCTCTCCGCCGCAGCCAACAGCCCGGCACAGTGGTCGTGGACGTGGATCCAGTCGCGCACGTGGAGCCCGTCGCCGTAGACCGGGAGCTGCTCCTCCGCCATCGCTCGCGTGATCATGAGGGGGATGAGCTTCTCGGGATGCTGGTAGGGTCCGTAGTTGTTGCTGGATCGGGTGATGACCGTGTCCATCCCGTGGGTTACGTGATAGGCATGTACGAGATGATCGGCGCCTGCCTTGGTCGCCGAGTAAGGTGAGCGCGGCGCCAGCGGTGTTCCCTCGGTGAAACGAGGCGCGACTCCTTCAGCGGAGTCATCCTCCGGATCCCGCCACGGCAGCTCGCCGTAGACCTCGTCCGTGGAGATCTGCATGAACCTCCGCACCCCGTGCCGGAGGGCCGCTGAAAGGAGCACCGCCGTTCCCATAACGTTCGTACGCACAAAGGGCGTGTCCATGTCGATGGAACGGTCCACGTGGGACTCGGCCGCGAAGTTGAAGACGATGTCCACGTCTCTCATGACGGTGTCCACCAGCTCCGCGTCGCAGATGTCCCCATGGATGAAGGTATATCGCATGTCCCCGGCCACGTCGGCGACGTTCGAGGGGTTTCCCGCATACGTCAGCTTGTCGAGGTTCACGACCTCTGCCTCCAACCGTTCGCCGAGCAGGTGCCGGACGAAGTTGGACCCGATGAATCCGGCACCGCCGGTGACCAAAGCCTTCACAGCCACCCCCTCGGCTCGGCAAGCACCGGGTTGTCCCGGTCCTCCGCGACGAGCTGGATCGCCCGATGGAGGGACGGAACCGTCCCGGCGTCGGTCCACCATCCTTCGACCAGCTCGTGACGCATCCGCCCCCTCTCGACGTAGTGGTTGTTCACATCCGTGATCTCCAGCTCACCTCTGGCGGATGGCTCGAGCCCGCGGATGATGTCGAAGACCTTCGCGTCGTACATGTAACAACCGGTGACCGCCAGCCGTGTGGGCGCACGCCTCGGCTTCTCCACGATCCTAGTCACCCGGTCGCCCTCCAACGACGCCACACCGAACCGCTCCGGGTCATCGACCTCCTTCAGGAGGATGAGCCCCCCCGTGGGATCGGCCCGGAAGCGTGCCACCGTGTCGGTGATCGGGCTCTGGAAGATGTTGTCGCCAAGGATCACGACAACCGGCCCACCAGCAGCGAAGTGCTCGGCGAGGCCGAGTGCCTCCGCGATCCCACCCTCACCCTCCTGGTACGCATACTTGAGCTGCTCGAGCCCGAACTCCTGGCCGTTTCCGAGCAGCCGCAGGAAGTCACCCGCGCTGTCCCCACCGGTCACGATGAGGATGTCCTGGATGCCTGCGGAGACGAGCTGTTGCAGGGGAAAGTAGATCATGGGCCGGTCGTAGACCGGGAGAAGGTGTTTGTTGGTCACGCGGGTCATGGGGAGAAGACGCCTGCCCAACCCTCCTGCGAGAATCACACCCTTCATTCCTCGCCCCCTCCTTCAATCCGTCGGAGACCAGGGCGCTCACCCTGCATCGAGTTCTCCCGTCTCGGCCAGAAAGGCCTGTAGCGCTCGACGCCAAGGCATGGCGGGGCGGCCCAGCAACGCCTCGGTGGCGGTGACGTCCAATACCGAATACGCTGGGCGTCGCGCGGGAGCGCCCCAGTCCTGCGTACTGACCGGCTGCACGGCGACCTTCACCCCCGTGAGCTGGAACACTTCCCGAGCAAGATCCAGCCAGCTAGCCTCGTCTGCATCCGCCACGTGCCACACGCCGCTCACGTTCCGCTCCAGTAGGTCTAGAAGGTCCACGGCCACGTTTCGGGCCCAGCTGGGGCGGCCGACCTGATCGTCCACCACACGGAGCGCGTCGGTACCTCCCGCCGCCACACGCCTCCGCCCGAGTGCAAGCATGGAAGTCACGAAGTTGCGCCCGCCTGCTCCGTACAGCCAGCTGGTGCGGACCACCAGCGCCTTCGGCAGCGCCTCCATGGCCTCGACCTCCCCCAGCAACTTCGTGCGGCCGTAGACGCCGAGCGGGCGGGCGTCCGCCTCCGGCGTGTACGGAACCCGGTTCGATCCATCGAACACATAGTCAGAGGACACGTATACAAGCCGTACTCCAGCTTCCGCCGCCGCTCGAGCCACATGTCTGGTGCCGTCTCGGTTGACGCGCCAAGCCTGCTCGACCTCCGCCTCCGCCCCGTCCACCGCCGTATATGCCGCGCAGTGGACCACGGCGGTAAAGGTGCGCCGAGCTGCCTCTCCTGCGTCGGCATGCCCGTCCCCAAGCGCCCGGCGAACCGCATTCGCGTCCGTAACATCCAGGTCTGTTCGAGCAGCGCCGACGACCTCGTAACCCCGGGCGCGCGCGCACCGCACCACTTCCGAGCCGAGAAGTCCTTCTGCACCTGTCACGAGGATCCGTTTCATGAACGAAAGAAGGGCCCTTTCCGGCATCGCCGGAAGGGCCCTTCGTCCCGTTCAAGTGCCTCCCCGGCGTCAGCCGTTGGCTGCCACCGCGGGGGCCTTCTGGATCTTTCCGGCAGAGATGCACCGCGTGCACACGCGCACGCGGCGCCGCACACCCTCACGGTCGACGATCTTCACCGTCTGGAGGTTGGGCAGCCAACGCCGACGAGTCTTGTTGTTCGCGTGGCTGACGTTGTTCCCCGTCTGGGGCGCCTTGCCGCACGTGTAGCACACTCGAGCCATGATCTACTCTTCCTCGCCCTCCGGGGCCGCGCTCACCGGCGCGACCACGAGCTCCTGGGCCTCGATGAAATGGGTAGCGAACTCCGCTGCCAGACGATCACCGTCACCGATGGATCCAGCATCCGTCCACGCCGAGAGAACCGAATCGTTCATGGCGAGTAGTCGGCCGGTCACGTCGATCTCAACTGAACCCGGCTGAATCTCTCCGCCCTCGATGGAGACGTCTCCACCCACGGACATGAGGAAGGGGTTTCCGTTCGGCATCTCGAGCCAGAATCCCTGGGAACCCAGCACGCTGGCCACGGGAAGTGCCTCAAGTCGGATGTCCTGCCCCTCGTAGCCCGAAGCGTCCATCTGGATTCGCTCGGCGCCGATGAGCGGAGGACGGTTCCGCTCCGCCTCTTCAGCCGCCGCCACGGAGTCCGCGTAGGCCTGGCGCTCGGCGAGGTCCTGAGTCGCCTGGGCGTTGAGCCAGTAGAGGAAGCCGCCGATGGTTGCGAAGGCGAGAATCATCAGCGGCATGCCGAGGTTCGTCGCGCCGCGCCGGGAAGCGTTGTCCGCCATGTACGTCGTCCTGTCTATTGGAGTCGACCGCCTACGAAGAGCGGCACAAACTAATCGACGAGCTCGATGAGCGACATATCTGCCGCGTCACCCTTCCGATGACCGAGCTTGAGGATCCGGGTGTAACCTCCGGGACGCTCCGAAAAACGGGGCGCGATATCGTCGAACAGCTTACCCAGCGCATTGCGATCCTGAATCTTACGCGCCGCCAGCCGACGCGCATGGACGTCCCCACGCCGCGCCAGCGTGATCAAACGCTCGGCGTACGGGCGTAGCTCCTTGGCCTTCGCCGTGGTGGTCTCGATCCGTTCATGCAGGATGAGGCTCGTAGCCATGTTTCGAAGCGTCGCCCTGCGGTGGCTGCGTGAGCGGGAAAGCTGCCTGCCCTTCTTGCGGTGCCGCACGTCTTACTCCTCGCCGCCAGCAGCGGCTTCGGCTTCCTGCTCGACGAAGAAGAGGCGGCCGTCGTCGCCCTCTTCAAGCTGCATTCCGAACCTCAAACCATGCTCTTCGAGGAAGTCCGCGATCTCCTTCAGCGATTTCTTCCCGAAGTTCTCGATGGCCAACATCTCCTCGTCGGTCCTCCGGACGAGATCCCCCAGCGTCCGGATGTTCTCCTTCTGAAGGGAGTTCCGAGAACGAACCGACAGCTCGGCCAGGTCGTCGATGGACCTCTCGAAGAGATCCTGGAGCCGGTCGGGCACCGCCACTGCACCCTCGGGCCCCCCCTCGTCCGGCAGGCCACCCTCTCCAAAGTACAGCATGTACTCGAAATGCTTGCGTACCAGCGCAGCGGCGTACTTCACCGCATCTTCCGGAGTCACGGATCCATCGGTCTCCACGGCCATGTTGAGACGATCGAAGTCCGTGCGCTGTCCCACCCGAGTCTCTTCGACCGTGAAGTTGGCACGCCGCACCGGATTGTAGATCGAGTCGATTCGGACCAGGTCCACCGGAGCTCCCCGGGGGAGCTCGTGTTGGTCGGACAGGACGAACCCGCGGCCCTTGTTCACGTGCAGCTCCATGTGAACGTCGCGGTCCTCCTGAAGCGTGAAGAGATGATGCCCAGGATCGAAGACCGAAGCCCCGGCAGCGTCCTGGACATCCGCAGCGGTCACGGCGCCCGCCTTGCTCACGTGGACCTCGAGAACCGCCTCCTCAATGTCCTCGTCGAGCTGGACGACGAGCGACTTCAGGTTCTGGATGACCTGGTGTACGTCCTCCGCCACACCCTGAATCGTCTGATGCTCATGCACCACGCCCTCGATCCGGAACGCCCAAACCGCCGCTCCACGGAGCGAAGACAGCAGCACGCGCCGCATCGAGTTGCCCAGCGTATGGCCGAAGCCCCGCTCGAGCGGCTCGATGACGAAGTTGGCGGAACGCGTGGTGTCCGGCGAATCGAGAATCTCGACACGCTCGGGAAGCACGAGTCCGGTCAGATCTATCTCCACATTGCCCTCCTGGGGAACCGGTGACTCCCGGACGCTCACCTCGGCGAGCGTCTGGCCGTCGCATTACTTCGAGTAGAGCTCCACGATGAGCTGCTCCTGGACCGCCAGCGGGATGTCCGCACGCGTCGGCTCGCGAACCATCCGGCCCACCTTCGCCTTCTCGTCCAGTGCCAGCCATTCCACCAGCGAGGGGCGGGTACGCGCCTCCAGACTGGCCTCCACAGGGAGCAGATCCTTCGACTTGGCCTTCACGGAAATCTCGTCACCCGACTTCACATGGTAGCTCGGGATATCGACGATGCGTCCGTTGACCTCGACGTGTCGGTGACGGACGAGCTGGCGGGCCGCGGCGCGGCTCTGAGCGAAGCCCATCCTGAACACGATGTTGTCGAGCCGGGTTTCGAGCGCGATGAGCAGGTTCTCGCCCGTGATGCCCGGCACATGGGCCGCACGCTCGAACAGGTTCCTAAACTGCTTCTCGTGCAAGCCGTACATCCGCTTCACCTTCTGCTTCTCGCGAAGCTGGACGGCATAGTCGGACTGTTTCCGTCGGCGCTGCTGAGCCGGACCATGCTGGCCAGGCGGATACGCGCGCCGGTCGACCGGGCATTTGTCGGTGTAGCATTTCTGCCCCTTCAGGAACAGCTTCTGGCCTTCACGGCGACAGAGCTTGCAGACGGGGCCGGTATAACGTGACATAGTCCTCTATTTCCTCAGACGCGGCGCTTCTTAGGCGGCCGGCACCCATTGTGCGGCAGCGGCGTGACGTCTTGAATCGACTTGATGAAGAGCCCCGCGGCGGCGAGCGCCTGGATGGCCGACTCTCGGCCCGACCCCGGTCCCTGGACCAGGACGTCGACCCGCTTCACCCCCATGCTGTGCGCCTCCCGACCGGCCTGCTCCCCGGCGACGGTGGCGGCGAAAGGCGTCGACTTCTTCGAGCCCTTGAACCCCGCCTTTCCGGCGGTCGCCCAGGTCACGACGTTGCCCTTCGTGTCCGTGATGGTGATGAGGGTGTTGTTGAAGGTCGCCTTGATATGGGCGATGCCCTCCGCCTCGACGACCTTCTTGCTGCGCTTGGGACGCGCTCTCTGCTGTGCCACGTTCTCGTTCCTTGTCTACGGCGGCTGCCTACTTCTTCGGCGCTTTCTTCTTACCTGCGATGGCGCGACGCTTGCCCTTGTGCGTCCGCGCGTTCGTGCTGGTGCGCTGCCCACGAACCGGGAGCCCGCGCCGATGGCGCAGCCCGCGGTAGCATCCAATGTCCATCAAGCGCTTGATGTTGATGGATCGTTCGGTGCGGAGCGCGCCCTCGACCTTGTAGCTGCTCTCGATCTCACGACGGAGACGATTCACGTCTTCATCGCCAAGATCCTGCGCTCTGAGGTCCGGATCGATACCGCACGCCTCGATGATCTTCTTGGCGCGGGCGTCACCGATGCCATAGATGTAGGTTAGAGCGACCTCGATCCGCTTACCGCGGGGAAGATCGACACCTGAGATACGTGCCATGAGCTACTCGTGGGTTGCTGCCCGGGATGTCCGCCGTTCGACGGATCAGCCCTGGCGCTGCTTATGCTTCGGGTTACGCGAGCAGATGATGCGGACGACGCCCTTACGGCGTACGACCTTACAATGCTCGCAGATCGGCTTGACGCTGCTTCGGACCTTCACTGGGAATCTCCACGTCCGTTTGTGGCAGAGCTAGGTAGTATAACCCTGGTTGAACAGGCCTTCAAGCGCCGTCGACGGACGGCATCGCCGCCGCCACGGAGCTGTCCACCGCAGTGAGAATCCGCGGCCCGTCGGCCGTGATGCCCACTGTGTGCTCGAAGTGGGCCGACAGAGTCCTGTCTGCCGTCACCACGGTCCATCCGTCGTCCAGAGTACGGATATTCGGCGATCCCGCGGACAACATGGGCTCGATGGCGAGCACCATGCCCTCCCTCAGCAGGGGGCCATGTCCCCGTCGGCCCACATTCGGAACCTGCGGCTGCTCATGCACGTCCCGCCCGATCCCGTGGCCCACCAACTCGCGGACGATTCCGTATCTCGTGCCCTCGACCGTCGCCACCACCGCCGCACCGATATCCCCGACGTGCTTGCCTGGGACCGCTTCGGCGAGCGCGGCCCAGAGCGAGCGCTCTGTGATCTCCATGAGGTCCCGAGCCTCCGTGCTCGGCTCCCCGACGGCGTAGGTCCAACCGGAGTCGGAGCACCATCCGTCGAGTCGCACACCGACGTCCACGGAGACGATGTCCCCGTCCTTGAGGATCCGGTTCGCGGAAGGGATTCCGTGAACGATCTCTTCGTTGACCGAGACGCACACGCTTCCCGGGAACCCATAGAGCCCTTTGAATTCCGGATGGGCTCCCTTGTGTGCCGTGATGAATTCGTCACAGAACCGATCAATATCCAACGTGCTCACGCCGGGGTGGATCCGGGACGGCAGCTCGGCGTGGAGGGCCCCGATGATGGCGCCTCCCCGTCCAATGGTATCCATCTCCTCCGGCGTGCGCAGATGAATCATGCCGCGGCGCCCACGACCGCCTCACGGAATTCCGCGTAGACGTCTTCAGGGTTTCGGTCTCCGTCGATACGGACGAGCTCGGCCGGGTGACGATCATAGTGCGCCACCAACGGAGCGGTCTGTTCCTTGTAGACCTGCAGCCTGCGCTCGACGGTCTCCGCGTTGTCATCTTTTCGATGGACCAACGCGGAACCGCAGCGATCGCACACGCCGTCCTGACCGGGTGGGTCGAAGTGTACGTTGTAGACCGCGCCGCACTCCGGACACGAACGCCGACCTGACAGCCGCTTGATCAGGACCTCGTCGGAGGCGTCGAAGAGCACGACGATACCCACGTCGAGGCCCGCTTCACGCAGCACAGCGTCCAATCCGTCGGCCTGCGCGATGGTGCGGGGGAACCCGTCGAGGAGGATGTCCGCACCCGCAGGAAGAGCATCGACGTGCTCACGAACCAACTCGAGGATGAGGTCGTCGGGGACCAACTCGCCAGCGTCCATGTAGCCCTGGGCCTTCCTGCCTAACGGCGTTCCGTCACGACGTGCGGCGCGCAGAAGATCACCCGTGGAGACGTGCGCGGCCCCCTTGTCGTCGGCAAGACGCACTGCCTGGGTACCCTTTCCGACGCCCGGAGCGCCCAACAGAATCACGACCATCGATTTTCTCCCAGTGACCACGCGCTACATGTAGCGCTGGCGGCCACGCATCTTCACCCGACCCTTCTTCATGAAGCCGTCGTAGTGGCGAAGGAGCAGGAGCTGTTGCGCCTGCTGCACGGTATCGAGTCCGACACCTACGACGATGAGGAGGCTGGTACCACCGAAGAAGAACGTTTGGATGTTGAAGATGTCGAAGATCCAAAACGGGATGAGCGCGACGATGGCCAGGTAAATGGACCCCGGAAGCGTCACCCGCGTCAGCACACGGTCGATGTATTCAGCCGTCCTGGTCCCCGGCTTCACACCTGGGATGAAGGCTCCCTGCTTTTTCAGATTCTCCGCCAGGTCCACCGGGTTGAAAATGATGGCCGTGTAGAAGTAGGTGAAGAAGAGGATGAGCAGCCCGTACGTGACGTAGTACGTCATGGTTTGCGGCTGGAACATCTCCGCGAGCGTCGTTAGAAAGCCCAGGTCCGGCATGAACGCCACCGCGGTGCCCGGCACGACGATGAACGACTGCGCGAAGATGATGGGCATGACGCCAGCCGAGTTCACCCGGAGCGGCACGAAGCTCTTCTGGCCTTCGCGAATCCGGCCGCGGCCCACGACCTTCCGCGGAATCTGGACCGGGATCTTCCGGGCGGCCATGGTCATGGCCACCACTCCGGCGCACACACCAACGACCACCAGCAGCAGAGCGACCATTCCGAAGGTGCTGATCTCTCCGAGCGTGTAGGACTCCCACGTCCGCCCGACCGCCGCAGGAAAGGTCTGGATGATGCTGAAGAAGATCAGCAGGCTCATCCCGTTCCCGATACCCCGCTCGGTGATCTGCTCGCCGAGCCACATCACGAACACACCACCCACGGTAAGCGTGATGACCGTGGTGAAGGTGAACACGAAGCCGGGCGTGGTGACCGCCCCTGGGATCGACTGAAGGAAGACCGAATAGCCGTAACCCTGGGCCGCAGACAGCACGACGGTGGTGTACCGCGTCCACTGGGTAAGCTTCTTCCGGCCGTCCTCACCTTCCTTCTGGAGCTTCTCCACCGTCGGGAACACCGCGGCGAGGAGCTGGAACATGATGGACGCCGAGATATACGGCATGATCCCCAAGGCGAGGATCGTCGCCCGCGACAGGCCTCCGCCAACGAACATGTCGTAGATGCCGAAGAACGTGTCCTGAAGCTGGCCGAACTGCTGTTGGAGCACCCCCACGTTCAGGGAGGGCACAGTGATGTGCGAGCCCGCCCGATAGATGAGGAGGATGAACAAGGTGAAGAGGATCTTCTCCTTGAGCTCCGGGACCCGGAACAGGTTCGCGACGGGGTTGTTCGCCATGGGTCAGGTCGTTCCTGGCTTGCTAGGCAGGCTGCTCAGCTTTCGGACTCTTCTGCGGACGCGTCCGCTTCCGCGGGCTGCTCCGCCTGGACAGGTTCCGCAGGCGGGGCCGTTTCCGCTCCGATGACGGAGACGGTACCACCGGCCGCTTCAATCTTCTGGCGCGCAGAAGCGCTGAAAGCGTGCGCGGTGACGGTGAGGGCTTTGTCGATCTCACCTGTACCGAGCACCTTCACGGGGCGTCTGGCGGACCCCACCAAACCCGCGCTAGAGAGAGCCTCGGGTCCGACTTCACTGTCGAAGCGCGCCAGGTCCCTCACGTTGACGGCCTGGTAGGACACTCGGTTCGGATTGGTGAAGCCGCGCTTCGGGATCCTGCGGATGAGCGGCATCTGGCCACCCTCGCGGCGAGGGTGCACGTTCCCGCCCGAGCGGGACTTCTGCCCCTTCTGTCCGCGGCCAGCCGTCTTTCCGGTTCCGGACCCCGGCCCCCGGCCCACACGCTTGCGATCGCGGCGAGACCCCTGGGTCGGAGACAGTTCGTGTAGCTCAGTCATGTTCAGTCCACTTCCTCGACATCGACCATGAAGCGGATCTGATTGATCATGCCCCGGATGGCCGGTGTGTCTTCTTGCACGACACTCTGTTGATGACGCTTGATCCCCAGGGCCCGCAGCGTGCGGCGGTGCTTTTCCTGCCGCCCGATCCCACTACGGACCTGGGTGATTCGAAGCTTCTTGGCGCTCTCAGCCATGGTCCTTCACTCCAAGGGCCTCCACGGGCACGCCCCGCTCGGCGGCGGCCTGCTCTGCCGTCACAAGCTCGGTGAGCCCGTTCATCGTGGCCCGCACCACGTTGATGGGATTGTTCGTACCCAGGCACTTGGTGAGCACGTCTGTGTAACCCGCAGCCTCCAAGACCGCGCGAACCGGACCGCCCGCAATGACGCCGGTACCGGGAGCGGCGGGCCTCATGAGCACCCGACCGGCACCCATGTGCCCGAGGATGTCGTGGGGAATAGTCCCGTCTTGCACAGGAACCTTCACCATGTTCCGCTTGGCGTGATCAAAGGCCTTACGGATGGCCTCGGCCACCTCGTTCGCCTTCGCGAGGTAGACGCCCACGTTCCCCTTCTGGTCGCCTACGGCTACCAGCGCAGAGAACGAGAACCGTCGTCCGCCCTTGACCACCTTGGCCACGCGGTTGATGAAGATGACGTTCTCGACGAGATCGCTCTCGCGGGAACGTCCACCTTTGTTCTTGCCGTCTCTAGCCATCAGAAGTTGAGCCCTCCATCACGGGCGCCCTCGGCAAAGGCCTTGACCCTGCCGTGGTATTGGTATCCACCGCGGTCGAATACGACCGTCTCGATTCCGTTCGCCTTCGCGCGCTCCGCCAGGAGCTTCCCGGCCGCGAACGCCTTTTCCGTACGACGGTTGGGCCCTTCGGCCTCGAAACCACGCAGGTCGCTGCTGGTGGAGGACAGCCCGGTGAGCGTCTGCCCCGTGTCGTCGTCCACCAGCTGCCCCTCGATGTGCTTGAGGGAGCGGTACACCACGAGCCGCGGCCGCTCGGCCGTACCCACCACCTTGTTCCGCACCCGGTGGTGACGGCGCCTCCTCTGCAGGAAGCGACTCTTCTTGAGCTTGCTCTGCTTGATCATCTCTTAGGCCCCTGCCGTCTTACCGGCCTTGCGACGGACGTGCTCGCCCTGGTAGCGGATGCCCTTGCCCTTGTAGGGCTCGGGCGGGCGGAAGCCGCGGATCTCCGCGGCGGCCTGCCCAACCTTCTGTTTGTCTATCCCACTCACCACCACCGTCGTCTGGGTCGGGCAAGCCAACTCGACGCCTTCGGCGGGCTTGTACTCGATGGGATGGCTGTAGCCGACGTTCAAGGTGATGGACTTCCCCTTGGCGTCCGCCCGGTATCCCACGCCCACGATCTCGAGGGTCTTGCTGAACCCTTCGGTCACGCCGGTCACCATGTTCTGGATCAGGGACCGCGTAAGACCGTGAAGCGCCCGGTGGTTCTTCGCATCGGATGGGCGTTCCACGCGGAGTACTCCCTCGTCCAATACGACGGTCATCTCGGGATGAACATCGAGGTCCAGCGAGCCCTTCGGGCCCTTCACGGTCAAACGCTGACCGTCGATCTTGGCGTCCACGCCCTTGGGCGTCTCCACCGGCTGTCTTCCAATACGCGACATCGTTCTCTCTCCGCTCCTACCAGACCAGCGCCATGAGCTCGCCGCCGACGCCCTGACTCCGGGCGTTGCGGTCCGAGAGCATACCGGCCGACGTGGACAGGATGGCCATGCCGAGACCGTTTCGGACGCGCGGAATGTCGTCCGCGCCCACGAACCGGCGTCGGCCCGGGCGCGACACCCGCTCCAGATGCCGGATGACCGGCTTGCCGTCATGGTACTTCAGGTAGACCCGCAGGACGCCGAAGCGACCATCCTCGAGCACCTTGTACGAGTGCACGAAGTGGCTCTCCTGAAGCAGCCGAGCAATCTCGACCTTGGTGTTGGACACGGGCATGTCCACCCACTTGTGAGCCGCCTGGGCGGCGTTGCGGATGCGGGTGAGCATATCCGCGATCGGATCAGTCATCATGGTTCCGTTCTCCCCTACCAGCTCGACTTGCGGACGCCAGGGATCTCGCCCTTGAGCGCCATCTCGCGGAAACAGATCCGGCAGAGCCCGAACTTTCTAATGTACGCACGGGGTCGGCCGCACCGCTGGCAGCGGTTGCGTTGACGCACGCCGAACTTCGGCTTGCGCTTGGACTTCTCGACTAGCGCCTTTCTGGCCATTCCAGTTGCTCTCTTTGCTGTCTCAGGACGCGGCTGCGGTGATCTGGATCGGGACCTCGCCGCGGAAGGGGAAGCCCAGGTGCTTCAGCAGGGCAAACCCTTCATCGTCTCTGTCCGTCGACGTCACGAACGTGATGTCCATCCCGTGGACCTTTCGTACGTCGTCGAAGGTGATCTCCGGGAAGATGATCTGCTCCTTCACGCCGAGGGTGTAGTTCCCCCGCCCGTCGAAGGACCGGGTGTTCAAGCCGCGGAAGTCGCGGATCCGGGGAATCGCCGTGCTGACGAGGCGATCCACGAAGAACCACATGTTCGCCCGGCGAAGCGTGACCGAGACACCCACCGGCATCCCTTCACGCAAACCGAAGTTCGAAATGGACTGGCGGGCGCGGTTCACCACGGGCTTCTGGCCGGTGATGATCCCGATCTCCTCAACGACGGCATCGAGCAGCTTCTGGTCCTTGGCCGCCTCACCGACGCCGACATTGACGACGACCTTCAGGAGGCTCGGGACCTGGTGCACGTTCTCGAAGCCGAACTCCTCGGTGAGGGCCGGCCGCACGTGCGTCTCGTAGTGTGTCTGCAATCTGGGCTTCATGATGTCCTACAGAGGCCGGGGAACGGGATTGCCGGTCTTCACGGCGATCCGCTCCTTGGTTCCGTCTTCCTCGACCTGGATTCTCACCCGACTCGGCGTGTCGCTGGCCGGGTCGATGAGCATCACGTTCGAGATGTGGATAGGCGCCTCGAAGGTGATGATGCCACCGTCGGGGTCCTGCTGGCTCGGGCGGGTATGACGCTTTCTCTGGTTCACGCCTTCCACCCGCACGCGCCCTTCATCGCGCAGGACTTCGAGCACCGTGCCCTCGAGATCGCGGTAGTTCCCGCGGATCACCCGGACCCGGTCGCCCTTCATGATGTGGTATTTCGTAGCACCCATCTCAAAGCACCTCGGGCGCGAGGGAAACGATCTTCATGTACCTCTTCTCCCGGAGCTCACGCGCGACGGGCCCGAAGATCCGGGTCCCCCGCGGCTCACCCTGCGGGTTGATGATGACCGCGGCGTTGTCGTCGAAGCGGATATACGTGCCGTCTCGCCGCCGGGTCTCCTTGGAGGTGCGGACGATGACGGCCTTGACCACCTCACCTTTCTTGATCCCGGCGTTCGGAATCGCGTCCTTCACGGTGGCGACGATCACGTCACCCACACCGGCGTAGCGACGCCGGGAGCCGCCCAGCACTCTGATACAGAGTGCGGCCTTCGCGCCCGTGTTGTCGGCGATCCTGAGGATCGACTCCTGCTGGATCATCTCGCTCTCTCTCTATCTATCACGTCGGTTGCGTAGCTGGACTCAGGCCGGGCGCTCGATGAGCTCGACCGCACGCCAGTGCTTGGTCTTGGACAGCGGGCGGGTCTCGACGATCCGCACGGTATCTCCGACCTGGTATTCGTTGTTCTCGTCATGCGCGTGGTACTTCTTGGTCCGCTTCATACCCTTCCCGTAGAGGGGGTGGGCGAAGCGCCGCTCCACCACCACGGTCACGGTCTTGTCGGCCTTGTCACTGACCACCACGCCGGTTCGGACCTTCCGGGAGCTACGCTCCAGGGCCGCCACCTGCTCGCTCTGATTCTCGCTCATGTCTTCTTCAGTCAACCTTCTGGGCGAGCTCGCGCTCGCGAAGCACTGTCTTCAGGCGCGCGATGTCGCGCCGGATCTGTCTGAACAGGCCTGAGTTCTCGATCTCCATCATGGAACCCTGGAAACGCAGCTTGAACTGCTCTTCCTTGAGCTCCCTCAACCGCGCGTGGATCTCGGTTTCGTCCCAGTCCCGAATGTCCTCAGCCTTCATTTCTTCGACTCCAACGCGGTTAGAGCTGCTGCTCGCGAACGACGAACTTGCACTTGATCGGAAGCTTGGCCGCGGCGAGCTCCATGGCTCGCTTGGCGACCTCTTCCGACACGCCCTCGAGCTCGAACATGATCCGACCCGGCTTCACCACGGCCACCCAGGACTCCGGGTTGCCCTTACCCTTACCCATGCGGGTCTCCGCGGGCTTCGACGTAATGGGCTTGTCCGGGAAGATCCGGATCCAGACCTTACCACCACGCTTGATGTGTCGGGTCATGGCCACACGGGCGGACTCGATCTGACGGTTCGAGATCCAGGTCGGCTCGAGGGCCTGCAGCCCGTACTCGCCGAACGAGACCTTGTTACCCCGCTGGGCGGCCCCCCGCATGCGACCCTTGTGGGTCTTCCTGTGCTTTACCCTTTTCGGCGCTAGCATCTGCTAATCCTCGATAGCGGTGTCAGGAGCCGGTGGAATAGGTCCGGCCACGACGCTCTTCCACGACCTCGCCCTTGAAGATCCAGCACTTCACGCCGACGGTGCCGTACGTCGTGAATGCCGTCACCTGGGCGTAGTCGATGTCCGCGCGCAGCGTGTGCAGCGGCACGCGACCCTCGTTGTAGCCTTCCGTGCGCGCGATCTCGGCGCCGCCGAGCCGTCCCGAGCACTGGAGCTTGATCCCCTGGGCGCCGGAACGCATCGCCGCCTGAACAGCACGTTTCATGGCTCGGCGGAACGAGATCCGCTGCCGGAGCTGATGGGCGATGTTCTCAGCCACCAGGTAGGCACTGACCTCCGGACGCTTGATCTCCTCAACGTTGACCGAGATCTCGGAGTTGGTGAGCACCGCGAGCTCGTCGCGGAGCTTGTCCACTTCCGATCCACGCTTTCCGATCACCACGCCCGGCCGGGCCGTGTGCAGCGTCACCACGATCTTGCTCGGCTTGCGCTCGATATCGACCTGGGCGATGGCGGCATGCGAGAGCCGGCGGCGCAGGTAGGTCCGGATGGTCTCGTCCTCTTTGAGAAGGCGCGGGAAATCACGCTCCGCGTACCAACGAGACGACCAGTCCTTGACGACTCCGAGCCTGAACCCGGTCGGGTGTGTCTTTTGTCCCATGTAATCAGGCGTCCTTGGTGTCGACCACAACCGTGATGTGGCTCGTTCTCTTGCGAAGGGGCGTAGCGCGGCCCTGGGCCGCGGCACGCCAGCGCTTCAGCGTAGGGCCTTCGTCAACAAACGCTTCGCGCACGAAGAGTTCATCGACGTCGAGCACAGCGCCGTCGTCCTGCGACTTGACCTGGGCGTTCGCCACCGCAGAGCGGAGCGTCTTCCCCACCGTCTCGGCAGCTCCCTTCTTGGAGAACTGCAGGATGGCATAGGCCTCATTGACCGATTTGCCTCGGATCTGGTCCACAACGAGCCGCGCTTTGCGGGGGCTCATGCTGACGTACCGGGCGATTGCTCTGGCTTCCATTCCTTGGCTCACTCTTACTTGGCCTTGGCCCGCTTGTCGGCCAGCTTGCCCCCGTGCCCCCGGAACATCCGGGTGGGAGCGAACTCGCCGAACTTATGGCCTACCATGTTCTCGGTGACGTAGACCGGGATGAACTTGTTCCCGTTGTGCACCGCAACCGTGTGACCGACGAACTCGGGAGAGATGGTCGACGCGCGCGACCAGGTCTTCACGACCTTCTTCTCTCCACGGGAGTTCATGACCTCGATCTTGCGAAGGAGGCTGTCCTCGATGAACGGGCCCTTCTTGACACTACGCGGCATAAATGATTCTCCGGCCTACGACTTCGTGGCTTTGCCGCGCTTGCGGCCCCGCACGATGTACTTATTGGATGCCTTCTTCTTCTTACGCGTCTTCTTGCCCTCGCGCTTGCCCCACGGAGAGACCGGCGGACGTCCACCGGACGTACGCCCCTCACCACCACCGAGCGGGTGATCAACAGGGTTCATGGCAACGCCGCGAACCTTCGGACGCTTGCCTCGCCAGCGATTCGCGCCCGCCTTCCCGATCTGAGTCAGCTCGTGGTCTGTGTTTCCGACCTGACCGATCGTCGCCAGGCAGTTTCTGTGCACCCGTCGCACCTCGGTGGAGGGAAGTCGGAGTGTGACGTAGTCGCCCTCCTTCGCCACCACCTGAACGCCGGCTCCTGCGGACCGGGCCATCTGGCCGCCCTTGCCAGGCTTCAGCTCCACGTTGTGCACTGTAGTGCCGAGCTGGACCAGCCCCAGCGGAAGCGCGCTGCCCACCTTTTGGTCCGCGGTCTCGCCGGACAGGATCTCATCGCCCACCTGAAGCCCGCGGGGATGGAGGATATACCGCTTCTCTCCGTCCGCGTAGTGGATCAGCGCGATGTTGGCCGACCGATTCGGATCATATTCGATGTGCGCAACCGTGCCCGGCACGCCGTGCTTGTTACGCTTGAAGTCGATCTTCCGGTAGCGACGCTTGTGCCCGCCGCCCCGTCGACGCGACGTGATGTGCCCATGATGGTTCCGCCCACCGGTGCTGTGCAGCGACTCGGTGAGGGACCGTTCGGGACCCTTCCGTGTCACCTCTTCGTTCTCGAGGGTGGACCGGAACCGCGTCCCGGGGGTCATCGGCTTGAATTTCTTGATGGCCATGATCAGCCCTGCTCGTAGAGCTCGATGTATTCGCCGTCACCGATCTGCACGACGGCCTTCTTGTAGCCCGGACGGCGTCCCTTGAATGGGTTACGCGCCATCCGGCCCAGAAAGGCCCGACGGGCCTTGCCCGCGTATCGCATGGTGCGGACGTCCTTCACGGTCACATCCCAGAGACGCTCCACGGCGCGACCGATCTCGATCTTGTTCGCATCTCGTGCGACCACGAACGTGTAGACCCCCCGCTCCTCCATCTCTTCGGCGGTCTTCTCGGTGACCACCGGTGTGATGATGACCTCGTACGGCTCACGCATCGGACGCCTCCTCGGTGTCTTCGGCGCCGATCTGATCAAGGGCGCTCCGCTCGATGACCACCGTGTGCGCCCACAGGACGTCGTAGACCGACTCCTCGCCGAACGGCAAGACGTTTACGTTCGGAAGATTGCGGGCGGAAAGATACACGTTCTGGTTCCGGCCGTCGGTAAGCACCAGGACCTTGCCCTCGAGCTCTGCTGCATTCAGCAGATCGCGAACCGAGCGGGTCTTGGGAGCCTCCAGCTTCGGGAAGTCGACCAGCACCACCCGCTCGTGCTCAGCCCGGTCGTTCAGGGCCGAGCGACGGGCAAGCTGCCGTGCCTTCTTGGGCAGCTTCTGCCGCCAGCTGTGCGGGATGGGTGGGAACGCCACGCCACCACCAGCCCACTGGACGGCACGAGTGGTGCCCTGCCGCGCACGGCCGGTGCCCTTCTGCCTCCATGGCTTGCGGCTTCCGCCACGCACCGCAGAACGGTTCTTGGCAGAGGCCGTGCCCTGGCGCTGGTTCGAGAGGTACGCCTTCACCGCGAGGTGCATGGCGCTCTCGTTCACGACGCCGTCGAAAAGCGCGTCGGGCAATGCCCGAGCCCGCCCCTTCTTGCCGTCGGCCTTGAAATACGTCGCCTTATACATGGCTCACTTCGAGATCAGAACGTAGCCGTCGCGGGCGCCGGGAACGCCGCCCTTCACGAAGAGCAGGTTGCGCTCACCATCGACGCGCACGACCTGCATGTTACGAATGGTGGTACGCGTACCACCCATCTGTCCGGGCAGCTTCTTGCCCTTGATGACGCGCGAGGGGTCCGTGCCCGGTCCGATCGAGCCCGGATTGCGTGACATCGGGTGTCCGTGCGAAGCCGGACGGCCACGAAAGCCGTGCCGCTTCACCACACCCTGAAAGCCACGCCCCTTCGACTTCCCGGTCACCTTCACCAGGTCACCCGCCTCGAACAGCTCGACGGTCAGCTTCTGGCCCACCTCGTACTGCTCCTCGTCGCCCACGCTGAACTCCCGCATGAGCCGAGGCGCCACCTCGAGTCCGGCTTTGGCCGCATGACCGTTTTCGGCGCGCGTTGCGCGCTTGGCCTTCTGCGAGCCATAGCCCAGCTGAACGGCGCTGTAGCCGTCCCGCTCCTCGGACCTCACCTCTACCACCGGGCATGGACCCGCCTCGATGACGGTGACGGGTACCTGCACGCCCTCGTCATTGAAGATTCTGGTCATCCCGATCTTTTTTCCGATCAATCCGGGCATTTCCGGAGTTCCTCCGTCAGTCGACCTTGATCTCGACGTCGACACCAGCTGGGAGATCCAGCTTGGTCAACGCGTCGATCGTCTGTGAGCGGCTCTCGACGATGTCGATCAGTCTCTTGTGCGTCCTGAGTTCGAACTGCTCACGACTCTTCTTATCGATGTGCGGACCACGCAGCACCGTCCACCGCTCCCGACGCGTCGGAAGCGGGATGGGGCCACGCACGGTCGCGCCCGTCTTTTGGGCCGTACGCACGATGTCCGCAGCGGTCTGATCGACCACCCAGTGATCGAACGCCTTCAGTCGGATTCTGATTCTTTCTGCCATGATGTCTCTCTGGGTGGGACCGCGTTACCGCGCCTCCGCCTACAACTACTCGATGATTTCGGTGACGACGCCTGCGCCGACGGTACGACCACCTTCACGGATGGCGAACCGGAGCTCCTCGTCCATGGCGATGGGCGTAATCAGCTCCACCTCCATCTG
>JBDHIF010000020.1:0-59458 GCA_039587535.1 Gemmatimonadota bacterium
CGGGAGGGACAGGGCCCCCAACTCCGAGGCCAGCTCGGAAAGACGGGCCTCGTCGCGGCCGGATATGGCCACTCGGTGCCCTTCGCGGGTGAGTCGGCTGGCAAGCTCGGACCCCACACCACCGTAGGCCCCGAAAACGAGGTAACTACGGCCTTCGCTCGACGTGGTCACGAGATGGACCCTGTGACGCGACTAACAGCGTCGATGAGCGAGAGCATGTCTTTACCTTCCAGGGCTTCGCGAACGATTCGACCCATGATCCAGGCGGCGGCTGCATTTGCCAAGGTCACGCGGCCCAGCCCGATGGCGTCGACGAGACCCGGGAGGGCCGCGCTGACAAGAAGCTCGCCCACGGCGAGGACGCCGAACAGGAGCAGAGGAAGGCCGATGGCGCTCCGTCGAAGTGCAGCGAACCGGATGGTCGCGACCGTGGCCGCGGCGCCCAGGGCGACAAACGCGGCGAGGTGCACGAGGCTGTACAGCGCCACCATGTCGAGGCGGACGGGAAGGTCCGCAGCCGGCTGCATCCCCAGGAGGATGGTCGACCCGAGCAAGGAGGGCGTGAGGAACGGGTCGCCGCGGAACGCATCCAGGGCGAGGAAAAGCAGGGCCACGCCAGCACTGGCGTAAGCGCCTGACAAGAGAGCCGCGAACACGGCTCGATCACGGCTGGGTTTGAATGCCTGACTACACGCTACCGCGTGCTGATACATACACAGGCGGCTGGAGACATGGTCGAAGATCGCTATGGCCGCCGAGACGTCGGACGGTACGACCTCAACTATTGGTGGGAGCTTGGGAACCGCCCCGGCCCCCGCCCCCTCAATCAGATCCGCTGGTGGTCGGCCCTCCAGCTTTGGATTGCGGCCTTGACCGACTTCCGGTCGGTGAGCTCACCACCGAGTACGCGCCGCACGAGGTCCTCGAGCTCGTCGTCGGAGGCGAACCGAAGACCGATCAAGAGGTCGGTCGAGATCTCGTCGGCCTGCGCACGGAGGTCCTCAGGGAGTCCTTCGAAGCGGATCCGCTCTTCCAGACGGATGACGCGGTCCTGCACACCGAGCGGGAAGGCGCGGGCGAAGAACGCGGCGAGAATGACACCGACGGCAAAGACGACCATCATCAGGGCGCCCCACGAGAAGGCGGTGACGGCCACGTACGCGAAGTACACGGTGGGCACCACCAGAAACAGCGTGGTCCAGTAGTGATACAGCGGTACCATCATCGCATGATGGGCAAAGCTCTGGGATCCTTTGGGCATGATCTGCGCTCCTGGCGATTGGTCTGGGACCTCGAAACGGACCCAACCTGCCGTCTGCCGCTCCCGCGCGCCACATGCGGCCTGGTGTCGGGCCGTTCCCGGCACCGTGTGAAGGGGGTGTGGACCCAGGGGTTGCTGTTCAGCCCCTCGGGGCTGGACGCCGTGTCCTTCATCTTTCCCGCCCGCGCCCTATCTTCCGGGACAGACCCGGTAGCTCAGCTGGTAGAGCAACTGACTTTTAATCAGTAGGTCCTGGGTTCGATCCCCAGCCGGGTCATCTACACAAATGAATATGTGACTGCTACTTACGAGCACCTGGGTATTCCCACCAGCGTTGCGCAGCGGCCACTTGTGTACATGGGGCGACTTGCCGCCCCCGCCCGCCACTTCCCCCGCCACTCCGCGGGACCCGGACCGACAACGGAGCACGGTTCAGCTGACTCAGGGGCCCCAAGAGCCTCCGTGCTCACAATCTCCCCAACATCCGTCCACATGATGTCGGAGCGCTCGGAAGAGCTGATTCGGACTGAGGGATCGGCCGAAGGACACTGAAATGTCGCGAAGTTGCGTGGTCGGCGAGCCAGCCCGTAGCTGCTCCTGCGGCAGCCGAATTCGAAGCCGTCAACGGCGCTCAGCGGCTGGACTGAGATAGAGTATCCGAAACGGGACTTTGGACGGCCGCTTCCCGCTCTCCAACCCTCCACTTGCACCTGTTCCGCCCGCCGCGCATGCTCAGGCCTTCCGGTCCACGTCTCCCGAACAAGCCGCGCCTCCATGGCTCACCAGCTGCCTCCCCGACTACGCTTCGTGCTCACTCTTCTCGTCTCGGCGCCGCCGCTGGGCCTCCCGTCCGCGACCCAGGCCCAGGATGCACCACGTGCGATGGTCCCGGAAGATGCCTTCAGGATCGGCTCCCTCGGAAGTTCGGTCCTGAGCCCGGACGGCGAATGGGTGGCATATACGGACGCCACCACTGATCTCGAGGAGGAGGAAAGGGAAACACGCCTCTGGATGGTCCCCTCGGCAGGAGGCGAGGCGCTCCCGATGACGCGCGCCGAGGAGTCCGTGGGATCACCGGCCTGGTCGCCCGACGGTCGCTTTCTTTCCTTCACGGCCACTCGGGGAGAGGATGCGAAGAGTCAGGTGTGGGTCCTGGACCGTCGGGGGGGCGAGGCGTGGGCCCTCACCGACGAGAAGCAGGGCGTCTCCTCCTACGAGTGGTCCCCCGACGGCTCGAGGTTACTCCTGGTGATGCGCGACGAGGAGGTGGAGGACTCGACTTGGACCTCGGACGAGAAGGAGCCCTGGGTCATCGACCGGCTGCAGTTGAAGCGCGATAGGACAGGTTACTTGACCGATCCGAGAAAGAACCACTTGTACGTCTTCGATGTGGCCACCCGCACCACCCGTCAAATCACCGCCGGAGCGTACGACGAGAGTTCGCCGGCATGGTCACCCGACGGGAGGTGGATCGCGTTCTCCAGCAACCGCACCGAGGATCCCGATGCGAACTCCGACTCGAACCTATGGATGGTCCCAGCGGACGTCGACGAACCGGTGACCGAGCCACGGCAACTCACCACGTATGCTGGAGGCGACGGGGCTCCGGCGTTCTCTCCCGACGGCCGTTGGGTCGCGTACACGACCGGCATCACCGACCCGCAGTTCGGTGCATTCAGCACCTCTCACATCGCGGTGGTTTCAGTGGAGGGCGAGGAGGCTGCCGGGCGCAGAATTTTGACCGAGTCGTTGGATCGGAACGGCCGTCAGCCGGTGTGGGACCGGGAAGGGCGGGGGATTTTGTTCTCCCTCCAGGACGAAGGAGACGTGCACGTCGCTCGAGTCGATATGGATTCCGGCCAGATCGAGCGTCTGATCGGTGGAGAGATCAGCGTCGGCGCCTTCGATGTGGGCCGGGATGGCCGTGTAGCCGCCGTTATCTCGCGTCCGGACCTCCCGGGGGAGGTCTTCGTCACCGAACGTCCGGTGGCCACCGCGACTACGGACCGTACGGCGCTCGTGGAAGGCGCGCGGGCCGGTGGACGCGAGCTGGAACGGCTCAGGAAGCTCACAGCTGTGAACGACTCGCTGGTCGCGTCGCTGGCGCTCGCTGACGTCCGCAACATCCATGTCCCCTCCACCGAGGGGGTGACGATCGAGGGATGGATCTACACTCCGGCCGGTTGGGACGGCACGACGCGGCTGCCCACCCTGCTCCGTATCCACGGAGGGCCCAACGGTATGTATGGCGTCGCGTTCAACACGGAGGCCCAGCTTCTCGCGGCCGACGGATACGCCGTGGTCATGATGAATCCGCGCGGCAGTAGTGGCTACGGATTTGACTTCGGTATGGCGCTATGGCAGCGGTGGGGCGTTCCCGACGTCGAGGACGTCCTTGCCGGCGTACAACACGCGGTGGACGAGGGGATCGCAGACCGTGACCGACTAGGGGTGGGCGGGTGGTCTTACGGCGGCATTCTCACCAACTATCTGATTACCAAGCGGCCCGACGTATTCAAGGGCGCCATCACCGGAGCCAGCATGGCCCTTCTCGTGGCCAACTTCGGTACAGACCACCACCAGTTGGGGAACGAGCGCGAGTGGGGGCTTCCATGGGAGAACCGCGACCTCTGGGAACGACTCTCACCGTTCAACGAGATCCAGAACGTCCAGACCCCGACCCTCGTCATGAGCGGCGAAAGCGACTGGAACGTGCCGGTCCTGAACTCGGAGCAGCTGTATCAGGCGTTGCGGCGCCGTGGTGTGCCGACCCAGCTCGTGGTGTACCCTGGACAGCCGCACGGAATCCGGCCCCCGTCCTACCAACTCCACCGGTACAGGCGCTATCTGGAGTGGTACGGAAGGTGGGTGAAGCAGGGAGGCGGGAGGCCGGTCTCATGAAGACGAGGCTTCTCAAAGTCGTCGGGGTCCTGGGGTGCTACCCCGTTTTCGCGGACGGTTGAGTCAAGGCACTGACCCCATCGATGCGGGAGTCGAGCCTGCGCTGGATGCGGGGGTTGTGGAAGCGTTCGATGTAGTCGAACACGCCTTTTGACCCAAGATGGGCCTTTTCTGAAGTGTCCGCATTAGCGGGGTAGAACCCGAGTGGGCATGGGGACGAAGGGATGGCGTGAGGTTTGGGAAGAGGGGCGCTTGGGGTACTCACCTGACTTTCGGGCCCAGATCGATAGGATCGTCGCGGGACTAGAGAACGTCGAGGACTCGTAGGCTGAATCCGCCTAACCAGGAATTGCTGCTGTCCCACGGTGAAGCCCGGCTGGATGTCGCGAGTTGAGCGGAGCGGTTAGCGCCCACCCTTCGCATCGTTGTCGCTTCGCCCGCCGTTGCCCGTCTTGGAAGCCGCGTCGTGTGTGACGGGCGGTGGCAACCCCATGAGGCGGCCGCACTTTCCGTGGTGTCCGCTTCAGGCGCTGAAAACGCTGCTCCGGGTGTGAGTGGGCCGAGCCAGGGCAGCACCCCCGTCGTCATGAATCGAGGGGGGCCTATGTGCCGCTGTACCCTGGATCGTATCTAGTCAGGCGGGACTTACGCGGATGCGCGTATGCTCTTGCGTAAGCAGCCGGAGGCAGCGGATGGCGTTGCGAGGGGCACACGGCAGGCGCATACTCGGATCCGTATGAGACGCCGTAAGGGATTACGGCGGATCCGCAGAATCAGAGTTTGAGAGTCCCTGCTCGCCACCCGCAGGAGATGCCAGTCCTCATACCATTTCTTCCAGAAAGGACCTTCCCGATGAAAAGAATCGCGATTCTGGCCATGGCGGCGTGCGCATTACCCACGGTGGTACAGGCTCAAGACCGAACTACTGGCTTCATGGTTCAACAACTGTGTGTGGCTTCGAGCGCGGGCGTGTCGGCGGCCAATGAAATGACTGCCGTCACCGCGCCAATCCTAGAGGATCTCCGGGCCGAGGGCATGATAAGCGCTTGGTTCGACCTAAGGCATGGGTGGGGTGACGAGTGGAACGTCGGAACGATCACGGTCGCCGAGAGTCACCGGGCTTGGCTGGACTTTTGGTCGGAGTTCTTGACCCGTGTGAGAGCGCAAGATGAGGGTCTGGTCAGCCGGATGGTCGCCTCATGTGAGTTGCACAAGGACAACATGTATAACGTGAGGAACATGGGCGTCGGCTCCTAGGCCCCGAGGGCGGCCAGTGGGGGCTCTCAAACAAGGAATTGCTGCTGTCGCGGAAGAGTTGTTGGTACGCTGCGCTGATGGGGAGGCGGGCCGCGCAGCAGAATTCCGAGCCGTTAGGATGCACCTGAATAGAGGGTGAGATAACTCGATGTCTGACATAGCGCGGAGGCGGCTGATCGACGCCTACTCCCCCGACGAAATAGCGGGGCGAGTCCTCGAGGTCGGGGTGACCAAGGCTCACCTGACGCTATCGAACACGCTCGCATTAGCCACCTTGGCGGGGGCTTTCATCGCGGTCGGCGCCGCTTTTGCGACCCTCGCCATGACCCAGACCGGTCTTGGTCTCGGACCGACACGAGTGCTGGGTGGGGCCACCTTTTCTCTGGGGCTGATCCTGGTGGTGGTGGCTGGCGCTGAGCTTTTCACTGGGAACAACTTAGTTGCGATGGCGTGGGCTAGCAGGGCGATCTCGACGAGGTCCCTTCTTCGCAACTGGGTGCTGGTGTTTGCAGGGAACTTCGCGGGGGCGACGGTGACTGCAGCTCTTATGTTCTGGTCAGGAACGTGGTCAGTGGGCGGGGATGCCGTAGGCATGACGGCGATATCCATCGGCGCGGCGAAGACTCAGCTCGGATTCGGAGAGGCCTTCGCACGAGGCGTCCTCTGCAATGCCTTGGTGTGCCTTGCAGTCTGGCTGTGCTTCTCCGGACGTAGCACGACGGACAAGATTCTGGCCATCGTGCTTCCGATAACGGCATTCGTCGCTTTGGGATTCGAGCACAGCATCGCCAACATGTACTTCATCCCTTACGCGATCCTGCTCAAGTCAGACCCTGGTCTGATGATGTCCGCTGCGAACGCGGGGATTCCCACCGATGCGCTCACGGTGACGGGTCTGCTCGACAACCTGATCCCTGTAACGCTCGGCAACATCGCAGGTGGGACGTTGCTCGTGGCCGCGATCTATTGGTTCGTGTACCTACCCGGAACGGAAGCCGAGCCTCGGATGAAGTGAGGGCGGCGGGGCTCTCTAACAAGGAATTGCTGCAGTCGCGGAAGACTCGTTGAGACGCTGCGCTGGTCAGCAGGCGGGCCGCGCAGCAGAATTCCAATCCGTTAGAGAGCCCAAGAGGGAATATGTCGAGTCAGCCTGAGGTCGATCACTACGGGAGCCAGTACGGCAACTTTGCCACCCGCCTGAATGCTGAGATCCGTACGGCTACCTACGATGAGGACATCGGCCAGCACGGCTGGTTGACCGCCGTTGAACAGAGCCTATTCCTGGACTGGCTCGACTTGGGCGCCGACGATCGTCTCTTGGATATCGCTTGCGGCTCTGGCGGCCCTACTCTGAGAATTGCCGAGATTAGCGGGTGCGAAGTGGTGGGCATCGATATACACGCCGACGCGGTGGAGGCGGCGCGACAGGCCGCCGCGGATCGAGGCCTTGAGCACCGCGGCAGCTTTCACCATGCGGACGGGAGCAGCGGGCTTCCCTTCGAGGACGCCAGCTTTGAAGCTGTCACCTGCATCGACGCGATAAACCACCTCCCCGATCGACCCGCCGTCTTACGGGAATGGCATCGAGTGTTGAAGCCGGGGGGGCGCCTCGTATTCACCGATCCGATCGTGGTCACGGGCCCTCTCACGCACGAAGAGATCGCCACTCGGGCCTCGATCGGCTTCTTCCTGTTCGTGCCAGACGGCCTGGACGACTCGATGCTCGAGAACGCCGGGTTCGGCGTTCGCCATCGGGCAGACCACACTGAGAACATGGCCACGGTGGCAGCCCGGTGGGCGAAGGCTCGGGCCGAGCACGAGACCGATCTGCGCCGAGTAGAGGGTGATGCAGACTTCGAGGGGCAGCAGACCTTCTTCGAGGTGTGTGCACGCTTGGCTGAAGAGCGACGGCTCTCCCGGATCGCATACTGCGCAGTGCGTTTGTGAAATGGAGCGCGTGATATCGGGGTCGGTTCGAACCCGCTGTTTCGGTGGCGACCCTAGCCGGAAGGGGAGGGCCAGGCGTTCCCGGGCTCGGGTGTGGCGAGGGGTGGGGGGCGTCCAGCGACATTCAAAGGCGTGCCCCGCTCCTCGGAGCCGAACGGAGGTCCGCGAGGCGCGCTCGAGCTGCTCGGATCCGAATGCGGCTCCTGCGAGTCGTGGTGCCCTTGGACGGGTCGGTGCTCGCGAAGGCCGCCATGCCAACGGGGCCGGCCCTCAGCGAGACAACGGGTGCCTGATGTGCCACCGCGTGCCATGCTATTCTCTATGTTAGACCCGTAGCCATCGGAGTTCCCTGGAGCTCGGGCATCGTGAGAAATCAAGGCGATGGCTTGTGCCTCCGAGGCCGGGATTAGGGACGGAGCCTCCCTCGAGTTGTGCTCGGCCTCCCGTGTTGTGCATTCTCCCGTTTACCCGGAGACCGAAGGATGACTGAAATGGATCAGAAGGCCGTACGAGAGCGTCTGGAGGAGGAGCTGAAGGAGCTGCTCGGCCGTCACGAGAGGTTGTCGGCGCACCTTCGGAATGAGGACCGGGAACTCCCCACCGACTGGCCCGAGATGGCGCAGTTCATGGAGAACGACGAGGTCCTCGAGCTACTCGAGGAACGCACCCGAGATCGGGTCAACGCGCTGACGGCCGCACTGATCCGCCTGGATGAAGGCACGTACGGGACGTGCGCCAACTGCGGAGGCCCGATATCCCAAGAGCGCCTCGACCTCCTGGACGCTACGCGCGTCTGCGCGAACTGCGCTTAATGTAGTCGGGCCCGCGATGACGTCCTGGTCGTGGGCGCGGGGCTCGGATCGTCCTCGGCCGAGTCCGGGTCAATCACGACCTTCAGTGCCACGTCCCGGCCCGGCTCGGTGTCTGTGGCCCGGTAGACTTCGCCCATCCCTCCCCCGCCGAGCCTGTCACGCGGCTGGAGATCCGCTCGTTTTCCGGGTGATGTTGTTGATTCCGTTCGGAAATGAGGTGTGCGCGCACGAGGACGATGGGTTGGCTCTGTACGGTGGCGCTCGTGGGCTGTGGATCCAGCAGTCCGTTCGGGCCGATCGTGACCGACGACGTCTCGATCACATTGGCCGTGTCGGGAGGGTTCGTCGGGCAGTCATATGAATTCCGCGTCGATGGGGAGGCCCTCGAGGTGGTCGGGGTTCGGTGCGAGGCGCACTGCACCTTCGAAGAGGGTGAGCTCATCGTCCCGGTCTCGGGGGCCCAGGTCACGGATCTGGCTCGGAGGCTGGAGGGAGCGGAGGTCTTCAGTCGCGCCGGGAATTACGGCGGCGACTGTTGCGACCAGGTCGGCTACGACCTGACCTATACGAGGGGAGGTCGGACGGCCCGGATCCAGGGGACCGACCAAACCATCCCCCCGGCCTTGGCGGCGGTCCTGGGGCATCTCGCCACGCTGGCCACCGGTCGAGTGCCGATGCTCGTCTCACCCGATACGGACGCATCCGACTGGCCCAGAGACCCATACACGCTCGGAGCGGTGGAGGCCGAGGGCATGACGCTTCGGGCGGAGGTCACCTATGGCGGTGGGTGTAGAGCGCACCGAATGGATCTTGTCGGTTGGGGGGGGTGGATGGAGTCCGATCCCGTGCAGATCAATGCGCTGATCACCCACGCCGACGGGGATGATCCGTGCGACGCCGTCGTGTCGGAGGAGCGCCGGTTCGATCTGGCTCCGTTGGCTCGGGCGTGGGTCGAGGCCTACGGACCCGCCGCCGGCCCGATCCGGATCAACCTCCGACTATGGGACCCGGCAAGTGGCAGCCCCGTCGGGCGCGTGATTCCGCTCGAGCTCTGAGCGACAGGAGCCTCCCGTGCCTCCGACAGACGGGGGAGGGCGCGTCGTCGGGCACATGTTGCAGCTCAGAACCACGTGCCGAGACGAATGGAGACGCCCAGATCCGGGCTGAAATCCGCCCAACCCTTCACGGCCATGACCTGGATCCAGCGTTCCGTGCCTACCCGCAGCCCCGCCCGCACCTCGCCGAGGTCCTCCGTCCCACGCCTGTCGCCGTTCTCCCTCGTGTCGTGTTGACCGGTGAGCTGGAGGATCGGGCTCCATGAGCCGGAGTCCCGAGCCACCTGCGCCATGAACAGCACGGGGTCGGTCTGATCGATTCCGGCCCGAGAACCCAGGATGGCGAATCCGAGTTGGGCGGAGATGTCCCAACCGGCTGGACGAACGCGTCCCGCCACCGATGTGAAGAAGTCCGTCTGGTCGCGCTCCAAGCCCACTGCCTCGTCGGTCGTGGGAAGCCGCACGCCGAAGCGAAGGGCGCTCTGGACGGCTGTCGTTCGAGGGGTCAACTCGACCAGGGTGGCCAGCACGACGTCCCCCGCGTCGATTCGACGGCCTCCATCCGAGGGTCGCGCACCCTGGGTCGGCGTGGCGAAGACCTCTTCGTCGTAGAACACCCTCAACAGCGGCGCCGATAGGGACAACACGACGCGATCCAGGTGCCATGCGGCCCGAATGGCGGCAAGGTCCAAGAGCAGGCCCGAGGTGCCAGCCAGAGAGGCCTTTTGCCCCGACAGGACGTCGGCTCCGACGGAGAAGTGCCAAGAGGGTGCGTCGAGGTCCCGCCATTCGACCGGATCGACGGGCCTGAGTTGCCCATGGGCCGGCTGCAGGCCGGCCAGCAGGAGTACAGTGGCCAGGAGCGGGACAGGACCGGTCAGAAGTTGCATCGGCGATGATTTTCCGTTTCCGGGACGAAGGCGGTGGCCCCGCCGACTTGCCAAGCGCTTCGCGAGGGATCATAGGCTTGCCCTGCCAGCAAGACCAGGACCGCCCACGGTTGCTCCTCCAGGAACAGGGTGCCAATGTTGGCGAATGACAGAGCCCCTGACTCCCGGTGACGCCGCCCCTCCCCTGGATCTGCCGGCGCTCGACAACGGTCGGATACGCTTGGACGACCGCCGCGGCCGACCTGTGATCGTGAGCTTCTTGCAGGAGGCCAGCTCACCGACATGTCGCGAGCACGTGGCGCGTCTTCATGAGCACCGAGACGCCGTCCTGCAGGCTGGCTCCTACGTCGTGTTGGTGGCGTTCGATGACCCCGAGGCGCTCCGCGAGGGAGTTCTGGACGGGGTTGATCTGGCCTTCCCAGTGGGGATCGACCGAGCGAGGGACGCCTATCGGGCATGGGGCCTGGAGCGGGCTCGCCTGGGGCGGGGCGCCAATCCGTTGGCGCCACGGCAGCTCGGTGGGGACTTCGTGGTCGATCGGGCCGGGACCATCGTGTACGCCCACTCGCAGGAGAAGGGAACGAGCGAACGACCGCCGATTGAGGCGCTGCTCGATGCACTGACGGAGCTGGATCGGGCCGACTGAGCCGATTACCACCCGTGGGGTCCTGACTGTGCGTCAAGCGGATTGCGCGTGGAGACCGCCCGGGGATACCGTGCAGGCGGAATCGCGGGCAGCGAGTCCAACGATCCAGCTTCTCTCCTCAGAACCTCGAGTCCATGTCCCTTCGGGCAAGAATCACAGTCCTCTTCCTGGCCATGGCCGTCGTTCCCCTGCTGATCTTCGGCGCCACGACGCAAAGGTGGGGTGTCGAATTGGTCACGGTGGCAGGGCAGGTTCGACTGACTCAGGAGGCGGCGGCCGTCGCCCGGGAACTGGCTCGTGAGCGGACCGCCGCCGAGGAGCGGCTGCGTATCCTCGCGCGCTTCGCACCCCAGGACAGTGCCTCTCTGAGCTCCTTCGTCACAGATCTGCAGGGAGACCAGATCCGCTTCGAGTACCTGGAGGTGATGGACTCCGACGGCGGCCTTCTATCACGAGTCGGTGCAGCTCCGGAGGCGGTGTGGCGGTGTGGAGCGAACGGTCGAACGTCTCTGGCCAGGGTGGAGGCATCCGCCGCACGGGACGGTCTACGGTGGGCTGCCGCGTATTGGATGGGCGATCACCTGGACGGGGACGGGAGCCGACGGGTCACGGTTATCGACCCCGAAGGCACGATCCTTTACTCATATGCGTGTGAGCCGGACCTGCCCGATCTCCCTCCGGACGCCGGTCGAGGGGCCAACCCGGTGGGCGCAGCGAGCATCGAGACTGGTGACGGACCGGTTCAGCTGGGCTATGCGTCTGCGGAGGGGGCCCCCTGGATCGCGATCGCTACGGATCCCGCGGCACTCGCGGCGCCCGTCCAGCGTCTGTTCCAGACGTATTGGTGGTTCGTGCTCGCGCTCGCGCTGATCACTTTCGTGGCGTTCTCTTTGATCCTCAAGCGGGTCACCTTGTCCATTGAGGACCTCACCAAGGCGGCGGAACAGGTCGGCGCTGGAGAGCTAAGGCCCTGGCTGCCGCCGCCCGGGCGCGATGAGGTAGGGCGGCTGACTATGGCCTTCAGCCGAATGACGGATCGCCTGCGAACGACCCTGGAGCTCGCGGACCGGAATGGGAGGTTGGCGGTCATGGGGCAACTTTCGTCGTACTTGGCCCACGAGATACGGAACCCCCTCAGCGCGGTGAAGATGAACCTGCAGCGTCTGCAACGTTGGCAGAGCAAGGGGCAGATCTCGGAGCGATTCGCGGAACCCATCCAGGTCAGCCTGGCGGAGGTGGACCGTCTCTCCGACACCGTGTCGAACGTCCTTGAGCTGGGTGGCGCTCAGAGCCACCCTGCCGAGCTGATGAGTCTGCATGGCCTCGTCACCGAGTGCGGAACGCTGCTCGAGAACCAGTTCGAGCGCGTTGGCGTAGATCTGCATTTGCAGCTCGAGGCCCAGGGGGACAGCATTGTCGGTCGTCCGGGGCAGCTCAAGGGTGCGATCATCAACCTGATGCTCAATGCGCTCGATGCCCAGCCGGAGGGAGGGTCCTTGAGGATTCGATCAGCGCTCGTGCCGCATGGCGCCTCTGATGGGGGACCGGTGATCCGGCTCAGCTTCCTCGATGACGGTCCAGGCGTTCCGCCCGAGCTCCGGGACCGGATTCTGGAGCCGTTCTTCACGACCAAGCAGCTGGGCTCCGGGATCGGGTTGGCCGTAGCGAGCCGGACGGTCCGTGCCAGCGGTGGAGACCTGGTCTTGGAGCAGCCCACGAGCTTGCGGCAGGGGGCTGAGTTCGTCGTCACCCTACCCTTGGCACCTGCGGGCTCCGACGTCGAGGCCTCTGTGTCCCGGCTCCCGCCGTGGATGGAAGCACCGGCCGCCACCAGGCAATCCTCCCTCTAGGCGATCCACAGGACATCCGCGCGCCCGCGTGTGTCGGGTGTAAAGCTCGTTTACGGTCCGCTCCGAGACCGTAAAACACACGGACACGGATCGTCCGCTGAGCCCTCTGCTGCAGTCCCGTAAGTCCTGTTAAGGCAGCGTGTTGCGGCGATATGGCACGAGTTGGCCCAGGCCCTGCACCAGGAGCGCCCTGAATAGCGCCTCCACGCTGAGGCAAGGGCGGGTCGGATGAGCCGGCTTCGCCATTCAGAGCGGCCCTGCTGGGCCAAAAAGGAGTTACCCATGGAGCTCATGAAGAACTTCTGGAATGACGAGTCCGGTCAGGGCCTCACCGAGTACGCCTCCATCGTGGCGCTCGTGTCGGTCGCCCTGGTGCTGGTGTTGATCGCCTTCCGGAACGAACTCGGGCGTATCTACAACGCGATGACGACCGAGCTGAACGAACAGGTCGGGTCCATCAATCAGTACCAGCCGTAGTCGTGACTGGCGGCCGGTAGCGCGTGGATTGCCACGGCAGTCCACGCGCGCCGGCACCCGTCTCACCTCCTGACCGGATTCCACGATGCCGGAGCCCCACTTGATCAAGCTGCTGGCGCTAATCGCCCTGCTTTCGGTCGCCGTCTACACGGATCTGCTTGAGCGTCGGATTCCGAACTGGCTGACGGTATCCGGCCTACTGACGGGGATGGCATTGACCTCCTTCGAGGTCGGTGGATTTCCAACCACGTCGGTACTGGGCGCCGCGTTGGCGCTCGTGCTGGCCTTTCCGCTCTTCGCTCTCGGTGGCGTCGGAGCCGGAGACGTCAAGCTCCTGGTGGCCGTCACGGCCTTCACGGGTGCGGCGGGCCTACTGCCGATGATCATCTACGGTGGATTGGCGGGCGGGATTCTCGCCCTCGCGAGCGCGGTCCGCCGCGGCGTTGTTCTGGGCGTCCTGATCAACTCGTGGAGCCTGATCGTGCACCTCATGACACTGGGTCGCCGCGGAGAGCGGCTGACGCTGGCGACGCCGGGAGCCCATTCGGTGCCCTACGGCGTGGCCATCGCGGCCGGGGCCGTCGCGACCTGGTTCTTCCCGATTTCGATCGGAGGTGCCCTGTGAAGAGCCCCCTCCATCGGAGACTTCGCGAGGACTCCCGCGGCCAAGCGCTCGTTGAGTTTGCGCTCGTCATACCCATCCTGATGCTCCTGTTGCTCGGTATCGTCGACTTCGCCCGTGCTTGGAACGTCTATGAGGTTCTTACCGACGCAGGCCGCGAGGCTACTCGCCTGGCCGTCGTGGACAACGGGTCCACGGCCGCGGAGGTGCGGGAAGTGGTAAAGCAGGCCGCCGCTCGAGCCGGTGTGGCGGTCGCCGATGGAGACATCGCAATCGCGGAGGGAGCAGCCCGTGGTGAACCAACGACGGTGACCATCAGCTACGGGCACACGCTCCGATGGGTCGGCGGGCTACTGGGCCTGGTCGGAGCCGACAGGACCATCGATTTCACCATCGCATCGACGATGCGGCGCGAATGAAGCAGCACATCTACCCAGTGATAGAAAATCCCCGAATGAGGGAATGACCCGATGAAAAAGCAACGCACGCTGGTGATCCTGCTCCTGGCGATCCTTTCAGGATCTGTGGCCGCCTGGTCGACCCTCCGGTACCTCCAGGATCGTCCGGCGCCCTTGGTGGCGAGCACGGTCGGCGAGACGCAACCGGTGGTGGTCGCAGCCGAGGACCTCGAGCTCGGACGAATGCTCACCGCAGAGGACTTGAAGATCGTGCAGTGGCCCGCAGAGGCCCTTCCTGCCGGCTTCGCTTCCTCGGTGGTCGAGGTCGAGGGGCGCACCGTGGTCCAGAACGTTCACATGAACGAGGCCATCCTCGCGCCCAAGCTCGCCGATTCGGGCCTTCATGGCATGATTCCCCTCATTCCACCGGGCATGCGAGCGATCAGCGTCCAGGTCGACGAGGTCGTCGGCGTGGCTGGGTTCGTGACGCCCCAGACGCGTGTGGACGTGATCCTGATCCTACAGCTTCCTGGGCAGCGGGAGACCACCAGTAAGGTGATCCTGCAGAACATCCAGGCCTTGGCCGCCAACCAGCAGATCACCGAGAACGCCGAGGGCGAGCCCATGGTCTCCACCGTGGTGACCGTCCTCGTGGATCCAGAGCAGGCCGAGAAGCTCGCTCTGGCTGCGAGCCGTGGCCGTATCCAGATGGCTCTGCGAAACACGCTTGACCTCGAGACCATCGAGACCGACGGCGAGCGCGAGTCGCGCTTGTTCGTGACGACCGACGCGCCCGTCCGCCGTCCCCGTACGACCACGGGAACCCCGAGCCGAGCGCCCTCCGAGAGCATGATCGAGATGTATCGAGGCGGGGTGCGCACGCTGATCTCCTACCCTCCCGGACGATAAGGAAGACTCATGACTATATGTGACTACGGCAGGGGAGCTCGGGTCTACGGACCGCTTCGCCGCCTCTTGGTGCCGGCCCTGCTTCTGGGCGCGATTCTGGGGGCGCCGGCGACCGTCCACGGTCAAGCCAACGTGCAAACCGAAGCCGAGCAAGTCATCACGGTGAGCAGGGGCTCCACTGCCATCCTGACCCGGACGGACAGCATTACCCGAATCTCGATCGCCGACCCGGGGGTCGCCGATCCGGTGGTCATCCCTCCGAATCAGGTGTTGATCAACGCCGTCCAGGCGGGATCGACCAGCCTGGTCGTGTGGGGTCGGGACAACGTCGCCCGCATGTACACCGTGGAGGTCAGGGCGGACATCGCTTCCCTCCAGCGTCAGATCGACGAGCTCTTCCCTGATGCGGGTGTGACCGTCACCAGCACCGGATCCGCCATCGTGCTCTCGGGCAGCGTGCGGGACCCACAGACGGTCCGCAAAGCTATAGAGCTCGCGGGGACGGCTGGTATTCCGATCGTGAACAATCTCCAGGCGCCTCCTCCGGAGCAGATCCTCCTGCACGTGCAGTTCGCGGAGGTCAGCAAATCCGCCCTCAGGCAGTTGGGGACCGATCTGATTCGAGTTCTCAATCCCGAGAGCCTGGAGCCGTTCGATCGGGAGAGCGACCATATGATCGAGTCTCTCTCACAGGGTTTCGTGACCCTGATGGTCGAGGGGAACGGATCGCGCCTGGATGCAGTCCTGCGGCTTCTGAAGAACACGGGTGACTTCCAGAGCCTCGCCGAGCCCAACCTGGTGACGCGTGAGGGAGAGCCGGCGTCGTTCCTGGCCGGTGGCGAGTTCCCGTTTCCGTCGCTCCAGGGGGGCAACAGCGACGCCGTCACGATCACGTGGAAGGAGTTCGGGATCCGCCTCAATTTCCTCCCCAGCATTACGAACAGCGGCAACATCCGACTGCAGGTTGCCCCGGAAGTGTCGTCGCTCGACTTCGCCAACGGACTCAGCCTGGGTGGCTTCGCGGTTCCAAGCGTCCTCGCGCGTCGGGTCGAGACGGACGTCGAGCTGCGTCCGGGTCAGACCCTCGCCATCGGTGGGCTGGTGGACAACTCGCTCAGCGAGATCGTCAACAAGGTGCCGATCCTGGGGGATATCCCGGTCCTCGGGTACTTCTTCCGGAGCAAGGAGGCTCGCCAGAACCGGACCGAGCTCCTGGTGCTCGTGACCCCCTACGTGCTGGATCCGGACAACCTGCCCGCGCCCCCGCTGCCCACGGGCGAGCCGGAGGGTTGGGAGTGGGACAGTCACATCGATCGTTGGATCCGTGACGGGGCCGACACGCCGCGCCTTAGCGACGGGCCGAGCCCCGCAGGGCTCTGAGGAGGTTGAGAACTATGAGAATGCGCCGACTCATGAGGGTGGACAATGAGCGTGGAGCGACGCTCGTCCTCGTGGCCCTGGCGATGTTCGGGCTCCTGGGCGTCGCGGCGCTGGCGGTCGACGCGGCCGCCGCGTTCGCCTGGCGCACGGAAGCGCAGAAGATCGCGGATGCTTCGGCCCTGGCCGGCGGAAGCGCCTTCATGGACGTGCACCCCGCAGCGGTTGCCGTCCAGCCGGCGCAGGATCGTGCCTACGAGTACGCTCTTCAGCACACCATCAAGGGTGAGGCGGTCGATTCTTCCGAGGTCACCGTCGTCGTGATTCCCGACTCGCTCAAGGTGCGGGTGGGGATCAACCGCACCGGCCTGCCCACGTGGTTCGCACGCATCTTCGGCGTGAGGTCGGTCGACATCGGAGCGATCGCGGCGGCACAGGCGGAGACGGCCGACGCCGCGCGCTGTCTGAAGCCCATCGCTGTGCCCGACGCGTGGTTCGACGACGATGACGACACAGACGGGGACAACGTGTGGGATGACGGTGAGGCATGGGATTTCGACCCCGATCAGGCCGATTATTACAAACGCTACGACCCACAAGACACGTCTCTGCCCCCCGCGACGGGATATGGCAGCTCGCTCCGCGGCTCGGACCGCGACTGGGGCCGCCCCATGCAGCTCAAGGCCCAGAACCCCCAAAGCGAGTTCAACCCCGAGCCGGGCATCTTCTTGCCGTGGCGGCTTCCTCTGGATGACAGCCAGGAGGCGTGCAGCACTGGCGGTGGCGGGGGAGGGGCGCCAGGCGCGGCCACGTACCGTCAGAATCTCTGCACCTGTAACGACAGTCAGATCGAGCTCTTCCAGCCCTACGATCTGCAGCCGGGCAACATGGTGGGCCCGACGTTCCAGGGTATCGACGAGCTCATCGACCAGGATCCGACCGCACGCTGGGATGAAAACGTCATCGTCGACGGAAGAAGAGGCGGGGTGGTCCGGCCCAACGGGAGCGGCGGCTCCACCGTGGTCGGGACAGCCAGCCCGCGCGTGGTCAAGATGGCCTTGTTCGACCCCACACAGATCAACACCTCCGGGATGCAGACCATCGAGTTCAACAACTTCGCGCTCTTCTTCATTGAAGAGCAGGCAAACAACCAAGCGCCCGTGCAGGGGCGCTTCATGTACTTCGTCGGGGGTGAGGGCACGGGTGACGGCGAAGGCGACGGAACCCTGGTGCGATACCTCCGACTGGTCGAATAGAGAGCTAACCTGATGATGAACTGTGCCCTTGTTACGGCGGACGAGACCCTGAAGCGACAGGTCATGAGCCTGCTGCGGGACCCGTCGAACTCCGCCCACCTGGTGATCGAGCTGCACGAAAGCGCCGCCGATCTTCCGAAGAAGGACGTCAGTCACCTCTTGGACGTGAGGCCACAGGTGGCGCTCATCGACCTTGGGGATTCCACCGAAGGGCTCAGGGTGGTCGAGCTGCTCGGCCAGGAAGCCCCGGAGATGGTGATCATCGTGGTGGGGCCTACCGTGCCGGCCGACACGCTTCTCCGGATCATCCGATCGGGAGCCAGCGAGTACCTTCCGCGTCCGTTCGAGGGCGAGGAGCTGGTTGCGGCCTTCCATCGGGCGCGGCGCCGGGTGGGGACGAGTGCCGACGATCGATCGGCCCAGGGTAGCCTGACGACGCTATTCAGCCCCAAGGGGGGGGTCGGCGTCACGACCGTGGCCTCGAACCTGAGCGTGGCCCTCCAGCAGATCACCGGTGAGGACACGATTCTGATCGACCTCGCACCTTCGCTGGGCACGACCGCGCTGAGCATGGGGATTCAGGCACGCTACTCCTATCTCGACGTCGTCCAGAACTTCCATCGGATGGACAAGGAGCTTCTGAACTCGTTCCTGGAGACACACGAATCGGGCGTCCGCGTCCTCGCGTCGCCGACGAGCTCGGATCACCCGGAGGGTCCCGCGGCCGACGCGGTCGCTGGGCTGCTTCGCCTATGCCGTCGGTACTACAAGAATGTCGTCGTAGATGCGGGCCATACGCTCACGAACGGTGTGGATGCCGCGCTCATGGAGTCCGACCATCGGATCTTCGTCGCCACGCCCGAGCTCCCCACCCTCCGGAACGTGCGGCGGGCGCTCCACCTCACGGGCGGGCCGGAGAGCAACGGCGCCGGGCCTCCGATTCTCGTGTTGAACCAGTTCCGCGAGGGGACCGGCCTGACGGCGTCCGACATCGAGGATGCTCTGGCGCTTTCCGCCCACACGGTCGTCGACTACGACGACTCGGTGACGGAGAGCATCAACCTCGGACTGCCCGCGGTCTTGTCGGGCCGGTCGAGGTTCGCCCGCTCCATCATGCAGCTCGGCAGCGACATCGCGGGACCGGAGTATGCCGTGCCGTCGCGGGGCGGGCTCATGCAGCTCCTGTCGAAGCCCTTCCGGTCGCCGCGGCCGCTCAATCTTTCCAAGGAGAGTAACTGATGGATGGCTGGGATAAGGTGTCGACGAAGGGAGGAGCGACGGGGGGCGCAAGTGCCGAAGAGTCTGCTTCACCCTCTCTCGCAGACGTGAAGGCGAGGATCCACCGCAAGCTGCTCGGACGACTCAATCTGACGAACCTCGAGTCGGTGACTCGTGAAGAAGCGACGCAGGCCATTCGGCAGACCATTCAGGAGATCCTCACTGCCGAGCGGGACCAGGTCACGCTCAACCTGCAGGAGCGGGAGAGGCTGCAGCTGGAGATCCTCGACGAGATCTTCGGGCTCGGTCCGTTGGAGCCGTTGATGAAGGACCCCGAGGTCTCGGACATTCTGGTCAACACCTACAACGACGTCTGGATCGAGAGGGAGGGCAAGCTCGAGCATACGGACATCCGATTCAAAGACGATCAGCACCTCATGCAGGTCATCGATAGGATCGTGTCGGGCGTGGGTCGTCGTATCGACGATTCGTCGCCGATGGTGGACGCGCGGCTGCCCGACAACTCCCGTGTAAACGCGATCATCCCGCCGCTGGCTGTCGACGGACCTCACATGTCCATCCGTCGGTTCAAGCGAGATGTGCTCTCGGACGAGGATCTGTTGGGCAAGGGGACATTCACACCCCAGATCCTGGAGGTGTTACAGGCCGTGGTGAAGGCCCGGCTGAACGTTCTCATCTCGGGTGGGACCGGAGCGGGTAAGACGACGCTCCTGAACGTGCTCTCGTCCCACATCCCGGGAGACGAGCGTATTGTGACGGTGGAAGACTCGGCCGAGCTCCAGCTCCGCCAGCCCCACGTCGTACGCCTCGAGACGCGCCCCCCCAACATCGAGGGCAAAGGAGAGGTGACCGCTCGCTCGCTCGTTGTGAACTGTCTGCGGATGCGCCCAGACCGGATCATCGTCGGTGAGGTGCGTGGCCCGGAGGCCGTGGACATGCTCCAGGCCATGAACACCGGGCACGACGGCTCTCTCACCACGCTGCACGCCAACTCTCCCAGAGATGCCCTCAGCCGTCTGTCGACCATGGTGGCCATGGCGAATCTGAACCTTCCGGAGTCGGCGGTCCGGCATCAGGTCGCGAACGCGATCCAGGTGGTGCTTCAGGTGAGCAGGCTTCCTGACGGCTCTCGGCGCCTGGTCTCCGTCTCGGAGATCGTGGGCATGGAAGGAGAGGTCATCACCATGCAGGAGCTCTTCAAATTCGAGCGCCAGGGGCTCGACGAGGACGGAAAGGTGAAGGGTCGTTTCCGCGCTACGGGCATCCGGCCGAAGTTCTCGGATACACTCCACGCCCGAGGCATCGAGCTCTCTGGCACGCTCTTCATGGAGCGCCCCGACGACATGCGCCCGGCGAGTCAGGCTCGGCAGAGCGCGCCGCTGACGAGTGGTCCCCGAGGAGGTTGGTGATGAACCTGTCTGCCGGGGTAACCGCCTTCCTCGTGTTCTGTGCGGTCGTGTTCGGCACGTTCGCGATTGTCCTCACGTGGGAGGTGCTGCGGGATTGGATGCGGCGCCGCGAAGTCGCGCGCCGGCTGCGTCCGATGCTCGGGACGTCCGATGGGACTCAAGACCTGCAGTCGCACGACCTCATCCGCCAGTTCGAGGCGACGGAGTCGTTCCTGTCGGCCCTGACGGACAGCCTTCCGGGGGTCGATCGCACCAGACGCCTTCTGATCGAGGCCCGTTCGGCGTGGTCCGTGGAATCCTTTTTCCTGTTGTCGGTCGGGCTCGGCTTCGGCCTCGGTGCGGCCACCCTGGTGCTTACGGGCGTGATGCCGGCTTCGGTCATAGCGGCCGCCATCGGTGTGGCCATCCCGTACTTCATGGTTCTCCGTCAGCGCGATGGTCGGGTCAGCCGGTTCGAGGAAGAGTTCCCCGAGTCGATCGATCTGCTCACGCGTGCCATTCGCGCCGGCCACCCTCTTTCCTCCGGCATGCGCATGGTTGCGGAGGAGGGCCCGCCCACGGTGGCTGAGGAGTTCCGAAAGAGCTTCGAGGAACAGCGGTTCGGGCTTCCTTTTCAGGATGCTCTGCTGGGCATGGTGGACCGAACGAACCTCGTGGACGTGAGGATCTTCGCCATCGCGGTGCTCATCCAGCGGGAGGTCGGTGGAAATCTCGCCGAGATCCTGGAGAACCTGGCTGACACCATCCGGGGCCGCTTCTACATCCGACGTCAGCTGCGGGTCTACACGGCCCAGGGCCGTCTCAGCGGGTATGCCCTAGCGGCCTTACCGGTTGTGGTCGGGTTGCTGTTCTTCCTGATCCAGCCCGAGCACATCGGACTGCTCTTCACGACGACGATCGGCTGGTTCATGGTCGGGGTAGCCGTGGTGCTGCAGGTGCTCGGCGTGCTCTGGATCCGCAGCATCATCAACATCGAGATCTGAGGGGACATCATGGTATTGCTGATCGCATTGAGTACGGCCCTCAGTGTCGCGCTGGTGGTCACCTTCGTGCTCCAGGCGATTCCGGGTCGCTCCAAGGCCGTTCAGACCAGGATGGTCGAGATGGGGCTCCACGGGATGCTCGAGCAAGATCAGGCGCGCAGCCGGGCGCGGCAGCGAAGCAAGCTGAGCGACCTGCTGCGCTACCTCGGAGACAGCATGGAGGCGCGTGGCTCCGATTGGAGCGCCACCCGCCTCCGGCTGATCCGTGCCGGCTATCGTGAACCGAGCGCCGTGCCTGTCTATCTGGGCATCCGGTTCGGTGCAACGGGACTGCTCGCCGTCTACGGGTTCCTGCTCGGAGCAATTGCCAACGTTAGCGGGGCGTTCCCCATCATCTGTGGGGTCGTTGGTGCAGGGGCGGGCTGGATGGTGCCGAAGTTCATGCTCAGCGCGCGTATCGGACGGAGGCAAAAGGAGCTTCAGAAGGCGCTTCCGGACGCTGTCGACCTGCTTGTCATCTGTGTGGAGGCCGGTCTTGGGCTGAACCAGGCGTTGGTTCGGGTGGCCGAAGAGATCAGGCACGTGAGCCGCCTCATGACGGAGGAGCTGGCCCTGGCGAACATGGCGATCCGCGCGGGTACGCCCCGGGAACAGGCCCTTCTCGACCTGGCTGAGCGCACGGGGCTCTCGGACATTCGATCCCTGGTCACGATGGTGATCCAGACGGACCGATTCGGAACGTCGGTGGCCAAGTCACTGCGCGTGCACTCGGAGAGCATGAGGACCAAGCGGAGACAGCGAGCCGAGGAGGAAGCGGCCAAGACGACCATCAAGATGGTCTTTCCCCTGACCTTCTGCATCTTCCCGGCTCTCTTCGTCGTCGTGCTCGGCCCCGCCTTCATCAGCATCTTCGAGACGTTCGGACAGCTGAACTGACATGCGTAATTCGGTGCGAATCTTGAATCGGACGCGGGAAGTCGTCCTCGGGACGCGCGTCGAGCTCGCCGACACCTGGTGGACGCGGCTGCGCGGCTATCTCGGCCGGAAGAATCCTCCCGTGCTGGGCGAAGGTATTCTGTTCGTCTCCTGCAACGCGATCCACACCTACGGGATGCAGTTCGAGCTCGACGTGATCTTCCTCGATGCCGGGGGCAGCGTGCTGCAAGCCATCTCAGACATGCGACCATGGACCCGGTCCAAGCGGGTGGCGGGAGCAAGGTACGTGCTGGAGGTTCCATCCGGCACGATTCGCCGGACCGGCACGAGCATCGGGGATGCATTCACTTGGCGGCCGCTGCAGGCGCCCGCCCTCAAGAGCCCGGAGGTCCTATGAGCACTGCCGAACTACTCGAAGCCGAGACCGTTGAGGCCTCGCCGCCGGTGTATCCGCCGATCCCGGAGACCATATCGGACACCGGGCTGTCGGAGACACAAATCACCGACCTGCTGCTGAAGATCCTGTACCAGCAGGGTGCTCTGATGGGGGATGATCTCGCCGATATCATCGCGCTGCCGTTCGGCCTCATCGACGAGCTTCTGCTCACAGCGCAGCAGAGGCGCTTCGTCGAAGTGTTGCAGGCCTTCGGCCATGGGCGTGGAGGATACACGTTCGATCTGACGCAGGAGGGCCGGACGCGCGCGGCCGCAGCCCTCGAGGCCAGCCGCTACGTGGGCGCGGCTCCGGTACCCCTCGATCAGTTCCGTCAGTGGGCCATGCGCCAGTCGGTTCGCGGACAGAAGGTGGGTCGAGACGAGCTCCATGCAGCCTTCGGCGACCTCGTCCTACCCGAGGAGGCGTTGGACGCCCTCGGGCCGGCGGTCAACTCGGGGGGATCCATCTTTCTGCATGGGGCGCCGGGGAACGGTAAGACGTCCATCGCCGAACGCCTGGGCGTCCTGACATCGAGCACGCTCTACGTCCCTCGAGCCGTAATGATCGAGGGGCACGTCATGGTGCTGTTCGATCCCATCTATCATCACCCCGTGGATGATGAGCCTCGGAAGGAGGGGTCGACGTTGTTCCGTGACGGTCCGGTGCACGACACCCGCTTCGTCCGCGTGCGCCGACCGACCGTCCTCGTGGGGGGCGATCTGACGATGGATCAGCTCGACCTTCAGTACGACCCGTACTCTAAGGTCTACCAGGCGCCCTTCCAGCTCAAAGCTGCGGGCGGCGTGCTCGTCATCGACGATTTCGGGCGCCAGCGCATGCGCCCCGCAGAACTCCTCAACCGCTGGATCGTGCCCCTCGAAAAGGGATTCGACAACCTGACGCTGCACTCGGGGCTCAAGTTTCCAGTGCCGTTCGACTCGATCCTCATCTTCGCGACCAACCTCGATCCGAGAGACCTGGTCGAAGAAGCGTTTCTGCGGAGAATCCAGGTCAAGGTAGAAGTGACCAGCCCGGACCGGGCGGCGTTCGAGCAGATCATGCGTCTGACGTGTGAGGAGGTCGGCGTTCCCTTTTCGGTGGACGCAGTGGACGTGCTCTTCGATGAGTACTACAACGCCCACGATATTGCGCCCCGCGGATGTCATCCCCGAGATATTCTGCACCACGTTACGTCCATAGCGGCGTTCTTGGGCGTAGAGCCCGAGCTCGGCGGCGATCTGCTGCGGCGCGCCGTCGGATCCTACTTCATGGTCATGGAGGAATTCCATGCAGAATGACACGAGCGCCGACGAGGCGTCCACTGAAGACCCGACCAGCTTGGTGCACCTGGAGCGACGGATCTACGAGCGCTTCCGGGACCTCGAGCACGATGCGCAGAGGCTCCGGCGGCGGGTCAAGACCCTGACGTTGGGCCTCGTCGTCGCTGTGGCGGCGATCGCGGTGATCGGGTTGAGCCCTACGCTCTCCGAAGGTGTGGCCGAGGTGACCGCGGATGCGGTTCGCGCTCAGCGCGTGGTCCTCATCGATGCGAACGGGCAGCCGCGCGGGGAATGGTCCGTGGACGAGGAAGGAAATGCGCGGTTCAACATGCTCGATCAGCAACGCCGCCAGCGGTTGAGCCTATCTGTGCTGGAGGCGGGATATCCGGGCGTGTCGCTCACGAACGCAGCCGGGCAGAGAAGGGTGGCACTCGGCCTACTACCCGACGAGACGACGAGCCTCGTGTTCGCCGACGGAGCTGGGGTCCCGCGAGCCGTGCTTGGGCTGACCCGGGGCGAGTCGGCGAGTCTCGTGTTCGCCGACGGCGGCGGAGTGAGCCGCATGGGCCTAGGTCTGGACCGGGACGGCACAGGGAGCATGATGCTTCCTGAAGACGAGTCCGCGGTCCCCGAATGATAAGACGCGCCATCGACGATCGCGCATCCTTCACAAGGGTGATTAGCTATGCAGAATCCCGACCAGAGCCCGGCCGGAAATGTGTGGCCCGTGCGGCTACTTTCTTCCGGTCGGGCTCACCCTGACTCGTCTGCGCTCCCCTGCCCGCCCGTGACTACAAGTGTTTACGGGTAGGGCACTTGGACCTCTCGTGGAGTAGGTACTTGCGGGATGGTATGGACCTTGTCTATGTCATAGGGGCGAGAGCGCGGGATCGGTGAGAACCGACCCGGCGCATGCATCGCGAATCTTCTTCGTGTTACTCCACGAACGGAGACCGGGGGGAGTCTACGAGATGAAGCCAGCACGTGTCATCGTCATCGACGACGAGCCTGCACTGCGCAACACACTCGAATCCCACCTAACCGAGATCGGCTACGATGTTCTCGCGGTCGAGTCTGCGACCGCTGCGCTCAACCGGGTCGAGGGATTCGGACCCGACCTTGTCCTCTCGGACGTGATGATGCCGGGGATGAGCGGCCTCGAGCTGCTGTCCCATCTCCGGAGGCTGACGCCAGACCTCGAAGTCGTGCTCTTCACGGGCGGGAGCAACGTCCAGAACGTCATCGACGCCATCCAGATGGGCGCATCCGACTTCCTGACCAAGCCGCTGTGCCTGGAGGAGACGGAGGAGGTCATCCATCGCTGCTTGCGCAGAAAGAACCGGCTGCCGGACGAAGCTGAGCCCGGCCCGGGTGCGCCGCCGCTCGAGACCGCGCATGGTTTGGTCGGCCGCCATCCCAAGATGATCAACGTCTACAAGGCGATCGGATCAGTGGCTCGCGCCGGTGGCGATACCGCGGTCCTCATCCGTGGTGAGACGGGAACCGGAAAGGAGCTCATCGCCAGAGCCTTGCACGAGACGTCGAGCAGAGCGGATGAGCCCTTCGTTGCCGTCAACTGCGCTGCGGTTCCGGAAGCGCTCCTGGAATCGGAGCTCTTCGGACACGTCCGTGGCGCGTTTACGGGAGCCACGATGGATCGCCGCGGAAAGTTCGACGCCGCAGCCGGGGGAACCCTGTTCCTCGATGAGATCGGCGACACGACCCCCGCATTCCAGGCGAAGCTCCTTCGCGTGCTGCAAGAGCGGGAATTCTACGCTGTGGGCAGCGACAAGCCTTCGCGTAGCGCCACGACCGTGGTAGCCGCCACGCACCGTCACCTGCAGGAGATGGTCGAGGAGGGCACCTTCCGAGAGGATCTCTACTACAGGCTCCAGGTGCTCGAGATTGATGTGCCGCCCCTGCGAGAGCGCCGCTCGGACATCCCGCTACTCGTGCGGCATCTGGTTGCCCGCGCGGCGTCGGATGCCGGCATGCCTCCACCAGCGATCCCTTCCGGGGTCGTTGATGCGCTCATGGAGCGTGATTGGCCCGGAAATGTGCGCGAGCTCGAGAACGTGGTGCGCCGAGCGGTCGTGATGAGTCGCGGAGGGGCGCTGACTCTGGAAGACATCGGGTGTTCCGGCGAACGTGCCGGAAAGGACGGCGTGGATCCGAGTGGTCGGTCCGCTCGCTCGCTGTCCGAGATCCGGTCCTCGGTCGAGCGCCACCACGTGCAGCAGGTCATTCAGCAGACGGGTGGCAACAAGAGCGAGGCAGCGCGGATGCTGCAGATCTCTCGCCCGACCTTGAACCGCTTGATCCGCGACCACCAGCTCGTGGTTCCCTGACCGCGAGCGGGGGCTGATCGAGTCGCCCCCGGTCGCGGATTCGCACTCCCAGGTTACCCCCCTTTCTCGATGGCCATCCTGGTCATCGACCTCGTCGTGGGAGCGATCCCCCCCAAGGCAGACTCGCGGTTGTCAAAACCGTGAGTGACTCCTTCCCAATCTGCAAAGAACAAGCCTCGGATGGAGTCGGGGATCTTGGGCTCTGAAAGCGTTTAACCCATTGTGCGATAATTGGTTAGAGGTGATGGTCGGGCCGTGGCACGAAGGTTGTAAGGGGTTCGCTTAGGACAGGCCAACCGGCAACTCCGACCGACAACCTCCAGGGATGATTCGAAAATGCCGCTGCTGAAGCACCAGCCACCCGCTCGCGAAGTCGAACCCCGCCGTGCGGCGACCGGACAGCCTCCCTCGCCCGGGAAGGGGCGCGATCGACGGTTCCGGCAGGATGAGGACCGAACGCGCCGAGTAGCGGCCCGTGTCGTAAGCGTCGTGGCTGGGCTCTCGGGGCTGCTCTACTTGTGGGTACTCATTGGCGGCCTGAACCCCGAGGCTCCGGTGGTGAGCGCGCTCTTTCTCGCTGCCGAGGTGATGTGCCTGGTGATCTTCACGGTGGCCGCCATCGACGTTTGGGATCTCCGCTTCAAACCGCGCGGCGGGCTAGCGGTCAAGCAGAAGCCCAGTGTCGATGTCTACGTCCCCGTGTGCGGCGAGCCGATGTGGGTCGTGGAGCGGGCGATCGAGTCGGCATCCAAGCTCGAATGGGACGGCCTCTTGAGCGTCTACGTGCTGGACGAGAAGAACTCCGACGCGGTGCGTTCGCGAGCCGAGCAACTGGGCATCCAGTACCTGTCCCGTGCGGCCGAAGGTCTGCCCCAGACCAATGCGAAGGCCGGCAACCTGAACTACGCGCTCGAGCGGACGCACGGGGAGCTCGTGTTCATTCTCGATGCGGACCATGCCGTTCGCAGGGACGCGCTCGACCGCATGGCCGGATACATGAGCATCGCCAAGGTCGGCATCGTGCAGTCGAAGCAGTCCTATCTCGTACCGGAGGACGACCCGTTCAACTCTCAGGATCCCGTGTTCTACGACGCGATCCAGCTGGGCTTCGACGCCGACGACACCGTGATCTCCTGTGGATCCGGCGTCCTCTATCGACGCGAGGCTCTGGACGAGATCGGTGGCTTTGCCGAGTGGAATCTCGTGGAAGATCTGACCACCTCGTACGAGATGCAGTCTGCCGGCTGGAAGGGCCTCTACTACCCCTATCCGGTCACAATAGGCCTCGCTCCGGGCAAGATCGAGGAAGTGTATCAGCAGCGCTACCAGTGGACCGTGGATACCATGAGGATCTTCTTCTGGGACAATCCCCTGCTCAAACCCGGGCTGAAGTGGCGTCAGCGCTTGAATCACTTGGTCATCGGCTCCAGCTACATCTGGGCGGGCTTCTTCATGCCCGTCTTCTTCATGGTGCCGCTTTGGACGTACCTGACCGGCACACCGCTGTTCGTGGCAGCGGAGCTGCCGATCGTGCTGTCGAGGCTGGTGTACTTCGTCCTCTTCGCGGTTGCTGCGGAGCTGCTGTTCCGCGGAAAGCAGCCGGGGAAGCAGTTCCAGTTCCTGGCCGGCATGTTTCCGGTCTATGTCTGGGGGACGATCCGTGCCCTCTTCTCGCCTCCTGGCCGTAAGCCCGAATACCGCGTGAACAATCTGCTGCGGCAGGACTCCAAGGTCCGGCATCTGCTCTTCCTCTCGCCGCAGCTCGCGCTGCTGGCAGCGAATGCGCTGCTTCCGTTCTACGCTCTCTACATGAATGAGGTCGCACCCTGGGTGCTGGCCGCCAACATTCTGGTCTCGGCCTTCACGTTGTGGACCATGTGGCCGATCGTGAGCAACGGCCTAACCCATCGACGGTCGTCGCTCGACGGCGTGGAGGGATGAGATGAGCTCGCCCAAGAAGGTTGCCAGAGCCGGCGGCCACCGCCTCCGGTCCGTGATGATCGGCGGCTGGCTCGCTCTGGCGGGAGGACTTCTCGTGCACGAGGAGGGCTTCTTCTGGCGCGATGCCGCCACACGACTCGAAGCGGCGCGCGAGGCCCTTGATCGGGGGGCATGGCGCGAGGCGCTCGACATTATTCAGGAAGTGCGATTCGTAGAGGTGGACAGCGCCTACTTGTCGACCCTCGAAGGGCGGGCGCTCCTGGGGCTGGGTGACGCCTCGTCCGCGGCCGATCGGTACCGCGACGCGGCCGGCCACGCGCCGAACGATGCCGAGCCGCGGCTCGGACTGGCTGAGGCTCTTCTCTCGATCGGCGACTCGACCGGCGCCAGACTGGCGCTGAGCGACGCGCTCGAGCGGTGCCCGGACCCCGCGTGCATCGACCGTTTCGCCAGGCTCAGCGATGCCGCGGGAGACGCGTATGCCGCGCTCCGCGGGTACGAGGTCTTGGCGTCCCCGTCGACCGTCGGAGATCGTCTTCGACTCTACATGGAGACGGAGCAATGGGATGAAGCCGTGCGGCTCATCCGGTCTGCCGCGGACTCCGCCGGCGAGCCCGACCGCAGGTCTGAGCTTGCGTGGGCCCTGGTCTCTAGCGATCGGCATGGAGCCGCCGAGGAGATCTACCGGGGCTTGGCCGACGACGGTGCCCTCGGTGTGACCGACGCCATCCGTTACGCATGGTTGCTGACCGAGGATCGCCGATACGAAGAAGCCCTGACGGCACTCGACCCACATCGAGGCGTCAGCTCCGAGGTGGACGACCTGGTGATCCGCTCCACGGTGTGGGCTGGACGACCGACCGAGGCGCTCCACATGCTGGAGCAGTTCCGCCAGCGGTGGCCTGGAGCGGCCGTCACCGCGGAGCTGACCGGGGAGGTCGAGCGGGCCATCCACGAGCTTGCGGTGCGTGAAGCCGCGGCGCGCGCCAGCGCCAGCCCACCTGCGGACCCTGAGGGGGCGCTGGAATTCTGGCGGCAGCGACTGGACGAGAGTCCCACCGACGCCGACGTGAGGCACGAGGTGGTCGCGCTGCTGGAGCAGGCCGAGCGCTTCGAGGAGGCCTATGCAGTCCTGCTCGAGGGCGAGGACCCCGAAGGTCCGGCCGATGCCGAGGTTCTCGAACACCGAGCGCGACTCAGCGCTTGGGCTGGAGACCATGAGCGGGCCGTGTTCTGGTACCGTGCGTACGAGCGCTCGGTGGACCCGGTCCGGAGTGAAGTGGCCGTCGCCTTCGCCGCTGCGCTGCTCGACATCGACGCGCCGGCCGAGGCCTTGGAGCGCCTACCGGAGCCATCCACAGCCTCGGATCCGAAGGCTCTTGTTCTCGGTGCGCGGGCGGCTCAGCGAGCCGGCCGCCCGGGCTTGACGGTTCGGTATCTGGAGCGACTGGCGGACACCCGAGGCCTCGCCACGGCCGAGCTCCAATGGCTCGGCGGCGCATACCGCGACGCCGGAATGCCGCGGGAGGCTGCGGACGCCTGGACCCTCGTCCTTCGGCAGCGCACGGACGATGAGGGGCTACGAGCGGCTCTGGCCTCGGCTTTGATGGAGCTGGAGGACTGGAGCGAAATCTTGTCGGTGTTCCAGCCTCTTCTCGGAGACGGTACCGGACCCGACGCGCTGTGGCTGGCCAGAGCGTTGTCAGAGCAGGGAAGGTCGCTGGAGGCTGCGGCGACCTATTCCGCCTACGTCGATGCGCACCCCGAGCACCGCGCGGCGCGTCTGGCCCTCGCGCGCACGTTGGCGTCCTTCGGAAGGGAAGGGGCGGCCATTCCGCACTACATGGCCTACGGGTCGGAGTGGGCGGATTCCCTGTCCCTGGAGATCGCTCGAGCGCACCTGGGCGTACAGGACTGGGCTGCCGCGGAGGAGTGGGGCCGCAAGGCCGTGGAGAACGACGGATCTAACCAGGCCAAGCTGACACTCGCCCAGGCGCTGATCTATCAGGGTCGCTCCGGTGAAGCCGATGAGCTTCTGGGCGCAGTGGTCTCGAGTGAGCGGGTCACGTCCGGCGACCGCCTGCTCCAGGCCCGGGCGGCGCGCCTCATGGGGCAGCCGCTCAGGGTGCAGAGAATTTTGGGGGAAGTGACCGACGCGGAGCCCGAGGTGCAGGCAGAGGTTGCCGTGTTACGGGCCGAAGCGGCTTGGGACCGGGGTGACATGCATACGCTGGGCCGAGCCCTCGAGTCGGCTCGAAGACTGGGTGCGGCCCACCGCCTGGAGGACCTCGAAGACCGATTCGATCGCGAAACACGGTCCCGAGCCAGCCTGGTTGTCGCAGCTGGGGAGGGTGATCCCGTGCAGGAGAGCACGCTGCGGGCGGACGCCACGGCCTGGCCCATGGGTGCGCGCTTCCGCCTCGGCGCGTTCGTCGAGCCGCGACGCTTCCGCAGCTTGGGGGATCGGAGCGAGCTGATCTCGGCGGGTGCGACACTGGGGCGTTTCTTCATTGCCGACGACGTGAGGCTCGGAGCCGGTGCCGGCCTGATCGCCCGGGAAGGCGCCGGAGCGGCTCTCCTCGGAAACGCGTTCCTGGACAAGATGTTCGTCGGTGGCTCCGAGCTTGGGATCTCGCTCGGGCGGAGGCCGATTTGGGACGAGGAACCGACCGCGATGCCCACCCGGCCGCTCTCGTTGCGGTCATCCGGGCCCGACGTCGCTGGACTCATGCTGACGGATGTCCGGCTCCGTGGGACACGAGCCTTAGGGCAACGGCGCAACGTGCAGCTCGGGATCGGGCGTTCTTGGTACGCCGATCAGAATGACAAGACCTACGCCTTCGGACACGTGCAGCTTCCGGTAAGCTCCGCGGTCGGGCGATGGGTCGCGTTGCAGCCCAACGTTTATTGGGAGGATTTCACCGTGCAGCAGCCGGGCTATGCGAGCCCGTCGGGTTTCTGGAGCGCAGGTCTACGGGCCCAGGGTATCTGGGAATCCGGGAGCCATGATCTCCGGTTGGAGGTGAACCCCCACATGTTCGGTTTCTCCGATGATCGGGGACTCGGTGTGGACGCGTCCGTCGAATCCGGCCACCGGCTCGGCCCTGCGAGGCTGCTCGTCGGCGCATCGTACTTCAAGCAGGCCGACATCTTCACCCACTGGCGGGTCTCGACCGGGGTGCAGGTCCCACTGGGACGCCCAAGAACAGAGCGGGCCACCCGCGGAGGGAATTAGCGCTCCGGTTGCTCGAGCTCCCGGATCGCGAGGATGGCGCCGTGGTTCAAGGCTACGCGATCGATCGTCCGCTCTTCACTCAACACGTGCACGCTGAAGAGGGAGATGAAGAGCGGGTTGGCGTCGAGGTAGTCCGACATGCGGGTCTCGCTCGCCAGGTTGAGCTCGACGTGGAGCAGACTGCCCCCCTCCAAGTGCAGCTCGATCTTGCGCTTCTCGTCGGCCGGGACTTTGGCCGAGGAAAGGTGCAGGGCGGCGTCGAGTGGCTCGACCCAGATGATCTGCCTCATCCTGACGCTCAAGTGGGGGAACCGGTCATCCTCCTGCTCGTCTTCCCAACGTACGTCCGTGAGGTTCAGGAAGAACTTGCGGGCACTCAGGAAGCCGCCGAGGGACTGCCCTTCGGCAACGTGGATCCGGCCGTGTAGGGACCGTCCCCCGCGAAGGCGTACCCTTACGGCGCGACGATGGAGGGACATGTCATGAACCCTGTCTCTGGAGTGTCAGGAAGCCACCGCTACAATGTCCGTGTCCGCGATCTTGCGCTACCCCCACGGGCCGAGCGGTGTCCATCCGGCCTTGGCTCATGGTCTACTCCGGATCTACAATCATCCATGACCGAGCGAGACCGTTTTGAGCCCGGGGGGCGTCCGCGCCCGTGCCGCGAGGATATGGCCGACCACGCTGCTCATAGCGGAGACCGGGCCCGATGCCTCGTGCACGCTCGGACCAACCCGCGATGATCTCGGATGGCCGCGGGACGGCCCTCGCCGGCTTCTTTCGAGGCTATGGCCTCTATGTGGCCCTTTTGGCAGCGTACTGGGGTGCCGCCATCGCGCTCGAGTTGGAGCCCGCGCTCGGGACCAGCGTGAGCGGCTTGTTAGGCCTGCGGATCATCCCTGACCTCATTGCCGCATGCTTGGTCGCCAGGCTCATCGTCGCTGCCACCCGCGTGCGCACGTTCCGAGACCTGGGCCAGGAGCTCCGGCAGGATCTCACGAGCCCGGCCCTGTTGGAGCGGCTGGCTGGGATCCCTTTGTTCGTGCTGGGAACCGTCTTCACGTTCGACGTCTACGGAGCCTTCAAGGGGGAGATCCCCACCTTCCGTGACTATACCTGGGATGGGGCCTTCGCAGACCTGGATCAGGTCCTACACGGGGCTACGGATCCGTGGATATGGACCCATGCGCTACCGGGCACGGAGTTGGTGACGACTGTCCTCGACCAGGTCTACGTCTCATGGTACCTGGTGCTCCTCCTGAGCGTGCTGCTCGTGGCGACGTGGGCACCGCTGCGGCTGCGCAGTCGCTTCTTCCTGGCCTTCGTGTTGTGCATCGCGTTCGCCGGTTCCCTGGCGGCCATCTACTTCGCCTCCGGAGGGCCTGCGTTCTACGCGGATCTGGCCGACGACGCAGAGCGCTTCGCCCCCTTGCTCCAGAACCTGGATGGTACTCGCGCGCTGAGCGGTCAAAACGCGCTCTGGGACGCCTTTGTGACCGGCTCGGACAAGCTCTATGGGGGCATCTCGGCCATGCCGAGCATGCACGTGACGCTCACGGCCTTGGTGGCGCTCGCCGCTTGGCGTTGGCAGAGAGCACTGGGCGTCGTGGCCATGGCCTACACGGGGCTTATCCTCGTGGGCTCAGTACACCTTGGGTGGCACTACGCGATCGACGGGTACGCGGGCATCGTGATCGCGTGGCTGGCCTGGGCGCTGGCGGGCCTTGCCGTCGGTGCTCATCCACGTGGTCGGGCGCCGTGGTCCCAGACAGTCTGAGCCCACGAGCCGATGACGTGACCGACACGCGGGCGACGGCGCCGCGGTGGAGATCCTGTCCGGATCACGGTATGTACCCGACATGCGTGACGGGTAGCAAGGACATCGAGCTTCCTTGGACCGAAACCCGGAGTCACCGTGGATCCCCTGCCGTTCACGCCCGATCGCGGCCGTGCCTTGTCCGCCGTCGTGCTCTCGAGCGCGTACGCGAGCGCAGCCGTCGCCCTGATTTTCCTCGTGGTCGACGCGGTCCGGGGAGATCCGTTCTTGACCCCGTCGCTGATGGGCTCGGTCGTCTTCCTGGGGCTCGAACCAAGCCGCGATCTCCCGGTTCGTCTGGACATGGTCGGCGCCTACAGCCTCGCTCACCTGGCGGCGTTCGCGACCCTGGCCGCCCTGGCTACCGTCGTGACCAGCCGCTCTTCGGCGCTTCGAGATCGGCAGGCCGCCTTACCGGCGCTCCTGTTCGCCGCGCTCATGGGCGGGGCGCTTCTCATCGATGGTGCCCTCTTCCCCGGACTCCTCGAAGCGATCGGTTTCTTTTGGGTGACGATCGCGAATGCGGGGGCCGCCTGGGTCATGGGCCGCATCATCCGCAACACGCTCGCGGACGAGGAGATCCTGTCCCTGATCGACGCCGTGGTCCGCGTGACGGATCCCATCGCCCGAGAATAGAGGCTTCGGCTCGCGGGGCACCGGGAATGTCAGGAGCAGGCGTTTCCCGACGGTTCACGGCTCGGTACGATGTACCGTCCCAGTAACGCCCGGCACGATTCACCCTTCGCTCGATGGGCCGGGGCTCCTGACTCAACCTGCTCCATGATGGCAGACCTCCGCCTTCGACACAGCTCGGTCCGGTGAGAGATCACGTCTGTGTGGTGCTTCTCACCGGTTTGGGGGACGTCATCCACGGGTTGCCGGTGGCGAATGCGCTGAAGCGCGCCGATCCGTCGACGCGCATCACCTGGGTGGTGGAACCGATGCCCGCGCCGGTGCTGGACGCCCACCCAGCCATCGATGAAGTCGTGGTGTTCGAGAAACGCCGCGGCCTCCCCGGCGTGCTCGACCTGCGGGAGAAGATGTCGAGGCTCAGGCCGGACGTGACGCTGAATTTCAACATCTACTTCAAGAGCGTATTTCCCACCCTGTTCTCCGGTGCTGCTCGGCGGGTGGGGTTCGACCGGGACCGGGCCCGCGACCTCACCTGGCTCGTCGCGAACGAGCGCGTTCCCGGACTCCGGCGCCACACCCAGGATATGTTCCTGGAGCTGCTCGGCCCCCTCGGGATCGACCCGGAGCCCTTGGAGTGGCGGCTCGAGCCTACGGCCGCTGAGCGTGAGCGGCAGGCCGCATTCTTCGCGGTATTCGAGCGACCCGTCGTCGGGATCGTGCCGACGTCGGCGCACCGCGCCAAGGACTGGGTCCCCGGGCGGTGGGCGGCCCTCGTGGACACCCTGGACCGCGAGTTCGGATTCGACAGCGTACTCCTCGGTGGACCATCCGAGCTGGAGCAGGCGGTGGCGCAGGAGATCCATAGCGCCGCCCGTGCCAAGCCCGTCCTCGCGATGGGAGACGGAATCCGTCCGTTGCTGTGGAGGATCCATGGACTCGACCTGCTGATCGCTCCGGATACCGGTCCGCTTCACATGGCCCGTGCCATGAGCGTGCCGGTCGTGGGTCTCTACGGACACACGAATCCTTGGCGTGTGGGGCCCTACGGGAAGTACGAGGATCTCTGGGTCGATCGGTACAACGACCCGGGCGCTGCACCCGATCCCTCCATCGCAGATCCGAGGCACGGCCGGATGGAGCGGATCACGGTGCCGGATGTGGCGCAGCGCGTGCAGGTCGCCGTGGACCGGTACGGTGTGGGGTTGAGCCACGGGACGTGACCAGTTTCCTCCGGATCGCGGCACACAATGGCGCCTCGGTGATCGGGGGAGCGACCCGGGGCGTGTGCACCGAGGGCCGTCCCCGCTGGCGGGGACGGCCTCGTGACCCGTGGCGCGCGAGGGGCGGCGCGGGGCCTCACTCGGCGGCCAGCGCCTCCAGAGGGTCGGTCCCCGCGGCGCGCCTGGCGGGTCCCATCGCAGTGAGGCCAGCGACGAGTGTGACGCCCAGGACGATGGTCGTGTATACGCCCGGGCTCGTCGGGGACACCCCGTAGAGCAGGCTATCCACCAGGCGCACCAGTCCGACCGACGCCCCGACGCCCAGTGCCGCTCCGAGCAGGGTCAGGGCCAGGGAACGACCGAGGACGCGTGACACGATGTCGGTCCGGTCGGCGCCCATCGCGAGCCGTAGCCCGATCTCCCGACGCTGGCGGGCCAGCATGTAGCCCAGGATGCCATAGAGACCCACGAGGCTCAGCAGCAACGCCAGGCCGCCGAAGCCACTGACCAGCCGCATGGCGAAGGTGCGCTTGGCCGTAGTCGCACGGAACCGCTCATCGATCGTGGTGATCCCATGCGGGGGGAGTAGGGGGTCCACTTCCACCACGGCGGCGCGCAGCCCCTCCGCGACCGGACCGGGTCCAACGCCGTCCGCCCTTCGAGCCAGCACGCCCATCCAGGTGAGCCAAGACCATTGCTTCTGTGCATGTGGGACATAGACGACTGGGCCGGGATCCAGGTCAGGGCTCTCGAGGCGGGCATCCTGCACCACTCCCACCACCTCACGCCACGGTGTCTCACCCGCGCGGAACGATATCCTGCTCCCCACTGCGCCGCCTGTGGGCCAGTGCTTGTCTGCGAGGGACTGACTGATGATGACGACGGGGACCCCCTCCGGGCCGTCCCCGTCGTCGAAGGCACGTCCGTCGAGGACGGCCTGGCGCATGACGTCGAAATAGCCCGGGGTGACGGCCACCAGGAGCTCGTCGTCTTCTCGCCCGCTGGGGTTCGAGGCTTCCCGGCCCTCGATCGAGAAGCTGAAGGTCATGGATTGACCGGAGGCCGGCGTCATGGATGCGGCTGCCGCCGCCTCCACGCCTGGGACGGCTCGAGCCCGCTCGATCACCGCGTCGTAGAGTCCGGCTTGTTGAGCGTTGTCACCATAGCGCGCGAAAGGTAGGTCCATCTCCATGACGGTCATGCCATCCGGATCGAAACCGGGATCGGTGGCGTTCAACGCCCGGAAGGACTGGACCAAGAGCCCGGCGCCCACGAGGAGCACGACGGAGAAGGCGACCTGACTCACGAGGAGTCCTTCACCCAGCCGGGCTTGCGGCGTGCCGGCAGTGGTGCGCGTCCCCCGCAGGGCGCGATTCAGGTCTGTCCGCGAGAGCCTGAGGGCAGGGACCAGTCCGAAGGTTGCCGCGCACGCGAACGAGACCGCCGCCGCGAAGGTGAACATCCGGACGTCGATGCGGGCCCGGTCGATCAGCGGGAGGTCCGGCGGAGCTCCGGCCACCAGGACCCCGAGCAGGGCGGGCGCCAACAGCAGGGCGCCCAAACCTCCCAGGAAAGCCAGGAGGCCGCTCTCGGTGAGCAGCTGTCGCACGATCCGCCCCCTGCCTGCGCCCATGGCTCCCCGGACGGCCATCTCGCGCTCCCTGGCTGCGGCTCGGGCCATGAGCAGGTTGGCAAGGTTTCCGCACCCGATGAGCAACACCACCGATACCCCCCCGAGGAGCACCCACAAGAGCGTGCGCGCGTCACGGGTGAGATCGGCATGGAACGGCACCACCCGCACGCCCCAGCCCATCATCTCCGCGGGGTGTCGCTGGGCTATGGCCGACGCCAGGGCCGTCATCTCCGACTGGGCCTCCCCTACCGAAACGCCAGGCCGGAGGAGGGCTACGACCTCGTAGTTGTGGCTGGTGCGTTCGTTGGGGTCGAAGAACTCGGTCTCCACCGGCCGCCAGAGGTCGGGCGTGTTCGCGGGAAATGCGAAGCTCTGGGGCATGACGCCCACGACCGTGTGCGGTACGTCGTTCAGCGTGACTCGTTGGCCCAGCACCGAAGGGTCGGCGCCGAATCGAGTGGTCCAGAATGCGTGGGAGAGGAGCACGGCGTCGCCGGTGTCGGCATCGCCGGCGAGCAGGGGGCGCCCCAAGGCAGGCGGGGTGCCCAGAGCGGCCAACACCTCAGGCTGGAGGTCGACGACCTGCACGCGCGTGGCGTCCCCCTGGCCGGTCATGGCCACGCCGTACGGGGCCCGGTGAGCTGCGATGATGTCGAAGGACCGAGCGCCTTCCTGCCAATCCACCACGTTGCCCGACGAGACTACGTTACGGGTCGCTCCCTGGGGTGACGTCTCCCACAGTCTCACCAGGTGGTCTGGCTGGGCGTACGGCAGGGGTGTGAGGAGGACTGCGTCCACCATGCTGAAGATCGCGGTGGTGGCGCCCACGCCGGCGGTGAGCGTGCCCACGGCCACCAGGGCGAAGACCGGCGAGCGCCGCAGAGCCCGGACCCCGTACTGGAGGTCCTGGGCGATCTCACCCAGCCATGCTCGACGGTTCTCTCGCCGGTGGGCCTGCCGATCGATGCGCTTGCAGGCCTCGGCGATGGCCTGCTCGTCACCGATTCGGGACCGGGCCGCGGATCGGGCCTCTTCCTCCGAGAATCCCCGGTGCACGTAGTCGCGGACGCGCATCTCGAAGTGGAAGCGGAGCTCCTCGTCGGCGTCGGGGTCCGGTGTCCGGTTCAGAAGTCGAGTGAGGAGCGCCCGAAGCTTCTTCGGGCCCAGCTCCGGGCCCCCGCCTCGACGACCCGCCGTCACGATGTACCGCCCGCCACAGCGGTGGCCGACAGGGCATGCCCAACGACCTGGACCATCCGGGACCAGCTCCGGGACTTCGTGACGAACGCGCTCCTTCCGGCGGGCGTCAGGCCGTAGAACTTGGCCCGGCGATTGTTCTCCGACGTTCCCCACTCGGCGTCAAGCCATCCCTTGCCCTTCATCCGGTGGAGGGCGGGGTACAGCGAGCCCTCCTCCACGCGGAGCGCGTCGTCGGTGGCTTCTTCAATCCAGCGGGCGATCCCGTATCCATGAGCGGGTCCCTGACTCAAGGACTTCAAGATCAGCAGCTCGAGGGTACCCTGCAGCAGCCCACGGTCGTCTTCGAACATCGAAACACCTCCCCACGTCGTCGTGACCGGCGCATTCGTTACCGCGCCTCCCATCCATAGACTTCGCAAGGGAAGGTAAGGTTGGAACCATAGACTTGCAAGGGGAAGCGCTCCGGCGTGGGCTCCGGCCTCCTAGTCGCGCCGGAGGTAGAGTCCATCGAACCAAACCGTCCACGCGCCGGACTCCGGGTCGATGATCTCGAAGCGCTGGTTGACGACGCCGTTCTCGAGCTCGGTCCACGTTCCCCGGAACGGTGATACGGTGCGGGACACGAACGTGCGCAGCTCTCCCTCCAGCACCATGGCTCCACTCTCGTCGAGCCCGCCCTCGATCTCGATGACATAGGCCGGAGCGACCCAGATCTGTCGCCAAACCCCGCCCGATGCGTCATAGAAGTTGAGGGACGACCCCGTGCCTCCCGAGGCGCTGGTCCAGGACTCCAGAAGCATGCATCCGCTGTGCAGGGACTGGATGTGGTTCCGGCCCGCGGCGGTCCTGGTCGAGTCGTTGACGACCACGTCCCATTCACCGACCCAGAAATCCCACTGGCGGTGAGCTTCCAGGTCCTCGCACGAAGGTGGTTGCGGCTGTTGCGCGCTTGCCGGTCGCGCTGCAAATGCCAGAACCACCGCCACCACCGCAGCCCATCCGCGTATCTTCATTCCACCCCTCCATGGCGCCACATCCCGGAAGACGACTCGGCTCTCAGATACGGCGCGAGCACGGACGGGGCAATGACCTGTACCCAGCTGAGACGCGCGAGTGGACGGATCTCGCCGCCTGACCTCGCCAGGGAATCGCAACCCGCTCTAAGTTGTCCACGGCCGGACCTCGTTCCGGATCCACACCGCTCGGCACGGTGCGACCGTCAGCCGCGCGCCGGGCGAAGGCCCCCAGGAGGATCATGACGAAGGCCGATATCAAGGACAGGGCGCGCGTTCGGATCTTCCCTCCCGCCGTCCCGCTGGCCACGATCGCGGCGGGGGTGATTCTCCAGAGGGGTTGGCCTCTGCTGCTGAGCCTACCTGCGCCGGAGCGGTACTGGCTGGGGGGCGGCCTCATCGCCGTGACGATGTTGGGACTGGGGCTGCCCGCCGTGGCCGCCATGAGGCGATCCGGTCAGAGTGAGAGCCCGTGGAAGCCGACGCTCAGCATCGTGGACGATGGACCGTTCCGGATGACGCGGAACCCCATGTATCTCCAGATGGTGATCGTCTGCCTGGGGTTCGCGATCGTTCTTTCGAACGGCTGGATTCTGACCCTCACGCCGGTCTGCGCGCTGGCTCTCCAGTGGCTGGCGATCCTCCCCGAGGAACGGTACCTGGAGCAGAAATTCGGCGACGAGTACCGCGCCTACAAGCGCCGGGTGCGCCGCTGGATATGAGCGGGCGAGGCCTGGGGTGCGACCGCCGGCCGGGCAGCAAGACCGCACGGATTGCGGCGATCGTCGTGGTAGGTCAAGATCGACTCCCCCAGGACCTTCTTATTGCCCCGCTTTCTATCTGGAGCCCCTAATGCCGTGTCCGTTTCCGCTGTCTTTCGTCTCGTTCGGTGCCGTGCGCTCCACCCTGTTTCTGGCCCTGGTCCTCATCACCGCTCCAGCGGGGCTTCGGGCACAGGCCGCATCGTCGTACGATCCCGAGGCGCGGCTGGCGGAGATGGGGATCGATCTCCCGGTGCCCGCGGAAATGCGCACACGCTCCTTCGACCGCGTGGTGCAGACGGGCAATCTGGTCTTCACCTCAGGGCACGGCGCCTGCGGTGAGTGGGAGGGGACGGGTCGAGGCAAGGTCCCCAGCGAGGTGACGGCCGAGGAGGCCCAGGCCACGGCACGCCAGGTGGGGATCTGCCTGCTGGCGTCGCTCAAGGCCCACCTGGGGGACCTGAGCCGTGTCCGGCGTATCGTGAAGGTTTTGGGCATGGTGAACTCGGAGCCGGACTTCACGGGTCAATCCCAGGTCATGAACGGCTTCAGCTTCCTCATGCAGGAGGTGTTCGGGGCTGCCGGGCACCACGCAAGATCGGCGGTCGGCATGGCGGCGCTTCCCGTCAATCTCACCGTCGAGATCGAGATGGTGGTCGAGGTCGCACCCGAATGACGGATGCTTCGGCCTGGCTCGGGCGCGTCGGGGCGTCGCCCGCCCAGGTCAAGCTTCCGTGAACCTCGGTTGGCCCCGGGCCGCGCGCTTGGCCAGCACATGGGCTGAGAGGGCGGCGCGTTGCTCTTCGCTGGGCAGCTCCCAGCCCGGCCTGTAACCGAAGACGTCGCGAACGTTGCGGCTTCCGAACTTGCCGTCCAGGATCTCCATATGGTCCGCGGTGAGAAGCCCGGGATGCGCGCATCCGCACGCGTGACTCAGCCGGGTCAGGTCCTGCCGAAGCGTATACACGTAGTTGGCCAGCCTTGCGGATTTGTCCGTCGGGTCAAGCCCTCGCGGCAGCCACCGGCTCTGCGTGGCCACCCCGGCGGGACAGTGGCCGGTGTGGCAGCGTTGGGCCTGGATACATCCGATCGCCATCATGGCTTCCCTGGCGACGGCGGTCATGTCCGCGCCGAGACAGAATGCGAGGAGAGCGGTCTCCGGGAACCCGAGCTTGCCGGAGCCGATCCAGACCGGTCCGTGGTGCACGTCGCGCTCGGCGAAGATCCGGTATACACGGCTGAACCCGACCTTGAAGGGAAGGGCCACGTGGTCCGTGAACACGAACGGCGCCGCGCCGGTCCCTCCTTCGCCGCCGTCGATCTGGATGAAGTCCACGCCGCGATCCTCCTTGGCCATACGGTCCGCCAGCTCGGTCCAGAAGTGGAGCTCTCCCACCGCGGACTTGATCCCCACAGGCAGGCCGGTCCGGTCTGCCACGGACTCCACGAAGTCGAGTAGCTCGTCGGCGTTCCCGAACGTCGAATGCCCTGACGGGCTGACCACGGTCTGCCCCTGGGGCACGCCTCGGATCTGCGCGATCTCGGCGGTGACCTTGGCGCCGGGTAACACTCCGCCGAGACCTGGCTTGGCGCCCTGGCTCAGCTTGATCTCGATCGCCCGGACCGGATGCTCCTCGGCCTGGGCCACGCAACGTTCGAGATCGAAAGATCCATCGGGCGTACGTGCGCCGAAATAGCCGGTCCCCAGCTGCCAGATGAGGTCGCCCCCGTTGAGATGATACGGTGAGATACCGCCCTCACCGGTATTGTGCAGGCAGTCGGCCATCGCGGCGCCGCGGTTGAGCGCCTCGATCGCGGCCCCGGACAGCGATCCGAAGCTCATCCCGCTGATGCTGACCACTGACGCCGGCCGGAATGCGTGCCTGCGCCCCCTCGCGCCGCCGAGGATTTTTGCGCACGGGATGGGATACTCGCCCTCGTGCCCGTCGGGGGAGGGCATCGGGATGGTGTCGTGCTTGATGATCAGGTAGTTGGGCGCGAGCTCCGGGTCCTGGTCCGTTCCGAAGCCCGTGTAGTTGTTCTGCCGCTTCGCGGAGGAGTGGATCCACCGGCGCGCGTCCCGCGAGAAGGGCCTTTCCTCGTTGTTCGAGGTGACGATGTACTGGCGGAGCTCGGGGCCGATGGCTCCCAGGATGTACCGGAAGTGCCCGATGACCGGGAAGTTGCGCAGGATCGCGTGGCGCTTCTGGGTCACGTCGTAGACGGCCACCGCCAAAAGCACTGCGGCCACGGCCAGGAACCAGCTCAACTCGAAGCCTCCTCGAGGGTTGGCACGGACAAACTCCTTGAAGCTAGGGACTCCGGAGCCACCACGGCTACCCGCTCCGGTGGGAGGGGCCGTGTCCGGGGCACGAAGACGATCGCCCGGCTGGTCCTAGTGGGGTTTCCCACGCATGCGCTCGCTCAATCTCTCCGCGCTCTCGAGGTTGGGCAGCAGCCCGGAGGCAGGAAGCCTCAGAATGAGCTCTGACCACCGGGCATCCACCGCATGTGCTCGGCGGAGGAAGGGCTCCGCCTCATGCTCGCGCCCGGCGGCGGCGAGGGTGATCCCGACCCAGAACGGCGCTTCGCCGTTGGTGGTCGCGTCCGGGACGAGCTCCATGGCTTCGCCGTAGGCGATCATGGCGGCGTCCAGGTCACCATCGGTAACCCGGGCGTCACCGTCGTTGAGCTTCCCGTAGACCCGCTGGAGCAGGACGAGGCGGCGAAGCTCGGTCACCGGGTCGGGGTGATCCTCCACCCTCAGGTCGAACCTTCTGTCGATCCATGGCTTGCCCGTGGATTCCGCCGCCACCACGACGATGGCAGCAGACTGCTTTCCTCGGATGTCTCCGCCTTCCGCCTGAGCGGCTTCGAGTGCCTTCAGGAGACGCTCCGCGAGGTCGCCTTCCGCACGTTCATAGGCCTTTGCCATGGCGCTCCAAACTGTCGCGCGCTCCATCATGTTGGCCTGTGTGGCGTACGCGTCGCCGAGGTGGTGCCCGGCGGCCTGCACCGCTCGGCACCCGGTGTGCGCGGCGACCCTTCCCGCGCTGTCCACCATGCCCACTTGCCGCACTTCCTCGTCGGCGTCCGTGCTGACCAGCGCCCTCAGCGCCTCTTCCGCGCTCCGTCCCGAGCGTATGAGCTCGAGGCCCAGCGGGCCGTAGGCCGGCTCCACGAAGGACTGGGTGGCGACCGCTCCCACGCCCGCCTCGGCCCAGGGGACGAGCGATCCCACGGAGAACCAGTGGGATTGCACCGCGACGCCCATCTCACCGCTCCTGGGATCGCGAGCCACGATGGAGTAGGTGGCTACTGGGCGGCGCGGCATGGAACCTCCGGGGGTGGGAGAGGTCATGAGGACTCCGGCAAAGGTGCCAGCGGAAGTGAACTGAGACCGCTGAGGAGCCTATCGGGTCCCGAGGCGGGATGCGAGCCGCCGCATGCCACACCGGACGACCCCTGTGGAGACCACCCATGCTCGGAGCCGTGCCTGGGACTAGTTTGTCCGGGTCTCCTGCCTGCATCCAACCCTCACCCCGACTTCCGAGGCCTATGTCCAGACTGGCACCCGGCGGGCAGCCCGGCTCGCTTCGAGCCCGTGTGTATGACGTGATCTTCGGGAATGAGACCCGGCTGGGGAAGATCTTCGACGTCGGGCTGATCATTGCCATCATCGCGAGCGTCGCGGTGGTTATGCTGGACTCCGTTCCCGGACTCCGCGCCGCGTGGGGACCCTGGCTCCGGGCCCTGGAGTGGATGTTCACGTTGGGCTTCACCGCGGAATACGTGCTCCGGCTCTGGTGCGTCAAGCGAGCCGACTCCTACGCCTTCAGCTTCTTCGGAGCCATCGACTTGCTGGCCGTGATTCCCACCTACGTAAGCTTGGTGCTCCCGGGCGGCCAGTTCCTGGCGGTAGTAAGGATCCTTCGCGTGGTGCGTGTCTTCCGCGTCCTGAAGCTGGTCCAGTACATGGGGGAAGCCAGCGCGCTGGCGGAGGCGTTGCGGGCCTCGCGCTACAAGATCTCGGTCTTCCTCCTCACGGTTGTGAGCATCGTGGTCGTGGTGGGGTCCCTCATGTACCTCATCGAGGGGCCCGAGTCCGGGTTCACCAGCATACCGAAGGGCGTGTACTGGGCGGTGGTGACGCTCACGACGGTGGGGTACGGCGACGTGGCGCCGCAGACTTCGCTGGGCCAGGGGGTAGCCTCCATCGTCATGATCCTGGGCTACGGGATCATCGCCGTGCCCACGGGGATCGTGTCCGCCGAGCTGGCCATGGTGGCGACCCGGCGTCCGGGTAGTATCTGCGAGGCCTGCGCATACGTGGAAACCGATCCCGAGGCCCGGTTCTGCAAGCGGTGCGGCGAGGCCCTTTGAAATTCATGAGAGAGGCATGCCTGCTCCTCGGGAGAGTGGTCTCCGAGGCGCAGAGCGAAACGCGGAAGGCGGGGCCCGACTTTCGAGATCGGGCCCCGCTTCCATCGCTTGCAGCCTCACTCCCGGAAGGCGCCCGGTGGACGAGCCGGTACCTGGATCGGCGTCCCGTGATCCCGGCTCACTCCCGCTTCGTCGAGTCGCCGATAGAAAGCGGGTACGGTCTCGGTGATGATCCGATTCAGCTGATCGACGAGTGAGGGCACGCGTGTCCATCCGCGTTCGATCTGCCAGAGGGTGTCTTCCGTCGGCGCCTCGAAGGTCGATTCGGTGCCGCGCAGCAACCGGCCGGGGACGGCGTCCGCAAGATCGCTGCTCAGCGAGTCGACCTCTGCCCGCAGCTCCCGGCCGTCGGCCAGGAGCGCCGAGTCCGCGTCCAACTCGCCCATCAGCTCCAGCGCTTCGTCGAGCTGATCGGCAACGCGCTCCAGAGCGTCTTGTGCACGGCTCCCCGTCGCCTCCAGAATGGCAGCGCTCCGGCCCGCCGCGTGCCGAGCGCTCAAGCTGGCTGCGCTCGCGTCGGCTCGCGGATCGAGCCGGACCGTCAGACTGCGTTCGAGGGTGTCTCCGGGGATCTCCAAGGTGACTCGGTAGCTCCCCGGCATGACCCTGGCGCCGGCAGCGTCCTCCTCGTCGCTGTCCAGGACTTCGGCCGGTAGCGCCTCCCGCAGGTCCCACACGACCTCGTGCAGTCCGGCCTCGCCTGAGCCACTGAGCGTTCGGACGGGCCGGCCGTCGGCCGTGGATACCCTCAGCGTCGGCTCCTCCGAGGTTCCTTCTCTCAACCAGTAGCGGATGCGAGCGCCGTATGGCGGGTCTTCCGCTTCGTAAGCCTCGCCCCAGAAGGGCCAGTCCTGGTGGAGGAACCACTCCGTAGCCGTGGCGGGCTCGAAGAGGTGTGCCGATCGCTGCAGGGCACCGTCGGAGGCCGCCTCCTGAAGAGGGGCCAGGTCGTCCAGAATCCAGATGCTCCGGCCGTGTGTCCCCACCACCAGGTCATTGTCCCTAGGGTGAACCACGAGATCGTCCACCGGCACGGTGGGAAGCTCGGTCATCCCAGCCCAAGACGCTCCGCGATCAACCGAGACGAAGACACCGATCTCGTTGCCGACGAAAAGCAGCTCGGGGGTGGCGGGATGCTCACGTACCACGTTGACGGAGTGCTCGGGAAGCCCGTCCGCGATCGATTGCCAGGTGCGGCCGAAGTCGTCGCTCGTGTAGACCAATGGCCGGTAGTCGCCGGCAAGATGACGATCGAAGGAGACATAGAGGCGCCCTTCCACGGCGTGGGACGCTTCGATGCGGCTCACTGGGCTCAGGGCCGGAAGTCCGGAGATCTGCCCGACCACGTTCTCCCAACTCGCCCCTCCGTCTCGACTCACTTGCAGGTTTCCGTCGTCGGTACCGACGTAGAGCAGGTCCGGCGAAAGCGGGGACTCGGAGAAGGCTGTGATGGTCCCGTAAGCCGAGACGCCGTCGTGGGCCGAGAGCGACTCGTCGTCTACGAGCCGACCCATGATGGTGAGCGTATCCCGATCGATGGCCCGGGTGAGGTCCGGGCTGGCCTCCTCCCAGCTCATCCCCCTGTCCAGCGAGCGAAGCAGATGGTTCCCCCCCAAGTAGACGACGTCCGGGTCGTGAGCGGAAGGCAGCAAGGGGGCGTTCCAATTGAAGCGATAATCGCGCTCCAGGTCCGGCTCGGAGTCATCAGGCCGCGCGACGGGTCGCACGACTTGTACTTCCCGGGTGGCCAGCCGCAGGCGCCGCATGTTGCCGTTCTGGGTTTCGGCGTAGACCACGTCGGTCACGCCGGTCGGGAACTCGACGTGGAACCCGTCACCCTCCAGGAGGTGGACCCAGTCACGGTTCCGGGTGCCGAACACGGTGTTGGACTGACTCGGGCCGCACCACGCGTCGCTGTCCTGCAGGCCGCCGCAGACCCGGTACGGATCGCTCATATCCACGCCGATCTCGTAGAACTGGCCGGTGGCGAAGTTGTTCAGGATTCGCCAGGTCCGGGCTCCGTCGCGGCTGGATGCCACCCCGCCGTCGTTACCAGAGCGCACGTGGCCAGGGTCGGTGGGGTCGATCCATAGCGCATGGTGATCTACATGTATGAGCTCGTCTCCGTCGGCATCCCACCATGTGCGTCCGCCGTCGTCGGAGGCCTGGAGTGAGGTTCCACCGAGGTAGATCCGCTCAGGGTTGCTCGGGTCGATTCGGATGAGGCTGAAGTACATCGGGCGCGGGTTCACGCTGCTCACACGCTCCCAGGAGGCGCCACCGTCCGCCGTCCGGTAGACCCCGCCCTGCTCGTCACCGGCCTCGACGGTGGCGTACACCAGGTCGCCGTCGCCTCGGTACACGTCGAGCCCGATACGGCCGAGGTCGCCGTCGGGGAGCCCGTTGTCCAGCCGCTCCCAGGAGGCGCCACCGTCACGAGTGCGATAGATCCCGCTCCCGGGGCCGCCTCCGTTGAACCCGAACGGCGTGCGGCGCCGCTGGTACATCGCGGCGTACAGGACGTCCGGGTTCGTGGGGTGCATGGCGAGGTCGATGGCACCTGTCTGCTCGTCCACGAACAGAACCCGCTCCCACGATGCTCCCCCGTCGGAGGTTCGGAACACACCCCGCTGCTCATTGGGCGCGAAGAGGTCTCCGACCGCGGCGACGTACGCAATGTCCGGGTCGGACGGATGGAGCTCGATGCGGCCGACATGCCGCGTCTCCTCCAGGCCCAGGTCGAGCCATGTCTTCCCACCGTCCATGGACCGGAAGATGCCGCATCCGTATGGCGAGCTCTGGCGATTCTGCGGCTCTCCGGTCCCCACCCAAACGAAGTTGTGATCCGAAGGATGGACCGCCGTGGCTCCAATGCTGGAGCATGGCTGATCATCGAAGACCGGGGTCCACGAAGTGCCGTCGGAGTCCGTGAACCAGACGCCGCCCGACGCCATCCCGACGTAGTAGGAGGAGGGGTCGGACTCCACCACCGCGAAGTCCGAAACCCGGCCGCCCATGACCGCGGGGCCGATCTCCCGGAAGTCCAGTCCCTCGACGGCCTGCTGCAGGGGTATCTGCGCCGAAGCGGGCGCTCCGACCAGGAGCAGCGTGGCGAGCCCGGAGAGGAAGACGCTTCGGGCCGAGAGACGGGACGTCTGAGGCGGGAACGGCGGTCGGTGCATCGTAGGGTCCTGGTGTGTCTGTGAGTCGACGGCGGGGTGCTGAACATCCGTCGTCCTGATGGCAAGGGCAATGGAGCAAGGCGAGCGGTAGTTGACCCCTGCTGCCTCGAGGTCACATTGAGAGCACGCTCAAGCGAGGGGACCCGGCATCGACGGAACGGCCGCCGAGCGGTGTCCTCCGAGGCCCTCTCGAGGTTCATTTCAGTTGACTCATAAATTCCGCAGTGTCGAAAGACGGAGAGCTCCACTCTGGCTGGTAGGCGGACTGCTTGCGGCCGCCTGCGGTGGTGATGCCCCGTCCACGCCGATGGATCCCGGTTCAGGGGTGGACCTGGACGCGCTCTTTGCTCCCCCGACCGGGGCTGAGATCGAAGCCGTCCGTGCGGACTGGGCGGTACGGGATGTCACGCCCGCGGACGTCAACGTGGAGGCCGAGGAGCCTTTCGCTCTGGGATTGGTAGGGGCCAGCCTGCGGGTCGTATCCCACGCCATCGACGGAGGTCGACACTACGGCGCCGTGATCGTGCCCGACGGCGCGGAGGCCGGCAGCCTGCCTGTCGTGGTGTACGCCCACGAGGGAGATCAGGGCGTCGACACGGCGATCTTGGCTCAGCTGGGCATCCTGCTTGGAGATGCGCTGGCGGACTTCGTCTGGGTCGTTCCGTCGTTTCGGGCTGAGACGTTGAGGACCAGTGGCGGCACTTGGCCTTCCGGGGGACTGCCGAGCCCATGGGATCGCGACGTAGATGACGCGTTGTCCTTCCTGGATGCGGCGCTGGGGATCACACCTGAAGCCGATCCGGAACGGCTGGGGGTCCTCGGGCTGTCCCGGGGCGCCGGCGTCGCCCTCCTCATGGGGGTTCGTGACGAACGGATCGACCGGATCGTGGAGTTCTTCGGGCCGACTGACTTCTTCGGGCCGTACGTTCAGGAGATCGTGGGGGAAGCCATCGAGGGCGTCCTACGCGATCTGCCCGGGCTGGTGGTGCTCGACGAGCGATTCATCCAGCCAATGGTGGAGGGCGTACTGACGCCGGCCGAGGTCCGACGGGAACTGGTGCGGCGATCCGCGGTGTTGTTCGCGTCCGATCTTCCGGTCGTCCAGATCCATCACGGCGAGGGTGACGACATCGTGGACGTGAGCCAGGCGGACGCGCTCGCTGCAGCGCTGGAAGCACTAGATCGGGGACCGCCGGACGATGAGTTCTTCCGATACGAGAGCGGCGGGCACAACCCACTCACCCTCGCGGGAAGCGTCGACAGAGCGATCGCGTTCCTCGGAGTGCTCACGGAGCCGTAGTAGCCGAGCCCGTCCACGGCGCGAAGCCGCACTTCGTCCATGTCACGGGTTGGGGTCGAGGTCGACCCGCTCGTGGATTTCGAGCCTCTGCTTCCCGTCCATAACGCAGGTCTGGAACGCCGGACGCTGGCCGTGTTCGTCAAAGACCACTCCGAGCGGGGGATAGCCCGCTCTGGGATCGGGCAATCGGTTGGCCCACCCCTCGGAGGAGACCGTTCGCTGAAAGTGCGGTGACGAGGAGCGGGGCGGCGAGGAGCGCTATGCACATGGGGCCTCCGGGTCGAAGACCTCCTGCAGCATGCTTCGGCGTCCCGGAGGAAAAGAGATGGACAATCACGTCATAATGTTCGATAATAGACGTATGAGATAATCTGTCCATAAAATATGAGGCTGGGGAGGGCGTTTGCAGGAGGATCCGAGGGTTCTGCGAACGCGGCGACGCCTGAGGCAGGCCCTGCTCGAGCTCATCGCCGAGGTCGGATACGAGGGCATCACGGTCGACCTTCTGGCGGGTCGGGCCGACGTCGCGCGATCGACCTTCTATTCCCACTACTCGGCGAAGGAGGACCTGCTCTTCGATGGCTTCGGTGCGTGGCTGCTATCGTTCTCCGAGCTCGATCGTCCCGCCCCGGGAGAGCCGTTCCGATACCGGTTCAGCCTCCCGCTGCTCCGTCATGCTGCCACGCAGCGAAAGTTCTTCAAGGAGACCATAATCCGGGGGCCCAGCGACCGCGTTCGCCGGCGCCTCAGGGATATCCTGACCGAAGTGGTCCTCGCGGAGCTGAGCGCGAATGAAAGCGAGCATGCCGCGGGACCCGAGGGTACGGGCAGGGCGCGTGCCGTGGCAGGCGCGTTCCTCGCCGTCGCAGCCTGGTGGCTCGAGGAGGCGAGGACCCTGACGCCTGAAGAGGTCGACGAGGTCTTCCAGAACGCCGTGACTGGCGCAGCCTGAAGGGGACGCGCCAGCGGGCCACGCACCGGTTACGAGATCATCTCGCCCGGGAGCTCGGTCTCCACCACCGTCCCCTCTTCCAGGGCCACATAATAGACGCTGGCGTCTTCGCGAGTCTTGATCACGCGACGCACCTCGTTGTCTACGAAATGGATGCCGGCGTCGTTGTCGCACGCATAGCCCGGCGCGAGCTGGCCCGAGGCGATCATGCGGTGATAGGTGGGTCGACGGACCGCCTCAGCGTCGTAGTGGGGCGAGTGGCTCCCCCTCAGAAAGCCCAGGCACTCCACCTTCGAGACCTCCTGCGGACGCGAATCCGTGGTGCCTTCCTCGAACCAGCAAAGGGAACCGGCGCTCGCGCCCCCGAGGACGATTCCCCGGTCCCAGGCCTCCCGGAGCACCTCGTCGATGCCCTGTGCGTGCCAGATCGCCTGTTGGTTGAGCGTGTTACCACCTGAGACCACGATGCCGTCCACGGACAGGAAGATCTCCTCCCAGCTTCGGTCCGTCCGGTAGCTGCTGATGAAGCTCTCCTGGGCGGAGGGGACGACGTCCAGGGGGGCGCAGTTCTCGTACCACCGGATGATGCTCGACTCCCGGTCCGCGGACGCAGTCGGGAGGTAGCAGAGGCTGGGGCGTTCCTTGCCTGTCAGCCCGGCCATGTAGCCGATGAAGGCGGTGCCGAATCCGCCTCCGGCGATGACGATCTGGCGAGGGACGGGCTGATGGGTGGGCCGTGCGGAGGCGGCCGCTGAGGCGGCATGGGCGGTGAGGCCCAGGCCCGCAGCGGCGGACGAGGCCAGGAATTGTCGTCGGTGCACGGGAGACATCTCCTCGGGTGTGTCGTTCAGAAGATCGCCACGGGGTTGATCGGTGAGCCCGTTCCGCGGACGATGGGCAGGGGGGCCGCCGTGAGCAGGAATTCCCAGCGGCCACGCTCTTCGGCTGCCGCGGCGACGGCGTCGAGCTGGCAATTGTCGAACAGGACCATGCCCAGCGCCACGAGGACGAAGTTGTGGACCGGCAGGTAGTCGTCCGGGTTCGTGATGACCTCGGGGATCGGCACCGCGTCGATCGCGGTCTCGCTACCCATGACGGCTACATCGCGCGCCTTGAGCCATGGAATCACCGAGGGATGGAGTCCGGCTGCGGCGTCCGACGGGCTCCATGCACCCACCTGTGCTCGCCGCACCCACCGACCCGTTCGAATGAAGAGGGCGTCGCCCGGGCCGATGGTGATCCCGGCGAACTCCTCCCACGCCTCGAGGTCCTCCACGTAGACGGACGTCCCCGGCTCCAGGTACGGCACCCCCTTCATGAGCGGCAAGTCGATGAGGACCCCGCGGGTGAAGATCCCGTCCTTGACGTTGTGGATCGAGCCCCTGGCGGCGCCCTCCTCCATGGTCACGTACCGATCCCGTTCGAAGCCGTTGTACATCCGGCCGTCCAGGAAGTGGTGGCCGAGTGCGTCGAGATGCGTATGGGCGTATCCGTGGGGCGCGATCGTGATCCGGTCCGACGAAGCGGCGTCACGCACGGCCAGCATCTCATGCTCGTACGGTCTCCCGTTGTCGACGGCTTCCTCGGTCTGGGCGTCACGGGCGAGGGAGATCGCGACGCCGTCGCGAACGAGTGCGGCCGCCTGCCTTCGCTTCTCTGAGTTGATGAGGTTCAGTGTGCCCTTCTCGTCGTCCGGACCCCAACGCCCCCAGTTCGAGAGCTCGGTCTTCCATCGGTCCATGTCCGCTTGGGTCACATCGCGGTCGATGGCCGGCGCTTCGGCCTGAGCCGGGGCATCCACCGAGTCCGCGTCGGGTGCCGCGCATGTGGTGAGTGCGGGGACGAGAAGGGCTAGCTTCAGGACTGGGGCAGCGCGTGGCATCGGCTCCTCGGGGTCGGTGTGCGTGCCGGCCGGCTTCCTGGGTCGGTCGGTGGGCAACGTGCTGCGGCGCCCGGTGGGGTGCAAGCCGAGGGACGAGCCCCGCGCCGGAGAGGCTCCGCGCCCAGGCCCCTGCGCCCCTCGCTTGCGGTGGGCGTGCCCATTTCGGTATCTGGAGGGGCCCGATGCGGTCGCTCGTCGAAGCGCGATTGGCCCCGATGGTCGACGCGCCTGGCGGCTGGCGGCTTTACGACCTCATGGTGAGGAGACGCTGTGGCTCAACCTTCCCCGTTCACACCGGCACTCTTCGAGTTCTTCCGAGATCTGAAGGGAAACAACGAGAAGGCCTGGTTCGAGGCGAACCGGGCACGATACGAGGAAGACGTGCTGGAACCGTGCAAGGTGTTCGTCCGGGCCTTCCGTCCCCACCTCCGCGGCATCAGCCCGCACTTCCAGGCCGAGCCGAAGATCCAGGGGGGCTCTCTGTTCCGGATCCACGCGAACCTCCGCTTCCGTCCCGGGGCTCCGCCTTACAAGGAACAGACGGGCATCCAGTTCAGGCACGCCCGCGGGAGGGACGTGCATGCCCCCGGCTTCTACCTGCATCTAGAGCCCGAGGGCGAGGCTGGCACGGGACCGGGCAGCCGGGGTGGGTGCTTCGTGGGGATGGGGATCTGGCACCCCGACCGGGACACGCTCACGGGCATCCGTGAGGCCATCGTGGAGGAGCCCGGCGCTTGGCGCGCCGCCACGCAAGGCTTGGGGCCCAGCGAAGACCTGGCGCTCGGGGGTGACAGCCTCAAGCTGGGACCGAACGGGTTCGACCGGGATCACCCGCTCATGGAAGACATCAAGCGGAAGGACTTCATCGCCGTGGGGACGCTGTCGGAAGCGGAGGTCGTCGCGGACGGGTTCGTCGAGGCCTTTGCCGCGCGATGTCAGGCCGGCGCGCCGTTCATGCGTTGGCTGTGCGGAGCGGTGGGGGTGCCGTTCGCCGCCTGATCCGGTGCCGACGTCCGGGCCTTCCGGCCCCTAACGGGTGAAGCCTTCCGTGGGCAGCCCGGGCATGATGCGGAGCGCGTTCTCGTAGTACAGCTTACGCAGGACCTCGTCGGGTAGGCCCATACCGTACATCTTCCAGAACGCGTGATAGTCGCGGTAGTAGTCGAAGTACTCGTCGTTGGTCTCGAAGACCCGCCAGAAGTACGGGTATTCCACCGGCTGGAAGCTGTCCTTTCCGAACAGGATCCGGTCCTGATACCGGGTGAAGAACTCCCTGGACGCCCGCGGCTGCCGCCCGAACTCGTACAGCACCGCACCGACCTCGTAGTGGACATTGGGGAACTCGTCCAGGAGTCGACCCGCCCGGGCGAGGTCGTTCCCGTGCCAACCGAAGTGTGCCGCGATGAACGTGGTGTTCGGGTGCTTGCGGAACACGTTGTCTCGTTCCGTCATGAGCTGCTCGAAGCCCACCCGGTCAGGCCCGTAATTCCGGCGATTGGGAAACAGGGCCAGCTCGAGCCACCGCTCGTTGTCCATGGTGGGTGGCTCGAAGAAGGCTGGTGGCTCCGCCGTGTGGATGAACACGGGGATACCGAGCCGGCCGGCGGCTTCCCAGACCGGGTCGAGCTCCGGATCGTCGATCCGCAACCTCGAGCCGTCGGCCTTCCGCACGTCCATCCCGAAGCTCTTCGAGACCTCGCCGATTCCCACGGCGCCCATGGCCACGTCTTCCTCGAGCCGTCGCACGGCGTTCTCGGCCCAGCCGGGCGTCCCCACGCCGTCGAAATCGATGCCGGTCATCACCCGGAACCGATCCGCATGCGCACTCCCACGGATGTTCTCCATGGCCTGGCGCAGCCGGTCACCGGAGACCTGATCCGCCGCGATGTAGACCTGGATGTTCAGCTCGTCCAGATAGCCGATCATGTCGTCGATCGTCCCCGCGTTGGTGAGCCCCCGGGCATGCCCGTGGACGTCTACCACGGGAAAGCGCGCGCTGGCGACGTGGGTCTCCTCGGTGACGAGCATCGACTCGGGGTCGTAGTCCGTGATGAGCGGAGGCGCGAACTCCGGCGCCATGCAGGTCTGGGGGCGGATCTCGGTCATACCCGTCGGGCACCGCTCGCCGGGCTCGATGCGCACGGTCTCCCGGAATTGGGCGGAGCCTGGAGAGCAGGCAAGCGCCGTCAACAGGCCCACACCGAGGGCCAGGGAGGGAGTGATCCTGAGGCAGTCACCCATGTCGTCGTCTCTCGCGGGTTTTCGGGCGGCGGTTGGTACGGACGATCCCGTTACCCCCGACGGCTGCTTTGCGATCCGGCGGGTGCACCGAGGTCAGTTCGCCCATTGTCGACACCATGGCGGTGAAGTCGCGCGGATCGGTCTCGCTCCCCTTGGAATCGAGGAAACGGCAGGGAAGCGACCGCTCAGCGGCTCCCGCGGGCAAGCGCGCCGCGGTCTACTTTGCCGAGGTGGGTTCGCGGCAGGTCGGGCATGAACGCCACCTCCCGAGGGTACTTGTACGGCTCGAGTCGTTCCTTTGCCCACTGCTGCAGCTCGGAGGCCAGTGAGCCTTCATCCGGGAGCGGGGCCCCAGACGAGTCGACCACCACGAACGCCTTGGGAATCACCAGGCCGTTCTCGTTGGCCACACCCACCACCGCCACCTCCTTCACCGCCGGGTGTTCCTGAAGGCAATCCTCCAGCGCTTTCGGGGATAGCCACTTGCCACTGACCTTGAGCATGTCGTCGGCACGCCCTTCGTAGGTCACGTATCCGTCGGCGTCCATGCGGATCATGTCGCCGGACGCGTACCACTCACCCTGGAAGGCCCGCTGGGTCTCTCCCATACGCTGCCAGTAGGCTATGGCCCTGGAGTCACCCCGCACCCAGAGGCGGCCCACCGTGCCAGGCGGCACCTCGCGGCCGTCGTCGTCCCGGGCCTGGACCTCGAAACCCGTTACCGCGCGGCCGAGGGTGCCGGGCCGGATATCGTCGGGGCGGTTCGTCAGGAAGACGTGCCACATCTCCGCCGTGCCGAGCCCGTCGAGGAGCGGGACTCCGTAGAGCTCGTCCCAACGCCGATGCAGGTCCACCGGAAGCGCCTCACCCGCCGAAGTCGAGGCCCGCAGACTCGAGAGGTCGCGCTCGGGCGCCGAGGGGTGGCTCACCAGGTGATTCACCATGGTCGGAACGTTCACCAAGACGGTGGGGCGGAAGGCCTCGATCTTCGAGAACAGGGTCTCGGCCGTGCATCGCTCGGGGAAAAGGGCGCAGGTGGCACCGACAGAGAAGGGGAAGAGCAGGTTGGTGCCGGTCGCGTATCCGAAGAAGAGCTTGGGTACGGAGAGCGTGACGTCGTGGGGACCCATCTCGAGGATGCCCTTTCCGTAGCACTCCGTGGTGTTGGCGTAGGACCGGTGCGGCTGGATCACCGCCTTCGGGAGCCCCGTGGTCCCGCCGCTGAACAACCAGATGGCCGCGTCGTCGGGGTGGGACGCGAAAACCGGGACCTCCGGGTCCGCGGCGTCCAGGCGCGCCGACCAACCTTTCCCGCCCACCTCCACGAGGGACGGCCGGTGTGCGGCCTGGTCTGCCGCGGCCCTGAACGAGTTGGCATGGCCCGGCCCCACAAAGGCCGCTCGGGCCCGCGTGTACTCGAAGAACTGCCGGATCTGCTCGGAACGCAGGTCCGGGTTCACCATCACCACCACCCCGCCCATCCTCAGGATCCCGAAGAAGGCGGCCACCCAGTCCGGTCCGTCGGGCAGACCCACGATGACCCTTTCCTCCGGACGCACGCCCGCGTCCAGGAGCAGGCGCGCGAACCGGCCCGATGCCTGGTGGACGGCGTCGTACGTCATGGAGCCGCCGTCCCAGAGCAGCGCGCGTCGGCCTCCCAGGCCCTCGCGGAGTCGGTCCCCCAGGAAGTAGTCGAAAACGTTGAACGGATTCGGCGGAGTGAAGGCCACGGGCGTCTCGGGATTCTCGTCGATGCGGGTCGCACCGGGCAGAATAGGCGACCGGGGAAGGCGGGGTCAAACCGGTACGGTCCAACGGTTCGGGTGCGCCGGTCGGGGTTGGCCCTCATCGCAAGCGCGAGCTGGAGGGGACGGCGCGACCTCGGCCATGCCCCCGAGGAACCAGGCAACGCCTACGCCTGCCAACAGGAGCGACCCCGCCGCGACCCGTTTGGCGCGTCTCACGCAACCTTCAATATCTCCGATCCCCCGTCCGCCGCGTCCCCTCGGTACATACGCATGACATACTCATGCTCACAGGTATCGAGGCTCCGGGAAGGTGACCCGCGCTGGCGGACGTTGCTGCGGTGCTGAGAAGAGCTCGGTTGTGTGCCGGTGACCCCCGCGCCAGGTTAGGCGACGGCCCCCACCGGGTCGGCCGAGCGGCCAACCCGGGGGCCTCGCGATCCCCCCGATCAGGACGCCCGAGCGAGCATGCCCGTACATCGCTTCTCCGACATGACATGGGAAGAAGTCCGAGACGCGGCGGATGGCGCGGTGGCGATCCTTCCTATTGGCGCGGTCGAAGCGCATGGCCCTCATCTCCCTCTCGGGACCGACGTCATCATCGCCGAGGAGATGGCTCGCGCCTGCGCCGCCCGGCTCGATGAAGCCGGAGTCACAGCCTTCGTGCTCCCGCCCATCTGGTATACGGCTGCCCCGTTCGCCCAGGGGTTTCCCGGGACGGTATCCGTCGAGAGGGAGACGGTGCGCGATACGGTCCTCCAGGTGGCCGCCTCTTTGGCGCGCCATGGGATCCGGGCGCTGGCCGTCGCCAACGCCCACCTCGACCCGGCCCACGTTCAGGCGCTGCGTGACGCAGAGCAGCAGAGCGAGACCGGCGGGGCACAGATCCTCTTCCTCGACCTCACGCGCCGCCGAGTCGCCGAGCAGCTCACCGACGAGTTCCGGACGGGTGCCTGCCACGCCGGCCGCTTTGAGGGGAGCATGATCCTGGCGGTGGCACCCCACCTCGTTCGGGTTGAGATCGCCGCCGGACTCGAGCCCGTGCCGAGCTCCCTGTCGGACGCCATTCAAGCAGGTAAGACCTCGTTCGAGGAGGCAGGGGGCGAGCGCGCCTACTTCGGATGGCCTGCGGATGCCAGCGCGAAGGAGGGCCGTGAGACCCTCGACGTCCTCGGGGTGCTCCTCGCGGACCGGGTGCTGACGGAGCTCGACGTCGGTGCGAAGCCCGAGGAGGGAGCACGGTGAACCTGGAGGGGAGGGTCGCCCTCGTGACCGGGGCGGGGCGGGGGATTGGTGCGGAAATCGCCAGGGCGCTGGCCGCTGCAGGCTGTCGCGTGGTCGTGAGCGCTCGCACGGAATCGGAGATCGAGGCCGTCGCCTCGGCTATTCGGGATGCCGGTGGGGAGGCACGGGCGGCTGCGGCCGACGTCACCGTCGAGGCGGACGTGGACGCTTTGGTGCGGGCCGTCGGCGAGGCGTACGGTCCGGTCGAGGTCCTGGTGAACAACGCCGGTAACGCCACGTCGAATCGTCTCGGCCGTACGACGCTTTCCGAGTGGGAGCGACTGATGGCCGTGAACGCGACCAGCGCCTTCCTCTGCACCCGCGCAGTCTTCGACGGCATGGTGGAGCGGGGCTGGGGCCGTGTCGTCAACCTGGCATCCATGGCCGGACTCGAGGGCAAGCGGTACGTGAGCGCATACACGGCGGCGAAGCACGCGGTGGTGGGCTTCACGCGGGCAGTCGCGGCGGAGGCCGTGGGCACGGGCGTGGAGGTGAGCGCCGTGTGCCCGGGGTACGTCGACACGCCCCTCACGGAATCGACCGTGGCGAGGGTGGTGGAACGCACTGGGAAGGACCCTGCCGAGGCGCTCCGGGCCGTGCTCGCCGCCGCCGGACAGGACCGAATCGTGACCATGGAGGAAGTAGCCGCCGCGGTCCTCGACCTGTCGGCCGAGGGGCCGGAGGGCCGTAACGGCGAGCTGGTCGTCTTGAACGGGAAGGAACGCACGCCCATGACGTACGATCACATCAATCCGAGTGCCCTCGGTGATCCCCGGGGGTGGACGAACGGGATGCTCGCGCCGGGCGGCGGACGGGTGCTGTTCGTCGCGGGACAGGACGCGGCAGAGCCGGAAGGAGCGGTCACCACCGACGACTTCACGACGCAGTTCGGCCTGGCGCTCGAGAAGATGCTGAGCATCGTGGAAGCGGCGGGTGGACGAGCCGCCGACATCGGGCGGATGACCATCTACGTGACCGACCTGGACGCATATCGTGAGGAGCGGAAGCGATTGGGTGACGTGTACCGCGCCTCCATGGGCAGGCACTTTCCAGCCATGGCCCTGGTAGAGGTGAAGCGCTTGGTCGATCCCCGCGCTCTGGTCGAAATCGAGGCCACGGCTGTCCTTCCCTCGCAGCCGGGCTGAGAGGCCGCCGACCGGCCGCACCGACATCGAACCCGAGCCGACACGCACATGATCGAGCCGACGTCCTTCCGCTTCCACCATGACCCGGACACCGGGGTGGCAACCCTCACCCTCGACCGTCCCGACCGCCTGAACGCACTCACGTTCGAGGTCTACGACGAGCTCCGCCGCACCTTCTATGCGCTCTCCGACGAGAACGACGTGCGCGCGGTGGTGATCACCGGATCGGGCCGGGCGTTCTGTACCGGCGGGGACGTCGAGGACATCATCGGTGCCCTCTTCGAGCGGAATTTCCGCGGCCTGCTCGAGTTCACCCGCATGACCTGCGACCTGATCCTTGCCATACGGACCTGCCGCAAGCCGGTCATCGGCGCCCTCAACGGCACCGTAGCCGGGGCGGGTGCAGTCATCGCGACGGCATGCGACATGAGGATCGCGGCGGAGTCGGCCAAGATCGCTTACCTGTTCACTCGGGTGGGGCTGTCCGGGGCAGACATGGGCGCCGCCTGGATGCTCCCCAGAATCGTCGGGCTCGCCAAGGCCAGCGAGCTCCTCATGACTGGTGACTTCATCGGCGCCCACGAGGCACACCGGATCGGGCTCTACAACAGGGTGGTCACCGACGGGAAGGCGTTGGAGGAAGCCCAGGCCCTGGCCGCCAAGCTCTCCCGCGGCCCATCGTTCGCGCTGGAGATCACCAAGGACGCGCTCAACCGGGAGGCCTCGATGGATCTCGCAGGGGCGCTCGAGGCGGAGGCCCAGATCCAGGCGGCCCTCATGCTCCACCCGGACTTCCGCGAGGCGTACGACGCCTTCGTCGCGAAGAGGGACGCGGCCTTCTTGTGATGGGCACGAGAAGCGGGAGGTCGGCGTGAGCCTGCCGGCGACGCCCGATCTGCGGGCGGTCCGGGCGTTCCTGGACGAGAGCCACACGGGATGGTCCGCCCACGTGGACGGATTCGTACGGACCTCCCTTCGATCCAGGCCGGAGCCCGGTTCGGACGCGGAAGCCAGATCGGAAGCGCGGGTGCTCCTCCGGGAGATGGGCGAAGCGGGTCTGTACCGGCCCATCGGCTCCATGGACCTGCGAGGCTGTTGCCTGGCGCGTGAGGGGGTGGCGGCGGGATCGCCCCTGGCCGACGCGGTCTGGGCGCTCCAGGGCCTCGGGATCACGCCGCTTCTCCTGGCCGGCGACGACGCGCTGCGAGCCGCGTGGGCCCAACCGGCTTTGGCGGGCGAGACCATGTCGGCTTTCGCGCTCACCGAGCCGGAGGCCGGGTCGGACGTGGCGGCCATGGGGAGCCGGGCCACCCGAGACGGTGCGGACTACGTGATCGAGGGGACCAAGTGGTTCATCAGCAACGCCGGGATCGCCGACTACTACGTGGTCTTCGCGTCGACGGATCCGGAGGCAGGGAGCCGTGGGATCAGCGCGTTCGTCGTACCCGCGGACGCGCCCGGTTTGCTCTTCGTCGGACCACAGGTGCTCTCCGCTCCGCATCCGCTGGGCGAGCTGCGATTCGAGGCCTGCCGTGTGCCGGCC
>JBDHIF010000116.1:0-2810 GCA_039587535.1 Gemmatimonadota bacterium
AATCGCACCACAGACGAGATCTTTGCCGGCCGGACGGTGGTCGTCTTTTCGCTGCCCGGCGCGTTCACGCCGACCTGCTCATCGTCCCATGTGCCGCGTTTCAACCAGCTCGCCGGGGCTTTCGCACGCCACGGCGTGGACGAGATCGTCTGCATTTCGGTCAACGACACGTTCGTCATGAACGAATGGCAGGAGAGCCAGAAGGCCTGGGACGTGACGTTTCTGCCCGATGGCAATGGCGAGTTCACCGAAAAGATGGGAATGCTGGTCCGTAAGGACGATCTTGGTTTCGGCGCGCGCTCGTGGCGCTACTCGATGCTCGTCCGCGACGGGGTGATCGAGAAGATGTTCATCGAGCCCGAAATCCCGGGTGACCCTTATGAAGTGTCCGACGCCGACACGATGCTCGACTACCTTGCGCCGAACGAGGCGCATCCGGCAAGCGTGACGCTGTTTACACGCAAGGGCTGCGCTCACTGCGTACGGGCGAAGGCAATGCTCGAGGATCACGGTTACGAGTACGAGGAGCTCGTTCTCAACCGTGATTACACGGACCGGACGCTGCGTGCCGTGGCGGGCGCCACGTCGTTACCGCAGGTCTTCATCGACGGCCGCCTGGTCGGGGGGGCCGATGATCTGGAGGCCGTTCTGGCGGAGGATCGGGCGGCCTAGGGACCGGGCCTGGCAGGGCGCTCATGCAGACGTGCCTCTTCCGGGCGCGTGGCCTGAGCGCCCAGCCATCGCCAACCCGGCTCGTTCGATCACCAGCCCCTCGCGATGGTTCAACCCAGGCGGTTCTCGAACGCTGCCTTCCAGTTGGCCATGGTCTGGAACTCGGGTTCCGACTCGATGAGCGCCTTCGTCGCGGCGGCGATCTCCTCGTCGGGTTGATCCAGATCAAAGCCCTGCGCGAAAGGTTGGGCGACATGGAAAGGCGTGTCGACGAAGCATTCGAGACCGTTGCCCTCCGGATCGCTGAAGTACAAAGACCACGCGTTCCCGTGACAGATCGGCAGTATGGTCTCGATACCGGCAGCCGCGAGCCGCTCGCGCAGAATTCGCAGGTCCTGCAGGGAGCCGGTTCGGAAAGCGAGGTGGTCGGCCATGACGAAGGCATGGCTGCCGGGCTCGGCGGCCTCCACCATGGCGATCTGGTGATGGTTGTTGGGATCCTGGCTGATGAAAGCCATCTTTCCCCCGCCCGGGACCTCACCGCTATTGGTGATCTGAAAACCCAGCACGTCGCAATAAAAGTCGAGCGCCTCTTCGAATCTGGTGACGCTCAACGTGGCATGGGCCAGCGAGAGTTTCGGTGAGTATTCTTCGTTGCTCATGGCAGGTAGCCTCCTGTTTTTACAGCTCTTTGTTCATGCATCGCGCGGTCGATGATGTCCGCCCAGGGTTGCCGATCCTCCTCTCCGCCGAAGAAGTCGGGGTCCCAGACCACCCGGTAAACGGGGACGTGCAGGCTCTCGGCTCTCGGCAGCTGGCTGAGCTCGAGGGCGAGGGTGCTCACGACCTCGGTCTCGACATCGGCCAGGTTCTGCTCTTCCAGCGGATCCGTTTCCAGGTTGTAGAGCTCGTGCTGGCCGTTCGTCGCGATCAGCTTCCACGGCCACCGGTAGTAGGCCTGGGCACCGTTCTGGCCGATGGTGACGTAGTCGGCGGGCGGTGACTCGCCGGGTTCTTGCCGCAACTCGGGCCAGCGGTTCCCGCCGTCCAGACCGTCTGCGGGCTCGAGGGCTGCGGCTGCCAGAAGCGTCGGCAGCACGTCCTGCACCGTCACCATGGCGTCGGAACGGTGGGGATCAAGTGCTGGCGGGAAGGTGACGAAGGAGGGCACGCGCACGCCACCTTCGTAGACGGAACCCTTGCCGAAACGCAGCGGCCCGTTGTCGGATCCTCCGTCTAAAGCATTGGTGCGTATGAACTCGAGAAACCGAATGGGCACCGGCGCTTCGAACCAGTCATCCAGGGCTTCGGCCAGGGTGAGGAAGCCCCCCAACCCCGCGTCGCGATTCAGGCCGCCGTTGTCACTCATGAACCAGATCAGGGTGTCATCGAGCAACTTCTCGTCCTCGAGCGTGCGGACAATCTCTCCAACGGCGGCATCCAGCTCGGTGACCATGGCTGCGTGCACGCGTCGTTGCGGATTTTCAATGCCCGCGTAGGCCTGCATGGCTTTCTCGGGGGCCTCGTTCGGCAGGTGAGGTGCGTTGAAGCTCGCATATAGAAAGAACGGTCGGCTCGGCTGCCTCGTGCGCACCAGACGTACGGCCTCCTCGGCGATCAGGTGCGTGCTGTATCCCTCCTCACGCAAGGTTCTGCCGTTGCGCTGCCAATCCAGCCCGCCGCCGTGCACGTGGTCCCAGTAGCCGATGCCGCCCGTGACGTGGCCGTAGAAGTGGTCGAAGCCGCGGGCGTTCGGGTGAAATTCCGCCCGGCTGTGCCCCAGATGCCACTTTCCGGTGAGCCAGGTCTGGTAGCCGGCCGCTCGGAGGTGATCTGCCAGCGTCTTCTCGCCGACCGGGAGACCTTCGGTGCTGATCTTCGCGAACTGCCGGTAGATGCCCATCCTTTGGGGCGACTTGCCGGTCATGAGCGCAGCTCGCGTGGGCGTGCACGTGGGCTGGCTGTGGAACTGATTCAGCACCACGCCCTGCGCGGCGAGGGCGTCGATGTTGGGTGTCGAGATTTCGCTGCCGTGGTAGCCCACGTCGTTCCACCCCAGGTCGTCGGCCAGGATCAGGACGATGTTTGGCCCCGTTTGGGTCGAGCCCAGAGCAGCCGAGGCGAACGACAAAGCCATG
>JBDHIF010000117.1:0-2806 GCA_039587535.1 Gemmatimonadota bacterium
CCGCCCCGCCTCCAGGCGCTCCGAGTCCGCTCGGGACCCTCGAGGTGGGCCCGCGTTTGACACAAGGTCGTGGTTATACGACTCTGAGCCCCGCCGGTACCTCGCGAGAGCGCGAGAAGGGGCTTTGTTCGATCGATCCGCAGGCTCGGAGCTACCTTTGATCGGCAGGACACTCGGCCACTACGAGATCACCGCCAAGCTCGGTGTAGGGGGCATGGGCGAGGTCTATCTCGCCAAGGACACCACGCTCCAGAGAGACGTCGCGCTCAAGCTCTTGCCCCAGGACCTCGCGGGCAACGCGGAGCGACTCGCCCGCTTCCGTCGTGAAGCGACGGTGCTTGCCGCGCTCAACCACCCGAACATCGCGCAGATCCACGGGCTCGAGGAGTCGGACGGCCACCTCTTTCTCGTCATGGAACGTGCGCTGGGCGAAGACCTGCAGGCCAGATTGCGCAAGGGCGCCGTGGGTGTCCCCGAGAGCGTCGCGATCGCTCAGCAGATCGCGGCCGGTCTCGAGGAAGCACACGAGAAGGGCGTGGTGCACCGCGACCTGAAGCCCGCCAACGTGATGGTGAGCGACGACGGTCGCGTGAAGATCCTCGACTTCGGGCTCGCGCGGGCCTACGCTGGCGAGCAGACCGCAGAAGAGGAAATCAGCCTGTCTCCGACGATCACCGCGGCGATGACCCAGGCCGGCACCATCCTCGGTACGGCCGCGTACATGAGCCCCGAACAGGCACGCGGCAAGCCCGTCGACCGGCGGGCGGACATCTGGTCGTTTGGGATCATCCTCTACGAGATGCTCACCGGACGGGCCTTGTTCCACGGCGAAACGATCAGCGACACCCTGGCCGCGATCCTCAAGACCGATCCCGACCTCGAGTCGTTGCCCGAGGACACGCCGGTCGCGCTGCGCTGGCTGATCGAACGCTGTCTGCGTAAACAGCCCACGGAGCGGCTTCGCGACATCGGTGAGGCGCGCGTGCTCCTCGAGTCCGATCTCGACCAGCACCTGAGCTCGAGCCTGAGCGGCGTGCCGGCCGTGGCGTTCACACCGTCCCGACGACCGGTACTCGCCGCGGTTCTCCTGACCGCGGTGCTCGCCTTGGCCGGCGGGTGGTTCTTCCGTCAAATGCTCACCCCCGCGGCACCCGAGCCCGCGGTCCTCCACGCGTCGCTCCTCCCGCCTCCGGACCAGGCCTTCTCCCCGAGAGACGGCGCCCACTTCGCGCTCTCGCCCGATGGCTCCTCCATGGCATTCGTGGCCACCGATTCGGAGTCGATGCGAAACCTGTGGGTTCGTGAGCTCAGCCGCCCGGCGGCGTACATGCTGACCGGGACGCAGGGTGCGAGGTATCCGTTCTGGTCGCCCGACGGCACCGAGGTCGGCTTCTTCGCCGACGGAAAGATGAAGCGCATTTCGCGATCCGGCGGCGTGGCCACCATCGTGTGCGACGCCCGGCGCGGCCGTGGTGGGAGCTGGGGAACCGACGATCGGATCCTCTTCGCGCCCTCCCCTCGATCCGAGATCCACGTCGTGTCGGCCACGGGCGGCGCCGCGCGTGCGGTCACCGAGCTGGACGTTACGGCCGATTCCCATCGTTGGCCTCTTTGGCTGCCCGACGGAGAACACTTCCTCTACACGTCTCAGGATCCTCCCATGCTGCGATGGGGTTCTCTGAGCGGAGACGCCGGGGGAATCGTGCGGGAGGCCGCGCTCCAGGCCTATCTGAGCCAGGGCGAGCTGATCTTCGGGCGCGACGGAGCGCTCTGGGCCCAGCCCTTCGACGTCGACACGCGCGAGACCCTGGCCGACGAACGGCTGGTCAGTGACGCGATCTTCACCTCCCCGGATTACGGAAGCGGCGCCTACTCCGCGTCCGCGGACGGCCGGCTCGTGTACGTTACGGGTCAGGTCGAGTCCGCCAACCGCTTGATGTTCTACGACCTCGAGGGAAACCCAGGGGAGCTCTTGACTTTCTCCGCGGCGCGGGTCGAAGACCCGATCTTCTCACCCGACGGACGACAGCTCGCGGTGACCCTGTACAACATCGACTCCGCCGAGGAAGGAGACATCTGGATCCGCGATCTCGCTCGGGGCACGGTCTCGCGCGTCACGACGAACGAGGGCAGCGCCGACCCCGTCTGGGCCCCCACGCAGGACCGCATCGCGTACTCCAGGGGAGCCGACATCGTCGTGCGCTCGCTCCGCGGCAGCCGCGAAGTACTGCTCGAAGCAACCGGTTTCGGACGCAGCGTCACACCCCACCAATGGACCAAGGATGGTCGACGCATCCTGTACCAGGTCAGCGAGGGAGACTCGCTCACGATCGGGTGGTTCGACGTCGAGAATCCGTCCGAGCGCGAGGAACTGGTCGCCGACGGACCATGGAGCTTTCACCCGTCGCTCTCGCCGGACGAGAAATGGCTCGTCTATGGCAGCAACAAGTCCGGGACCCCACAGGTCTACCTTCGTGATGTCGAAGGCCGCAGCGAGGTTTTCCTGGTCACCCGGGGGCGAGGCACTGCCGGGCAATGGTCCCCGGATGGGCGGGAAGTCTACTTCCATGATTTTGGTACGGGGACCCTCGGCGCCGTCTCCGTGGAGTGGACGCCGGACGGACCCGTCCTCGGAGACCCTCGTACGCTGCTCACGACGAGGCTGCGCGGTGGGATGGATTCCCGACACAAGTTCCGGGTGACCCCGGAAGGAGATCGGCTACTCCTCTCGCTGGAATCCGACACGCAGGTGACTTCGGTACAGATCGTCTCGGACTGGAAGCGGGCCCTGGAGACTCGCTGACCT
>JBDHIF010000050.1:0-12792 GCA_039587535.1 Gemmatimonadota bacterium
GCCCCCGTGGGCGGCATCATGCCCGCCCGGACCTTGTGGATCACCCGCTCGGCGAGCTCCGGCTGTTCCTCCGGCGTGGCGACGTCGAAGTCCTCCAACGACATGTTGCCGGTGAGCCGTCGGTCGCTATGGCAGCGCACGCAGTACTGGTCGATCACGTCGTCCAACGCTGCGGCCCGCTCGGCTCGGTCCCCTTCGGAGAGCGGAGCGTGGGCAACGAGGACCTCAGCCGGTTGGGGAAGATCCGACGGATGCGAGCCCAGCTCCAGGGTAGTCAGCGCCACAAGGGCGATGCCCACGCCAATCACAGGGGTCGTCAAAGTGTTCATGCCTACCTCACGCGCGTGCTGAACGGGTGCCTTAGGCACCCGAGAGAAACTCGAACGTCACGAACTTGGAGCGGGCGCGCCCACCGGCCCTCGCGCCCGCGCGATCTTATTTAGTCCTTGAGAATATCGGGCGTCGCGTGCCGACGCCAGTTGTTTATGCGCGGCGATACCCTCATAGTGGCCCGCCGTCTGTCGCGTTCCACTCGTCTCGGTGCTACGGCAGCGGCGGATTGCGCGCCTCCCCGGGTGAGACGCACCTTGTCCCCATGGAATCGACCACCGAGATCGTTCGTCTGACGGTAAACGGGGATCGCCACGAACTGGGTGTCCCCACGCACCATACGCTCCTGGAGACCCTTCGCTACACCCTTGGGCTCACGGGCACGAAGCAGGGCTGCGACAAGGGGGACTGCGGGGCCTGCACGGTCCTCGTGGACGGCGCGCCCACACTCTCGTGCATCACGCCCGTGTGGGAAGTCGAGGGAAAACCGATCCGAACCGTTGAAGGACTCGCGTCCGCCGACGGACCGCACCCGCTCCAGGACGCGTTCGACCTCAACGGCGCCGCCCAGTGCGGTTTCTGCACGCCCGGGATCCTCTGCTCTGCCGCGGCGCTTCTCGAGGACAATCCGAGCCCGCAACGCGACGAGGTCCGTGAGGCGCTCTCCGGCAACCTCTGCCGCTGCACCGGTTACGCGAAGATCTACGATGCGGTGGAGGCGGCCGCCGCACGACTCCGGGGTGAAGGCCCGTCACGCCCCGGCCCGGGGTCAGCCGCCGACGTCCAGGAGACCGGCGACCGGAGGACGGACCGATGACCACGCCAGGAGGTAACCCCCAGTCGGACTTGAACTTGATCGGTCGCCCCATGCGAAAGGTGGAGGGGCTCGACAAGTCCACCGGACGAGCCGTCTACACGGACGACATCGTCCTCCCCGGAATGCTCCACGGGAAGATCCTCCGGAGTCCCCACCCGCACGCGCGCATCGTTTCCATCGACACGAGGCGGGCCGAGGCCCTCGAGGGGGTCCACGCCGTGATCACCGGCCAGGACATGGCGACCCCATACGGGATCATCCCCTGGACGCCGGACGAGTACCCGCTGTGCACGGACCGTGTCCGCTACATCGGAGACGGTGTCGCGGCGGTTGCCGCGGTGGACGAGGACACGGCGATCCGAGCCATGGACCTCATCGACGTCGAGTACGAGGAGCTCCCGGGCTTCCACGATCCGCATGCCGCGCTAGAAGCGGACGGTGGGTCACCTTACGTCCACGAGGCGAAGAAGGAAGGGTGGAACGGGAACATCACCAAGATCGTGAAGCTCGAGTTCGGCGAGGTCGACGCCGGAATGGACGACGCCGACGTCGTCGTCGAGGGAGAGTACTTCTTCGAGGGGACGACCCACGCACCCATCGAGCCTCACTGCGCGATCGGGCTCTACGAGGGCAACGGGAAGCTCACCGTGTGGTCCGCGACCCAGGTCCCGCATTACTTGCACCGTGAGCTCGCCCGCGTCCTGGACGTGGACCCCGCCAAGGTCAGGGTCATCCAGCCCCTGGTGGGCGGGGCATTCGGGGGAAAGAGCGAGCCGTTCGACCTCGAGTTCTGTGTCGGCAAGCTCGCCATGATCACCGGTCGGCCGGTGAAGATCCTCTACACCCGCGAAGAGGTCTTCTACAGCCACCGGGGCCGTCATCCGTTCCACATGAAGTACCGGACGGGTGCCACCGCAGACGGGAAGCTCACCTCGGTCGACGCGAAGATCCTCCTCGACGGTGGCGCCTACGCCTCGTTCGGGCTCGTCACCACCTACTACTCGGGCCAGCTTCTCTGCGCACCGTACGAAATGCCGGCGTACCGGTTCGACTCCACCCGGGTCTACACGAACAAGCCGGCCTGCGGCCCCAAGCGCGGACACGGCTCCGTCCAGCCCCGATTCGCGTTCGAGGTGCAGATCGACAAGCTGGCCGAGCGCGTGGGGATCGACCCCATCGAGTTCAGGAGGCGCAACTTCATTGGCTCGAACACACGAACCGTCAATGAGCTGCGCGTCACATCGAATGGGTTTCTCGAGTGCTTGGCGTCGGTCGAGCGGGCGAGCGAGTGGGCCGACAAGTTCCGCAGGCTGCCTTTCGGTCGAGGAATCGGCATCGCCGGCTCGACCTACATCTCAGGAACGAACTACCCGATCTACCCGAACGAGATGCCGCAATCCGGCGTGCAGATGCAGATCGACCGCTCGGGCCGGGTGGCAGTCTTCAGCGGAGCCAGCGAGATCGGACAGGGGTGCGACTCGGTCGTGGCCTACATCGCGGCCGAAGAGCTCGGAGTGTCCCTGGACCATGTGAGAGTCATGCGGGGAGACACCGATTTCACACCCGTGGATCTCGGCGCCTACTCGAGCCGGGTCACGTTCATGGTCGGGAACGCGGCCATCGACGCGGCCCGCAAGCTGAAGAGGATGATCCAGGAGGCAGTGGCCGAGGCCTGGGAAGTGAGGCCCGGAGAGGTGTTGTTGTCCGGAGGGCTCGCGCATTGGGCTCCGGACACCGAGCGCCAGATGCCGATCCGTGAGGCGTTCAACCTGGCCGAGGCCAAGTTCGGCACCCTGGGCTCCACGGGCTCCTACAACACGCCCAAGGACGTGCACGGCGAGTATCGGGGCGGCACCATCGGAGCCTCCCCCGCCTACTCGTTCACCGCCCACGCCGCGGAAGTGGAAGTGGACATGGAGACGGGCATCGTGGACGTGAAGAAGGTTTGGGTCGCCCACGACTGCGGCCGGGCGCTCAATCCCGTCCTGGTGGAGGGCCAGATGGAGGGCTCGGCCTACATGGGATTCGCCGAGGCGCTCATGGAAGAGCACATCTTCAAGGACGCCGACCACGGCCGTGCGGGCCTCCACAATGCTCCGTCGCTGCTGGACTACCGCATTCCCACCAGCCTGGACACTCCGGAGCTCGAGTCGCTCATCGTGGAGTCGATCGATCCGGAAGGGCCCTACGGCGCGAAGGAGGCGGGGGAGGGCCCGCTCCACCCGTCCATCCCGGCCATCGCCAACGCCATCTACGACGCCGTGGGCGTGCGCATGGACCGCCTCCCCTTCTCCCCGCCGCGGATGTGGCGCGCGATCGAGGCCGCTCGTGAGGCCGGATCACTCCGTAAGCCTGCGGCACCGAAACCGACCGGTGCCCCGGTGGGCGCCTGAGGCGGGCGGGCTCATGACCAGCATCCGCTGGATCGTGGCGCTGCTCGGTGTCGTCGCCGCCGCAGTGGCCATCGTCGGCCTTCCGTTGGACGACCCCCTCGGGCCCACCACGGCGGGGCCGTCGGAGCTTGAGGAAGCTGTCGAGGGCACGTGGACCCCGGGCGACTGGGCCGTCTTCCGCTCCGCCGTCGAATGGGGCCAGGAAGCGCGCATCGACACGCTGTCTTTCGGTGATGCCGTCGGCGCCGTGGGACGCAGGTTCGTGGGAACGGCGTACGTTCCCGGGACCCTCGAAGTCGACGGTCCGGAGCGGCTGGTGGTGAACTTCCAGGGGCTGGACTGCGTGACGTTCGTGGAGAATGCCTTGGCGCTTACCCGGTTCATACGGTTCGGCGGAGCACGCCTTCTTCCCGACCGGGAAGCCGCCGAAGCGCGCTACGAGGCCCTGCTGACGCAGCATCGGTATCGCAGCGGGCTCCTGAACGGGTATCCCAGCCGCCTGCACTACTTCAGCGATTGGCTTTCCGACAACACCCGGCGCGGGCTCCTGGCGAGCGTGGCGCTCGGTGTGGGCGCCGAGCCGGATCCGGAACCCATCGACTTCATGTCCACACACCCAGACGCGTACCGGCAGCTCGCCGACAGCGCGAATCTTCAGCGCATCCGGGAGACCGAAGCTCGGCTCAACCAGCAGGGGCCCCGCCTATACGTTCCCGAGGACAGGGTCGCGGACATCGCCGACCAGATCCGGACCGGCGATGTCATCGCCGCGACCAGCACGGTGTCCGGACTGGACGTCGCGCACACGGGCCTGGCGCTCTGGGTGGACGGGTCCCTTCACCTGTTGCACGCCCCGTTGGTGGGCGAGGCGGTGGAGATCAGCGAGGTCCCGTTGGCGGAGCGAATCCTCCGGATCGAGAGTCAGGACGGAATCATGGTCGCGAGACCCCAGGAGCGAAGGTAGAAGAATGCTGCGCATGGCCCCATTCCGGCACCATCGTCCCGAGACCGTCGCCCAGGCCGTCGAGCTCATGGGTGCTCACGCCGGACAGGCCATGTACGTGGCCGGCGGAACGGACGTTGTGCCGAACATGAAGCATCGGCTCTTCGAGCCCGAACACCTCGTCGCGCTCAAGGGGATCAACGAGCTGAGGGGCGTCCGGCTGGAGCAGGACGTCCTGCGCATCGGCGCGGCGGAGACGCTCACCTCGGTGGCTCGCAACGCCGAGGTCCGCGAGCTGTTCCCGGCCCTGGCGGACGCCGCCGGACACGTGGCGGGGCCCCAGCTCCGGAACATGGGGACTTTGGGTGGGAACCTGTGCCTGGACACGCGTTGCACCTACTACAACCAGACCGAGTTCTGGAGAGGGGCCTTGGGCTTCTGCCTCAAGAAGGATGGCGACGTCTGCCATGTGACCAAGGTCGGGAAGAAGTGCGTGGCGGCGCACTCGGCGGACACGCCTCCGGTGCTCATGACGCTGGGCGCGACGGCCGTCCTCCAGGGACCCGAGGGCCCCCGCGAGGTCGCCGTAGCGGACTTCTTCGTGGCCGACGGCATCACCAACACCGTGCGTGCTCCGGAGGAGCTCGTGACGGAGATACGGATCCCGAGATCGGCTTCGCGCCGCCGCCAGGCCTACGCAAAGCTCCGTCAGCGGAACGCCATCGACTTCCCGCTCCTCACCGTGGCCGTCTCGGCCGACGTCGAGGCCGATGGAACGGTGCGGGCGCTCGACGGTGTGGTCACGGGCCTCGGATCGCGCCCTCGCGTCCTTTCCGGCTGGACCGATCTGGCCGAGGGCGAGCGGCTGGACAACGAGCTGGTGGACGAGCTCTGTGCCCGGGCCCACAAGCAGTGCCATCCGCTGGAGAACATCATCGTGGACCCCGAGTGGCGTCGAGCCATGGTCCCCGTCTATGTCCGGCGGGCACTGGAGCGGATCCAGGCGGCGTGACCGTCTCAAACCGTCGGGTCTCCCCACCCATCGCAACACGGTGACCTCCCTCGGGGGGGCTCGGTGAGTCCACTGCTCGCCCTGGCCCTCGTGGCGGCCGGAATGCTCGGGCTCGACCGGCTGGCCAATCTGGTCGTCCGGCCCCGCCCGCGGCCGCCCGACCGCACGATCGACGAGCTACGGGCGGTGGCGTACCGGGACTTCCGCATCCCATCGGGACCACACCGCCTCGCCGCCTGGGAGCTCAAGCCCCCCGCAGAGATCCACGAGCCGGTGTTCCTCATCGCGCACGGATGGGGGGCGAGCTACGGCACGATTCTCCGACTCGGCGAGCCGCTGGCCAAGGCGGGTTACGAGGTCATTCTCTTCGACGTGCGGGGTCACGGCCGGAACGAGGACCAACCATACGTCACAGTGCGGCATTTCCGGGACGACGTAGCGGCGGCGCTCGAATGGACCCGGCAGCGGTTTCCCGAACGACCCGTAGTGTTGGTCGGCCACTCCCTGGGCGGCGCCGGCTCGGTGCTCGCGGTGGCCGACGGGGCCGAGCCGGACGCCCTGGTCCTCATCGCGGCGCCGGCCGACGTCATGCGCGTCACAGCGGAGTTCATGTCCGACCACGGCCTACCGGGTAAGCTGATCGTGACCGTGTTCCGCCCGTTCTTCTGGCGGAAGTTGCGCAGCACCTTCCGGAATTTCACGCCCAGCCGGCGCATCGGCGAGATCGACGTGCCGCTCCTCATGCTCCAGCCGGAGCTCGACACCCGGGTGGTCCGCGACCACGCCGACCAGCTCGCAGCGGCAGCGGGTCAGCCCTACGTGCTCATCGAGGGGGCGGAGCATACGGACGTGTTGGAACACCCGAAGACGCTGGAGCTGATCGAAGCGTTCGTGGCGAAGTTGGAATAGACTCCAGCCCGACCGGGCCCCCGAGCCCCTCGACGGGGCCGGGCCCGGTCGGCGCCTCAGCTCACCGACCCGACAGCGGGTCCGGGCACCCCTCCGTGCGCCTCGTGTCTGCGATCTGGGTGATCTTCCAGCTCTCGGCATCGCGCATGAGCTCGATGGAGTTGATGCCGCAGTGGCTGATGTCCCCGTCGAAGTAGAACGTGAACGGGGCCCATACCGACGCCATGTTCCCGTCGATCTGCACCTCGACATCGTAGATCTGCTCGTCCCACCGGCCCTCCGAAGTGCCGATGGCGTTCAACCAGTTGTCCAGGGACTGGACCGATACGGCCCCATCGTCATCGACCCCGGAGAAGCGCACGCCGGGCGCCAGGACCTCCCGCACCAGATCGGCGTTTGCGGTCCTCATCCCTTCGAAGATCTGCTCCACGGTCGCACGAACGTCGTGCTCGTCGTGCGACTGGGCTTCCACCGGAGCGGTCGTGGCCAGACCCACCAACGCCACGGCGCAACCCCATATCATCCTCCGCATCACATCCACCCTTCCTAGAGAGTCCGGTATCTCGGCCCGCCCACCCGTAGCGGGCGACCGTCGAAGCGCCGCCGGACAGGGTGCCCGGCGCCCATCGTCCCTCAGTTGCCGGCGAGCCCGCCGGACGACGGAGGCACGATCCCATTCAACCGCATGTACGTCACGAGGTTCCCGTAGTGCTCCCAGTTGTGCGTCGCGTTGAAGACGAGCACCCAGATCCGCGACCCGGTCTGGCCGAAGAGTGACACATCTTCCATGAGGCTACGACCACTGAGCCCGGTGTGAGCCCTGTCGCAGTAGGCGAAGGCTTCCTCGAGCCCGGCGACGAGACCCGCCTGGTCGGTCAGCTCTTCGTAGTTGGTCGAAGACGGAGAGTCCTCGTCCAGAACCACGGAGCAGAACATGAAAGAAGCGTTCGCCACGTGCCCCAGGAGCTCGCTGAACGACCGTACCTCCTCGGTAGGCCGGTATGCCAGAACTTCAGCCGGCACGCCGCGGGCAGTCCGGAGAATGAGGTCGCGGACGGACTCGTACTGTATGCGGGCAGCCGCGAGCGGGGGCATCTCGCCGTCCTGCATTCCTCCACCACCTCGGCCCATCTGGGCCTCGGCCACGGCCGGAGACACGACAAGCGCCAGTCCCATGGCAAGCATGAGAGGGCGGAACGGTCGAGCGATCTTGGGGCGGGACATGAATCCTCCTGGGGGTCTGGTTGAGAGAGGAATCTGAAGGGGGGTGCCCGCGCCCGCAATTCTCGGGCTCGGCTCTATATTGCGGGAGCCTGGATCACCCGCAGCAGAATCGGGAGGGACGAATGTCTGGCGAACGCCGCTACGACCATGGGGAGGTGGAGGAGATCCTGGGGCGTGCCGTGGAAGAACGGCCATCCGCCTCCCTGGGGGCCGCGAAGGACGGTCTCACGCTTTCCGAGCTCCAGGAAGTGGGGCGTGAGGTGGGGATCCCATCGGCGCGCATCGAAGAAGCGGCACGCACGCTCGACCATGCGCCCCGGGTCGACCGTACGCTCGGCTTACCCCTGAAGGTGGGCCGCACCGTGCCACTGCCCGCCGCACCCACGGAAGCCGAGTGGGAAGCGCTGGTCTCGGACCTCAGGGCCACGTTCGGGGCCGCCGGCAAGATCCACAGGGACGGCAATCTCCGGGGCTGGACCAACGGCAACCTTCACGCCTGGGTCGAGCCCGACGGAGGCGGCTACCGGCTGCGGATGGGTACCACCAAGGGAAGCGCGCGGCAGCTCGGTGGCGTGGGGGCCGGAATGCTCGGGATGTCCGGGGTCCTCGGGACGTTGAGCGTGCTCACGGCGGACGTTCCCCTGGCCGGGGCCGGCGCGCTCCTGGCCATGGGTCTCGGCACCCTGGTGGCTGCCGTCGCCGGTGTCCCGTCGTGGGCCCGAACGCGGCTGGATCAGATGGACGCCGTGGCAGGTCGCCTGAGCCAGCGGATCAGGTCCAGGGAAGAGCCTCCCGCCGGCTCCAGCTGAGGCCGGCAGCAAGCGGATTCAAGGCACCGGCACGTCGGCGAGCATCACGTCGAAGCCATGACGCGCAGTGCGACCACCCGCTGACGGCCCGCCCCCTCAGCCCACCAGGAAGATGGGGATGAGCAGGCTGCCGAGCACGGAGATCACCAGGACCCCCAGGAGGTTGAGGAAGAGGCCGGCCTTGGCCATTTGGGGAATGGTGATGTAGCCCGAAGCGAACACGATGGCGTTCGGTGGCGTGGCCACGGGTAGCATGAACGCCATGGCTGCGGCGAGTCCGGCGGCGGCCATCAGGAGCAGCGGCTCGATGCCCAGCCCGGCGGCCGCTCCGACCATGATGGGCATGGCCATGGTGGAGGTGGCCGTGTTCGAGGTGAGCTCGGTGAGGAAGATCACCATCAGCGCGGTGAAGGCGATGAGAACCAGGACGGGGACCGCGTCGAGGGCACCCACCGCGCCACCGATCCAGACGGCCAGACCCGATTGATCCATCGCCCGGGCCAGCGAGAGGCCCCCACCGAACAGCACCAGCACGCCCCACGGGATCTTCCGTGCGGTGGCCCAGTCGAGAGCGAACTGACCCCGACTCCAGCTGACGGGAAGGATGAAAAGGAGCGCCGCAGCCGCCATGGCGATGGTGGAATCGGTCACCAGGGGCGTGAGGCTCTCGAGGCCCGGCACCGTCAGACCGCCGAAGGTCTTCTCACTCCTCAGGATCCAGGCCAACGCCGTGAGCGTGAACACGGCGGCGGTCACGCGCTCACCGGCGCTCATCGGCCCCAACTCACTGCGTTCGGTCTCGATGATGCCCTCGGCGTCCCCGGACAGCTTGCCCGGACGGTAGAGGACCCGGGTGAGCAGCAGCCAGGTGATGGGAAGCATCACGATCACGACGGGAACACCCACCCCCATCCACTGGACGAACCCGATCTCCACGCCGAGCATCTCGCTGGCCGCCCCGGCCAACACCGCGTTCGGTGGCGTGCCGATGAGCGTGGCGCTACCCCCGATGGACGCCGCGTACGCAATGCCCAGCATGAGGGCGATTCCGAACTCGTACGGCCCCTCCTGGTCCTGCGGCCGGAACATCTCGCCGACGGCGATGCCGATCGGGAGCATCATGGCCGCCGTCGCCGTGTTGCTGATCCACATGGATAGGAAGGCCGTGGCCAGCATGAAGCCGAGCACGAGCTGGTGGGGACCGGAGCCGACCCGTGCCAGGATGCCCAAGGCGATTCGCTTGTGGAGCCCCCAGCGCTCCATGGTCACGGCGATGAAGAAGCCGCCCATGAAGAGGAAGATGAGCTGGTTGGCGTAGGGTGCGGAGGCGTCCGGCGCGGTGAGGATCCCAAGGGCCGGAAAGAGGACCAACGGAAGGATCGCGGTGGCCGGAATCGGAATCGCCTCCGTCATCCACCACGTCGCCATCAGGAACGCGACCGCGGCTGTCCGCCAACCTTCGACCGGCAAGGCCTCAGGGCCCGGCACCATCAGGAGCAACAGGAATCCGACGGCGCCGCCCACCAGCCCGATGCGTTGGCCAGGGCGATACGGTTGCTCGTACTCTTCTTGGTCTTCCACTGGGGGCAGGCTCCACGCTTGTGAATCCAGAGATCCGCGGGAGCCAGTCTGTATGAAGGAATCGCTGACTGCAAGCGTATGGGCAGTCATGAGCACCCACGACCTTCGCTACGCGGAGCGGACTCCATGGCCGCACTGGGCCGACGCCCTCTTCTGGGGGGCTCTGCTCATCACGAGCTTCGCCACGCTGGCCGGCCTGGACTCGGACCTCCCGGACCCGGTCCGCGTGCCGTTCTCTGCGGGCATCCTGGCGGTCGGCTTGGCGGTGCGTTGGATCGTGGGCGGCATGACGGTGCGGGTCGACGATACCGGCCTCTTCATCCACCTCGGCAAGGTGCCCTTGCTCCACCGCAGAGTCTCGTTCGAGGAGATCGAGACGGTGGAGGTCGTGAAGTACCGCCCCATCCGGGAGTTCGGGGGATGGGGGATTCGCGGGTGGGGCAAAAAGAAGGCATGGACCACGCGCGGCGATCAGGCCGTGCGACTCCACCTGACCTCCGACCGCCTACTCTACATCGGGAGCGACGTGCCGTATCGCCTGGCCGAGCGGATCCGGACCATCGGCGGAATCGAGACCTGGGAGGATGCCGCGGCCCGGGGTGAGGACGGGGGGACTACGTCGCCATAACGACTCCGGCCGGACCGAAGCCTTCGTAGATTGGCCTAACGATTCACCCCCTGGAGGAGCCCTCCCAATGCCGATTCCCAGGCACGCTCTCGCCGCGGTGGTCCTCTGTTCCGTTCTGCCGGCGGCCCTCCTGGGACAGGCACGGAACGCGACGCCCGCCCAACCGGCGTCGCAATCGGATGTGCGATTCTCCGGAAGCTTCGGACTGGGATACGGGTCCGAAGGCGGCGCAGGCTTGTTCTCTCTCGCGCTGCGGACGGCCGCCGGGGACTTCATCGCGCGCTCCGCGGGCACGTTCGATCTCGCCCCGGGGTTCGGCCGTACGCAGGACCTCACCGACGTTGGCCTTCTTTACGGGCGCCTGAGTGAATCCAGGAGCCGGTGGGTCCGAATCGCGGCAGGGCCTTCTTACATGGAGCGCCGCCGGGACGGCGACGTCCTGGAGTGCGCCTTCATTTTCTGCCTTTACGAGCAGGAGCGCTCGCAGGGCATGGGCCTCGCCATTCAGCTGGAGGGTGCCCTGAGGCCCCGGAGAACCTTGGGTATCGGGCTGAGCAGCTTCGCCAACCTGAACCGGGTCCAGACCTTCGCAGGAGTGACACTAAGCCTGCACATCGGGCGGGTGTCGCGTCGGTCCGGCCCCGGTTGACGGATGGCCGTCACCCTTCCGCGCTCTCCAGGCGTGCCTTCAACCTGTTGAGCCGCTCCCCCCACGCGGCCTTTCGGGCGTCCGCCTCATCCTTGCTCGGGAGTCCTTCGACCTGGACCGACACCGCGGCCCGGTCCGTGCTCTTCTCCACGAACCACACGGCAACCGTGCGCCCGTCGGGCGTACGGAAACGGAGGGAGCGGAGGGACTTGGTGGCGACGGGGGTGAGGTCGAGGTCACCCACCCACGCGGCCCACTCGTCGGGATCGCTGAAGGCCTCCTTCAGACGCTCGAACGAGACGCCCACGGTCTTGCTCTTGTTCATATCGTATCCGCCGCCCCGGCGCTGCCCCACGTCCCGCAGGCCGCGGAACCGCTCGTACGCCACCGTGACCGACTGGGCCCACCAGGCGCCGACCTCGTGCTCGTCCATGAGCCAACGTGCAATGTCGGCGTGGGGCCAGGAAGCAGCGTCCTGTGCGTCGAGGGCCCTCGTCCACTCGGCCCAATCCCGCCCCGTGGCTTTCCGGACGGCGGCGTCGCTCACGCCGGCGAGCTCGGCGTAGCTCTCGGGGAGGGGAAGCTCCGAAGCGAGCAGCTGATTGCGGGCGGCGGTGTAGGACTCGCCCGCCTTGGCCATGCGCGCTCGGATGAGGCGCTCGAGGTCTTTGTTCTTCGGCATCGTCGCCTCCAGTGCACGCGCCCGCGGCCCTCCCCTCGACGGTGGGCTTCGGGCACGACACGCGAGCGTGGACGCTGGTTCGGGAGTGTGCCCCCCTTTGCCTAACGAGGGCCCCGGTCGAGGCCGAGCCGAAGAGGTTGGGCGAGAACCGTCGCCGGAGTGGAAGGTGCGCGCCGAAGCCCGAGCGGACAAGCGGTTCACGATGCCCGGGACCACTCGGCCTTTGCGACTTCGTGACGCATTTGGAGCGGAGCCGTGGACCGCGCGTGACCGAAGTATAGGCTCGGCCCGCGAACCTCGGTCAGGGATCATCGGCCACCAAGACAGGAGGCTTCCGCTCATGAGCCGCACGGACACCCTGCTCGCCAGCTACCGGGCTCTGGTCAACACGGTCTGCCGGCCCGACCACATGACCCACTTCCAGATCACCCGGAGTCTGGCTGCCCTCGCCAGCGAGCAGCCCGGCCTGAGCACGCGCGGCCGCGCCGCCCGCCTCTTCGGAGCCATGGCCGATTTCCTCCACCACGACGGGATCCTCACCCGAGACGACGCATCGGATTACGTCCTGGCTGCGCGTGACTGGGCCATGAGCTGCGACGAGGTGGGCGGGCTCTCCGTGTACATGGCGCAAATGTAGAGGGCTCTGGCCCTACCGCCGCTCCAGCACCATCGCGCACGCCATCCCACCCGCGGCGCACACCGTGAGCAGCCCGAACTCCACGTCCCTCCGGGCCATCTCGTTGAGGAGTGTGAGGGTCACGCGGCCGCCTGTGGCACCGAACGGGTGGCCCACGGCGATGGAGCCACCCATGACG
>JBDHIF010000021.1:0-50182 GCA_039587535.1 Gemmatimonadota bacterium
AAGCGTGATCGCAGCCGTCAGCGTCGTCTTACCATGATCCACGTGGCCAATCGTTCCCACGTTTACGTGCGGCTTACTCCGCTCGAACTTTGCCTTGCCCATCGCTGTCCTCTTGGATCGTTAGGCTATCGATAAGCGGGAGACACTCCCGCGCCCCGGGTTCACGCCAGGCGTGATCAACACGGTGCCTGAAGCACCAAGCTCTGGGCGGGGATTGAACCCGCGACCTCCTCCTTACCAAGGAGGCGCTCTACCACTGAGCTACCAGAGCGGGACATCACCCACCGTACATCCTTCTTTCCTACGTGCATCAAGCGGGAGACGGGACTCGAACCCGCGACCCTCAGCTTGGAAGGCTGATGCTCTAGCCAACTGAGCTACTCCCGCGTGTGCCTTCCTCGGCCTTCGGACACGCTCCGTTGGGTCCGAAGCGCGTCGACATCGGCCGTGTCCTTCGTCGAAACCATGGTGGGGGGAGGATTCGAACCTCCGAAGGCTATGCCAGCAGATTTACAGTCTGCCCCGTTTGACCGCTTCGGTACCCCACCCTCCGCGTGCACCCGAACCGTTCCTGCCGGGGCACCCGCCCATGTCCACCCACCGGCACCAGGGCCGAGTGGGCCGAAAAGAACCTCCTCCAGGTGCGGGGGCGGCCTTTATGAACGAGCTTTGGAAGGTAATTGGTGCTCTTCAAAGCGTAAAGGGCCGGATCTGCCCTGAAAACGAACGTGGCAGAGCAGCCCCGACGTGGCTAACGTACATCGCCGCACCCACCCTCTTCGGAAGACCTGTCATGCCCGTTACGTCACGCTTCGTCTCGACCCTCGCGGCCCTGGTCGTGGCCGCGGTTCCGGCCGCCGCCCAGGAGGCGTCGGACGGTCTCGCCGGGTCATGGGCGCTCACCTTCTCCACGAGCCAGGGCACGGTCAATCTCCCTGTGGAGCTCAGGCCGAACGGAGACGAGCTCACCGGCACGTCGGGGAGCGCCCTGGGTTACGCCACCGACTTCGGCGAGGGCTCCGTCACCGCCAACGAGTTCGCCTTCGAGGTATGGGTGGAGGTGTCCGGCGAATGGTATCCGTTGGACTTCGCTGGCCAACTGGAAGATGGTGAGCTCACGGGAAGCGTGGACATACCCGACGGGTCCCGCGCCTCCTTCCGGGGCGTGCGGCCGTCCGGCCTCTGACACCTTCCAGGGCCCGGAAGCCGACACCCTCTTCCGCGCTCCGGCCTACAAGCTGGCGAAGGGACTCGAACCCCCAACCTGCCGCTTACAAGGCGGCTGCTCTACCAGTTGAGCTACGCCAGCGCAGGGCCAACTTAACAGGTCACCCGGACCAGGCAGCACCCCCCAGGGTGACCAGGGGGCGGCGCGGCTCCTAGCCGACCACCTTCCAGCGGGTGCCTCCCGCACCGTCCTCCAGAACGATACCGCGTTCCGTAAGCTCGTCCCGGATCGCGTCGGCTTCTGCGTAGTCCTTCCGCGCCCTCGCCTCCGCCCGAGCCTCGATGCGCTCTTCCACCCACGTGGCCAGGTCACCGTCCACGGCTCGCGTGGCGTGAGCCACCTCCAGCAGCCCGAGCACCTCATCCATCGATCGGAGGGCATCCAGCGCCTGGTCCCGGTCCCGCGGCCGGACCACGGCCTCGTCTTGAAGCTCGGCATTCACTCCGCTCACCAGAGTGAACGCGGCGGCCAGTGCGTCTGCAGCGTTGAGGTCGGTGTCCATAGCATCCCTGAACCGTCGCACGGCAGCCTCGGAGAGCTCCGGGAGAGACGTAGACGCTGCCCCTTCGTCCACCGGCAAAGCCTCCAGACGCGCTTCGAAGTCCAGCAGGCGCTGTACGGCGGCCCGGGACGAGGCCAGTCCCGCCCGGGTGAAGTTGAGCTCACCCCGGTAATGAGAGGAGATCAGAAGATGGCGAATCGCGGCGGGATCGAATCCTTCGTCCAACAGCTCGCGAACGGTGATGAAGTTGCCCAGAGACTTGGACATCTTCCGTCCTTCGACGAAGAGGTGCTTCACGTGCAGCCAGTACCGCACAAATGGGTGGCCCGTCGCGGCCTCGGACTGGGCGATCTCGTTCTCGTGGTGCGGAAACACGAGATCCTCCCCGCCTAGATGCAGGTCCAGCGTGACACCCAGCTCGGTGACACTCATGACCGAGCACTCCAGGTGCCACCCTGGGCGGCCGCGTCCCCAGGGCGAGTCCCACGCGGCCTCCACCGCCTCGTCATCGGGGGTGGCCTTCTTCCAGAGCACGAAGTCCCGCGCGTCGTCCTTGGTGTACTCGTCCTGGGCGACGCGGGCCCCGCTCCTGAGCGTGGAGACGTCGATCCCCTTGAGCTTTCCGTAGTCTGGAAATTTGGCGATGGAGAAGTAGACCGCCCCGTCGTCGGCCTGGTACGCATGACCCGACTCCATCAGGCGCTCGACGAAGTCGATCATCGGCCCGACGTACTCCGTGGCACGCGGATAGGCGTCCACCGGGCGCACCCCGAGGACGCGTGCGTCGTGCAGCACGGCCTCACCGAAAGGCTCCGTGAAGGAGCGCACGTCGACTCCCTCCTCCCTGGCGCCCCGGATGGTCTTGTCGTCCACGTCCGTGAGGTTCATGACGAACCGGACTTCGTAGCCCGACCATTCCAGATACCGGTGCACGAGATCGAAGAACAGGAAGGTGCGGAAGTTCCCGATGTGCGCGTGATCGTAGATGGTGGGACCGCACGCGTACACGCGTACCTTCCCTGGCTCCAGAGGATCGAACGGTTGGAGCGACCGCGCAGCGGTGTTGTAGAGGGTCAGCGTCATGGTGAATCGTGGGCTGGAATCAGACGGCAGCTGCGGCGACTTCCGCCAGCACGCTCGCCAGGGCGGCGCCGGGTTTCTCGGCGCGGGTGACGGCTCTTCCCAGGACCAGGTAATCCGCTCCCGCACGCGCGGCTTCGGCAGGAGTGGCTACGCGCCTCTGGTCGCCGACGTCGGTGCCGGTAGGTCGGATGCCCGGTGTGACCACCAGGAAGTCACGCCCATGGTCGGTCCGGACGCGGGGCGCCTCACCGGCCGAGCATACCACTCCGTCGACACCGGCATCCCGGACCATACCGGTAAGCCTGCGCACCTCTGCGGACACGTCTGGCGCTGGTCGGCCCCACACCTCGCTGAGCGCGTCGGCATCCAGGGACGTGAGAACCGTGACGGCCAGGAGCCGTAGTCCCGTGCCAGAGGCCGCATCTGCGGCGGCCTGAAGCATGGCCGGTCCCCCAGCCGCATGTATGGTCAGGAGGTCGACGTCCAGATCCGCGGCTGCCCGCACCGCGGATGCGACCGTGTTCGGGATGTCGTGCAGCTTGAGATCGAGGAAGACCCTCTTCCCGGCCCGATGGAGCTCCTGCACGAAGTCCGGCCCCGCCCGAGTATACAGCTCGAGCCCCACCTTGTAGAAGTCGCCCAGGTCTCCGATGCGTCCCAGGAGCGCCCTGGCTTCGTCCGCTCCCGGAACGTCGAGAGCGATGATCACTTCCGCCATCCGGTCTCCTACGCCTGCGGGGTGTATGCGAGGTCCTCCCAAGAGGGTACGCCGTGCCGGCGCCCCCATCGAGCCAGATCCCGCGCGATCCGAGTGCCGGCGGTCGGGAGTGCGAAGGACGCCGTGCCCACCTGCACCAGGCTGGCTCCAGCGCGTGCGTACGCCACGGCATCCTCCGCCCGAGCGATCCCTCCAACGCCTACCAGGGGAATCTCGGCCCGCTCGCGGGCAGTGCGCACGGCGCGGAGTCCCGCGGGGCGGAGGGCCGGCCCGCTCACACCGCCCTGACCCGCTCCGATAACGGACCTCCCGTCCTCCGGCCGGAGGAGGAGGCCGGGAAGCGTGTTGACCAGAGTCAACCCGTCCGCGCCTGCGTCGGCGGCACGCGCGACCGTGGTTCCCAGGCGCATATCGTTCGGTGCCAGCTTGGCCAGTATCGGTCGTTCGGTCCGGCTGCGGCACCCGGACACGATGGCCGTGACCTGCCCTGGATCCAGAGCGAACGGGATGCCGGCCCGGTCGCGGTCGTTGGGACAGGAGAGATTGAGCTCGAAGCCGACGAAGCCGTCAGCCCCATCCAAGCCTTCCACGAGCTGGAAGAACTCGTCCACGGTGTGCCCCGCCACGCTGACGAACACCCGCGCCCTCCGGACGTTCGTCGCCAGCCAGGGAAGCTTTTCTCGACGGGTCGCCGCGAGACCGGGGTTGGCCAGCCCGACGGAGTTGATCATCCCGCCGTCGAACTCGGCCACGCGGGGCGACGGATTCCCAGCTCGAGGCTCCACCGTAACGGACTTCGTCACAAAGCCGCCCAAAGACTCGAGATCCAGCACATCGGCCAGCTCCAAGCCGAATCCACACGTCCCGGCGGCGAGGAGCACGGGATTCTGAAAAGTCACTCCGAACACGTCGGTCGCGAGCTTCACCGCCTGATCTCTGAAAGTCTGACCAAGAGCTGCTCCTCCAACGCCTCGAATCCGACCGCGGCCGCCCCGCGTGCGGCCAGAACGTAAGGATTTCTCCGATGTCCCTCCAGGCGCTCGCGCAGGCGGGCCCGTTCCCGCTCGTCCTCTGTGAGCTGCAGCGCGGCCAGCAGTGCCTTCGGCGCCCAGGGTTGCTCGGGCGCGCTGGTCGCGTAGGCGATGAAGAGCTCCCGCGCCACCATGATGGCTCCGAGCTCGTCGCGAGCGATCTCGCCTGCCAGGAACCAGGCCAGCGGCTCATCGAGTCCAGCGAAAGCCAGCCGCTCCAACTCGTCGATGTCGGTCAGCAGCTCGGCCACCGCGGCTTGGTCCAACGCCGGCAGAAGGAGGCTCCGGAGTCCGAAGGCGTCACCGACTTCGTCCGAGGACTCGAGGGTCCAGGAAGCCAGAGTCACGCGAGCGCCCGCCGCCCATGGCCCCCGTCCGTCGGCCACCGCTTCGACGCGGGTCTCCGACTCCACGATGCGTCCGGCGCGCCTCAGCACACGAGCCTGATCGAGGGCCAGGCCGTCCCGGGCATCTCGAGTCCAGGCAGCCCGCTGCGCCCCATCCAGAAGGTCTGCCACCGCGGCGCTTCCCCATCGCCGCTCGGCCCGGCCGAGGAGCTCTCTGAGGGCCCCCGCACGAATCTCTGCCTCGGGATAGGCGAGGAGCCGTTGGACCGATTCCTCCGTCCGACGTCGATCACCGAGTACGACCCCCCATTCCAGTCGCGTGAGAGCCGCCTCCACCCGAAGCGGAGGATGCACCTCCGCTGCACGGTCCAGGTCCCACCAGCCACCGTCGGGGTGGTCGCGCTGAAGGAGGAGTCGTCCACGCTGAAGGTGACCCTCACCCCGGACGGCGGGATCCGTGGCCCCCGCGAGGGCTTCGTTGAACAAATCGATGGCCACGGCTGGCCGGCCGAGCCGAGCCTCCAGGACTCCTTGAAACACCTGGACCGCCAGACGTTCGTCAGGATTCTCGGCCAACGTCGCGCTGTGACGCAGGGCGGCCTGCGCAGCTTGAAGATCACCGCTCCTCAGGTACGCTCGCCCCAACAGGAAGGCCGACTCGTAGGCCCAACCTCCGTCGGGGTCGCTCCGGAACCCGGCGGCGGCTTTCCTGATCACGTCGGAGTACCGCTCCTGGGCGAGGCTGTCCCGCCCCTGCCGGCGAAGGCGTTCCGCCTCCTGGAAGAGCTGGTCGGCATTGTAGATCGTATTGAAGTACGTGCAGGCGGTCGCCAACACGAGCACCCCCATGAGGGCCGCCCCAGCCCTGGTCACGGGAGTCTGCATCACCTCGAGCCGAGCCCGTTCCCCGGGGGATATCGTTCCAGGAAGGACAGAACCGCCGCGGCGATCCCCTCGGCTGTCCTCTGCTGGAAGTCGGTCCGAGCGAGCAGGCGAGCTTCGTCCGAGTTGGTCACGAAGCCGACCTCGACCAGAACGGACGGCATGATGGCGTTGGTCAGCACGGCCAGAGGCGCCTGCTTCACCCCTCGGTTGGGCCCGGGATGGAAGGCGTCGAGCTCGTCCTGGACGAACTGGGCCAGAAGCGCCGACCAGTGTGCGTGGTCGAAGTTTCGGAGCTCTCGAAGGATGAAATCGAGGTCGGACTGACGGCTGGCATCCAGCCCCCGGCCTCGGATGCTCAGTGGCGCGTTCTCGTTGGCTGAGACCCGCCGCTCATCGTCCGTTCGCGCCTCCGACAGGAAATACGTCTCGAAACCACGGGTCGTGCTCCGCGCCGGAAAGGAGTTGGCGTGGATAGAAATGAAGACGCCCGGACGCTCACCTTTCGCATCAGTAGCCAGGAGGCCTCTATCCCAGAGATCGACGAAGTCGTCCTCGTCACGCGTCATGCGCACCTCGACGCTCGACTCCCTCCGCAGGATTTCAGCGAGACGCCTGGCGACGCCCAGAGCGACGTCCTTCTCCAGCACGCCATGCCCGACGGCTCCGGGGTCCGCCCCGCCGTGCCCTGCGTCCACCCAGACCACACGGGCACCGTCGTAGGTAGACCTAGGGGGAGGGTCGACTTCAAGGGGAGCGCTCAGGTTCGTGGAGGTGGTCTCCGTTCCCCCTTCCTCAGGACCCTCCTCTCCGCCGTCCCGGCCGGGGCGAGCGGCCCTCGCCGCGGCACCTCGCGGGCTCGGATCCCCGGCCCGCAGCCTCCCCGTCGCTGTGTCGTAGTCGTAGTACTCCGGGATCCGCTCCGGGAAGAAGTCCGTGACCAGCTGCGCTGGCACATAGATCTCATCACCGGACCGAAACACGGGATCCGCCAGCTGGAGCACCACGCCGTCCCAGCGGAAGAACGGCGTACCCACAGTCAAGTCCACCTCGGCGCGGGTCTCCACGCGAAGGGTGACCTCATCGCCCGAGCGGGCCACCGACCACCCCAGTGAACGGAAAGCGGACAGCGGCAACACGGCATATCCCCGCTCGGAGGCCACGGCGAGAGCCTCCACCCTGCCGTCCTCGCGTTCCAGCTGGATCGCGGCCGGAGCCTGACCGAGCACCGCCGCGGGGATCCACCCGAGCCCCAGGCCACCAATCAGGAGGGTCAACGCCCGCACCCTCAGCCCCTTCATCATCGGTGCGCCTCGATGGCCCGCCGTGCCTCCCGGTCCTGTTGCTTCTTCTTCAGGGCGTCGCGCTTGTCGTGCAGCTTCCGCCCGCGCGCTACGGCCAGGGTCATTTTGGCATACCCGCGGCTGAAGTAGATGTCCAGCGGGATGAGGGTGAGCCCCTTTTCCTCGACCTGCCCCACCAGCTTCCGGATCTCATACTTGTGCAGAAGCAACCTGCGGGGACGGAGCGGATCGACGTTCGCTCGGTTGGCCTGCTCGTAGGGGCTGATGTGAAGGCTGTAGAGCCAGACCTCGCCACGCTCGACGCGGGCGAACGCGTCCTGGAACGCGACCTTCCCAGCCCGCAGCGACTTCACCTCCGGGCCCTTGAGCGCCATGCCTGCCTCGAACGTCTCGAGGATGTCGTACTCGTGGCGCGCTTTTCGATTTCGGGCGACCACCTGCCGACCCTGCTCGCTCACGCCTGCTCCCGGAAGCTCACCACCCCTGCCCTGCTCGCCTTTCTCATGGTGGACACCTGGGCGAATTCACCCCCGAGGATGAACACCAGGGCTCCGTAATAGATCCAGAAGAAGAGAACCGCGACGGTGGCCAGATTTCCGAACGCCGTGCCGTAGTCGGCCACATCCGTCGCATACCACGAGAAAGCCATCTTGAGGAGCTCGTGACCCACGGCCGTGAAAGTGGCCGCGATGATCGCCGTTCTCCACGGCACCCGCCTCGCCGGCATGTAGCGATATGTGATGAGGAAAAGGACCCAGATCGAGCCGAATGCCAACGAGATGCCGAACACGCGCTGGGCCACGGTAAGGGTCCAACCCTGCAACGACAGCAGATCGACCACGAAGTCCATGGCCGCGGAGAGCGCGAGCGTGACGCCGAGGTTCAGGGTGAGCAGCACGACCCCGACGATGACCACCGCGACATCGAAGAGCTTCGCGGCCACGATCCCCCGCCCCCGCCCCACGTCGAAGATCTCGCGGAGGGCGGTCCGGACAGTGCCAGCCAGCCGGGTGGCGAGAAGAACGAAGAACACCAGCCCCACGACCGTGAAGCCCGTCCGCTGCTCCACCAGGCCGTCGGTGAGTCCCCCGACGAATCCCGACAGGTCCACGCCGGCGTCGGGAAGTGCCTCGGCCACCAGGGCCAGAACTGCCCCGGTCGGATCAGTGAATCGGGAGCTCAGCAGGAATCCCGTGAGCCCGACACCCATGATCAGGAGCGGGAACAGAGCGATGAGGACATTGAACGCGATGGCGCCGGCCATGAAGAACACGTCGTCATCGTCCGCCTTCTCCCACATCCGGCGGAGGAACTCCAGTGCCCGGGCCCCGATCCCCAGATGCCTGGGGCGCTCCGTCGGGGTCAGTCCGTCGCTCCGCCCTCTTCAGCGGTATCCGACGCCGCGGCCTCCCGCGCTGCCTGGACGCCCGCCCGGTACGCCGCTTTGGAGCGCTCGAGCTTGCGCTCCAAGTCCTCGCGCGCGTCATGTGCGGCCGTACGGCCCGCATCCACGGCATCACGCACTTCGTCCAAGCGAGACTGGACGCCCTCTCGGGCGTGATCCATGCGCTCCTCGAGGTTGCGCTGAGCATCACGCATACGGTCCTCGGCGGTCTCTCGGAGACGCCGCGCCCGCTCGCGCAGCTCCGCTTGCGTCTCCTCGCCTGACTTGGGGGCGAACAACAGGGCCAAGCCAGCGCCCACGAGGGCCCCGACCAAGAAAGCACCTGCCCCTCCGCCCCTGTCCTTCTCGATGACGATATAGGGTACGTCGTTGTGATCACGCATCGTTCATCCTCCGCGTAGCCTGGAAGTCCGGTCGACCGGCTGTACCCAATCTAACAGGTCGCGGGAAAAGTCGAGCACTCGAGGGCGCTCGCTCGCCCCGTCAGGATTCCCTCCTGCCGGAAGTGGTCGGTCAGACCACCCAGCGAGGGTCTGGCGGCGCGATATCGGGGGCCTCGACTCCGGCTCGTCCCATGAGTCCGTAGGTGAGTCTCTTCCCCAGCTCCACGCCCGGTTGATCTAGCGGGTCGACCCCGTAGAGCGCTCCCGCGTACACCGTGGCCACCTGGAGGAGCATCAGAAGCTCACCCAGAATCTCCGGCGTCACGCGGGGCATGGTGAGCGTGGCGTTGGGCCGGCCTTCATGGCGCAACGCCTCCGCGGTCGCCCTCCTCTCCGTCTCCAGCAGATCACCGAGCGTGTGGCCGCTCAGATAAGAAAGGGCTTCGATCTCCGGGTGGCGAGCCGGCACGCTCAAGTCCTCGCCGGGGTCCTCCACAGCGACGAATAGAACGACCTTGTCCTGGGGCCCCTCCATCAGGAGCTGAAGCAACGAGTGCTGATCGGTGGCACCCAGCGCCGCCAGCGGCGTGGGTCCCCTGTGCCGCTTCTCCCCGTCTTCGCCGATTGCCTTGCCCAGGCTCTCCGCCCACAGCTGTTGGAACCAGGCCGCCACGGAGCGCAGCCGATCCGCGTAGGGCATCATCACGTGGATGGGCCGACCCTGTTCGGTGTCCGCATGGTGGAGGAGTGTCGCGAACAGTCCGGCAGGATTCGAGGCCAGCTCCGGGTTACCGCACCGATCCACCATGCGAGCCGCGCCGGCGAGGAGGCGATCCGGGTCCACGCCACAGACCGCCGCCGGGAGCAGCCCGACCGGTGAGAGCACGCTGAAGCGCCCTCCGACATTCTCCGGAACGCTGAGGGCGGGGATGCCCTCGGCGTCGCTCAATTGCCGCAGGACTCCGCGGGCCGGGTCGGTGGTGAAGAGAAAATGCCCCCGAGCCTTGTCGGGCCCCACCGCTCGCTCCACGTGCTCCCGAGCCACGAGGTACTGGGCCATCGTCTCAGCGGTCGCCCCTGACTTGCTGATCACGTTGAACAGCGCACGGGCAGGGTCGATCCGCCCGAGAAGGCCCCGAAACGTGAACGGATCCGGATTGTCGATGATGTGGAGTCTCGGGAAGTGCTCACGCTCCTCCCCGGTCCACTGGTTCCAGAAGGGGCCGAGAAGGGCGTCACGCAGAGCGATCCCTCCCAGACCCGACCCTCCGATTCCAAGCACGACGACGTCCTCGAACCACTGCCCGTACCCCTCCGCGAGCTCGCGGACCTGACGCACCGATTCCGACGCATACGGAAGGTCCAGAAAGCCGAGCTCACCGTTGGCCCTTCGGACTTCTACACGGGCATGAGCATCCCGGAATCGCTCCGCCAAGCCGCCGGCCACGAGATCGGGCGCCACGCCGCCATCGACCCGGGGCGCCATCATGTTGCCGTAGTCGAAAGTCAAGCCGTCCATCGGGTGCAGCTCCATGCGAAGTTGGCGAGAATCGGATGCCGGTGAGGCGCCATCAGATTTCTATCGACAGCCCGTCATAGGCGCCATGGAATCCCTCGGGAAGTCGGGCGTCGAGCTCGGATTGGCGCACCTTGTGGGTCAGATGGGTAAGGTACGTGCGCTTGGCGCCGAGAGAGCGCGCGGCTTCCACCGCTTCCTCGACGTTGAAGTGGGAGGCGTGGGGCCGGCCGAACCAGAGCGCGTTCAGCACCAGGACCTCCACGCCCTCTAGGGCTTCTAGAGCCTCGTCGGTGAGCGTCTTGGCATCGGTCACGTAACCCAGTGAGCCCACGCGGAACCCGTAGACATGAACACCACCGTGGGGTACGCGCACCGGATGGAACGTACGGCCGAGTAGGGCCACACCCCCTCCCATCTCGAATTCGTGGAGTCGGATCCTCGGCTTCGAGCTCCCGGAGGGCGGTTGGAACGCGTCATTGAAGACGTACTCGAAGTGCCGCTCGATCGTGGATCTGTACTCTCGGGCAACGTATGCATCCATGTCGCCGTGACGCACCGTGAAGATCCGAACATCGTCGATGCCGTGGACATGGTCCGCATGCACGTGGGTAAACCACACCGCGTCGATGGCACGCACCTTCGCCGCGAGAAGCTGCAGCCGAAGCTCCGGAGGTGTATCGACGAGCAACGTTCCCTCGTCCAACTCCAGAAGCGCACCGTGGCGGGTCCTGCGATCTCGAGGATCGTCCGACATGCACGTCTCACAGTCGCAGCCCACCACCGGGACTCCGAAAGACGTCCCGGTCCCCAGGAACGTGAGCTTCACGGGTCCCTCACCCAGGAATCCCGTCCAATCACAGCCGTTCGAGCCGCATGGTGTTGGTGGATCCGGACTGGTGGAACGGGAACCCGGCCGTGATGACGACGGTCGATCCGGGTTCTCCGATTCCGCTCTGGCGAACCTGCTTGCAGCCGTACTCGGCCAGCGCCGTGTAGGATACCTCCACATCGCTCGCAAGCACCGGACGCACACCCCAGACCGCGGCAAGTTGTCGGTAGGTCGCCGGCTCGGTGGTGACAGCGAAGACCGGCACGGAGGGGCGGTACGACGTCATCAGTCGCGCGGAAAAGCCCGAGCGGGTGATCACCACGATGGCGGGCGCCCCCACCTGGCGGGCGGACTCCATGGCCGCAGCCGCGACGGCATGCTCCTTCGGTGAAGCCCCCCCACGAGAAAGGAGTCCCTGCCGTGTCAGGTACCGGGGTCCGCGTTCCAGGAAGCCGCTCCGCTCGATCTCGCGACTGATGGATACGAGCGCTTGGAGAGACTCCTCGGGGTACCGTCCTACAGCCGTCTCTCCAGAGAGCATCACGGCATCGGTGCCATCGAGGATCGCGTTCGCGACGTCCGACGCCTCGGCCCGAGTGGGCCGCGCGTGCTCGATCATCGACTCCAGCATCTGGGTCGCCGTGATCACAGGGCGGCCGTAGTAGTTCGCGAGCTGGATGATGCGCTTCTGGGCCAGGGGGACACGCTCGAAGGGTAGCTCCACGCCCAGGTCTCCCCGTGCCACCATCACCGCGTCGGTCTCGGCCAGGACCTCCTCGATGGCGCGGAGCGCCTGCACCTTCTCGATCTTGGCCACGACCAGAGCTCGTCCCGCCACCCGCTCCTTGAGATCGGTCACGTCCTCCGGGCGCCGGACGAACGAGAGGCCGACGTATTCCACCCCGGCCTCGAGCGCAAAGTCGAGATCACCTAGATCCTTGTCGGTGAGGGACGGCGTGCGGAGGGCCACGTTGGGAAGATTGATTCCTTTCCGACTCTTCAGAGTCCCGCCGCGGATGACCTCCAAACGGGCTCGTCGGCCCTCCGTCTCCAAACAGCGGAGTTCCAGCAAGCCGTCATCGAGGAGCACCTCGTCCCCGGTCGCGATCTCCTCGGCCAGGGGAGCGTACGTCGTGGGGATCTCGCCTTCCTCAGTTCCATCTTCGGGCGCCATGACCACGATCTCGCCCACGGAGAGGCTGCGAGGCGCGTCCAAATCGCCCACGCGGATCTTCGGGCCGGCAAGATCCACCAATACAGCGACCGGCCGACCGGCTTCTTTGGCAGCGGCCCGAACTTCGGCGATGGCGCTGGCGTGATCCGACCTGGTCCCGTGGGACATGTTGATTCTGGCCAGATCCATCCCAGCGGCAACGAGTCGCCGCACCATGTCTGGAGAAGAGCTGGAGGGACCCAGCGTGCAAACGACCTTGGTGCGGAGCATGGACGAGGGAGCAATGGGAAGGAAGGGCCTCGACGGCGCCTCGAATCTTGGTTGCCTCCGGCACGGCGGGCAACACCTTACGCACGAGCATGATTCCCCACGAGCTCGCTCCGAAGGGGGAGGCGTGGGGAAGCCTCGGACGGGTCCGAGCGAGAGACTCCCGAGACATACGCCCGCAGGGGTGGGGGCTGGCGCGAACCTCGAGATCGCTTTCTCTTCCGCGCCTGCCGAGTGATCGGTCACTCGTGCTCGAGCGTTGCCGCCCCCCCAATCCACACCTCATGACGTACACGCACGTCGACACGACGTCCGCTGCCGCCGACCTGAAGCAGGTCCTCTCGGATGCCAGCCGGATCGCCCTCGATTGCGAGGCGGCCGGCTTCCACCGCTACGACAATCGACTCTGCCTCGTCCAGACGACGGTGGGAACCGAGACCTATGTCGTCGACCCGCTCGCCGTGGACGTTTCCGACCTGTTCGGGGACTATCTGGCGCGGGCGGATCGCCCGGTGATCATGCACGGCTCGGACTTCGACCTGAGATTGCTCGGAGGAGAGCTGGGGCTGCGCGTCCACGGTCTCGTCGACACACAGGTCGCGGCCTCCCTCTTGGGTCTTACTGCCCTGGGGCTCGCGCCACTCCTCGACGAGCGATTCGGGGTGAAGCTGTCCAAGAAGTACCAGCGCGCGGACTGGGCTGAGCGCCCGCTGAGCGACGGGATGCTGGAGTACGCCGCCAACGACACGCGCTACCTCTTCCAGCTGGCGGACGAGCTTACGGCCGAGCTCGAGAAGGCCGGTCGGCTGGGGTGGGCAGAGCAGGAATGCCGTGCGCTCGAGGCCGTCGCGGCTGCCGCCGACGCCGAGGATCGAGAGCCGACGGATCCAGTCATCCGGGTGAAGGGGACCAAGGATCTGTCCACGCGCCAGGTAGCGGCTCTGCGTGAAGCGCTGTACTGGCGAGACGAGATCGCTCGGACCCGGGATCGGGCAACCTTTCGGATCGTCGGAGATCGCCCCCTACTGGACGCGGTGGTCCACCATCCGAAACACGTCGAGGACCTTGGCAACATCAAGGGCTTTCCGACCAACCTGGCCCGGTCCGAAGGACGGGCGCTCATCGAACGACTCCAGCGCGTTGCCCTGGCCCCCGAAGCCGAGCTCGAGCCCTATCCCAGCGCCGCCGCTCGAGGACCCCTCCGCCCCCCTCCGGAAGTCGAGGAGCTCGCGAGCCGGCTCAAGGAGGTGCGCAACCGGAGGGCTTCCGAGGTCGACCTTCCCCGGGGGACGCTTCTGTCCAACGCCGTGATGCTGGAAATTGCCACGGCGAGGCCGTCCTCTCTGGAGGAGCTGTCTTCGGTCGAGGGTATGCGCCCGTGGCGCTTGGAGCTCCTCGGCAGTGAGTTCCTCGACCTGATACGCGCGACGGGCTGACCTGGAGAACCCAGCCCTCAGGCCGCTTCTTCTTCCTTACGCTTGCAGTCGATGCAATACCGCGCATGAGGAAGCGCATCGAGACGCTCGAATCCCACGTCCGCGCCACAGGTGTGGCACGTCCCGAACTTCTTGGGATCGTTGTAGAGACGGCGTAGGGCCTCTTCCAAGCGGTACAGGTACCGTCCTTCCTTCGTAGCGAACGCGGCGGCCTTTTCCCGCTCCATCGCCTCGGTGCCCTGGTCCGCCATGTGGTCCGTGTAGGCGGACAGATCGGAGTCACCCGATTCGCGGTCCGCTTTGGCCCTCTGGTCGAAGAGACCGAGTGCCTTCAGGGCCCGGGCTCGCTCGTCAAGCAGGCGTTGCTCAATATGTGCCAGTTGCTTCTTGGTTAAAGCCATGTCGCTCCCTCGGCAGGGCTAATGATTCAGCCGCGAAAGTTAACCTCGGTGCTGGAGGTCGTCCACGTGTCCGGCCCTGTGCGCAAGCCTAGGTTGGACCCCCCGAAGCGTCCGTGGGTACCCTTTGCGCACCGGCGGAACCCGACACCCGAGTCGGTCCGTACCCGGCTTCGCCAATCCTCACTCCCACCCGCCCCCGTCCATGAGCGCACTGATCCATTGCCGTCGCTGCGACGACGAGGTCCCCGGCCTAGAGAAACCGCCGTTCAAGAACGAGCTGGGAGAGCAAATCGTTTCGCAGATCTGCAACTCCTGCTGGAAAGAATGGCTCCAACACCAGACCGTGCTCATCAACCACTACGGACTCGACCCTAGGGATGCCAAAGCACGGGCGTTCCTCTACGAGCAGATCGAGCAGGTGCTCCTGGGCGACGAAGAAGGTGAGGGCGTCGACACGAGCAAGCAGGGGTCCATCGAATGGTAGCAGGGCATAAGGTCTGATTCCGCGAAGCCACCTGCGTGCGAAGGACCCTGTTCAGCCCGGTTCCCCTGGCTGCACCGCGGGTCGCAGGGGAGCCTTGGGGCGCTCGTCCACCAGTAGCGTGAAGACATCGGGCCTGGCATAGTGCCCGGTGACGTCGAAATCGAATTTGCCCCGAGCGATGGCCGCAAGCTCCAGGTCGGCCATCAACACGCCTTCCCGATCCCATAAGGGGCCGGCGAGAAGGTCCCCCTGCGGACCGTAGATGACGGATCCCCCCCGGCAGAGAGGATCGGGACGATCTCCGAGCTCGTCTTCCGCACCGACCAGGTCGTCGGGGAACATGTTCCTCGTCACGTATTGGTTGCAGCCCAAGACGAAACAGCGACCCTCGAGAGCGATGTGCTGAAGCGTAGACAGCCACCGCTCCCGGGCATCGGCGGTGGGCGCGACATAGATATCGACGCCTTTGCCATACATGGCCATCCGGGCGAGTGGCATGTAGTTCTCCCAGCAAATAAGCCCACCCAGCGTGCCGAACGGGGTATCCACGGTCGTGAGGGTGCTCCCGTCCCCCTCACCCCACACCAACCGCTCCGCACCCGTGGGCTTGAGCTTCCGGTGCTTTCCCAGAAGCGCTCCGTCGGGCCCGAAATAGAGGAGGGTACAGAACAGCGTGCCGCCGCTGTATGTGCTGTCTCGCTCGATGACCCCGACGCATAGGTAGGCACCTGCCTCCCGAGCGGCTTCGCCAATCCGGTCCACCTCGGGTCCCGGCACGTCCACCGCCGACGACCAATAGCGCTGAAACATCTCCCGCCCGGCCTCCGTGCGGCCGCCTACGGCCGTTCCGAACCGGAGCCCCCAGGGGTAGCCGCCCACGAAAGCTTCCGGAAAGAGCACCAGGTCTGCCCCATCGGCGCCAGCCTCCGAGGCCATGGTGGCGACACGGTCGACGGCTCGATCGGTGTCGAAGGGGGAGCCAGCGGGCTGTGCTACGGCAACCTTCACGTGTGACGGTTCGGACACGGGGCCTCTCCGGCGAACAGTTGGGGACGGGGGAACTGAATCGGTGTCTTTCAGCCGCCGGAATATACGAGCTCCGTGATGACCTGCCCCACGATCCCGAGGGTGCGCGCGCTCACGTGCGCCGGCACGTCATCCGGCGTGTGCCAATAGGCGTGACCGGGCCCGTAAGAGAAGTCGATGACGTTGGCAGTCGGGAGCCCGGCTTCGATCAGGGGGATGTGGTCGTCGCCCACCGGCGGACCTGCTCGCCGTGGAAACAGGTCGGAGTATCCGAGTCGCTCGGCGGAATCCCACACCTTTCGAACGACGACCGACGCGTACTGCGCGGAGTACCCCTCCACCGGGAAGAGCGGATCCGCATCGCCCACCATGTCGAGAAGCACACCATACACCGGGCGGATCTCCATCTCGGCCAAGCTCTCGGCGTAGCGGATCGCGCCGAGGAACATGTCTTCCGGGGTCGGGCCGTAGTCTTCGCCATCGGTAAGTAGAAGATCGACACCTACCGGAGGCGGGGCCTGCGCGAAGATGTCTGCCAGCTCGAGAAGCACGGCGGTGCCTGAGGCTCCGTCGTTCGCACCCGGGACCGGAACCTCATGAACGGACGAATCCGGAGCCGCGTCCGACCAGGGTCGGGTATCCCAGTGCGCGAGCAGCAGGATCCGGCGGGTCTCCTCGGGCCGGAATCGAGCGACGACGTTCGTGAGCGTAAGCGTGTCTTCACCGGTCGTAACATGGATGAACGTGTCCGTCGCGACCTCGGGGGCCAGCGAGTCCAGGCGAGCGATCATCCACGCGAGTTGAGCCGCATGTCCCGTGGTTCCCGGCACGCGCGGACCGAAGGCCACCTGCCGCTCAACGAGCTCCATGGCCGCGGCCCCGTCGAACGCAGGACTGCCCGGGGTCGGGCCTGACGGCTCGTCGGAGCACGCCACTGCTGGGGCCAACGCGAGAAGCCCCCATCCGAGGACTCTGGTCTTCCCTACCCAGGTCACGGAGTGAGCTCGGACAAGGCTTCGCGTGCTCGAGCGTGGAACTCGAAGTCCGGTGGATGGACGGCCGGGATCTCCAGCACGCGCCGGAATGCGGCTCGGGCATCCTCGTCGCGGTCCCGCTTCTGGTGGAGTCGAGCCAGATCGAACTGGAACAGCACCAGGTCTGGCCACGCTTCGGCCGCGGCCGCCAGGTGATGCTCGGCATTCTCCCAACTGGCTTTGGAAAGCGCCTCGTTTCCCAAGAAGACCCGACCGATGGCCCGTTCGAAGCGAGAGAGGCTCATGACTTCGTAGCTGAGCTTCCCGAGCAGGTTGTGGGCTCCACCATGCAGTGAGTCCTGCGCGAGGATGGCGTGGGCATCGTCGTACACGCGCTGAGCGAGCTCCGTGGCGTATCCCGGTGAAGCGTTCATGGCACGACGTCCGTGCGCCGTTCCCCTCCAGTACAGACCGTCGATCCCGTCCGGGTCCAGCGCCACGGCCCTGTCGGCCAGCTCCATGGCCGGATCCAGCCAGCGGTTCTGCGGCCTCGATCCGTCCATCGAGACACCGAGGATCACCGCGGCCCGCGCCGCCCTCCACAGGGTCTCGTACTCGTTCGGTGAGACCTTCAGGTACTCGTCCAGCAGCGTGAACGAAGCCCTGGGATCACCTGAGAAATAGAGCGCGTCGGCCCTGTTCACCGGGCTGAGCGCCCGCAAGGGCCCATCAGGGACCGTGAGCTTGAAGGGCACGATCAAGCCGGGGGCTACCGATTCTTGAGCGGGGACCCGGGTCGCACCGACGAGCGCGGTCACGGCCAGCGCAGTCACGAATGAGGGGGTGAAGTGGTTCATGGGCGGCCGTTGTTACCTCCACCGCTCAGGAACGATCCCTTGCCCATGTTCGGGGGAGAGGGTCCTTTCGGCAGGAAGACCTCGAACTGGAATCGAACTGGAGAGGATCTCATGCGATCTCGCCTCGGCGCCGTATTACTGGTCAGCCTCATCTCGGCCTGTGCTCGACAGGACGAGACCCCTCCGACGGAGCATGCGGCCGTGGATGCCGCCGCGAGCGTGGTGGAAGTGGTGGCCCGCGATCTGACCTTGGTGGCACCCGACACCGTTCCCCCGGGTTGGACGACGTTCAGATTCGTCAACACGTCGCCCATGGAGCATTTCGCCCTCGTACAGCTACTCCCCAGCGGACAGTCCCTCGCGTCACACCAGGAAGAGGTCGCGCCCGTCTTCCAGCAGGGCTTCGATCTGTTGGTGGCCGGTGATCCTGAGGGGGCGATGGCGGCCTTCGGCACCCTGCCTCCATGGTTCACCGAGGTGGTCTACCTCGGCGGCCCGGGCTTGACGGCCCCAGGCCTGACCAGCGAAGCGTCGATCCAGCTCGAGCCCGGGACATACCTCCTGGAGTGCTATGTGAAGACTGACGGGCGATTCCATTCGTATAACCCGGACGGCGTCGGCATGGTACACCAGTTCGTCGTCACGGGGCCGAGGAGCGATGCTCCGGAGCCCACGCCCGACGTTCGTCTCACCATCAGCTCCGAAGGTGGAATCCAGGCCGACGGTCCGGTGGAGCCCGGATTACGAACCTTCGCAGTGGATTTCATCGATAACACGACCCACGAGAATTTCGTCGGACACGATGTCCACCTCGTTCGATTGGACAGCGATGCCACGGTCGAAGACGTGGAGGCGTGGATGGACTGGACCCGGCCAGGCGGTCTGGAGACACCCGGGCCCGCCGTATTCCTAGGCGGGATCAACGAGATGCCCGGCAGCACAACAGGCTACTTCACGGTCGACATCGAGCCTGGAGACTACGCCTGGGTGGCCGAAGTCCCCGGTGCCTCGGCGAAGGGGATGCTCGTTCCGTTCGAGGTCTCCCCAGGGTCCTGACCCAAAGGGCCGTTCAGCTGGCACCGCGTTGGCCGTAGGTAGAGCGAGCGCGGTCGCGACCCGGATCCGGGCCGGCCGCGCCGCTCGACCGGGGGCGGACCCCCCGAAGAGCGAGAGGCGGGGACCCGGACCACCGGATCCCCGCCCCGCTCTCCCCTGCCCCGAGCTGGACCTGCCCAGGGTTACGGCCGATCCCTCAGCCGCACTCGCTATACCCACAGACGTGGCACTTCTTGCACCCCTCTTCGAAGGCCAGCTGGCCCGCGCCGCAGTCCGGACACGTACCCATGTCGAAAAGCTCGGGACCCTGGTATGCGGCGCCCGAGGCAGCCGGCTGCGTATCGCTGGCGGTGCTGCCGACAGGCGCATTCAGGGGGAGCGCCTCCTGGACGCCCTCCTTCTCCTCGAGATAACGCTCGATGGCTTGGCCGATAGCGTCTGGGGCGGATAGGACCTTGTTCGGCCCCAGCCCCACGGCGCGATCGCAGGAGATGCCCCGGAGCTGATCCTTGACCTGGCGGATGGGGATACCTGACCGGAGCCCCAGCGAGATGAGGCGCCCGATGGCCTCGGCGTCCGCCATGGCGGGGCCACCGGCCTTACCCAGAGTGCAGAACACCTCGAAGGGTCGCCCGTTCTGGTCCTCGTTTATGGTCACGTAGAGATCTCCGAGAGGCGAGATCATCTTCATGGTGTATCCGCGAAGGGCCTGAGGCCTCTGACGTTTCTGTCGCGCAGCTCCAGCCGTCACGTCGTGCTCGCGGAGGTCCGCGCGGAGCCGCTCGTTCTCATGGCGGAGGTTGTGTGCCTCCTCGCGGGCGTCGGCAAGCTGGTACTCCAGCTCGGAGATGTTCGCGGTGACCTCTTCGGGAACTTCCTTCATCTCGGTCTTCCCCGTCGACAGCACCTGGCCCTCGCGGGACCCGTCCCGGTATACCGTCACGCCCTTGCAGCCCAGGCTGAAGGCGAGCTCGTAGATCTCCCTGACCTGCTCCTCGGTGGCTTCACGCGGAAAATTCGTGGTCTTCGAGATGGCCGAGTCACAATGCTCCTGGAAGGCCGCCTGCATCCGCACGTGCCACTCGGGAGTGATGTCGTGGGCCGTACGGAAGACCCGCTGAACGTCCTCCGGGACCTCGTCGAAGTGGATGTGCCCCTCCTGGGCGATCCGTTCCATGAGCTCCTCGGAATACCACCCTCCTTCCTGGGCCATCCGCACGAAGTCCGGATTCACGTCGGGCATGAGCGAGCCCGCCTGGTTCCGCATGAACGCCACGGCGAACAGAGGCTCGATTCCGCCTGAGCACCCCGCGAAGATGGAAATCGTGCCGGTGGGGGCCACTGTGGTGAGGTTGCAGTTGCGGAGCCGCCGCTCAGGCCGAACCCGCGACCCGTCGGCCTGCCGCGCCGCAGTGGAATCCGGCCCCCAGATGGAGAGCTCCCACTCGGTGAACACACCCCGGGTCTCGGCCAGCTTCTCGGAAGCCACCCGGGCCTCTTCATTCAGGAAGCCCATCACCTTGCGACCGAGGTCCACACCCTCCGGCGAATCGTAGGGGATCCCGAGGCGCACGAGCATGTCCGCCCACCCCATCACGCCCAGCCCCACCCTGCGAATCCGCTGTGCGAGATCATGGATCGCGGGAAGCGGGTATTGGTTGGCGTCGATGACGTTGTCCAGGAAGTGCGTGGCGAGGTGAACGACCTGGCGCAGGGCCTCCCAATCGATCCCCTCATCCGGGTCGGCTCCTGGCCGGACATCGGGCTTGACGAAGAGCCCCAGGTTCACGCTTCCCAGGTTGCACACGTCGTAGGGAAGGAGCGGCTGCTCTCCACAAGGATTCGTGGCCTCGTAGGCGCCGAGGCTCGGGACCGGGTTGTACTCGTTGGCCCGGTCGATGAAGAACGTACCCGGCTCACCGGTGAGCCATGCGCCGTGCACGATCATACCGAAGATGTCTCGGGCATTTTCCTGCCCCACCACCACCCCGGTCTTCGGATTGACGAGGTCGTAGTCCTCGTCGTTCGCCACCGCATCCATGAACGCGTCCGTGATGGCGACGGAGATGTTGAAGTTGGTGATCTGGGAGGTGTCGTTCTTGCAGGCGATGAATCGGCGGATATCCGGATGGTCCACGCGGAGGATGCCCATGTTCGCCCCCCGTCGCGTCCCCCCCTGCTTCACGACGTCCGTGCTCGCGTCGTAGAGCCTCATGAAGGAGACGGGGCCGGACGCCACGCCCATGGTGGACCGCACGGTTTCGCCCTCGGGCCGGAGCCGGGAGAAGGAGAAGCCCGTGCCGCCCCCGGACTGGTGCACCAACGCCATCGACCGAAGCGTGTCGTAGATCCCGCTCTTCCCGTTGGAGAGGGCGTCGTCCACCGGGAGCACGAAGCAGGCCGAGAGCTGGCCCAGTGGCCGGCCAGCGTTCATGAGCGTGGGTGAGTTCGGCTCGAACTTCCCGTTGATCATGAGGTCGTAGAACTGCCGGGCGACCTCTTCGACAGCCGCGTCCGATGCATCGTAGTCCGCGTCCACGCTCGCGATGGTCCGGGCCACGCGCCAGAACATCACCTCCGGCTCCTCCGTCGGGTTCCCCTCCGGATCCTTCTTCAAATAGCGCTTTCCGAGGACGATCCGGGCGTTTTCCGTGAGCTCGGCAGCCGGAAGGTCACCGGGAAGCACATCGTCGAAGATCACGGGCTCCCGGGGCGGGCGCGGGGTGTGGACTCGGGGCATGACGGGCGGCGCTCCTGTTGCAGCACTGTGGAAAAGGGGCGTGGAAAACGCTGTATACAGAGTCGAAAAACGGCGGGAAGCGGCTCCCGCCGTGGATTTACCTGTGGAAAGGCCCCGAGAGACCGTACCGCATATTGGGTGGAGGCACTATAGAGCCCCAATATCTTGTGGTCAAGCACCCTTTGAGGCTGGAGATTCTTGCCTCTCCAAAAAGGTCCGTTTCGTGCGGGATCCACCCTTTGGAGCCCTTCGGCCCTCGTCGCCGGTGCGGCGCTCGCCGGCAGATCGGGAAGTACGGACGCTCGTATTTTCGGTCTTTGTTCGGTTTCCTGTTCCGAATATAAGCACATCCCACGGATGGGGACAAACCGATTTGAGCCGGCGGTCCTCCGAGTCGTGCCGTCCGGGCACGCCGCGGTCGCCGTCGAGCTTCCTAGAAGGGGAGGCCCAGCCTGAGGTAGACCTGCGGGTCGCCTCCATCCACGAGAGGTGCCGCCAGACCCAGCCGCAGCAAGAGCGAGAAATCGTAGAGCGCAACGATTTCCGCTGCGAGCTCCGCGCCGGCGGAAACCATGGGACGTCGAGCGGCGCCGAGAAACGGCACCGAGGTGTCAGGATCCCAGGCGTCTCCCGCCTCGGCGAAGAGCGCACCCACGACCCTCCCCAGATAGAAAGGCCACGCACCTAACCCCTTGTGCACCAGCTTGAGGGGAAAGCGGTACTCGCTGCTCACCGACCACGCCATCCGACCCTGTCTAGCCCCACGGGCATAGCCACGAACCGGGAAGAAGATGGGCGAGCCCCCGAACAGCGCGAGGCCCGTCACGGTCTCCGGACGGCCGGCCGTACCACCGACCTCGAAATGCCCGCCTGGCGCGTCAGGTCCTCGTGCAACACCACCTGCAACCCTAAGGGCCAGGACGTGAGGAGCATGCCCCGGCCCACCGAAGGGCAGGTATCCGCGGAACCGGCCCACGAGGTCGTCCAGCGAGCGATCCCGACCCACCACCCCGGACAAAGAGTCCGGCAGCGATAGCTCATGGCGCGTCCGACCGCTGAGGTAGAGGTCGAATCCGCGCGAGCCGCCGACCTGGAAGGCGTACGATCGGGCCGTGGAGAACAGCACGGTGGCGCGCACATCCCCTAGCAGCGCGCTCGGCCGGGACAATTCGTAGCTGGTGGAGGGAGCGAGGTCGTTGTCGAGAAGCTCGGCATCCTGGTCCACCAAGGCACCCGCGAGCGTCATCCGTAGATTTCGCCGCCACCCCGGGACCACTCCGGTGACCGCCGCGCTCGCTGCCCGCTCGCGCTCCAGGACAAAGAGCGTGTCGTAAGGAGCCGAGGCGTCGCGCCGCGCCAATCGGACCCCATCATGATCCCAAAATTGAGTCGCCGACAGAGAGAACGTCGGGTTGGCCAGCCCGGCGAACGCGTATCCCACGCCCGCGTCGAATCGACCACCCCCATCGAGGAAGACGCGGCCGAAGGCGTCGAAAGCGTGGCGCCCTAGCAGATCGTATCCCCCGGTTCCCGCGCCTACACCGTACCCTAGGAGCTGGCGCGACCGGACCCGGCCCTCCGATGTGGTGACCTCCGGGGTGCGCACGGGTGGTGCTACCAGCGGTTCCCAATGCCGCGGCCTCAGGGTGGCCCAAGGCGTGTACCCCCGATCGGGCACCTCCGAAGAGCCGTCGACGAAAGGAAGCTCGGGCTCGAACCGGGGCGCCGCCTCTGGAGCCTCGCCAGCTCCCTCCGGATCAAAAGGAACCCGAGCCACGTCCCAACCGTCCGCGTGGTAGACCGAGACGAACAGCGTTCTGCCGTCAGCGCTCACCGACGGAAAGCCAACCCCGGTCCGGACGTTCGTGAGGAGTCTCGGCCTGTCGACCTGACCCGTGGTCGGGTCGAAGGACGCTGCCAACACGTTGAGAATCCCGGTGCGGTCGGAAGCCCACACCAGCCACCGCCCGTCCGGGCTCCATTCCGGCGCCATGTCCATGGCGCGGTCCATCGTCACATCAGCAACGAGATGCCCCGTGCCGGCGTCGAGCACCACCACGTCATGGTACCCACCCGGACGCCACCGGGTCACCGCGACGTGGCGCCCGTCCGGCGAGATCGACGGGAACGCCCAATGTACTCGCGCGTCCGGCTCGGACAGGGTTTCGATGACGCCCGTGGCCAGGTTCAACCGGACCAACTCGCCGGTCCCCCCACCCTCCCTCACGGCCACGGCCCACTGCCCGTCGGGAGCGGCGGAGGGCTGCGCCAGACGCTGGCCTTCCGTCAGTCGCCGCGAGGAACCGTCGGTAGCCATGAGGTACAGATCACTGAACACCCGGTGTGTGCCTTGGTATTCGAGCTGTCCCACCACCAGGCGGCCATCAGGTAGCCAATCGAAGGAAGCGATGCCGTTCACACGGAGTCCTGCCATCTCGCCACCACCTGTAGGGGGCTGGAGGGAGATCCGGGTATCCGACCGTCCGTCCGCCCGCACGTAAGCCAAAGCACCGCTGGGCCCCTGCTGGGGCTCGACGGCCCAACGGGCGCCCTGGGTCAATGGCTCCGGCTCGGTGATGGGCCCCAGCGCGCTCAACCTTCGATCCAAGTCGGCGTACCGGCCGGCCAGGGTGTCGCCCCACTCCGACCATGCCTCCGAGATGGACACCCCGAAGGCATCCCGCCCAGCGGCGTCGAGCCGGTAGGGGATCCACTGTCCGGCGATGGCATCGCTGAAGGAGGCCATGCGATCCTCCCCGTAACGTTCCAGCAGATACTCGAAGAACAGCGAGCCGTAGGCGTACGGGCGGTTGCCGGCGGGCCAGACGGGTGAGCGGCCTGCGGCTTGGCCGACGCTTTCGAGCCGCCCCTCCAACGCGGCCGTGCGGAGCTGCATCTCGAAGAAAGTCCCGTGGAGCCGCCCCGCGTAGGTGAGAGCGGACTCATACCAGGTGGCGAGTCCCTCCGTGAGCCAATCGGGCGTGGAATGCCCCGGGAAGTAGGGCCAGCGCCCGGGCACCCGACCGAAGGTCGTCCTGAGGAGCCGACTGAGCGGGTTGGTCGTCCGATCGAGGTGCACGACGTGGGCGATCTCGTGGGTGAGGACCAACTCGAGCCAATCGTCGAAGAAGCCCAGGCCCGGCTCGTTCACCGGTGGTCGCGCGTAGATGGTGATGCGGTTTGAGGGGGTGACCTGGGCGTAGCCGTTGGAGAAGTCGGTGTGGTCTGTGACGACGATGTCGATAGGTCCATCGGGCCCGGGCAGGTACGCGGACTCGAGGGCTTGAAGCGAGACCTCCGTACGATATGCGGCTCTTCGGGCCAACCCCTCCAAGCGGGCGGGGAATGTGATCCGAGCACGCTCCGTCTCGATGGTGCGCCAGTCCTCGTCCGGCGGTGGCAGCTGAGCCAGGCCACTCGCAGGCAGAAGTGCCGTCACCAGCAGAACCGACCAGAGCGCTCCACCCATCGTGCCCCAACAGGTCGCCACCTTGCCCGAGCGGCCGCCGCTGGCGACCCTACGGGAGTCCACCCCAGGATCCGTCCCTTGTCGCGTCACCGACCATGTCCTCCGATTCCGAATCTCGTCTCTGGTATCGCCTCGGTTACCTGTACGAGCGTGCCCGCGAAGGCCGGGACGAAGCCGCCGGCAGGCTGTCCGGACTCGCCGCGCGGGCCCGCGAGGTGACCCCTGGCTCGGGGGAGAACGGAGCAAAGAAGAGCCCGTTCCCCCTGCCGGAAGCAGATCAGATCGTCGCTGCCGGCCTCGCCGCAGTCGCCGCTCGAGCTCTGGCAGCCTGGCGCCCGAAGCACGGAACGGGCGTCACGGATCTCCTCCGAGCGGTGATCACCGGGGCTGGAGCAGCGGTGATCGTGGAGCTCGCCCGACCGCTGCTCCGGGGAGAGCGCTCCCTTCCCGAGCTCGACGAAGGAACCTTCGATCGCGTCCTCGAGGGAATCGCACAGGCTCTGGCGTACGCGGCCGTCGTCGAACCGAGGCTGGGCGGCCCCGGTGTGTTGCGGGGCGCGGCTTACGGAGCGGCCGAGTACGCCGCCCTCCCACTGGGCGGCCTCGCGCGCGTGTTCGGGCGCGCCACACCTCAAGGTCGGATCCCCATCGCCGGTCGGCTTCTCGAGGGACTCGGCGACGCGGATCGCAGCTTCCTCGAGCATCTGGCCTTCGGTGCGGTCATGGGCGCGCTCTACGGAACGGACGACGAGAACAGCGGAATCGTGGTGGTGCTCGACGACGACTGACGGTCCTCCCGGGCGGTCGCATCACCTGGCACAACGTAATCCGCAGGACAGGGCCCCAGCGAGACACCCGCATCAGTGCGGATTCCCTCGGACCGGGAGCTCGGTGGAAGGATTCCGAGTAGCTGGGAGGATCCCGACGCTCCGGGGCCGAACCCACGGACGAAGCAGAAGGCGCCGGGACGCGCCTGCACCGCCACCGCCGCGAATCTGCCCGCCTGCCCGTCCCACCGGTCCAGGAACACATACCGTGCGCCCACCTCGTCGGCCACCGCAAGCTGGACCTCCGGACTCGGGTCGAACGGGAACGCTCGGCTGGGAATCCCGCCGCTGACGACGTAGAAGATCCGCGGCTTGCGGGTCATCACCGCCGACCCTTCCGGCAACGCCTCACCCATCCAGGCCGCAGCGTCCACGAATTCCACCACCCGCGGGCCGTAGCAGCCGAAGGGGCCACCCGTCTCAAGGACCGACGCGCAGGTACGGGCGTCTCTGGCCGCGCCCGCGAAGCTGCCCAACGCCGGCACCAGCACCGCCGCGACGACCAACCCACCGACAACGTGTGCCCCGCCCCCGAGTCGCCGCGTCCAACCCTCCAGAGCCGTGGCGGCGTAGACCAGCAGGAGGGGAAGCACAGGGAGCACGAAGCGATCACCACCCCAGACCTCGGGCCAGACCAGGACCAGGCCCAGGTAGAGGGGTAGAAAGATCTCAGCCACTCCGGTCGCTGCACGTACCCGAGTGAGCCAACCCCGCGCAGCGGCGCCGAGGAGGGCCAACCCGAACACCGCGATCCACGGCCCGTGGGCACCGACCAAGGCAGTCGGGACGTGGCGCGTCGCATACGCCATCGCATTGGAGGCGGCCCGACCCAACAGCCCGGTAGGACTCACCGTCCCGAGGCCGGGCTGATACGGATCCACGAGCCAGAATTCGGCGCCGTAGTCCCCCACTCCGACGCCGAGTCCCCGGATCCACCAAAGTCCAGCGGGCACGGCGAACACGGCCGCGACCACACCCAGGGCTCGATACCGCCTACGGAGAGCGAGCCATGCCAACACTGCCATCAGGAGCGGAAGCCCGGCGGATCTGGTGAAGTAGGCCCCCAGGGCCGCGCCGACCCCGACCGCCAGCCATCGGGCATCCCAGGACGGCGATCCACCACGCTCCAACGCCCATAGGGCCAGGACGGTGAGCAGGACGAAAAGGGGGTCCGAAAGAATCCAATGGCTGTAGTAGACCACCCCGGACGACGACGCCAGAAGGACCGTCACCGCGAAGGCGCGCCAGGGTTCGAGCCGACGCTCCGCCCACAGGAACACCAGGCCGGTGGCCAGGACCGTGGCCACCGCGACGATCAGCTTGAAGGCCCCCCATGTAGAGGCGCCCAAGAGGGCCGCACCCGCCAGAACGAGGGGAAAGAGCGGCGGGTACTTCGAATGCGGCGCCCGTTGCGGATCGTACGCATCGACGTAGCCGTCTCCCTCGACCACCGCGTCGGCCAGGGCCAGGTACGCGGCGTTGTCGCCGCCGCTGTGAGGCGCAGGATTGAACGCCGCCCAAACCAGCCCAGCCGACCAGGCCAGGGTGACGACGAGCAGGATCCGCCGGAGCGTCGACCGCACAGTCACGTCGGTCCCGGCTCCAGTGCTCGGGCAACCACACCTCCATGGGCCTCCAGCCGCTTCCGGGCTTCATCGGCGTCCAAGCCCAGCTTACCCATGACGAGGGCAGTCTTCACGTGCCCCCCGGCATCGCTCAGAAGCGCAGCGGCTCGAACCCGATCGACAGACAGCAACGTGACCAGAATCCGCTCGGCACGGTCCTGTAGCTTCTGGCATGTCACCTGGAGGTCGACCATGAGATTCCCGTAGACCTTCCCGAGCCGGACCATGGCTCCGGTGGTGATCGTGTTGAGGACCATCTTCGTGGCCGTCCCGGCCTTCATGCGGGTTGAGCCGGTGACGACCTCCGGTCCCACGAGGGCCGCGATGACCACGTCGTGCGTCTCCCTCAATTCGTCGGACGGGGTCGTGCAAAGGAGCAGGCCCGTACGTGCTCCTAGAGCTCGGGCTCGGCCCAGCGCGCCATGCACGTAAGGGGTACTTCCCGACGAGGCGATCCCCAGCACGAAGTCGGCACGCCCCACCTCCAGGCGGTCCATCTCGGCGGCCCCGTCTGCCGGGTGGTCCTCGGCGCCCTCCTGCGCCCGCACCAGCGCCTCGATCCCACCCGCGATCACACCCTGTACCATGCTGGGATTCGTTCCGTAGGTCGGTGGCATCTCAGCGGCGTCCAGGACCCCCAGCCGTCCGGAGGTACCGGCCCCCACGTAGATCAGTCGTCCGCCGCTACGGAAGGTCGCTTCAGCAAGCTCCAAGGCTCGGGCCACGTCGAGGCGGGCATCCCCCACCGCATCCGCCACCTGCCGATCCTCCTCGTTGATCAGCTCTACCAAGGCCAGAGGATCGAGCTCGTCGATCCTCTCGGAGCGCGGGTTACGCTGCTCGGTCAGGCGTGAATCCAGCATCGGCTTGTACGTCCCTTCCTCAGTACTGATCTTCTGATGGACAGCGCTACACAAGTGTGGTCGGCTGGACCGCTGTGCGGTGGCACGGCCGACCCTCCCGTGGGAGGCGCTTCATGCACAGCGGCTAACTTCGATTCGGGGCGTCCGGAACGCGCGCGCGACACTCCGACACGAGCCGGGCCAATGCTGCACAGAGCGTCTCTGAAAGTAACGGATGGCCCCAACGGTCGCCGACTCCCTCTCCCCAGCGACATGCACCGGATGACCCAACGGAGGCCCCGAAACGCCCACGAGGCGCCCGAGCGTCCGAAGTCCTATGGAAGATCTCCCCATGGGTGAGCTCCGGTCCGTGCTCCCCTACTTCCGCCCCTATCGCACCGGGTTCGCGCTGGGTCTCGTTTGCGTGCTCTTCGCGAACGGGTTCCAGGTTGTCGGACCCTGGCTCCTGAAGCTCGCCATCGACGGGATCGGAGACCCGTCCGTCACCAGGGGACACATCGCCCGCCTCGCGGGACTCATCGTGCTGGCAGCTCTGCTGGGGGGCGCCTTCCGGTATGGCATGCGAGAGCTCCTGAACGGGATCAGCAGGCGAATGGAGGCGGACTTACGCAACGACTTCTTCGCGCACCTGGTACGCTTGGACCCGACCTTCTTCGGACGTGTGCGCACGGGAGACCTCATGAGCCACGCGACGAACGACACCCTTGCGGTGCGCATGGCCGTGGGTCCGGCCGTGATGTACACCGTGAACACGGCGGTCACGTTCGCGCTCACCCTCTCCCTGATGCTCTGGATGAGCCCGCGGCTCACCGTTTACGCCGTGCTCCCTCTCCTGGCGCTCCCGCCCATCATGATCCGGTTCGGGAAGGTCATCCACCAGCGGTTCCAGCGCATCCAGGAACAGTTCTCCTCACTCTCCACGTTCGTGCAGGAGAATCTCACCGGGGTGCGCATCGTTCGGGCCTACGGTCAAGAGTCCGATCAGGCGCGACGGTTCGACGCGTTCAACGAGGACTACCGGTCTCGCAACATGAATCTGATCGTATCCACGGGCGCTTTCCGACCCCTGCTGATGCTACTCGCAGGCACATCCATGGTGGTGGTGACCTGGCTGGGCGGGCTGGAGGTCATCGCCGGGCGCATCACGGTGGGGGACTTCGTGGCATTCACGTTCTACCTGACGCTTCTGGTCTGGCCCATGATCGCGTTGGGATGGGTCGTGAACCTGTTCCAGCGGGGCGCAGCGTCCATGGGACGCATCAACACGATCCTACGCACGGAGCCCTCCGTATCGGCGCCGCTGGATCCGGTAGCGCTGAAATCCCCGCGGGGGGAGCTCCGGTTCGAAGGTGTCTCCTTCGCTTACCCCGGGACATCGCGTCCGGTGCTGGAAGACATCGACTTCACCGCGCCCGCCGGAGCCACGGTGGCCTTGGTGGGCCCGACCGGATCGGGCAAGAGCACCCTGGTCTCGCTGATCCCCAGGCTCTACGACCCGACCGAGGGACGCATCCTCCTCGACGGCGTGCCGCTAACCCGCCTCGACCCCGGAAGGCTTCGCGCCCTCATCGGCATGGTGCCGCAGGACGCCTTTCTGTTCTCAGATACGATCGCCACCAACATCGGACTGGGACGGTTGGAGGCCGACACGTCTGACGACGAAGGCGCCATCGAGGCGGCCGCCCGAGTGGCGCAGCTCGACGAACAGGTACGGAGATTCCCGGCGGGGTACGAGACCATGCTGGGCGAGCGCGGCATCAACCTTTCGGGCGGCCAGAAGCAGAGAGCGGCTCTGGCCCGAGCCCTGGCTAGGGACCCCAAGATCCTGGTGCTCGATGACGCCCTGAGTGCCGTGGACACGCACACCGAAGCCCGCATCCTGGCAGATCTCCGCTCCGTCACCGAAACCCGCACCACGTTCATCATCAGCCACCGGGTCTCGGCCGTGATGCACGCCGACCTCATTCTCGTGCTGGAAGAGGGCCGGATCGTCCAGCGCGGTCGGCACGCCGACCTCATCGACGAGGACGGGACCTACGCTCGGCTACTACGCCGCCAGCTCCTCGAGGAGGACCTGGAATCGGAAGACCTCGCCGGCGCGACGCCGTAGCGCTCGCGACCGCGAGCGTCGGTCAGATTCGCTCCAGGATGAAGCTCGGCGTGAAGCGGGTCAGATAGCCGCTCAGCACACTGAACTGCCCCGTGAGCAGGAGCACCCCGAGGATCACCAGCAGCACGCCCGAGCCCTTCTCCACCACAGGAATCCAGCGGCGAAACCGCTTGAATGTCTGAAGGAACTGGTCCAGGGCCACCGACGAAAGCAGGAACGGAACCGCCAAGCCGGCTGAGTAAACGCTCAGCAGCCCAACGCCGGACCACATGGTTTCCTGAGTGAAGCCATACGTCAGGATGGCCCCCAGAATCGGCCCGATGCACGGCGTCCACCCGGCACCAAACGCCATGCCCACCCCCACGGTCCCGATGTACCCCGCCGGCTTGTCGTTCAGGTGGACACGACGCTCGCGCATGAGTGGCGCGATTCGGAAGACGCCGGCCATGTGCAAGCCCAGCAGAATGATGATCACCCCGCCGACGCGCGTCAGCCAAACCTCGTATTCCCGGAAGAATTGACCGAGGAAGGAGGCCGAAGCCCCGAGCAGCACGAAGACCGCGCTGAAGCCGAGGACGAACAGAAGCGAATGCGTGAACGTGGCTCGTCGATTTACACCCGCCTGCAGGTCCTCGAGGCTCATCCCAGTGACGAACGTGAGGTAGCTCGGCACCAGCGGGAGTACGCACGGCGAGAGGAACGAGAGCACTCCGGCCGTGAACGCGATCGCGACACCGACTTCGACTTCATTCACTCTGATGACTCCTCTTGCATTGACGGCAGAAGGGAATCCTTCGCCCTCTGCTCTTCGTGCCGTGCCCTCCTCGCCTGAAGCAGCGCGCGGACCCCAGTCGTGATCCCGAACCAACCGAGCACGCCAGCGATCGTCCAGCCAACCGCCGTCGGCGCCAGCGCGGCGACGGCCGCCAGCAGCAGAATCGCCACAGAGACGGAGCCCAGCAATGTACGGTCTTCCCTGCCCAGCGTCCGGTCGCCGGCCAGAGCATCGCCCAGAGCGAAGCCCGCCCGAACCACAGAGGCCATCGACAGGCGGCCCGGCGCATGCCCAAAGGCCTTGAGCTGCTGCTCCAGACGCTCAGGGAGCGAACCCGTCGGCTCGATGGACTCCTGCCGGGGCCCTCCCTTCGACGGCGAAGGAATGATCCTCGGCCGGACCCGGCCCGGGAGAACGATCTCCACCGACGACGCCAGGTCCGCCAGGAACAATCCTTCGAGCTGACTCGCGAGCCCACGATCCAGAACGCCTACGTCCAGCTCCCAGTTCCCCATCAGGCTCGCACCGTTCAGATTGCTCGAGCCAACGCGACTCCAAACCCCGTCCACGACCGACGTCTTCGCGTGCATCATGGGTCCCTGCCACTCGAAGATCCGGACCCCCTTCTCGAGCAGCCTGCGGTATCCACCTCGCGACAAGCTGGCCACCCACGGCCAGTTGTTGTGGGCAGGAACGATGATTCGCACGTCTACACCGTCCTGCGCGGCCCCGCCGAGGGCCTCCGACACGGCACGGGGAGCCACGAAGTAGGCGTCCGTGATCCAGATCCGTCGGCGAGCCCGGACCGCAGCGTAGTGGAGTGTCCGATAGACGCGCGCCCGACCCGGCTCACCCTCGATGAGCCAAACCGGCATGCCGCCATCCCCGGGGTCCGGCTCCGTCAGCGTGCGGGCCAGATGGATCGGGTCCTCGAGCTCCCCCCAGTGCCGCTCGAACACCAACGCCGCCTCTCGCGCCGCAGGGCCCCGGATCTCGAGTCCCGTGTCCCTCCAGGGTGCCGCTCGCTCGCTACCCGCCCACTCGGCACCGATGCAGAATCCTCCGACGAAAGCCACGTCACCGTCCACACAGACCAGCTTCCTATGGTCCCTCTGCAGGACACCAAAGGGGTCGCCGATCCCGATGGAAGGCCGGTTGAACGGGTGAATCCGCACACCTGCCTCGAGAAGCGGTCGCCAGAAGGATCGAGGTGTTGCCCAGCATCCCAACCAGTCGTAGACAACGCAGACCGTAACGCCTTCCCGGGCCTTGGCTACCAGCGCATCCCGGAATCGGCGTCCGACATCGTCGTCGCGAATGACGTAGTTCTCGAAGTAGACAAAGCGCTTGGCGGCGGCGATCGTGTCCAGCCAGGACGCGAACGTGCTCGACCCCTCGAACTGAAGCTCGAGGTGGTTGCCGGTGATGGTCCGGGCTCCCGTGGTCCGTTCGATCTCGTCGGCGTCGAACCGCGGGAGGTCGGGCGCCCCCAGGAGTGGCAGGCGCTCCTCCTTCGGCAGGGCCGGCGGGGCGTCGCGTTCGGAGCTCACGGACAGCGGACGCTGGGCTCAGGCAGTTTCCTCGTGGCCCACCAGCTCATCCTGAAACCGGTAGGAGAGAAGCTTGTAGACCAGCTTCGCCACGAGGAAGTCCGGAGCGTGATACCCGGGGATGGGTGCGTGCTCAACGACGTCCGCGGCCACCACCTGCCGCTCGCTGAACACGCGCCGAAGGAATCGGAGCGTAGGGTACCACTGGCCGCCCCCAGGTTCGGGGGTGCCGGTGGACGGTACCAATGAAGGATCGAAGTAGTCCACGTCGAAGGTGAGGTAGACCTTCGGCCCGAGCGCTGCGAGTGCCCGGTCCATCCATCGGTCGTCCTCCCACATCTCGTCCGCCCAGATGATGGTGGATCTCTCAGAGGCCTCCGAGAGGCTCGACTCCGCCGAGCTGAGAGATCGAATGCCCACGCCCACCACATCTACGGCTTCGAGGACCTGCGCCATGACAGCCGCATGGGAGTGGGACGTCCCCTCGTAGCTCGTACGCAAGTCAGCGTGCGCGTCCATCTGCAGAACGGTGAGGCGTTCCTCATGCCGGTGAGTCTGAGCCAAAACCGCCGGGCCCGTCACCGAATGCTCGCCTCCGAGCATGACGAGGAACCGGTCTTCAGCGGCCTGCACCACCGCAGAGTAGGCTCGGCGCAGCTCGTCCATGGCCTCTTCGGCCCCGGCCCGGGTAAGCTCCAGTTGGGGGAGCGTATGGACCCCGTAAGCGAGCGCGGCATCCCCACCGAGCTCCTGATCGTAGAGCTCCAGGTATCGCGACGCTTCGACGATGGCTCTCGGCCCGTCTCTCGTGCCACCGCGATAGGACGTCGTGGATTCATAAGGCACGGGCAGGAGGAGGGCCCGGGCCCCGTCGAAGGTCGCCCCGGAACCATCGAGCCCGAGGAAGTTGTGGGGCGCCTCCCATGGGAGGTCTCGCAGAGCCTCGATCAAGCGGTCTCGATCGGGCAAGTGAGGCCGTCCGAGGGAAGCTCCGCGCCTGCCTCACTACACTCCTGACAGAGACCGTAGATCTCCAGACGGTGCCGGGCAGGCGTGAACCCGTGCTCGGCCTTGACTCGGCTCTCCACCGAGAAGATCTCCTTGCTCTCGAACTCCGTGACCTTCGCGCACTCGAGGCAGATGAGGTGCTCGTGCACGGGATGGCGCGACAGTCGATGTTCGTACCGCTTGAATCCCTCACCGAAGTCATGCTCTTCCACCAACCGGCTGCGCACCAGTAGATCGAGGGTCCTATAGATGGTGGCCTTGCCGATCCGCTCCCCTCGAGCCCTGATGTCACGCTCGATGTCGTCGACAGACAGGTGCGCGTCCGAGCCGAAGACCACCTCGGCCACGACTTCGCGCTGCTGCGTGACCGGTAGGCCCTGATCACGCAGATAGCGCCCGAAGAGTCGAGTGAACGGACCGCCTACCGTGGGTGTGCTCACGATTCCATCGCCCTCAAGAACTGAGTGTCGAACTCTTCCAGAAGCTCCTCGAAGCGCGCCGGACTACCCTGGACATCGATTTCACGAGGCTCGCCGAGCCCCTCGCCACTCCGCCGCACGACGCCCTCGATAACCCCGGGAAATCGGTCCGGCGGAGCGTCACCCTCACGGGTCAGGGACGGGGTCACGGTCACGCCCTGCCCGGTGTGCTCGGCTTGGTAGGCCACCGTGACCATGCTTCTCCGGTCCTCGCCATCGTCCAGAAAAGTACTTACGGCCACCAATCCCTGTTCCCGGCGACCCTTCCGGACCGGGGGGAAGATCCATATGCGATCCACGCTGGGAATACCGAGCTGGTCCCGAACTCGGATGAGTACGCGAGGAATGGCCTCGGGGACCCCCGGGTCGGACGAGCGGTCTCCCTGCGGCGGTCGCAGAAGACTCAATTGGCATCTCCTTTAAGGGTGGCAGCCAGAACGTCACGGGTCACGGTCAGCACTTCTTCCTTCGCGCGCTCCATCGGTCCCGGGAGCATGGCCCCGGACGCCTTCACGTGTCCACCTCCGTCCCAGCGCCGTGCCAAGGCGTTCACGTCCACCTCTCCCCTCGATCGGAAGGACACCTTGATGTCGCCGGTGGTCGTACCCCGAAACAGAAGCGCCACCTTGGTGCCGGCGATGGTCCGGGGAACGTCGACCATCCCCTCCAGGTCTTCGGGGGTCGCCCCGATACGATCGTAGGCCTCGGTGGGTACCTGCATCCACGATATTCCCACGTCCGGATCCTGCTCAAGCGTGTCCAACGCCTCGCGAAGAAGCTCGAAGCGCCGAAGGGGCGCCGACCCGTAGATCCGCTCGTGCGTGGTCTCCGGGTTCACGCCACGGTCGATGAGATCGGCGGCAATGAGGTGGCTGGCAGGGGTCGCGTTGGTGAACCGAAATCCACCGGTGTCCGTTAGGATGGCGACGTAGATACCCAACGCCACATGCTCGGTCCAGGGCCCCTTTGCGGCGGCGATGATATCGTAGACGAGTTCGCCAGTGGCGCACGCCTCTGAGTCCCGGACGGAGATACCACCTATGCCGTGATCCCCGATCGGGTGGTGGTCCACCACCAACGTCGGTAAATCCCGAATGAGGCTTCGTACCCGCCCGATCCTCGGCACCTCACCGGTGTCCAGGACGATGGCGAGGTCGGCGGATGCGCAGAGGTCCCGTGCCCTGGACGAGCCGGCGTTGACGACCCACTCGTTCGCTTCCAATAGGAACCGGAAGCTATCCGGGAACGGGGTCGGGTTGATGATCCACGCTTCCGTCCCGTTCGCGCGAAGCCACGAGGCGAGCGCAGCCTCGCATCCAGCCCCGTCTCCGTCGGCGTTGAGGTGGGTCGTCAGGACGGCGCGGCGGGAAGCCAGAAGTGCATTCCTCGCCTCCATCACGGCGGGCACCCTGCTGGAGGGCGTCCGGTAGCTCACTCCGACTCCTACGCCAAAAGGGAAAATTTCGGGGCCGGAGGGTGGCCCCGCGAGGCCTGAAGATACCGAGAGTCCGCCGTTGCCCGCTACGCCCTGACGGTGGAAGCCCCCGTGAAGCTGGGAGCAGATCGGGGTCCGGCGAACAGCCCTAGTGGCCGGGAAGCTTCTTCCGCACCTTGGCCCATGTCGAGGCCAAGTGCACGAGCCGGGACGCCTCGGTCCCGCCGGTCTGCGCTCGAGACAAGGCGACTTTGAAGGCGTCGGGACGGTTGGGGTGCCGTGGAAGATCCACGAAGGCGTTCCCGATCTCTCGGACCGTATGGGCATCCGACCCCGCACCACGCAACGTACCGTGCCGACGCGCCAGCTCCTCCGCTTTGTGGTTCGCCGCCGGACTGTGGAGCCTCGCGTTGAACACCTCCACGACGTCGCAGAGAGGGGCCAGGACATCGGCTAGTCGGCCCCCACCCCCCTTTCCGCCGGCGTAGGGATGCGGAAGGTAGGGGATGCCCCCCTGATCCCGAATCCACTCGATGGTCTTTGCCGCAGGGGTGCCCCTCGGGATCTCCTCCGTCAGGTACAGCCCAATGACGTCGATCCCCTCGGCCGTCTTGACCTCCTCGCCCGGCACGATCGCATCGGGATGCCTCTCGGCCATCTGAAGAGCCAGGTCCAGGCGGTTGTGATCGGTAATGGCGATACGGCCATAGCCCAACGCTCGAGCCCGTCGCAGGATGGCTTCAGGGTCGGACAGGCAGTCCCAGGAGGCTTCGGTGTGCAGGTGCAGATCCATTCGCAGAGGGCCCTCTGGCCAACCTCGAAGCTCCTCCAGAACCTCCGACGCTCGGATGTCCAACGCATCGCGCGTTCCACCGTTCTCGATGACGAGGTCGGCGAGGGCACGCTTCTCTTCGGCCGGCATCTGAGCGCCCATCATCCGGAGAGCCTCGTCGCGGTCTAGACCGCGATCTTCGACCAGCCGACGCAACCGCTCTTCGTCGGGCGCATCCACCAGCACGGTAACATCGAAAGCACCCGCCATCCCGGTCTCGAAGAGGAGGGGAATCTCCGAGACAGCCAGAGGCTCTCGGGCCGCTACCTGGACCTGGAACCACTGATCTCTCAGCGCCCGGACCGCAGGATGCACGATGGCCTCGAGACGCTCCCGAGCCTCGTCGTCGCGGAACACCCGGTCGCGCAGCGCCGCTCGGTCGAGAGACCCGTCCGACGCCAGCACGTCCCCCCCGAAAGCGGCACGCACCGCGTCGAGCCCGGGAGAGCCTGGCGCCACCGCCTTGCGCGCGAAGTCGTCGGCGCTCGCGACCGGCACACCCTCCGCCGCCCACAACCGTGCAACGCTCGACTTTCCTGAGGCGATACTCCCCGTGAGTGCGACATTGAGCGTCATCCGTCATCTCCCCTTGCCATCGCCGGTTGGCGGCTCCGGCCGTTGCGACGAACACGCCAGGTGATCCAAATCGCCACGCCCGCCACCACGAAGGCCGCAGCTCCGCCCACACCCACCCATCGGGCAACGACGGCCCAGCTCTCGCCGGCCAGCCAACCGATCCCGGCATAAATGGCGACCCACCCGATGAGGCCGAACACCTCGAAGATCAAGAAGGACCGATACGAGAGATCACTCATCCCGGCGGCCATGGGCATGAGGGTTCGAGCAAACGAGATCAGGCGCCCCACCGAAACGGAGTAGATGGGGTGCCGACCGAAGAAGTCACTCATGCGATCATGGCGGCTGCGCGCCACCCCGGCCAGCCTGCCGCGGCCCTCCAGCGCCCGATGTCCCCACGCTCGACCGATCCAGAACCCGAGCGAGTCCCCGGCCCAGCCTCCGGAGGCGGCCGCGAGCAGGATCGGCGCCAGGGCCAGATCACCTTGCACGGCTAGAGCCGTCGCGAATGACGTCGCCATTCCCGATGGCACCACGAGTCCCGTCACGAAACAGGTCTCGAGCACGGCCAGGCCGAACAGGAGCCACGGGCCGTACAGCGGGAGAAGCTGCAGCAGATAGGTCCCGATGGGATCCATCAGCGTGGGAGAGCGGCGCGAGGCGGCTGCCGACCCGCTGTCACGGGGCGTGCGGCGTCATCCCCGGGGCATGGCAATCTGGAGGTCGTCATTCGTATGCGGGAGCCCGTCGGGCCCGTACGATACGATGCCGACAGAGTCGGGCCACACCACCAGACGGTACGTCGCACCCCATGCGTCACGCCCGATGTCCTGGGACCGATATCGCTCATCGAGCCAGTCCCCCCATGCGCTCCCCTCCTCGGGAACGTCCCCCGTGAGGCGCTCGTGCGCGACCACGTTCCTGCCCACCCGACGCATCTCGTCCAGGGCACCCCAAGAGGTGAACGGTCCCATGACCCGCTCGGCCAGCGGTTCGGTTGTCTCCACCAGAATCGCTCGGGACTCCGGGAAGTAGATCCATGTGCAGACACATAACACACAGAGTAGCAGGAGCCTAGTCATGGGACCTACCCCCAGCCGGCTCACGGCCGGTGATGCGTCGACGCATACGCGCCGTCCACAGAAGGTAGCGCTCCAGGTCGTCCATCGACGGTTCCGCACCCGCGTCGCCGAAGGCGGTCTCCATGCGCCACCGCATGTACGACGCAGGCGGAACGGGTAAGAACGGGAACCGCATGTACCAACCTCTCGCTCTGAACGCCCAAGACGCGCCGAGCATCGCGGGGATCACACGGGGGCGACGTATCGCCAGCGCAAGCATGCGGGAGTAGATGGACACTTTCTTCTATGTTGTCGGTCGCTCGGACAGGGTGTCCTGGGCGACGGGGGGTGCCTGAAGCTGGAACAGGCTGACAATGTAATCAGGCGGCCCAATCAGCGAAAAACATTTGTTTCCCGTTGAGCCATGCGCGCTCTGCCGCACGGCTCCCTCCTCTCCGACCCACACCCTCCCTTCACGTCATGGCCAACCGACTGGCAGCGGAATCCAGCCCATATCTCCAGCAACACGCCCAGAACCCCGTTGACTGGTTCCCGTGGGGAGAGGAAGCATTCCAGAGGGCCCGAGAGCTGGACCGGGCTGTCCTTCTGTCCGTGGGGTACTCCTCCTGCCATTGGTGCCACGTCATGGAGCGGGAGTCCTTCGAGGATGAGGCCACCGCAACGCTCATGAACGAGCTGTTCGTGAGCGTAAAGGTGGACCGGGAGGAGCGCCCGGACGTGGACCAGATCTACATCAAGGCCGTGCAGGCCATGACCGGCTCCGCCGGGTGGCCGCTTACGGTCTGGATGACCCCCGACGGAGTGCCGTTTTACGGTGGCACCTACTTCCCTCCGGAGCCGCGTCACGGGATCCCCTCTTTCCGGCAAGTCCTCCGGGGGGTGGGCGACGCATATCGGGATCGACGGAGCGAGGTGCTGGCCAGCGGAGAGCGCCTGGTGCGCGCGCTGGCACTGGCGTCTGAGCCGGGCAGCCCGGGGCAAGCCGAGGTCGCGCTCTCGGACACCGCCTGGGAAGCGCTGGCCTCGAGGTTCGATGACGAGCACGGCGGGTTCGGAGGTGCCCCCAAGTTCCCTCAGCCGGTCACCCTCGAAATCGTTCTTCGCCGAGCAGCACGGGCTGAAGACGCGCGCGCCCGAGACATGCTGGTAAGCACACTCAGGGCCATGGCCCGAGGTGGCATGCGGGACCAGCTCGCAGGGGGCTTCCACAGGTACTCGGTGGATGCCCGGTGGCTGGTTCCGCACTTCGAGAAGATGCTGTACGACAACGCGCTTCTGGCACGGGTCTACCTCGACACACACCTCCTCACCGGAGAGTGGGACCTCCTGACGGTGACGGAAGAGGTCCTGGACGATCTGCTCACCGATTTCCGTTCGCAGGACGGGGCCTTCTACACCGCGAGGGACGCCGACTCGGAGGGCGAGGAGGGTCTCTTCTACGTGTGGACGCCCCAACAGGTCGAAGCCGTGCTCGGAGCCGAGCGGGGCCGGAGCTTCTGCCGGGTCTTCGGGGTGACACGAAGCGGCAACTTCGAGGGGCGATCCATCCTCCACGTGGCCCAAAACCCTGACGACGTGGCAGCAGACGAAGGAGTCGCCCCCGAAGCCTTTCGAGCCCGCCTGGCGGAAGATCGTCAACGATTGCTGGAGGCGCGGGCGGAACGCGAAGCTCCCTTCCGCGACGAGAAGATCCTGGCCTCCTGGAACGCAATGGCCATCCGCGCCCTGGCCGAAGCCGGAGCGGCCCTGGGGAGGCCGGAGTACGTGAGCGCTGCCGCCGAAGCGGCTCGATTCGTGGTGGATCGGATGATTCGGGACGGGCGCCTTCTCCGCGTGCACATGGACGGCACGTCCAAGGTGCCGGCATTCCTCGAAGACTATGCAGCGCTCGGGAACGCCTTCCTGTCCCTCCACGCGGCCACCCTCGACCCTGTCTGGCTCGAGCGGACCCGCTGGTGTTGCGACGAGATCCTTGCCCGCTTCGAGGACCCCAATACGGGCCTGCTGTTCGATGTGGCGGGCGATGGCGAAGCGCTGGTCGTCCGGCCCCGTGACGCTACGGACGGCGCCACACCCTCGGGGCCTTCACTGGCCGCCGAGCTGCTGGTTCGGGCGGGCCATGTCTTCGACGATTCCCGGTACCGAGAATCCGCCGAGCACACGTTCTCGGCTCAGGTAGGCGCGTTGGAGAGGTTCGGGACGGCGTTCGGCCGGATGCTCACCGCACTGGACCGCGCCCGAGCGGTGCCGTTGGAGATCGCCGTGGTGGGCGACCCCACGGACGAAGCCACCCGCGAGCTAATCCGGGCCGCCCACCGGCGCTTCATCCGGGACCTCACCGTCGTTGGCCGTCCCCCAGAGGTCGAGGTCCCGGATGTGCCACTGCTGGAGAGCCGAGGTCTGGTCGATGGACGCGCGGCGGCCTACGTCTGCCGGGCCTACGCATGCCTTCTGCCTGTCACCGATGCGAAGGGTGTGCAGGTCGAGCTGGAGCGGGCCCTCGAGACCTGAGCCTCTTGGCGAGATCGCCCAACACGTCCTTCCGAAAGCTCGAGAGGCCGGTGGCCTCGTACGCCCCTACAGCCGGAAGCCCACGCTCACCGGGTAGTAGCGGATGTCCCCACCGTCACCGTTGATCTGAACGACACGGATCTCGAGGAAGCCGCCGAACCCGAGGGCTCCGACGTTCACACCGAACCCGCCCTGGAAGCCGGTCTCGGTCCCGGTCGCTTCCATCGCTCCGATCTCCCGTTGGATGCGGTACCGACCCACACCTGCCAGGAAGTAGGGGGTCAACCCGGTCCCTTGGAGCTCGACCACGACGTTGAGGGTGCCATTCAGCACGGTGGTCTTGACTCCGCCCTCCGGCTGCCCGAAGGCGTGGTACTCACCCTCTACCCGGCCAGCGAGGGGGAAGGCCGGGGCGCCCAGCTGGAGACCGAGCCGTCCGTGGTACCCGGGGTCGGCCTCGTCGCTGAAGTCACCGATGGGGTTGCTCAGGCCACCCCCGGCCAAGACCCTGGGGAGCTGCGCGTCGGCGGCTGCCGGGAGCAGAAAGCCCGCAGCGATAGCCGTGATCACAAATCGTCGCATGAATCGATCCTCGATCGGAATGACGGGGGGGGGGCGCGTGACTCGGTCGCGAGCCACAATCAAAGCTGTCACAGCTTGCTGACACCCTGCAAGGATCGCGTTGATGGGATCGATCAGCTCAGTCCCTTCCTGTCACCGGGCCGAGAACGTACCGCCTCGGCAGCATGGTCAAGCCACCGTCATGTCCGGTTCTACGTCGCGGGCCCACGCCTCAAGCCCACCCTCGAGATTCTCGACCGAGTCGAAGCCCCGCTCCATCAGGACCCGTGCCGCCGTATGACTTCGTTGCCCCGACTTGCAGTACACCACAATGGGACGATCCCGAGGCAGCTCGCCGAGCCGATCCTCCAGCTCACCCAACGGCACGAGCCGGGCCCCGAACGATCCCAGGTTACCCACTGACCATTCCCACGGCTCCCGCACGTCGAGCAGAAACGGCCGCGTGGTACCGTCCAGCCGGGCCCGCAACTCGTGGGCGGTGACCGCGCCTTCCGACGGAGCAGTGACGCCGGGTCGAGCTTCCTGACCGCTGCCGGCCCGACTCGCAGGCGTGACCCCGCAGAAGACGTCGTAGTCGATGAGCTCCGTCTGCGTGGGGGCGTCCCCGCACACGGGGCACTCCGGATTGCGTCGCAGCGCCACCTCCCGCCAGCTCATCTCGAGGGCGTCGAAGATCAACAGCCGACCCACCAGCGGCTGTCCAACGCCGACGACGAGCTTCACCACCTCCATAGCCTGAACGCTCCCGATGATCCCCGGAAGCACACCCATCACGCCGCCTTCGGCGCAATTGGGGACGAGACCCGGAGGAGGTGGCTCCCGGAACAGGCACCGGTAGCACGGGCCGTCGTCGCTGGCGAACACGGACGCCTGGCCCTCCCATCGGAAGACCGACCCATACACATTTGGCTTCCCCAGGAGCACGCACGCGTCGTTCACCAGGTACCGTGTCGGGAAGTTGTCGGTACCGTCCACGACGATGTCGTAGGCGTCGAGGATCTGCAGTGCGTTGGCCGCAGTGAGGCGAGTCTCATGCTTCTCGATCCGCACGTGGGGGTTCACGTCGCACAACGTGTCCGCCGCGCTGTCCAGTTTGGATCGACCCACATCCGAAGTGCCGTGGAGGACCTGACGCTGGAGGTTGCTCTCATCCACGATATCGTCGTCGACGAGCCCGAGGGTGCCCACCCCGGCCGCCGCGAGGTAAAGAGCCGACGGTGAACCCAGGCCACCGGCGCCGACACAAAGGACACGGGCTTCCTTGAGACGCGCCTGCCCCTCCAAGCCCACCTCAGGGAGGGTGAGGTGCCGCGCGTACCGGTACAGCTCCTTCCTGGTGAAGTCGGTCGGCTCCATGGCGCGTCTATCCACCCCCAGCGATCCGGGGGGTTCCGAGCGGTCCCCCTTCGGCCACGATTTGAAACCGCGCCGCATCCTCCTCGAGGGAGCGGACCAGCTCTCGGGGCCGGCCGGAAGACCCCGCGACGTCCGAGAGCTGAAGGGCGAGCGCGTAGTACTGCCACGGGATGTTCAGCGTCGCACGATCGGCCCAGATCAGGCGGTCCCGGATTCCCCGATACAGATACACGTTCCCGTACAGTTCCAGCGACCGCTCTAGGTCGAACCATTCGCCACCGTACTCCGGACGGCCCTGCAGCAGGCCGGGACGTGGCTCGTCGTCCAGCCGCCTGAGCTCGAGCTTGGCCACCAGCCCCTGGCGCACTGCCCATGGATCCAGTCCCAGGTCGCTCAGCATTCCTCCCACCGCCGAGAAGTAGACGGGACGCTCACCGAGCGAATCACGAATGATGGAAAGGGCAAGCTGATGGCTCCGATCCAGCGTGTAGCCGGCGGGATAGGTCACCGCCAAGCCAGGCAGGGCGACCGTGAGATCTTCCGCCAGCGTGGCTCGACCGACCCCATCCATCTGCTCTTCAGGGAGGTCGGTGATGGGTCGGGTCGGCACCGGTCGGTCTTCGTAGAGCCCGGCGGAAGTCTCCGGCTCGAAGACCCTTTGGCGCTCCGGGTGGGTGAGCTGTTGAAGCTGTTTCAGATACCAGTCCGTGTAGAGGTACTGGCCCACGACCACCGTGACGTCTCGCCGCACCTCCTCGACCTCCTGCAGATACCAGAGCGGGAAGGTGTCATTGTCCCCGTTCGTGAAGAGGACTCCGTACGGCTCGACGCTCATGAGGAGGTCGTACGCCCAGTCACGGGCGGCATAGTCGCCGGCCCGCGTCGCCCAGCTCCAGTTGAACATCAAGGGAAGACACGCCAAAACGAGGACCGGAGCCGTCCGGCGAAGGCCTCGGGTCACGTCGCCGGGCGCCACCAGGCCCGCGAGGACCCGCCAGGTCCAGGCCAGTCCCAAACCTGCCAACGAGCCCCATAGCATGAAGCCCGCGATGAAGAAGTAGTCACGCTCGCGCACCTCGTGCTGCGGAAGATCTTCGATATGCGGGGCCAGCGAATATCCGTACCGGAAGTTGAGGTAATAGACGAGGGCCACGGTCAATGTCCCAGCCAACACCAACAGGTACGTGAAGAGGACCCTGTCCGAGGACCACGCGGCCCAGAGCCCGACGAAGCCGAGGGTCAGGAACAGCACGCCGATGGGGAGACGGGGACCGAAAGGAAGCTCGGAACGGTCCAGGCCCCGCGCCCACTGCCACTCGAAGTACTGCCACCACATCTCCATTTGCGCGGAGAATGGTGCCTTGCGTTGGGTGACCGGAGGGGGCTGGTACTGACGCCTGGTCAGGTTGTCCGCAAGCATCGGGCAACCCGCCTTGCCGTGGGTGTAGATGGCCAAGGCCGCCTGCCCGAGGGTCTCGCACGTCGGATCCCCCTCATTGATGACCGGATCCTGCTCCGCTCGGACAGGAAGAACGAAGTTGAACGAGAGCCCCAGAATACCCAAAAGGGCGACCCGTCCCAGGAACGGAACACTCAGAAGCCGCCGCGGACCCGACGCGAGAACCAGCGCGACCACCGCGGGAACGGGAAGCACCGACATGAGATGATTCGTTGAGCCCAGCGCCACTAGAAAGACGATGGTCAACAGATACCGTTCGCTTCCAGGCTGTTCCCGCACGTCGCGCCAGCGCACCGCCAACCAGCTCACCAGGGCGATGATCGCCACGCTCAGCGTATAGACCTTCTCGTTCACATTGGACTGGTTCCAGACGGTGAACGCGGTCGCACCGAGAAGCGCTGCGGCACCCGCCCCCGCCAGAGCGAAGCGCCGTCCTCCGCCTAGGCCCCTCAACACCCGGTGTGACACGAGGAACAAGAAGCCCGTCGCGGCCGCGCTGGTTGCGGCGGCCAAGAGATTCACGCGCACCGCCACCGGGATCCCGAGCGGAGCCAGGGCCAGGCTCCACACGCGACCCAGGATCACGAAGAGCGGGTTACCGGGTGGGTGAGGGATCCCGACAGTATGGGCGGTCGCAATGTACTCGCTGGCGTCCCAGAACGCCGTAGTGGGCGCAACGGTCAGGACATAAAGCGCGAACGCCGCTAGAGCGGCCACCGTGGCCGCCAGGTACGGCGGGCTGCCCTCTTCACGCACGGGCGGTCTCAGCCCCTCACGGGCGCGCCATGCCCAGGAGCCGACGAACCTCGGCCTTCACCTCCGGATCACGATCGTCCACACCGCGGTTCAAGATCCTGCGCGCATGGGGGGTCCCGATCCGGTACAAGGCCTGGTAGGCCGCGATGCGCAGGTCTGGAGGAGGCCGGCGGAGGAACGAGCCCACGGCGTGGTGCTCTATGGCATGGACGGCCGCAGGATCCTCCAGGTGTCCCAACCCGTGCAGGGCCGCAAGTAGGATATCCGGGTCGTCTTCGTCCTCGAGCAACTGCATCAGCGGCTTGACCGCCCGGCGTACGCCCAGCACACCTACCGCGGATACGGCGGCCGCGCGTACGGTGGCGGCCGGGTCGTCCAACAAGCCGAAAACGAGCTGCGCCGCGTCATCACCGCCGATCTTGGCCAGCGCGAAGACGGCCTCGCGACGGACCTTGGCCTCCGGGCTGGCCAGAGGCCCCATGAGCAGCTCCACCGATCTTGCTCCACCGAGCTCACCGAGGATGTGCGCCCCGTTCCGCACGACAAACCAACGCGGGTCCCGCATCATCTCCTCGACCACGGGGAGCGACATGGGAGCCAGGCCGATCATGGCCTCGAGAAACACCTTCCGAGCGAATCGATCATCGGTGTTCGCGAGCGCTGATGCGAGCGCGTCCACGGCGGGATTCCCCATCCGCGCGAGCTGAGCAACGAGCTCACGTCGAAGATCGTCCTCTCGCTCCTGGCCGAGCTCGGCCACGAGGCGTACCGCCGGGTGGAGCATGCCGTCATCCGGCGAGGGGCCAGGATCCGCCGACGGCCGCCGCTCTTGAGCATTGGCGAACAGCGCATCAATCGAACGCGCCAGACCACCGAGCTCGTCGCGGTCAGGTGTCTCGGACATGGAAGCCTTTGGTAGCCCGATGTCGGGACGGCGCGGTGGAGTCCGGCATCAATGTACCGCCGCCTGCCTTGCCCGCACGCCCCCCTCGACATTGCGCACGTCCTTGAAGCCCGCTGACTGAAGAACGCTCGCTCCGATGGCGGACCGGTTCCCCGATCGGCAGTAGAGGACGGTGGCGCGCTCAGGGTCCAACCGCGGGGCCTCGGAGCGGAGTCGGCCGAGGTGCACGTGCACTGCTCCGGGCACGTGTCCCTCGTCCCATTCCGACTGCCCCCGAACGTCGAGCAGCAGCGCGTCTTCGTCCCTGACCGCTCGGTCGGCCCCCGCCCAGCCGATGGTCGCAGTCTGCTCGAGCCGACCCACCGAGCTGGTCCACCAATCGAGGACCCCTTCTTCGGCGTAGGCTTCCGACCGGTCGATGCCGATCATGGCCAGATCACGAGCCGCCCCTCTCGCTTGAGCCGCGTCGTACGCGACGAATCGAATGGGCGCGTCGTACGGCAGGAGCCAGCCGGCCCAGGTCGTGAAGTCGGGCCCCCACGCGATGTTCAGCGTCCCCGGAATGTGCCCGCTCGCATAGTCTCCACGGTTCCGCAGATCCACGACTACGCCACCCTCCCTCAGGTGCGTGGCCAGAGATTCCGGTGGGACCTCCTCCGGATCAGGAAGCCCGTCCAGAATCGCCGGGCCATCACGGTTCATCCGCTTCATGTGCGCGAAGTACACGGGTGGCTCGGGCTGATCGGCAAGGACCTTCTGGACGAACTCCTCCTCGGTGGCGCACTGAAAGGCCCAATTCACCATCTTCTCGTACCCGAGGGTGGAGCTGGGCACAGCCCCGAGCGCCTTGCCGCACGCCGATCCGGCGCCATGCCCTGGCAAGATTTGAAGGTAGTCCGGCAAGTCCCGGAACCGCTCCAGTGAGGCCCACAGGACCCTCGCGCCCGCCTCCATGGTTCCGGCGACCCCGGCGGCCTTCTCGAGGAGGTCCGGACGTCCCACGTCTCCGACGAAGAGGAAATCTCCGGTGAACACACCCATGGGCTCGTCGCTGGCGGCGCCGTCCGTGACCGAAAACGAGAGGTGCTCCGGAGTGTGACCGGGAGTGTGCAAGACGCCGAGGGTGACTCTCCCGAGCCGGATCTCCTCACCGTCGTGGAGCAGCTCGGCACCGTCCTCCTCGGCGAAGCCGTACTGCCAGTCTTCGCCACCCTCCGCGGAAAGCAGCAACTGGGCTCCCGCTTGACGCGCGAGCTGACGGGATCCCGAGAGAAAGTCCGCGTGGATGTGGGTTTCCGTCACGTAACGGATCCTCATCCCCTCCTTCTCCGCCGCGTCGAGGTACACCCGCGTGTCCCGGTGGGGATCCAAGATGATGGCCTCGCCGGTAGCCTGGCAGCCAACCATGTAGCTCGCTTGTGCCAGCTTGTCGTCGTAGAAGCGACGCAGAAGCATGTTTCCCTCCCGGTCCGTCATGCCGTTTCGTGGTAATCAGCCCCGCGGAATCTAGTAGGACTGGAGCGCGGGCGCCGCTTGCTGCCCCCCCGACGGCGCCACACTTTGACGGCGAGCCGAAGCGATCGGCGCTTCGCGTGTGTCCGTAACAAAGGACCCCCAATCGATGCCGGTCTTCTCACGCATTAGGGATGGCATCCTCGTCCTCACCGCCGACGGCGACTATACCCCCGGGGAGCTGGCACGGGTGGGGGCGACGGCGTTCGGACAGCGGGACGCCGACGGATCCGAACCGGTGCTGCTCGACCTCAGTGGAGCCGCGGGGCTGGAGCTGAAATCGCCAGAAGCCGTCGCCGCGGAGGGAGCCGCGCTGGCAGCCCACCGGGACCGCATCAGCCGCCTGGCAGTGGTGGTGTCGCCGCGGCACGCTCACTTGTTCGACGGAGACGGACCGTTTGCGGAGGCTGCGGGTGTCCGGGTGGAACCGTGTCCGTCACATACCGCTGCCAGGGAGTGGCTGGCGTCCCAGATCTGAAAGGGGGGATGACGATGAAGACGAAGACCGTGACAACGCTGGCCTTGGCCGTGACGGCGCTCACTCTGGGTGCCGCGGGCTGCCAGGCACCGCCCCCCGCCCTACCAGGCACGTTCGCATTCGTGGACGTCACCCTGCTCCCCATGGACCGGCCCGGGACGGTAGCGAGCCAAACGGTCATCGTGGAGGACGGCGTCATCACCCAGGTGGGGCCAGCCGCCGATGTCGTGATCTCGGAGGGCGCCACGGTCATTGAGGGATCCGGTCGGTATCTGATGCCGGGACTCGCGGAGATGCACGCCCACGTCCCCCCGGGTGTGAACCCCCCTCGGGACGAGGTCGAGGACATCCTCTTCCTCTACCTGGCAAACGGAATCACGACGATCCGCGGAATGCTCGGGTCGGACTACCAACTTCCCCTGGCGGCCGAGATCGCGCGCGGGGAGGTACTCGGGCCCACGTTCTACGTCGGGGCTCCCTCCATCAACGGTGGCTCGGCGCCGTCCCCGGAAGCCGCTGAGACCCTCGTGCGGCGACACGCTGAAGCTGGTTACCACCTCCAGAAGATCCATCCGGGTGTTTCACGGGATACCTGGGACCACATGGTCGCCGTCGCTGAAGCCGTCGGACTCACGTTCGGGGGACATGTCCCTGCCGACGTAGGGCTCGAGCACGCCCTCAATACGGGCATGTCCACCGTGGATCACCTCGACGGATACGTTCAGGCCGTGGCCGCCGACGGAATCCAGGAACAGATCAACGCCGGATCCATCGACCTGGAGGGGCTCGTGGAGGGCGTCGACCAGGATGAGATCGAGAGGGTCGTAGCCCTCACCGTGGAGCGGGACGCCTATGTGGTTCCCACGATGTACCTATGGGAGAACCTCTACCGGGGGGGCGATCCGGAGACGTTCCTCTCCCTGCCCGAGATGCGATACGTATCGAGTGATCAGCGGGACGCTTGGCGGGCCCAAGGCTCGGGCGGGCCCCAGGGCTCACCGGAGGCGCTCCGAGCATTCTTCGAGCTGCGGGATCGGATCTTGAAGGAGTTAGCCGACGCCGGTGCGGGCGTGCTCATGGGCACCGACTCGCCACAGCTGTACAACGTTCCCGGCTTCGCCCTGCACCGGGAGATCGCCGAGATGGCGGAAGCCGGCATGACACCTCGGCAGATCCTAGAAAGCGGCACGGTGGCGGTAGGGAGGTACGTTCGGGATCACTTGGGACTCGATGGTGCGTTCGGCACCGTGGCCCCGGGTCAGAGGGCAGACCTGCTGATGCTGGAGTCCAACCCCCTGGAGAATCTGTCCCACCTCACCGACCGGGTCGGCGTGATGGCACGGGGACGGTGGATCCCGGAGGCGGAGATCCAGGAGGGTCTGCAAGCGATCGCCGCCAAGCACGGGCGTTGAGTACGCTCGAAGGCCGAACGCCGCGGCCGTCGCCTCAGCGACGATCACCCCGGAGGCGCCGCGCCGTCCATCTCCTGAATGGTGGCGGTCGACGGGGGGCGCTCGCGGCGCAGTTTGCGCGCCACCGCCTCGGCCTCGCGCATGACGCGAAGAAGGTTCTCACCGGCTAGCCTGGCCAGCTCGTCGTCCGTCCACCCTCGACGGGACAACTCGGCGAAGAGATCGGGAAAGGTCGAGACGTCTTCGAGCCCCGAGGGCGTGTTGTCGATACCATCGAAGTCGGAGCCGATGCCCACGTGGTCCACGCCGGCCACGTTGGCGACATGATCGATGTGGTCTGCGACATCGGCGAGCGTCGCCTGCTCCCCGGGGGAAACGAAGGACGGCACGAACGTGACCATCACCACGCCCCCATTTCCCGGCAGCCGACGGAGAACCTGGTCGGGCACGTTGCGGATATGCGCGTGCACCGCGTTCGCCGACGCGTGCGACCAGATCACCGGCGCCTCCGAGACGTCCAGGGCGTCGTTCATCGTGGCCGGCGAAGCGTGGGACAGGTCAACGAGCATCCCGAGGCGGTTCATCTCCCGCACGACCTCGCGGCCGAACTCCGTGAGTCCGTCGTGGCGCGCCGTATCCGCAGCCGAGTCCGCCCAGTCGACGGTTCCGTTGTGCGTGAGGGTCATGTAGCGAACCCCGAGTGAGTGGAAGGCTCTCAGCGCGCCCAGCGAGTTCTCGATGGCGTGTCCACCCTCCATGCCGAGCAGCGACGCGATCTTGCCCTCGCCGAAGATCCGCTCCACGTCGGAGGCGTCCCGCGCCAGCTCGAAGACGTCGGGATACGACCCGATGACCTCCCGGGCGATATCGATCTGTTCCAGCTGCACCCGTGCCGCCCCCTCGCCCACGGCTTCGAACGGGATGTAGACCGACCA
>JBDHIF010000051.1:0-13648 GCA_039587535.1 Gemmatimonadota bacterium
CGGGACTTGTCATCGGGTAGGGGTCGTGCGAACTCAGTTGACGCTCCGGTCGCAACCCCAACCACCCCGGCCATGAAGCTCGTCGCCACAAAGAAGGGAGAGCAGAACCGCGCCATCGTCGATCCGTGGACCGTGGTGCACTTCGCCACAGGTCTCGCAGCCGGCTTGGTGGACATGCCCAGGGGATGGGCGCTCTCAGCGGCTGCGGCTTACGAATTGGTGGAGCAGTACGCGGAGCGACAGGATTGGGGTCAGGATCTCTTCGAGACGAGTCGAGCGGAATGCATCCCCAACGCGGTCGTCGATCTGGCAGTGTTCGCGGCGGGCCACTATCTGGGTGAGCTCTGGAATAGCACTCCGCGGCGCTGATCACCGCATGCCCGCCACAGCCGGGCGGTTCCACCCCACCACCTACATGATGATGCGGTAGGGGAACCAGGCAGAGATCGCCTCCCCTGCACGCGTGGCTGGCCGAAACACCCATTCGGCAGCCTCGGCCATGAGCCGGCGGTTGAATGAGCCGTCCCGTGTCGGTGGCTCCAGGCGAGTGGAGTCCGCGACCACCCGCCCCTCACGGTCGACGAAGACCCAGACCCTCACCTCAGTGCCTCTGAGATCGCGGTTGGTCGGCGGAATGATCATGCCTCGAGGGGACGGGGTCCTGAGACCATCGGCGCCGCTCTCCTGGTCGCCCTGATCACCTCCACCGGCTCCATCCTCGATCCCGGGCAAGTCGGCGAGTCCCGGCATGTCGCCGATAAGCTCGGCCGGATCCACCTGCGGCTCGTCCTCGAACTCCACGACCTCCACGGTCACTTCGACGGCAATCGGCACGGGGGGCGGCCGTAAGGGCGTCACCGGGGCGGCACGGACGTTGAGGGCCCGCATCGCGCCGGCAGCGGCGCGTGGGTCGCCTCGACTCGGCCCGGCTGCCGAGCGTGTCTCCAAAGGGATCGGAGCTTCCCCAGCCACAAGGAACACCAGCGCATGAAGCAGCGCCGAGAACAACAACCCCTTGCGCCAGAGGGAGCGCTCGCGCTTCCGCCGTTCGCGCGGAGTGATGGGTTGGGGCGAAGTGATCATCGTATCACTGATACCGGAGTCCACACCTCCGGTGTTCCCCCGAGGCGAGCACCAGAGCCGTCGAGTGGCTGCATGCGCAGCAAATGAGCCGCGCGAATGGTCCACCAAGGCCAACCGAAAAGGCTTGACTTAGCGTACCCGGACAGCTTACATGATCGTTTTGTCCGCGCGCGGGAGCGTCCGTGTGCGTCAGCAGTCCCCATTCGTACCCTCAAGTAGGAGGTCTCTATGGCGCTCGATGTTCGAAACGAGCCCAACCAACGGCCCAGCGGCTTGCGCCGCGGGCTGTTCGCGACCGCTGCGGCGGTCGCGGCCCTGGCTCTGTCGAGCCTGCCGGCCATGGCCCAGACGGGTCAGATCACCGGCCGCGTCCTCGACGCGCAGTCAGGCGGTCCCCTTTCCGAGGTCCAGGTCTATATCACTGGACTCCAGCTGGGAAGCCTGTCCCGCGCGGACGGTCGCTTCCTCATCCTGAACGTCCCCGCCGGAACCCACACGATCCGCGCTGAGCGGATCGGCATGGGCGCCGTCGAGGAATCCGTCACGGTCACGGCCGGCGGAACAACCAATCTCGACCTCCGGATGGAGTCTCAGGCTCTCGGCCTCGACGAGATCGTCGTGACCGGAGCGGCCGGTGCCGCACGGCGCCGCGAGATCGGTAACTCCATCACGCAGCTGGACGTCTCGCAGACCGCGGAGCGCACTACGGAGGTCACGAACCTCCTCCAGGGCGCGGCACCCGGCATCGAGGTCACCGGCGGTAGCGGCCAGCTCGGCCAGGGCAGCCAGATCCGCCTGCGCGGCGTATCCAGCGTCGGCATGTCCAACCAGCCCATCATCTACGTCGACGGCGTGCGGATGATGGACGGTGGCTTCCCGCGTGTCGACACCCCCGGAATGACGCAGGGTCGTGGGGCGCGTATCACGTCCAGCCCGATCGACAACATCAACCCGAACGACATCGAGCGCATCGAGGTCATCAAGGGGTCGGCGGCTACGACGCTGTATGGCACCGAGGCTTCGGCCGGTGTGATCCAGATCTTCACCAAGCGCGGCTCCACCGGCGCGCCGGTTTGGACCGCTGAGGTCCAGCAGGGTACCGGTTGGGCCAAGAAGTATGGTGTGAATGGCGTGGATTACATGCACATGGAGCACTTCCTCCGTGCCCCGTGGTGGGGCAGTGGTTACGAGGGTGGGGACCTTTCCTACCCCTGTGTGGTGCCCGGCCAGGGTGACACCGAGGACACCGCTTCCACCCCGTTCGACGAGGTGGCCAACGGTGAGCGTTGGTGGGGCGACGCCAACGGCTCTGCCGACGGGGGCTGCCGCTTCCCCGGCGCCCAGTGGTACCAGACGTACAACCTGTCCGTCCGCGGAGGAAGCCAGGACCTGCAGTACTTCATGTCCGGCTCCTTCCAGGACGACACGGGCATGATGCCCCTGGACGAGCGGGAGCGGTACAACGCTCAGGCCAACTTCAGCGTGTCGCCGATCGACGACCTGCAGATCCAGTGGTCGACGGGCTTCACCCGCCAGCGCCTCCAGCTCACCCCGTCCGGCAACAACCTGTCCGGCATCGAGCTGCAGATGATGCGCCAGGAGCGTAACTACATGGGCGCGGGTGATCCGCGGACCATCGCCGAGATCCTCGACTACGACCACCAGCAGTGGATCGAGCGGCTCACCTCCGGCATCACGCTGAACTACAACCCGATTGCGGACCTGACGAACCGGTTCACAATGGGGTACGACTACAATCAGCAGGAAGGCCGGAACCTCATGCCTCAGGGCTTCTGGGAGCTCCCCCAGGGTTCGGTGGTGAGTGACCAGTACCAGAACAGGGTCCTGACCTTCGACTACGTGGGATCGTACCGGTTCCCGTTGACGGACGAGATCCGCTCCAACTTCTCGTGGGGTGGTCAGGCCATTGGTGAGGACGAGCGCCGCGTCATCGCGCACGGGCTCAACTTCCCAGGCGCCGCTGAGCCGACGGTCAGCTCGGCCTCGACCCGCCGTTCCGAGGAGGAGCGGGAGAAGGTCTGGAACGCCGGATTCTTCTTCCAGAATGTCTTCGATATCTCCGATAAGTACTTCATCACGCTGGGCGTGCGGGTAGACGGCAACAGCGCCTTCGGTGAGGGCTTCGGGCTCCAGACGTATCCGAAGGCCAGCGCAGCCTGGGTGATCAGCGACGAAGCCTTCTGGCCCGAAGGGCTCGGTAGTGTTCGTCTCCGTGGTGCGTACGGCCAGTCCGGCCGGGCACCGGGAACGTTCGACGCCGTCCGTACGTGGGATCCGATCGGTTTCATCGGGCGACCCGCGTTCCTCCCGGAGAACCGCGGGAACCCGGACCTCGGGCCCGAGGTGACGTCCGAGTTCGAGCTCGGCTTCGAAGGATCTTGGCTCGACGACCGTCTGTCGGCGAACTTCACCTGGTTCCACCAGAACACGAAGGACGCTCTGCTCGACGTGTCGGCTATTCCCTCACTCGGTTTCTCCAGCAGCCAGCAGGAGAACGTCGGTGAGATGGAGAACAAGGGAATCGAGCTTCAGGTCAACGGCTCGGTCATCCAGTCTGCCGACTGGGGTCTCGACCTCGGTCTCGGCATCTCGACTAGCCACTCGAAGATGCTCGACCTGGGCGGCATCGATCCGTTCAACGGCCTCAGCGGCCGCATCATCGAGGGCCAGCCGGTCCCGGTTGCATGGGACCGCCGGGTCGCAGCAGAGAACCGTGACCTGATGGTCAGCGAGTGGGACGACGACCTCTATGAGGACGGTGGTGAGAACGTCATCATCGGCCCGGAGTTCCCGACGCATTTCGTCACCCCCACGCTGACGCTCCGTACCCCGGGCAACATCGTTCTGTCAGCACGGGGCGAGTACCGGGGCGGAAACGTGGTCGAGGTGGATCCGATTCCGATCGGCCGCTCCGTCCGCTCGCCGCTGTGCTTCCCGTACTACGAGGATCCGGCGAACGACATCACCTTGGTGAGCTCGCTTCCGGCCATCTGGGCCGAGCGGTGCACGCCGGGCAACGGTGACGACCATTGGTTCGACGGCGACTACTTCAAGCTTCGCTCCGTCAGCGCCACGGTGCCGGTGGACTTCGCGTTCCCGGATCGGGTGACCAACGCCCAGCTCACGCTCACGATCGCGAATGCGTACGACTGGTACCGCGAGGTGCCGTGGTACGGCCTCGAGATGATGTCGGACACCGGTATCGACGATGAAGGCTTTGCCGACGCAAGCGAGCGTACACCGGCGCCTGCGACCCTGCGCCTCTCCCTCCGCGTGACGTTCTGAGGAGGGCAACCATGGAATTCATGAATAAGACAAGCCAACGAAGGGCCGGAGGCGCCCTCCTGCTCGCGGCGTTCGCGCTGACGGGTTGTGAGGTGACGAACCCTGGCCCCATTCAGGACGAGTTTCTCGCGGAGGAGGCGGCGCAGATCGGCCTCATCAACGGGACGATTCGCTCCATCGCCGCCGACTACGGAGATGCCACGCTGGATCTCGCGTACATGGCTCGTGCACTCTTCCCGGGCGGCCAGACCGGCGCCTGGGGCACCGACGTCGCAATCCACGCCGGACATATTCAGGCGGACGAAGGCGACGAGTTCGACGAGCTCCACGAGGCCCGCTTCATCAGCGAGACCGCCATCGCGCGGTTCACGGAAGCTGGTGCCTCTGACTCGAACCTGTTCCAGGCATGGCTGTGGAACGGTTACGCTTACCGGATTCTCGGTGAGTGGTGGTGCGACACGGTGCTGCCGTCGACGGATCCAACGAACACGGACCCGCCGCAGTGGCTGCCGAACACCACGGATCCGTACTTCGAGCGGGCGATCGCGAGCTTCACGACCGCGCTCGGATTCGCGTCGACCGACGATGAGCGGAATCACGCGCTCGCCGGTCGTGCGCAGGCGAACCTTTGGCTCGGAAACTATGCCGACGCCTATGCGGACGCCGCAGCCATCACCGATGAGGACTTCGAAGTACTCGTCGAGCAGGACGATTCCGAGACCGAGCTCTACAACTACATCTACGAGGGCAACAGCGGAACCTTCCGGTCGTATACGGTTCGGTTCACGTGGTTCGAGGATCACTTCCTCAGCACCGGGGACCCCCGGACGCCTTCGACGGAGGACGCTGAATTCCCGTTCGGCGTTGGGAGCTTGAGTGGCTACGGACAGGTTCCGTACCGGCCTCAGACCAAGTACACGGCTCGGACAGACGCCTTCCAGATCGCAGATTACTGGGAGATGCAGCTGCTCATGGCCGAGGCAATCCTGCGTGGCGCGGGTGGCGGCGATTTCAATGATGCCGTAGACCTGATCAACGACGTCCGGACCCGGACGGGTGTGGGTCTGCCTGCGGTTACGGCCGCAAGCGCCGAGGAGGCGTGGGCAGCGCTCGTGACTGAGCGCAGGATCGAGCTCTGGCTGGAAGGCCGGAACGCTCCGGACGAGCGGCGCTGGACGAACAACCTGCCCTTCGCGGGCGCAGACGTGCAGGCCCTGGCCAACATCCCGGACTGGGAGAACCCGGCCAACGGGACCCAGCCGGTCGGGCCGTACACGCCGCACTTCGCGAACTTCCCCCGCGGCCTAGAAGGTCGTGGGCCCGCGGAGCTCTGCTTCGACATTCCCGAGAATGAGCGGGAGCGGAACGAGAACATTCCGCAATTCGGCAGGTAATCTGGTAGCACCTGGCCTTCACGGCCATGAAGAAAGGGGGTGGGGCGCTTCGGCGCCCCACCCCCTCTTTCTTTGCTGCCCAGTTCTCCAGTCCGGCCAGGTTGCGGGCCTGGACGCCGGAGACGGTTGAATCGTTACTCAGCGACCTCCAAACAGCAGGTTGAAGAGGGGTACGAGAGAGACCTCGGGGTCATCTCCGCCCCGCCCGCTGTCGTCGAAGACCTCGAAGACCTGCGTAAGCAAAACCACGACCGCCCCGACGCCCACACCCACGAGCGCGGCCGTCTTGCCGGCGCTCAGCTCCCGGCGATCGACCGTGAGCACTTCGGCCTCGGGAAGGTGCACCACCTGTTGGATGTCCGGCCGTGAACCCGTCGGATCCCTTACCACGGGCACCCTGAGGAGTACTGAACCCCGCTCCACCCCCTCGAATTGGCCGGACACCTCGACGCGGATCTCGTTCGACTCGAGGATCCGCGCCAGCTCCTCGCCCCCCTCCCGGGTCATACGAAGACGCACGTCCTCACCGGGTGGAACCGCGCCAACCTCGACGGGAACGTAGTTGTAACACGCGGGTCCCGAGAGGAGCAGGGCAGAGAGCGTGAGGGTGGACAAGACTGATCGAGACACTTGGAACCTCCGGAGAAGAACGGGCGGCCACGATGACCGCCACCGGATCGGTGGCAAAGCGATTGAAGAGACGCTCGACGTTCGACCGCCGTCAAGATAGAACGATCCAAGGGCGGTCCGCACGCCAGCGGCGAGCTACCAGGTACCTTGGCCAGGCTTGGCTGGGTCCCGTCCGTTGATTCCCGACGGCCCCGCGGTCACCTTTCAGGAAGCCTGCTCCATGCTGGGCCGAGCCCGATGCCCACCTCCGCCAGCCTTCACCTGGGCCGCCTCATAACCATGGGCGGCCACCTCATGCGCGCGAAGCCAGATCCTACCCACCCCGATACCGGGCGCATCCGCGCGTTCTACGAGCTGACCAAGCCCGGCATCACGGGGTACGTGATGGTCACGGCCGGCGCCAGCGCGTACGTGGGCTCGGGAGGCGGGTTGGAGCTCACCACCGCCGTGCACACGATCCTCGGAACGGGTGTCGCGACGGGCGGCGCGCTGTCGCTAAACCAGTACGTCGAGCGCGAGATCGACGCCGTGATGGAGCGGACCCGGCAACGGCCCATTCCGTCGGGACGGGTCACGCCCATGGAGGCTCTGGCCTTCGGGTCGGTGCTGCTCATGGGCGGCCTGGTCTACCTGGCGGGATTCGTCGGTGCCCTTCCCGCGGCGCTGGCCGCCGCCAGCGCCATCGTTTACCACGGGGTCTATACGCCGCTCAAGACCAGGTCGTACGCGGCGACCCTGGCGGGATCCGTCCCGGGGGCGCTGCCCATGCTCATCGGATGGACGGCGGCGACAGGCACCGTCGGCTCGGGTGGGCTCGCGCTGTTCGCCATCGGATACCTCTGGCAGCTCCCTCACGTCCTGGGCCTCGCCTGGATGCTGAGAGAGGACTATGCCCGGGTGGGGTTCAAGCTCATCCCCGATGGTGGAGCCCGGCAGGTCGGGCGTCAGATGGTCCTGGCCACGGGACTCCTGGTACCCATGAGTTGGACGCCCACGCTTCTTGGGCTGACGGGTTGGGTCTACCTGGCGGGCGCCACAGTGCTTGGCCTGATCTTCCTGTGGCGAGCGGTGCAAGCTGCCCAAGACCTCACCGAGCAAGCTGCGCGGCGAGTCTTCTTCATGTCGCTCCTCTACCATCCGCCACTTCTCGGCCTCATGGTGTTCGACACGGCCCTCTCCATCTGAAGATCCCGACACCCGCCATCGGAGAAATCCATGACCACCGCCGAATATTCTCTGCGCTCGCCCGTGCTCTTCGCGTTCCTGGTGGCCCTGGGCTCCGGCGGCTTGGCTGACGAGACGAGCGCCCAGGAGCGCCCCAGAGCTCGCGACCTCGGACTGCAGGTCGGCATCTTCGAGCCAGGACCGAACAACGCCATCACCGACGTTGCCGGGGTCCGGGTGGGGCATGCCACGGTGGTGGCGGAGCCGAATGTACGAACCGGTGTCACCGCCATCCTGCCCCATGGCGGCAATCCATACGAGTCACGGGTACCCACAGCCATGCATGTGGGGAACGGTTACGGGAAGCTCCTGGGCGTTACCCAGGTCCGCGAGCTGGGCGAGCTGGAAACGCCCATCCTCCTGACCTGCACCCTGTGCGTGTGGAAGGCGGCGGACGCCATGGTGGGCTGGATGCTCGAGCGTCCTGGCATGGAGGGCGTCCGATCCCTCAACGCCGTGGTCGGTGAGACCAACGACGGAGGTCTGAACGACATCCGCGCCCGACCCATCGAGCCCGAGCATGTCGTGGCGGCGCTGGAGGGAGCCAGCTCGGGCCCGGTGGATGAGGGAGCCGTGGGCGCCGGGGCGGGGACGGTGGCGTTCGGATGGAAAGGCGGTATCGGCACGTCGAGTCGCGTCCTCCCCGAGGCACTGGGCGGATACTCGGTGGGAGTGCTCGTCCAGTCCAACTTCGGCGGCGTCCTGCAGATGAGCGGCGCCCCGGTGGGGATCGAGCTGGGCCAGTACGCGTTCTCGGACCAGGTCCAGCGTCCCGGCGGACCGATGCCCGACCCCAGAGAGGACCCCCAGGAGTGGGGGTCCATCATGATCGTTGTAGCCACCGATGCGCCGCTCTCGGGCCGTAACCTAGAGCGCTTGGCGCGCCGAGCCATCATGGGGTTGGCCCGGACCGGGTCCTATGCCAGCAATGGCTCAGGGGACTATGTCATCGCCTTCTCCACCGCCAACACGGTGCGGCGAGGTACCGGCGACGAGGTAAGGCGGTACGAGGACCTGCCCAACAGTCGCACCAGCGCCCTATTCCAGGCGGTGGTGGAGGCTACGGAGGAGTCGATCTACAACTCGCTCCTAAAGGCGGAGACGGTGACCAGCAACGGCCAGACGGTGGAGGCGCTTCCGCTGGAGGAGACGCTCGAGATCCTGCGGCGGTACGGAGCGATCCCACGCTGAGGCATCCCCGGCGTAGCGAAGGCTCCTCACCACGATAGGCAGCGCGGCCCTTCGTCAATGGTGGCCAAGCTCCGATCCGCCGATCACCGCCTACAGCTCGTGGAGATCCCCGCGCTCGGGGGTGATCACCTCGCTGTAACCCTCATCCTCCAGGGCATTCGCCAGGTCGACCTGGCGGCTGGGGTCGCCGTGGACCAGGAAGACCCGCTTCAGCCGCTGCCGGTCCAACCGGCCGATGAACTCCAGGAGCTCCGGCTCGTCAGCGTGAGCGGAGTAGGAGTTCATCACCTCTACCTCAGCCTTCAGCGCATGAGGCTCGCCGAAGATCCTGACCACTCGCTCCCGGTCGACGATGCGCTTGGCCAGGGTATGGTCGGCGCAAAAGCCGACGATCAGGACCGTATTCCGTGGGTCGCTGATGTTGTTGCGCAAATGGTGCAGAATGCGCCCGGCCTCCGCCATTCCGGACGCGGAGATGATCACCATGGGAAGCCGTGACGTGTTCAGCCGCTTGGAGTCCTGAACGTCCCTGATGTAGGTGAGGCGCCCGAAGCCGAACGGCTGCGCGTCGGTCTCCATGTACGTCCGCATCTCCTCGTCGAAGCACTCGGGGTGCCTCCGGAAGATCTCCGTGACATTGACCGCCAAGGGGCTGTCCACGAAGACGGGAATCGGTGGAAGGCTCCCCTCGTTCTCCAGCTCGTCCAGGCGGTGCACGATCTCCTGGGTCCGTCCCACCGCGAAGGCCGGAATGATGACCTTCCCGCCACGGGACGCAGTCCGTCCGACGACCTCGGCGAGTCGCTTCTTGGCTTCATCCGGAGGGTCGTGGACCTTTCCCCCGTACGTGGACTCGGTGATCAGGTAGTCGCAGTCGGCCATGGTCTCGGGGTCCCTCAGGATCGGGCGATCCTTCCGGCCCACGTCCCCCGTGAAGCCCAGCTTGACCGTCCGGTTCCCTTCCGAAATGGTGAGCACCATGGTGGCCGAGCCCAGTATGTGCCCCGCATCCCTGTACTCCACCTCCAATCCCGGAAGCGGACGGAACGGCGTACCGTACTCCACGCCCTCGAACCGCTCGAGCGCCGCCTCGGCGTCTTCCATGCGGTACAGCGGCTCGATGCGATCTCCGCCTCGGCGCCGCTCCCTCCGGTTCACCCACTCGGCGTCCTTCTCCTGAATGAACGCGCTGTCCCGGAGCATGGCCTCGCAGAGGTCGCCCGTGGCGTGCGTGGCGTAGATCTTCCCCTGGAAGCCACCACGCACGAACGCTGGCAGAAGGCCCGAATGGTCGATGTGCGCGTGGGACAGTAGCACGGCGTCGACCCGCGCAGGGTCGACGGGGAACGAGCCGTTGAGGCGCCGGGCCTCGGCCCGGCGCCCCTGGAAGAGCCCACAGTCGAGCAGGACCTTGCCCCCCTCGAACTCCAGAAGGTGGGCAGAGCCCGTGACCGTTTTCGTAGCCCCCCAGAACTTGAGCTTCACCCGAGCGCCACCACCACGGCGGAATGGACCTCGTCCAGCCCCAAAAGCGCCTCCCGGACGCTCGGGGCCACATCGCTGTCCACCACGACTGCCGCCAATGCCTCACCACCCTTGGCCCGGCGCGCCTGATGGTAACCGGCGATGTTGATGCCGTGATCGCCCAGAATCGAGCCGACCCGACCGATCACGCCGGGCACGTCGTCGTTCTTCAAGACGATGAGCGTGCCTTCGGGGGTTACGTCCACGTGATAATCGTTGATGCGCACGACCCTTGGGTGGGCGTCGCCCAGGAGGGCTCCGGCCAGCCTCAGCTCGCCGCCCTCCGACTTGATGGCGAGCTCGAGGTACTCTGTGTAGTCCCCGTGACGAGCCAACGCCGTCCTGGAGACGCCCACACCTCGCTGGCTCGCCAGATGACCCGCGCTCACGAAGTTCACCTGATCACGCCCGAGGATCCGCTCCAGGATGCCCACCAGCACGTAATTCGTGAGCGGACGCAGCGCATCTTCCGACGCTCCGGCGTAGCGGACTTCCAACTCCACGAGCCCGCCCGGTGCAAGAGCGGTGGCCATGTACCCCAGGCGGCGACCCAGCTCGAAAAGGGGCCGGAGCCTACGGAGCGTCTCGCTCCCGACGGCCGGCGCGTTGAGTGCCCTCGAGAGGTCACCCTTGGCCAGGGCGTCGCGGACCGCGGCCGCGATCTCGGTGGCCACAAGCTCCTGGGCCTCCTCGGTGGAGGCGCCGAGGTGCGGCGTCAGCACCGAGTTGGGCGCCCCCCTGAGGGGCGAGTCCTCTTCCAGCGGCTCGTTGCCGTAGACGTCCAGCGCGGCCCCCGCGATGTGCCCGTTGTGCAGCGCCTCGGCCAGCGCGGCCTCGTCCACGACGCCGCCTCGGGCGACGTTCACCAGGTAGGCACCTTTCTTCATGCGCTGGAGGGCGTCGGCGTCGATGAGGTTTCGCGTGTCGTCGGTGAGCGGCACGTGCAGCGACAGGACGTCCGCCGACTCGATGACCGTGTCGAGATCGGCACGCTCCACGCCCAGATCCGCGGCGCGGTCGTCGGTGAGGTAGGGGTCGTAGGCCACCACCCGCATGCCGAAGGCCTTGCAGCGCTTCGCGACCGTTCCACCAATGCGTCCGGCCCCGATCAGCCCGAGGGTCCGCCCGCGCAGCTCCACACCCTTGAAGCTCGAACGCTTCCACTCGCCCTTCCGAACGGAAGCGTCGGCGGCGGCCACCTGCCGCACCATGGACATCATCAGGGCGATGGTGAGCTCAGCGGCAGAAACCGTGTTGCCGGCCGGAGCGTTCATCACCGCGACACCTCTCGCGGAAGCAGCATCGAGGTCGATGTTGTCGACACCGACTCCGGCGCGACCGATGACTCTCAGATTGGGAGCCTTCGCGAGCATATCGTCGCGAACCTTCGTCGCGCTTCGCACGACGAGGCCGTGGGCCCGCCCCAGGGCTTCCTCGAACTCGGGCGTGGAAGAGTCGTTGATCTGAATGATCTCGAAGCGGTCGTCTTCGCCGAAGGGCTCGAGCCCCGACGCCGACACCTTGTCCGTGACCAGAACCAGGAAACGCTCCTCGCTCATCGGACCACCTCCGTAAGCTCCGAGAGGAGGGCGTCGAGCTCGGCCACAGTGTGCTCACCCATATGACCGATGCGGAAGGTCTCAGGCTTCCACTTCCCGTAGCCTCCGCCCAGGACCCAGCCACGGTCGGCCATGCCCTTGACCACGTCGGGAGCGGCCATGCCTTCGGGAACCCGAATAGCGGTCACGCCCGGGGAGCGGTACCCCTCGGGAGCCACGAGCGAGAGGCCCACCCCGGCATCACGCATCTCATCGACCCAGGCGTACGTCCGCTCGGCCATGGCCGTATGGCGAGCCCAGCGAGCCTCGAGACCTTCATCGAGGATGCGCTTCGCCTGCACCTGGAGAGCGTAGATGACCGAGAGAGCCGGCGTCGAGGGCGTCTGATACTTCTCGGCGTTGGACTGGAACTTCACGAAGTCGAAATAGAAGCCCTTGTTGGGTGAGTTCCTTGAGCGCTCGAGCATGCGCTCCGAGGCAACACCGAACGCCAGCCCTGGAGGAAGCGCCAGAGCCTTTTGCGCTCCGGTGAGAAGAAAGTCGATACCCCAGTCGTCGGTGCGGACCTCGGCGGCGCTGAAGCCGGAGACGGAATCCACCATGACGACGACCTCGTCGAACTCCCGCACCACCGCTGCCAGGGCGCGGACGTCGTTCAGCACGCTGGTGGAGGTCTCGGAGTGGGCGACCGTCACGGTTCCGTACGCACCGCCACTGAGGCGACGGCGCAGCTCCTCGGGATCGTGCGCCTCACCCCAGGGGATCTCGTAGCGGTCCACATCCAACCCACACGCCTCGCCGATGGTGGCGAAACGGTCGCTGAACGCACCGTTCACGAGCGACAAGACCGGCCGGCGGCCCGAGTTGAGAATGCCCGCCTCCATCAGTCCAGTCGCTGACGACGTGGACACGTAGACGTGCCGCCTGGTGAGGAAGATCTCCTGGAGGGCGCCGTCGATCTCCCTCATGAGGGCTTGGATTCCAGCACCCCGGTGTGAGATCATCGGGCGCGTCTGCGCCTGTAGGACATCGGGATGGACCTCTGTCGGTCCGGGCAAGAAGAAACGACCGAAGGGCTTGGCTTCGCCCCCGGAGATGGGCTGATTCAAGGGTGGATCTCTCCGCTTGCTGCGATGAAGTCATGGCGTGACTGCGTGCTCGTGAGAGCGTACGCAAGCTAACCAATCAAGGCATGTTTTCCAGCAGCGGCCGAGCCACCCAGGAGGCCTCCGACCCGCTAAACGTGCCCGGGCTCTGGATGCGGCACACGCATACCTAACGCCACTGGTCCCGCCAGCGCGTGTACTGCACCGTGACCACCCCGCCCCGATCCAGGACCTCGAGCCCCGAAGGGTCCCGGTAGCCGGTCCTGTAGAAGACGTGCGACACGTGGGACTGCACCATGAGCTTCGCGCACATCACACACGGACTAGCCGTGATGAATGCGACTTTGTCGCGCATGTCGCCCGGCGCCTTCACGAGCGCGTTCATCTCGGAGTGGATGCAGCCGCAGCGGCCGGCTTCGTCGGAATCGCACTTGTTGGGGAAGCCACGGGCGTTGCCGTTGTACCCGATGGACACCACATGCTCGAGGAGGGGGTCGGTGAGCACGGTGCCCACACTCAGACGAGTGCAGGTGGAACGCTTGGCAAGCTCTTCCGCCATGCGCATGTAGACCTCGAAGAGCGGGGGGCGCGTCACTGCGTCCACAGCCGCCACGAAGTCTTCGGGTACCTC
>JBDHIF010000118.1:0-2730 GCA_039587535.1 Gemmatimonadota bacterium
TCGCGAGCACGAAGCATTCGAGCTCGGGGAACTCCGCGCCGATCGCCTCACTCAGATGCGTCGTGAACGTGGCGATTCCACACTGGCGCGGAGTGTGGTTGCCGATCACTGCGATCTTGTGGATCGCGCGGCTCCTTGACCCCGTCGTCCGGATGAGATCGACGGCATCCTCGACCGTCGGCGTGTCCCGTTTCACGGTGAAACCGCAGCAGGCGAAGCGGCGTCGGGCTGCAGGTAGTGGAGAACGAGCTTCAGCTGAGCAGCCAGGAGCTCGTCGGCCGGAATCACGCTCTTCACGATGTTGCGAATCTGAGTGCGTGCGTATTCCGCCTCAGGAGCGCTGGGATGCAGCGCGATGAGTTGGTCATAGGATCGGAGCGCACCGAGCAAGTCGCGCTCCGCGTAATGCGCCGCGTGCGCCTCCGCATACTGCTGTGCAGCCTCCGAGAGTGCGTTGTCTGTTCTCATGAATCCAGCACCTTTCCGTGCCTTCGCGGGTCCCGATCCCTTGCTGGGCCACATTCGCCATCGGAAGACCCGGGCCTCGTGAACATCGACGGGCCGCGCTTTCCAAGCACCTCGCACCGCTTTTCGGCCGCTCCAAGGTGGCCCAGCTTGGCCGGACCAGAGCCGGACCTGACCAGCCGAACCTCGACACCAGGAGCCGGTTCCTTACACGGTGACGGTGGTTGCCGTGAGGGCCGGCAGCTCGCCTCCGGTGTGGGTGATCTCGACCTTGCGGGGCTTGGCCTCCTCGGCTACGGAGATCGTTGCCGTGAGCACGCCCTTTTCGTACGTGGCGGTGATGTGCTCGCGGTCCAGGCTCTCCCCGAGGAACAATTGACGGCTGAAGTCGCCCTGGGCCCGCTCCGCCATCTGGATCTGATCGTCCTCGGCCGGGACCCAGGTGCGCGTCGCTCGCACGGAGAGGATATCCTTCTCGACGGTCAGCTCTATGGAGCCTGGATCGACGCCGGGCAGGTCGAAACAAACCCTGAACTCGTTGCCCCGACGGTACGCGTCCACAGGGATCTGCCGCACTCGGCGTTGGCTGAGCAGTTCCTCGGCGACTCGGTCGTACTCGTGGAATCTTTCAAATCGCATCAACATGGCTGAATCCTTTTCCGTGGGCTCTTACGCCCCTGTTTCCGATCTCACTGCTCCGCAGCTTCGGGGGCTCCGAGTATTCGATGTGGCGCCGTCAGCGGCGGACTGCACTCGTTCTCGGTGCAGTTTCCGTGCCACCGGCGACGGCCAGTCTCTGTCGGGTGTCTGCACGGGCTTGTCCGCCAGCTAGGAGCGTCTTCCTGGGAGCCCGGGAGGTGCACCTGCGGGTTTCTGAGGCTCCGCGCCTTGGGATTCGGGTGGGCCAGCAGAGTCAAAATGACGTAGCGCCAAATCATTATGAGGGAGGTGTGGGCCTTTATGGTCCGACAACTCGGCCGACGCCTAACACAAGACGGCAACGTGACTTAGCGGGTGTGTAGAACCTGCCCATGAGAGCCGAGCTTCACCCGTTGCGAGTGCTGTTGCTGAGCTTGGCGGGCTGGATCAGCAGCCAGCAGCAGCAAGTCATCGAGTACCTGGTCGAGGAGAACCGCGTCCTCAGGGAACAGATGAAGGGCCGCAGGCTCAGGCTGACCGATGAGCAACGTCGGAGGCTGGCGGCCAAGGGCAAACGGATCGGCCGCAAGGCTCTGAACAGGGTGGCCTCGATCGTGACACCGGATACGATCCTCCGCTGGCACAAGCGCCTGATTGCTGACAAGTTGACGTATCCAACCAAGCGGAAGGGGCGGCCGGGTGTCATGAAGGAGATCCGGGCGCTGGTGGTTCGCATGGCCCGTGAGAACTCGAACTGGGGCTACCGGCGCATCCAGGGGGCGCTCAAGAACCTCGGCCATCGGGCGGCTCGCAGCACGATCGCCAAGGTGCTCAAGGACAACGGTCTCGAGCCCGCGCCCGACCGCCGGTCGTCCTGGCGCACGTTCCTCAGGGCCCACTGGGGTGAGGTCGTCGGGATGGACTTCTTCACCACAGAGGTGTGGACCGCAAAGGGGCTGACGACCTACTACGTGCTGTTCCTGATGGACCTGAAGTCGAGGGCGGTTGATATCGCCGGCGTCACGAGGAACCCGAACGAGTCCTTCATGGCTCAGGTGGCCAGGAACGGTCGATCAAGGAGGAATGCTTGGACCGGATGATCCTGTTCGGTGAGGCCAATCTGTTGAGGGCCGTGAGGCAGTTCACGGAGCACTACCACGCCGAACGCAACCACCAGGGGATCGGGAACGAGCTGATCCAGGGCGGCGAACTGGCCGACGCGGGACCGGTGGAGGTGGATGAACGCCTCGGCGGCCTGCTGAAGTACTACCGCCGGGCCGCGTGAGCCCGACGACGCGGGCCAGACCGATGGGGGAGGTGCGTCCGCACTCTCAGGGCCTCCGTTGGTGAATCGACAGGACCGGGAATGGTCGCGCTAGAATGTGGCGGCCGTGATTTCGGACCATACGGGCGGCGACAACATCGCACCGAAGATCGACGGGAGGGTGGGCAGTTGCAGCTTCTCCAGATAGTTGATGCCGACCGCGCCGTCGTGACCTTCCTTGGCGAGGAACACCTCGGCGAAGTTCGCGGCCACGATCAACTCTTGCCGCTCGGGCGAGGGATCCGTGTCGAGCAAAGGCAGTGATTTGAAGGGAGCGTCCTCGGCCTTGCCCCCGCGGACGA
>JBDHIF010000119.1:0-3139 GCA_039587535.1 Gemmatimonadota bacterium
GGCCCGAGGCACAAGGCCCGGGAAGCGGAGACCGAAGGCCGACGTCATGGGAGCTTCCACCGGCCAGGTCGGCAGCGCACATCCCGACACCGTGAGCGCAAGGACCAGGCTCAAACCGGCAGCGGAGACCCTCAAGGGGCCTCGTCAGTTGCTGCGCCCTGCAAGAGCATGACACGGACCTCCGACTCTGCGGGCACCGAATCGGTACCTACGGGAAGCACCGCCAGTCCGTCGGCCAGGCCGAGCCCCTTGACGAGGCCGGACCCCTGGGGACCGGTCAGCCGTGCTCGAAGACGCCCGCTTCCGTAGCTCAGCGACACTCGTAGGTAGGCCGCCAGATCCTCCGGGCCCCGGAGAGGCTCTTCCGCGACACAGGTCACGTGGGGGCGAAGGCAGTCGGTGTGGCCCGCCAGTCGACGGAGGAAGGGGCGCACGAAAAGCTCGAAGGTCACGAACGCCGACGCCGGGTTACCGGGGAGGCCGAAGACCGGCTGCTGCCGACCGCCCCTGGGTAGGTAACCGAAGCTGAAGGGACTGCCAGGGCGCATGCGGACACGCCAGAAATCCTGCCGGAAGCCTCGCTCGTCCAACACGCGCTTGACCAGGTCCGCTTCTCCCATCGATGCACCACCGCAGCACATCGGAGTCTTCGGACTCGTCGACTCGGGCGCCGAGGTCCCGTTCGTCGTCACGCGCGATCGCGGCCGCCGACACGACCCCTCCCTCAGCACGGACCATGGCGGCGAGCATCGGTGTGTTCGACTCGGGGATCCCTCGACCCCGCACGACATCGTCGTATCGCTCGGGACCCCGGAGCTCGTCTCCCGTGGCGAGAAGTGCGACCGACGGACGCCGATGAACATGCACACGGTCATGACCCATGGCCGCGGCCAGCCCGATGACGCCTGGACCCACGACTCGGCCCGACGCCAGAACACGGTCTCCGGCCCGCACGTCCTCCCCACCTGGGCGCACGTACCGGCCTGAGTCCACGGCCACCCGGACGCGGACGCGGCCCGGCACGCTTGCCTCTCCGTCGGTGTCCTCCACTCGGATGACCGCGTCCGATCCCGGGGGCAGGGGTGCGCCGGTCATGATCCGCAGCGCCTGGCCCTTCAGTAGGGCGGGGGGCGGTTGGAGGTCACCGGCGTGGATGCTTCCCACCACGCTCAGCACCACCGGGTGCGTCGGGTCGGCGCCGGCCACGTCGCCAGCTCTGACGGCGTAGCCATCCATGGCCGAGTTGTCCCATGGAGGAAGCGTGGCACGTGCCACGAGAGGACGTGCGAGCACCCGACCCTGGCTCGCCTCCAAGGTCGCGGGCTCGTCGGACAGCGGCGATGCGCTATCCAGGATGCGCGACTGGGCCTCCTCGACGGATACCCAGTCGGCAGGACGTCGCTCGAAGCGCGCGGCGTCCCCGGTCACGTCAACCCCGCCCGGCGATTACCACCGGTAGAGCGTGGAGATGGTCAATCCAAGGGACTGGAGCCATTCGCCCTCCTCCACGTTCTCGAAGCCCCGAATGGGGTCACTGAACCCCGGTGGTGTCCCCGCCTTCCAGAGTGAGAAGGTTCCGTCCGCCCGAAGCGCGAAGGTATCCGTAACGAACCAGCGGAGTCCCAGGCCGGTCGTGCCGTAGAACGAGGGCCCGAAGTCGAAGCGGTCCTCTGGCAGGAGGTTCTCATCGGCCGGAGACTCGCCAGCGGCATCGAAGGCGACACCTCCTCCGGCAACAATGAAGGGGCTAAGTCGATGCCACATGCGGTCGCCCGTGAGGCTGAACCGGAAGCGGGCGTCCACTGTGGCGATCCGGGCATCGGCCTGCCCGACCACGCGGTCACCTTCGACTCGACCGGGGTTGACGACGTCCCGCTCCCCCGAGATGAGGGTGGCGACGCCTTCCATGGACAGGGGCCCCGCGAGCTCGATCGCATAGCGTCCCCCATACTGGAGGCCGCCGTTCGGCGCGAAGCCGAAGCGCCCCGTCCCTGCATCCACGTAACCGAGCACGGGCCCTGCTTCCTGGCGACCCTCGATGAAGCGGAAGGGCGAGGGCACCGATTGAGCGCTCACAGCCGAGGGTCCGGCGAGCGCCAGGGCCAGAAGGGTCGGAAGGGAGTTACGGAGAATATGCCGCATCCGCGTGCCGCGCTCCTCTTGGGGGGGTCGGGGTTGATTGACGCTTCAGGGCGTCTCGGGCAGATTGGGAGGACGAGCGGCAGCGCTCGAACGCCCCTTGTAACACCGTCCGCCCAGGATCGTTTCAAGACAATATGACAGGGTCTTCGACGTCGTGTAGGGGTGGATGGAGTGGTTTGGTGATGCTCCTTGTCGGAGCATCGGCCGCTTTCTTCCCTACCTCCGAGCCGTTGCTGGCCCAAGCGACCGTTCACGTGTCGCTCGAGGAGAACTTCCGGCGAGAGCCCCAGGGCCAGGTTCTCGGGCGGGTCAACCCGGGAACACCCCTTCGAAGGGTCGGGGTGCAGGGCTCCTGGACGCAAGCGAGTCTGGAGGGATGGATCTGGACGGCGTCGCTCCAGACCACCGAGCGAGAGGGCATGGATCTGGTCGTGGTCGAGGAAGGGGGTGAGAACCTCCGGGACAATCCCTCCGGCACGATTTTGGCTCGACTCGACCGGGGTACCCTTCTCGAGGAGTTGGAGCGCGTAACGGGGTGGACGCGCGTTCGGCGGACGGGATGGATCTGGTCGGCGTCCGTGGCCGCCGTGACCCGGGCCTCGGGCTCGGGACCGGCCGTATCCCGAGCGGCCGCGGCTGAGAGTCCGCGCGCAGCGCCGAGTGAGTTCCTTCGGGCCCGAGAGGGCAGCGCCATCCTGAGCGCTCCCGATGGCGATACCCTGGCTACCGCCGCCTCCGGAGACCTGGAGGTACTGGCCAGGGAGGGAAGTTGGGTTCGGGTAAGGATGGAGGGGTGGGTGTGGAGTCCGAGGGCCTCGGAGGGGCGCCAGGATTCCGAAGAGACGGCTTCTTCCCCCCTGACCCCCGACGATCTGGCCGCCGGAGATGGTCCAGTGCATGAGGGCAGCCGGGTGACGTGGACGGTGCAGTTCATATCGCTCGAGCGGGCGGAGGCCGTGCGGACGGACTTCTACGAGGGTGAGCCCTTCATCCTCGG
>JBDHIF010000120.1:0-2801 GCA_039587535.1 Gemmatimonadota bacterium
CAGCGGCCCCCAGATCACCATGGCGCCGGGAATCACGACGAAGGCCGCCGTGGTGAGCTTCCAAGAGATCAGCAGCATGGCGATGAGGGCGACGGCGAACTCGAAGACCGACGATACGAGCTTGCTCAGCTCGGCCGTGACCAGGGTACGGACCTGTTCCACCTCCGTCGTGAGTCGGCTCACGATCTGACCCATCCGCACCTTTCCGAAGAAGGCCAGGTCCAGGCGCATGAGGTGGTCGTAGACGGTGTTGCGAAGGTCCCGATTCACCCCCTGCTCGGCTCGGGCGACCAGGTAGGTCCGCGCGAAGAGGACGCCATTCTTGGCCAGAAAGACGAGAAGGATGAGCAGGATGATCCGGTTCACCGCGGTGAGCGGGTCTCCGTCGGGATCGGCCCAACGATACACGGTCGCGTCGAGAAGCCGATCCATGGTGCTTCCGCTCGACGCCAGCTCGGTGCCTCCCGAGACGAAGAGTGCCTCCACGAACGGGATGAGCAACACGTAAGCAGCCGCGTCCAGCACGGCGAAGACCGCCGTGGCCACGACGGCGACCACCAGGACCGGCGCGTGGGGCTTTAGAAAGGGCAGCAGGCGAGCGGGGCCGGACTTCACGGAGCGCGCGTCGGAGGAGGGTGGCTGGGAACGCCCTATTTGGGCGTCAGGCTGGCCACGGGAACGATCATCTCCTCGGGGCTGATGCCGCCGTGGAGAAACGAGTTCCGGTATCGGGCCTGATATTCGCGTAGCTTCGTCGGATACACCAGGAAACAGTCGTCGAGCGTGATGAGGTAGGTCATCCCCAATCGGCCGGCCGGAAGCCGCAGGTCCCGGGCATCACTGGTCACGTAGGCCGTGGACGGATCCTCCACTCGCAGGTCCTGACCGAACTTGTAGCGTAGGTTGCTGGTCGCGTCCCGGCGGGCGAAGACCGTGGCTGGTCGGTGACAGAGGATCGATCCATGATCCGTGGTGAAGACCACCTGATGGCCGGCCCGGGCAGCCTCCCGGAGCACCTGGAAGGCCGTGGAACGCTCGAACCAGGTGCGGGTGAGATCCCTGAGCGCCGTCTCGTCCCGAGCCACCTCCATGAGGATGGGGGACTCGGAACGTCCATGCGTCATGAGGTCCACGAAGTTGAAGACCATGGCGATGACCCGTCCAGGTGTCTTCAGCGCCGATCTCACTCGAGCCCTGACCTGATCCCCCTGACGGTCTGAGAAGATCTTCTCGTAATGGACGGGGACGTCGCGACCGGTGAGGCGTCGGAGCTGCTCCGCGAGGAGCTCATCCTCGAAGGCGTTCAGGCTTCCTTCGTCGTCAGAGGCGTCCCACCATCCCGGGCGCTGTCGCGCGATCTCGTCAGGGAACAGACCGCTGAAGATGGCATTCCGCGCGTACGGGCTGGCCGTGGGGAGGATGGAATAGTGATACGCCTCCTCGATGTCGAAGTACTCGGCCAGCAAGGGCGAGATGGTCCGCCACTGATCCAGGCGCATGCAGTCGAGGACCACGAAGTACACCGGGTCGTCTCCGAGCTTGGGGACCAGGAACTCGCGGGCCAGATCCACCGACAGGAGAGGGCTGTCTCCCTCGCCGCGCATCCAGCGCGGATACTCCCGCATCACCCAGCTTCCGAAATCTCGCCTCAGATCCACCATCATGGCATGAAGGGAGTCGAGCAGCCCGGTCTCACCGGAATCGGTGAGACGAAGGTCCCAATCCACCATCTCGGTGTAGATGGAGATGAAGTCGTCCGCGGTATCCGCCTCCTGGGCCCGGCGTGAGAGCACCCCGAAACGGCCGGCAAAATCCTGTGCCACACGCTGCTGACGGATGGACGACCCCTCCAGGATGCGTGTCACCACGGATAGCACCTGCCGAGGACTCGTCGGCTTAACCAGATAGTCGTCCACGCGGCGACCGATGGCTTCGGTCATGGTGTGATCCTCCTCGGACTTGGTCACCATGACCACGCGCTGATGGGGGTCGTGGCGTCGGAGAATCTCCAGCACCTCGAGGCCGCGCCGTCCAGGCATCTGCTCGTCCAGCAGGACCAGGTCGTACGGCTTCTCCCGAAGCAGTTCTAAGGCGTCGTCACCGTTCGGGATGGCGTCCACGTGGTAGCCGCGAGCCTGCAGAAAGAGCAGGTGGGGCTTCAAGAGGTCGACTTCGTCATCGACCCAGAGGATCCGTTTGGCGGTTCGGGCAGTCTGCATGGCCCCTGGAATCTAACCTTGGTGCGGCGATCAGACAGCTTGCACGCACAGGCTGGAACGACACGACCCCCTTGTACCGCCGTCCACCATCCGTCCCCGACAGAACACCAGCGCACCGAGGGTGGGCCTCCCGGCTCCTGGACCGGCCCGAGACTGAGGGCCCCGGGGCATGGGATCCGTGAGCCCGGCTCGAATAGGACCGGTGACGTGCTCGGCGGGTCGATGCAACCGTTTGGGTGAACGGAGGCGTCTATCCATCGGTACCTAGCATTCTATACATGTCCGGAGTTCCCTTGGGCAGACTCTTCAACCTGACCTACCCCACCGCCACCGTCCTCCTGGCCGTGAGAGCGGGGCACCGTTACGGCTTCGACGTCATGGACGCCACCGGCCTGCCGGACGGCCGAAGACGACGCCCAGAGGGAGCAGCGGCCACAGCGGCGCTATTACCGGCTCACGCCGGTTGGGGAGGCTGCCATCGCAGAAGTGCTGGAGCGATTCCCAGCCCTCCCCCGGCTCTTCGCGAACCCCGGTGGGGCCACGTGAGGCACCGAGATGAGCCTTCCCCGGAATCCGCGAGGG
>JBDHIF010000003.1:0-145316 GCA_039587535.1 Gemmatimonadota bacterium
GGTTCCGGCCCCTCCGAGCCGGTGCAGCCCGCACCGCCGGCGCGGGCGCGCAACACCGATGCCGGTCGGGCTCCGAGTAGGCCATCGCTGGTGCCTTCATTGGAAACGTTGGCATTCCCGACCCGAGCACCTCATGTTTGAGGAGAGGAGTTGTCTCACCCGCCACCCATACCCGCACCCCATGCTCGACGCACCCGGAGATCAGCTCGAGGCACTGCTCAGCGACTACGAGCAGCGCAAGCAGGACGAGACCCGCCGTCTGGTCCAGAAGGCCCTCGTCCTCGAGGAGGACCGCAAGCGCGGCGCAGAGTACCTGCGGCGATGGGCGCTCCAGCACACGCGGGACGTGGCAGAGCGCCTTCAGCACGCGGGACACGGGGTCGTCTACCAGGAGCTGCTCGACAGCTATCCGCCGAACGTCCGGATCCATCTGTATCGGAAGGCGAGCCCGCTGGACGACGAGAAGCCAGGACGCACGACGCTGGAGCTCACATGGGGCGACCCGGGCTCGGACGAGGTGACCGTCAAGCGGTGGACGGCCGAGGGAATCTCGTCCGCGCGGCAGCAAGCGGTGGTTAGCGCCGATGAGCTGGACGACATCTGGGTTCGAGAGCAGCTCCTGGCGTTCGTGCGCGACGTCCTCGATCTGGCCTGAGCGAGACGATGTTCGACCCGTTCGACGCATTCGACCCGATCGATCCGGGACCATCCCCGGATCCACCGCTTCGCGTGCAGGCGGGCGAGCCATCCGGGCCAACCCAGCGCTCAACCCGGCGCTGGGTCAACGCCACAAACCGACGCGTGCAGCCGACTCCGGCCATCTCGCGCCCCGCACCAGAGCACCCGGCACCGTCCAGATCGGACGCCGCAGCCCAACCGGCGCAAATCGACGACACGGGTCCTTCCCACGACGGCGGCGCCAAGCGCCACACGGACCTCGATTCAATCCGGAGCTCCGCCCTATCCGATTTCCGTGCGGCGGTCGAGCGGCTTCTGGCCCACGGGCACGTCGCCGCGTTGACCGACGAGATGGATACGGCACAACTCATTGTCACGGTATACTTTACCCCGAGTCCGGGTCCGCTTGTTCATTCGTCACTACGCGCATCGGACCCGGCACGCTTCGAGCTTAGGGTCACGGCGTCCCCAGGGGGCGACGCACAGGCGGTCGTCGGGTACGCCACCGGTCCCGGAGGGGCTCCCTTCACGTTCATGGGTCGCAGGTACGTCGACCAGATGGACCGAACCTGGGTCGCCCGCCGGTTCAACGAGTTCGTCCAGCGGGTGCTCGAGCAAGTCTGACGGGTCGACGGCACGTACCTTGCTGCATAAGGGATCACCCCTAGGTTTGGCGTACTCGTCCCCCCGATCTCCAGACGTACACGACCATCGTCAACGTGCCCCCAATTCAGCGGCAAAATGCAAAGGGCGAGGCTGGTCCCGAGACTCACCGCCGCTACGGTGAGATCGAGGACCGTCCCCGCCGCATTCGGGCCCGGATCTTCGGGCTCCTGGCCATCGGCTTGGGCACCGTATATGTGGCACTCCTGCCATTCAACCTGAACCCGGAAACACCGCTCGCGGGGTGGGCCTTCGTCGCGGCCGAGATTTCGTGTCTCCTGCTGCTCGCCGTGGCCACGTCGAGCGTGTGGCGCTTGCGCTTCAAACCGCCGGAGGGACTCCCCGCCCGCGTTCTTCCCTCGGTAGACGTCTTCATCACCGTCTGCGGCGAGCCCCTCGCAGTGATCGATCGCTCACTGGCGAGCGCGGCACGCCTAAGTTACCCAGGCAAGCTCTCGGTCTACGTGCTCGACGACGACAACGACCCACGGGTGGCGGCGCGGGCCGCCGAGCTGGGCTTCACCTACCGATCACGTATCGCCGAAGGACAGCCTCGCCGTTGCCGAAAGGCCGGGAACCTGAACTACGGGCTCGAGCGAAGCTCGGGTGAGTTCGTTTTCACGCTGGACGCCGATCACGAGGTCGACGAGACGGGATTCGCCCCGCTCCTCGGCTACATGCGTTTTCCGGAGGTCGGGTTCGTTCAGTCGAAGCAGCGCTTCGTCGTGCAGGAGGACGATCCATTCAATGCCCAGGATCCGGTCTTCTACGACGGCATCCAGCTCGCGTTTGACGACAGCGACACGGTCATCTCGTGTGGCTCGGGCGTGCTCTATCGCCGCCGGGCACTCGATGATGTGGATGGCTTCGCGGAGTGGAACCTCGTCGAGGATCTGACAACCTCCTACGAGCTGCATGCCCGGGGATGGAAGACCCTGTACTTCCCCTATGCCATCACGAAGGGGCTCGCGCCGGCCAACATCCACGAGGTGTACCGGCAGCGAGGCCAGTGGGCCACGGACACGCTCCGGCTGTTCTTCTGGGACAATCCCATGCTCAAGCGGGGCCTGTCGTGGCGAGCGAGGTTCCGGCACCTGATGATCTCCCTCACCTACCTTTGGGCCGGGTTCCTGGTGCCGATCTTCTTCGTGCTGCCCCTCTATGCGTACGTGACCGGGCAAAACCTGTTCACGAGCAACGAGGGGCTGATCTTCGCCGCGCGGGCCGCGTACTTCGGCCTCTTCGTCGTGGCGGTGCGAAGCCTCTTCCGAGGGCGAAGCGTGGGAAAGCAGTTCCAATTCCTGGTCGGCCTTTTTCCGGTCTACATCGCAGGCGCATTCCGGGCCCTCTTCCATCCAAAGCGTCGCGACCTGGCCTACAAGGTCAACAACACGGGTGATGCGGAAGTAGCCGAGCCGGCTCCCTTCCGCACCTGGCTCGCACTTGTCCCGCAGCTCGCGCTGTTCGGCGCGAACGCCGTGCTCCCGTTCTACGCCTTGTGGTTCCGTACGGCGGGCCCGTGGACGATCCTCATCAACGTCGGCGTCTCGGCCTTCGTGCTTTGGACGCTGTGGCCGGTGATCGTCGCCGGGCTGACCCATCGGAGCCACGCCATCGCGGTGGCGGGCCTCAGGACCCGTGAAGCCGCGGCCTGAGGAGGAGCGGCGGAAGCGGCGTCGGGGACACCCGCTTCGTGCTGCGGTCATCGCCGCCTGGGCCGTCGGTGCCCTCGTAGCCCTATTCGTGATTCACGGCCCGTTCTGGAGGGACGTGAGCTATTGGATGGAGCATGCGATGGCCCACGCGGAGCGCGAAGATTGGGCCGAGGCCCTTCGGTATGTCGGACATGCGCTGGATGGCGCTCCCGACGACCCGGACATCCTCACGTTCGCGGGACACCTGCACCGGGAGGTCGAGGCCTGGCCCCAAGCAGCCGATCGCTTCAACCAGGCGTTGAGTGCCGACGCGGGCCGACCAGAGGCGTCGCTGGGCCTGGCCGAGAGCCTGCTCGCGCTGGGCGATCCGGATGGAGCAGCGGAAACGCTCGCCGGGATGCGCCTGACCGACACCGACGAGCAACAGCACGCCCGTGCAGTGGCGCTCGCGGAGGCAGCCGGTCGCCCCGACCTGGCCCTGGAGCTAATGGCGTCGATACCGGGCGCCGACACGGATGTCGATATTCGCCGCGCACGGGCCCGGCTGAGCTTGGCGGCCGGAAGGGAAGACGACGCGCTCCAAGGGTTTGAGGCTCTGCACCGTGACGGGCTTCTCGATGAATCAGGCGCCCTCTCCTATGCGTGGATGCTGAACGAGCGGGGCGCCCACGCCGATGCTCTGGAAGTGCTCGAGCGCGGGCCGGATTCCCCCGACGTAGCTGAGCTCGCGGCGCGGACGGCCCTCTGGGCCGACCAGTTCGACCGGGCACGCAACCACATCGCGACCTTGCCCGAGGGCAGCAGGGCGGCTCAGGATCTCACTGTGCTCCTCGACGACGCGCAGGCGCGCCGCACCCGCGCGGCCTTTGAAGCTGCACGGCGAGCGGAGGCCGAAGCAGAGGCAGCACGCCTCAGGGACACACCGCCGGCCGATCCTGCCCAAGCGCTCGAGTTCTGGCGAGCGCGACTGGAGGATGATCCGTCGAACGCCCTGGCTCGCGCCGAGATGGTCGCCCTGCTGGAGGCTTTCGAGCGATTCGACGAGGCCCTGGACGCGCTCATGGGCCCGGATCCGATCGACCGGGTGGCCGCCGATGGAGGCCCACGGGCGGTCCACGCGGCCCGCCTCAGCCTGTGGGCTGGCCGCCCCTCCGACGCCGTCCGGCTCCTCGAGCCGTCCGGCGGTCCCACCGAGCTCCTCGCACGCGCTCGGTTCGAGAGCGATGACGTCGAGGGGGCCTACCGGACTCTGGGTGCGGGCCGAACAGTGAGCGGCGCCGATCCCTCGCCGACCGACGCATCGCTGCTGCTGCTGACCGCGCGCGTCGCAGACGCCGCGGGCCGTCCCGCCGAAGCAGCCGAGGCGCTGGGCGCCCTGTCACGCGTGCGCGAGCTCGACGTGCAGGAGCTCGACTGGTGGGCCGGCCTCCTTTGGCGCTCCGGCGGCCTGGAAGGGGCGTTGGTCGCGTACGAAGGCATCTCGGAACTTCGCCCGGAGGATCCTGCCGTCTACCGAGCCATCGGGGACTTGCGGCAGGGTCTCGACGATCCGCAGGGTGCGGAAGCGGCGTATCGCGACGCGATTCGGCTCGGCGGTCCTGGGGACGCCGCCGGCCCCGGGTTGGGCTTGGCGCTCCAGCGCCAAGGCCGTGACGATGAGGCGGCCGAGGCCTATACAGCGTACCTGGAGGCTCGACCCGCGGACGCAGATGCACGGCTGGCCCTCGCCCGCGTCCTTGCACGCACCGGTGCGTTCGAGCGCGCGGGACTCGAGTACGAGCGAGCAGCTGGCCCGAGCGCCGAAGCGGACACACAGCTCTCCGACGAGATCGCTCGGGCCTGGATGGCCGCTGGGGAGCACCAACGAGCAGAGCCCTGGGCCCGCCGTGCCGCGGCCGATCCGGCCCAGCCACTTTCGAGGGCGCGCCACGCCCACCTCCTCGCGCTTCTCGACCGCCACGACGCGTCGGCAGCGGTCACCAAGGGGCTTGCGAACGAGTTGAGTGCCGCCCCGCCGACCACCAATTCGCTTGAGGACGCGCTGGTCAGGGCCTGGATCCACCGCCTGCAGGGCCGCCCCCTCGCGGCTCTCCGGGCGCTCGAAGACCAGGTCGTACAACATGATACGTCCTCGCTGGCGATCGAGGTGCGGGTGTTCCAGGCCGAGGTTCGTGAGGCACGTGGGGACCTTTCCGGAGCCCGCGCCGATGTGGCGGAAGCGCGGGGAACCGGCGCTGCTCCGACGGACCTTCAGCACCTCGAGCAGGCGTTCGAGCGGCGCAGCCTGCCCAGAGCAGCCACCGGCATCGAGGCCGGAAGCGACGCTCGGGAGCTCGACGTGACGACGGTGTGGGCCCGTGTGGGCTTCCGACCCGCCGAGCTCGGCGCACCGGTCTTGTCGGCCGAGGTGCGCCACCGGAATGCGCGTCAGCTGGGCGCCACCGGTGACGGGACGGCCTTCCTGGCGAGCGCGGACTCCCTCTTCGTCTCCGATGCGCTTCGACTCGACGCGAGGATCGGGCTGGAGTGGGCCGACCGGGCAGAGACTCGGATGCTCGGAGCGGTCAGCGCGACGCTGGAGACGCTAAACGCGACCCGTTGGTCGCTCGACGTGTCACGCTTGCCGGTCTGGTCCGAAGCTCAACGACGGGGAGCACCCGAGTACGCGCGGGTCTCCAATCTCGGTGCCCTGGACCCGGACCTGATGGTCAACGAGGCCCGTCTTGCCGTGTCCACGGTACCGGCGAACCCGGAGCGCCGCAGCGCACACGGTGAGGTGGGCGTCGCGCGCTATTCCGATGGGAATGATCGGTTGTTCGGATACGCCCAGTGGAGGCTGCCGATCCATGCCCGCCAGGGTACATCGCTCGCACTGACACCGAACGCCTATGCCGAAGGGTATGGTCGCGCCGCCGAGAGTTACGCCAGCCCATCGAGCTTCATTGCCCTCGGGCTCGCCGCAGAGGGTAGCCGAACCTTCGGTCGGTTGACGCTCGACGGTCGGGCAAACCCGCATGTATACCGCCTTCCGGGCGACACCGGCGTCGGCATCGAAGGTCGCCTGGGCCTCACCCTCGGCACCGCGCTCGGCGATCTCCGAATCGAGGGTCGGTACCTCGAACAGGGCCGCAGCTACGACCTGTTCCGGCTGGGATCCCAGCTCACGCTGCCGCTCGGCGGCGGCCCGAACTGACCCGATGCGTCAGAGGCTTCTTTTCGGCCTCTTCGTGTCGGTCGGACTGATGGTCGCTTGGGGCTGTTCGGACCGGCGCGGCGTTGAGGATGCGTTCCTCGAAGACGCCTGGGCCGTGTATATCCGGAACTACGTGCATCCCGACGGATACGTGCTCGACCCACGGAGAGACGGGGGTCGCGTGACCTCGGAGGGGCAGGGGTACGCGCTCCTCCGTGCGGTGTGGCACCGGGACGAAGACGCGTTCCGAAGGATCGCCGCCTGGACCCGGGCGCACCTGCAGCGTCCTGACGGCCTGCATTCGTGGCTTTGGGCCCCGGAGGGTGGCGGGCGGATCGTAGATCCCAACACGGCCACGGACGGGGACATGGAGATCGCATGGGCGCTTCTCATGGCCGCCCAGGTATTTGACGACGCTGAGCTACGTGCTCGGGGCGCCGAAATCGTGCGGGCAGTTCGGACGGAGACCGCTCTGCAGTTAAGAGGGAGCGTCGTGGACACCGGGGCCCGCAACGGCTCGACCTTCGAGGAAGCCCGAGCCGGCACGAACGAGTGGTTTCCGGCCGCGGGAGACTGGGCGGTCGCTGACCGAATCACGAATCTCTCGTACTTCGTCCCGTACGCGCACCCGTGGTTCCACGCGGTGGACCCCCAGGGTGGTTGGGACCGGGTCATCGAGGTTGGCTACGACCTCCTCGATCGTTGGATGGCCGACCCCGCTCACCGCCTGCCGCCGGCGTTCGTACATCTCGACGGGCGGGGAGTCCCCAGCCCTCTAAGCCCAGAAAGCGAACTAGAGACTCAGTTCTCTTTTGATGCGATCCGGTTGTACTGGCGCGTCGAGGCGGATTGCCGCCTCCGCGGTGATCCTCAGGCGTGCAGCGATCCGCTGACGGTCAGCACCGCGCTCGCCATCCTCGCGGACTCCTCCGGCATCGTATCCAGCTACCGCATGGATGGCGGCCGGCTAACCGAGGATCAGTCGACCACCTTCTATGCGGCGCTCCTGCCGGCCGCGCGCCGCGTCGCACCGAGCCTCGCCGACGAGCTGCTGCAGCCTCATCTAGGGGCCGACGCGCTCTCCGGCGTCCTCGCCGCTCGGGATCGATACTATGACCACAATTGGGTCTGGTTCGGTCTGGCCCTGGACCGTGGATGGATCGAGGGTCGGACCCCGGAGCCCCCCGTACCGTAGGCTCGAATCCTCCGACACAAGCGCCGTGCAGCCTGCGCGGGCCGCACCTAGATTCTCGTACGACGGGCCGTGTCGCCGCAGCCGTCATCCCTCTATCTCACGCCAACCCCATGTACTGGATCATCAAGCTCGTCCAGAACCTCGTGAAAGCCCTGAACTCCGAGGGGACTCCGGGCCAGGTGGCTGCGGGTATCGCGGTGGGGGCGTGCCTTGGACTGACGCCGCTCTTCAACCTGCACAACCTGGTGATCGTCGCCGCGATCCTGTTCTTCCGGGTCTCGGTGCCCGGCGCGATGCTCGGATGGATGATCTTCACGCCGGTAGGCTACCTGCTGGATCCAGCCTTCGATCAGGTGGGTCGGGCGCTGCTCATGGACGCGGACGGGCTTCGCGATGTTTGGGCGACCGCGTACAACACGCCGGTCGTCGCGTTAGCCAATCCGACCAATACGATCGTCGTCGGTAGCTTCGTCGGCTGGGTGGTGCTTTCGATCCCGATCTTCTTCCTGGCCCGCTTCGGCGTCACCCACTACCGCGCCACGATCTACGCCAGATACAAGGACGCCAGGTTTTTCAGGGCGCTTCGGGCATCCAAGCTCTACAACACCTACCGGATGTTCCGGCCATGAGCGAGAGCGAGCCACCGCCGGTCACGAGGCCTGGGGATCCTGGAACCGTCCGAGGCGACGACCACACGGTCGGTGAGGGACGCCAAAAGGCGCGTATCCTCCGCCCGCCGGGCCTGGCCGTTTTTCTGGCGTTCTGCCTGCTCCTGGGCCTCGCCTGGTACCTCTACGCCGACCGCCTCGTGGAGCAGAGCGTCGAAGCGACAGGTGCCTCCGTCGTCGGCGCGCGCGTCGACGTGGGCGCCGCAGACGTCCGACCGGCGGACGGGAGCGTTCGTCTTACGGACCTCGCGGTGACGAACCCCAACGCACCGATGACCAACCTCTTCGAGGCCGAAGAGATCCTGGTGGACCTGCTGCTGGAGCCCCTGCTCACCAAGAAGGTGGTGATCCAGGAGATGGTCGTGGCGGGTGTGCGCTTCAACACGCCCCGCGAGGAGTCAGGCGAGCTCGAGAACCCGGATCCGGAGGCGGGCCGGCTCCTTCGGGAGATCGACACATGGGCGAGCCAGGTCGAGGTTCCGCCACTCAGCCTCGAAGGTCTCAGCACAGTCGTACGGACGGACGCGATCTCTACGGACAGCCTCCGGACGGTCCAGCAGGCCCGGATCCTGGTCCAGGACGCGGATTCCATGCGCAGCGCCTGGGAGTCGCGCCTGGATCTGCTCGACCCCAGACCGAGAATCGACTCCCTGCAGGCCGTGGTCACCCGCCTCGAGGGCTTCCAGCTCTCCCCCTTGAACGCGATCCAGGTGCCCGGCCTGATCCGGGACGGCAGGGCCGCGCTCGACCGACTCTTAGGTCTCCGCACCGAGATCGAAGACCTCAGCCAAGACGTCCAAGGCGGCGTCCAGGCACTTCGATCGGGCGTTGAAGAGATCCCTACCCTGCGGGCGGCGGACCTCGCGTACGCTCGGGGGTTGCTGAACCTCCCGTCCCTGGAGGGACCAGACCTCTCGCCCGCGATCTTCGGGGGTACGGCGCTCACCTGGATGAAGCCGGTGCTATACTGGGCACAGACCGCCGAGCGGTACCTGCCGCCCGGTTTGAATCCACGTAACCGTCCCGGACCGCGACGGGCTCGTGCCGAAGGGACGACGGTCGCGTTCCCAGGGCGCGCGACCTACCCGTCTTTCCTCCTTCAGGAGGGGCAGCTCAGCCTCGAGATCGGCGGTGAGGGGCCGGCAGCAGGAGTGTATGCCGCCGAGCTGAGAAACTTCGCGTCCCAACCGACGCTGGTCGGCCAGCCGATGGAGTTGGTGGCCAGGCGCGGAGCCGCCGCCCAGGGCCCGGCCGGCCTGAGCGTCGCCGCGGTCCTCGACCACACCAGCGAGCTGCTGCGCGACTCGGTGGCGCTGCGCTTGGACGGTATCGAGTTACCGGCCTTTGACCTCGAGGCCCTGGATGCGAGGCTCGAGCTGGGGCTCGGCGACGCCAGCTTCGACCTACTCCGGGTCGGGAGCGAGATCGATGCGCGGCTGCATTGGAGCTCCGACAACGTAGGCTGGTTCCTGACAGACACGGGTGATGACGGCGCGAGCACCCTCGAACGGCAGACGCTGGCCGAGTCGCTCGGCGCCCTCTCGAGCGGGAACCTTCAGGTCGGCACGGCAGCGTGGGCGCGGAACCTCCTCTGGCGCACGGTGAGCGGGCTCGGCCAGGTCGAGCTCACCATGGGCCTCTCGGGCTCGATCGAACGCCCGTCCCTGTCGGTCCGATCCAACATCGGCTCGGCCGTAGCGGAGAGCCTTCGGCAGGAGCTGGGCCGCGAGATCGAGGCCGCGGAGGCTCGTCTCCGCCAGGAAGTCGAGGCACGCATCCAACCCGTGGTCCAAGAGGCACGAGGCCGTCTCGACGCCGCCCAAGCGGAGGTGTTGGAGCGCGTGGATTCGCAACGCGCGGAGATCGAGGCCCTGCAGGCGCGCCTCGAGGAGCGGATCGACGCTCTGGTTCCGGGGGACTGAGCACGTCCGGGCACCGTGATTCAAGACCCACCCCGCACCCATAGGCGCGTGGGTACGTGACGAAGCCCCCGGGGCCGCTAATTCACGGCACCGGGGGCTTCGTTGACGTCCGCCCGGGACTAGGCCCCGCCTTATGCTCCCCTCAACCGCCGTGACGGCGGAGCATCTCGGCCTGCATGTCCTCACTGGCGAAGATCGCGACCTCCACCCGGCGGTTCTCCTGACGACCGGCGTCGGTGTCATTCGAGGCGATGGGCTCGGTCTCGCCCATGCCCACGGCTCGCACGCGCCCAGCGTCGAGGCCCGCGCCGATGAGGAAGGTCCGGGCCGCTCCGGCCCGACGCTCGGAAAGGCCCTGGTTGTACGACGCATCACCAACGGAGTCGGTATGCCCCACCACCAGCACCTCGGTGCCTTCGTACTCCTCTAGAGACGCCACGAGGTCGCGCAGGTTCTGCTGCCCGGCAGCCTGAAGGTCAGACGAGTCGAAGTCGAACAGAATGCCGGAGTCGAACGTGATGGCGATGCCCTCGCCGACCCGCTCCACCTGTGCGTTGGGAAGCTTGTCCTGAAGGTCCTCGGCCTGGCTGTCCATGACCGCGCCGATGGCCGCCCCGGCGGCGCCGCCCACGGCCGCACCGATGATGGCACCCCGCGCCGTGCCACTCGCAAGGCCACCGACGACCGCTCCTGCCGCTGCCCCGCCCAGAGCTCCCGTGCGGAAGTTCGAAGAGCAGCCCTGAACGGCCATGGCGCCCATGAGTGTTCCGACGATCAGGGTACGACGACCCAACGACATCGTATTCATCGAGTTGAATCCCTCCACCGAGGATGGGGGGTCGCCTGCAAGATGGACGACCCGGTGACGGCGCGCAGGGCGCCTGGTGGCGACCACATCTCCCGAAAGCTACTGCAGGAACCGCGCCGCGCCACGAGATCGCCCCGTCGAGATGGGTGGTTCTACGGTGTGACTCCGTTCGATGCGGCCGGGCCGCGGGCGCGCCGAGTTGCCCCCAGGATCCACGGGCCGAGGAGGGCCAGCAGAGCCAGGGCCCAGAGCGTTACCGCCAGCGGGCTGGAGAACATGACGTCCCACTCGCCCCCGCTCAAAGCCAACGCGCGCCTCAGATTCTTCTCCATGAGCGGGCCCAAAACCAGCCCGAGAATGACCGGAGCGAGCGGGAAACCACCCTTCCTCATGCCGTAACCGAGAAGACCGAAGACCGTCATCAGGACGAGGTCGAAGGCCGACTGATTCACGGCGTACACCGCCACGAAGCTAAGCGCCGCTACCCCCGGCATCAGGACCCACCGGGGTAGTCTGAGCACCCGGACGAAGAGCCCCACGAGGGGAAGATTGAGCAGGAGAAGGAAAACGTTCCCGACATACATGGAGGCTGCGAGGCCCCAGAACACCTCCGGACTTCGCTCGATGAGCAACGGGCCCGGCGCGACGCCCAGGCCCAGGAGGGCTCCGAGGAGCACCGCCGTCGTTCCGCTGCCGGGGATGCCCAACGTCAGCAGGGGAATCATGGCTCCCGTGGCCGCGGCGTTATTCGCCGACTCGGGCCCGGCCACCCCGCGCGCATCCCCCCGGCCGAAGCGGTTGTCCTCGCCGGCCAGCTTCTCTTCGACACTGTAGGAGAGGAAGGCCGCGATGGTGCCTCCGGCACCAGGCAGCACTCCGGTGAGAAAGCCCACGACGCTTCCTCGGACCATGGTCCACCACGACCCGAGCAGAGCCTGGAGCTTCACGCTCACCTTTCCGTACCTTGCGGTCACCTCACCACCCCACTCGGTCTGCTCCAGAACCAGAAGCACCTCGCTCACGGCGAACAGCCCGATCGTGACCACCACGAAGTCCAGCCCGTCGAAGAGTCGGAGTTGGCCGAAGGTGTAGCGAGGGATCGCGCTGTTGGGGTCCATGCCGATGGTGGCGAGAAACAAGCCGAGGCCCGTGGCCGCCAGCGCGCGCGGGACACTCTTGCCTGAGACGCTGGACAGCGCCGAGAAGGCGAACACCATGAGCGCGAAGTACTCCGCCGGGCCGAACCGGATGGCCCAGCGGGAAAGCACGGGTGCGAGGAAGACGAGACCGAAGATCGACAGCGTCCCGCCCACGAACGAAGCGACCGCGGACAGCGCCAGCGCGTCACCGCCGCGACCCTGCTTGGTCATCTGGTGTCCGTCGATGGCGGTGACCACCGCCGACGCCGTTCCGGGCACGTTGAGCAGGATGGTGCTGATGGAGTTGCCGTACTGGGATCCGTAGTAGATCCCCGAGAGCAGGATGAGGGATGACGCCGGAGGCAACGCAGCCGCGAAGAGGAGCGGTATGAGCATGGCGATGGCGTTGATGGGCCCGATACCCGGGAGCATGCCCACCACCGTGCCCACGACCACCCCACCCAGCGCCAGGCCCAGGTTGAGGGGCTCCAGGGCCACGGCGAAGCCGGATAGCAAGAGTCCCAGCGCTTCCACCCGTCCTCCTAGGCCTCGAACACACCCAGGGGCAACGGAAGCCCCAGGGCGTAGACGAAGAGCGCGTAGAGGAGGAGGGCGAACACCAGACCAACCGCGGCCCCCCGCATCCACGTGCCGCCGAATAGCCGGGCCAGGACCGCGAATGCCACCGTGGTCGCGGGCACGAAGCCGAGGGGGGCGAGGAGAAGCGCGTAGCCGATGAAGCTGGCCGCGGCCAGGGGGACAGGGTGCCCGCCGCCGGGTACCGCACCGGCATCACGTGCGGGTTCCGTTGCGGACGCTTCCGCGGCGGCGCGACGCGCCTCCAGCAGCAGGGCGCCACCCCCGAGAACGAGCAGGCCCGCAGCCACCAGCGGGAAAGCCTTCGGCCCGAGGGGGTCGGTGGGAAAAGCTACGTCGAAGGTGGTGGCCTCCAGCGCGACGGCCAGCGCCGCCAGGATCACGCCCAGCGCCGCGGTCAGGCGAGCTCCGACGGCGCTCAACGCAAGCTCATTGGAGGAGCCCCAGCTCGCGGGCCAGGCCGCTGAACGAGTCCACCTGACGCATCACGAACGCCTCGAACGGCTCGCCGACGAGGAAGTAGGGTCGGAGCCGCGCCTGCGCCCGGGCGGTGGCCCACGCCTCGGACCCGGCCACGGCCTGGAGCCGCTCGACCCACGCCTGGTACTCGGCGTCGCTCAAGCCGCCGGGGACGTAGAATCCCCGCCATGTGACCCACTCTACGTCGTAGCCCTGTTCCGATGCCGTCGGCACGCCAGCCAGAAGGCCATCCAGCGGCTCGGGGGACAGGACCGTCAACACTCGAACGGCTCCCGTCTCCAGATGGCTCTCCACCTCGGACGCCTCACCGCTGAATACCTGAACGAAGCCGCCAAGGAGCGCAGTGAGGGCCTCCCCGCCCCCGTCGAAGGGCACGTACCGGATCCGCAGGGGATCAATACCCGCCTCCCTGCCAAGCAGCAGGATCTTCATGTGGTCCTGACCCACCACCGCGCTACCACCACTCACGACGATCTCGTCGGGGCGCTGCGCCCAGTCGTGCAGGAGCTCGCTGAGGGTCCGCCAGGGTGCGTCGGCGGCCACCGCCACGATGCCGTACTCGGCCCCGATGGCACCGATCCACCGGACGTCGGCGGCCTGAAGGTGCCCGAATTGTCCCTGAGCCAACCGGAGCGTCGTGGCGGGGCTGGCCGCGATGAGCACGTTTGGGTCGGTGCTTCGCTGCGCCACGGCATGGGCAAACGCCACACCCCCACCTGCGCCGGGCATGTTCACGGTGGCCACCGCCCCCGGGACGAGCCCGAGATCCGCGAGGATACGCCCCGTGACCCGGCAGGTCAGGTCCCATCCTCCGCCCGCGGCGGCGGGCGCCAGGCACTCGACCCCGCGTCGTGCAGGGTCTGGAGCAACACATGCGGCAAGCACGAGCAAAGGCACCAGCATGAGGTGATGAGATCGCATGGGTACCAGGCCCATCATGCCCCGAAGTGCTCGCGAGACGTTGGCTTCGCCCCCCGGCCTAGCCGACACGCCTCATCCCGGCACGATCGGCAGCACGGCGTGAGACGGGCGGGTCCGGTCCAGGTACACGGTATTCGTGGCGACCCGTCGCTGGGTGGCCAGGCCCTCGGGCTCGCCGGTGTTGAAGTTGAGATCGAAGTGCGGGTAGTTGCTGCTGGAGATGTCGATCCGGATCCGATGGCCACGCACGAACAGATTGCTCGTGGGGAAGGCCTCGATGACGACCTCGTAGACCTCGCCCGGCTCCATGAGCTCGGGACGCTCCCAGCTGTCCCGATACCGCACCCGGATGATTCCGTCCGTCACATTCATTGCGAAGCCGTCGGGGTAGTCCTCGTTGGGCGGGTACACGTCCACGAGCTTGGCGGTGAAGTCGGTGTCCGGAGCATCCGAGGAGATCCAAAGACGGACCACCAAGGGACCGGTCACCTCCACGTCTTCCTCGAGAGGCGAGGTCTGGAACACCAGGACGTCGGAGCGAGCAGCCAGCGCCTCGAACGGTGGCGTCGAGCCGTAGAAGCGTGCGCCTTCTCGCTGATCGTAGGCGCCGCCGTCCATGATCGGCGCGCCTGAGGTGATGGTCCCCCCGACACTCGGCACCGGGTTCGAAGGGTCGTACCGATAGCTCTGGGAAACATCCTCCTCGTCGGGTATGTCGGTGGAGAGTGTCCCACCGACACCCAGGTAGTAGGGCTGCTCAATGGTCCCCGGGATCGGCCAATCCGTGGCTGTGCGCCAACGTCCCCCGTGATCCATCCGGCCGTCGGCGTTCCGCCGGCCAGTCCCACCCCCCATGACGAAGTACCGTACTGCGGGCTCCTCCCCGACGCCGTTCTCCACGCCCCGGAGCCAGTATTCGAACCACCGGAGGCGCAGCTCCCAGAAGTCCCTCGCCACGTTGCTGTCCAGAGTGGCCGCCGAGCCGAAGTCCACGTCTCCGGCGTAGGTGAGGGACCGGTCCCCATGGGTCCACGGACCCATGATGAGCCGCAGGGGCCCCTTCCCGAGCGCCTTGAGTCCCAGGTAGTTCTCCGTGGTCGTCCGAGGGTAGGGATCGAACCACGACGACATGAGCGTGATCGGCGCGTCGGGCCACTGGTCCCAGAAGCCCGCAGCGTAGATGGCCGGGTGCTTCCAGTAGTCGTCGAACGCACCGCGGGTCCACTGCTCGAAGAGGTACGCCTCGTAGTCGGGGGCGAGACTCACCGGGGAGCGTCCCGGCGCCCACGGCATCTCTCGGAACCATTGGTGGATGTCCACCGCCTGCATTCGACGCTGCAGCTCGGGATCGGCGAGCACCTCCGGGCTCACCATCGCGTTCCGGTACGCCCAGGTGGCCTGCTTGAGCTCGAACGCTCCACCCTGCCGGATACCACCCTGATAGGAGTTCGAGAAGCCCCCTGAATCCAGGAACATCGAGGCCACCCCTGGTGCGCCGGAAGAAGCCAGGGCGGCCTGGGTATGCGCAGCGTACGAGAGACCCTTGGTGCCGATCTGACCATCGCACCAGGGCTGCTCCAGGATCCAAACGCAGGTGTCGTAGCCGTCCTCCACATCGGACAGGTACTTCACGTACTCGCCCTCCGAGTCGTACCGGCCGCGCTTGTCCTGATAGATGACCACGAAGCCCCGATCCACGAACATCCGGGCCACCTCGTGCCGCTCCTTGGCCTCGTCGGGCTCCGCCACAGACCGCTCAGAGCGGCTCGGCCGGGTCTTGCCGTAAGGTGTCCGCTCCAGGATCACGGGAAACGGACCCTCCAACGCCTGTCCATCCACCGCTGGCAGGTAGACGTCGGTGGCCATGCGAACACTGTCCCGCATGGGCACCATGAGATCCGACAGGACCGTCATTCCGCCAGGACCGGGCTGGGGCGTGAACGGGCCGTGGGACGACCGCGTCGGCATTTCCCCCCGGTAGCAGCCAGGCAGCTGGCTGCCGAGCGCCAGGATGCCCATGGTTCGGGCGAACGCGCGACGCGACATGCCGCCTTCCGTTGGGCCATGGGGCATGCCCGAGGGCGCCGGGGAGCGATCGTCGGAGAAACCAGTCATGACACCTCCTTGGAAAACGCGAGCCAACGCGGAAGGCACCGATCTTACCACCTCCACTCTCCGCGCGATATAGCGGCGCGCACCCGACGCGAGGCACGGGACGATCCATTACGTTTCCGGGGTCGCCGGGCGGCTCAGACCGCCCACGCGCGTCAAAGACACCATACCGCGGCGGCCCATCCTCCGCCGCATCCGAACAGGGGGCAGTCAGTGAGCGGGACCCAGACGCAGAAACTCTACGACGTGGCCATCCTCGGCGGCGGGAACCTCGGCGAGGCGCTCGCGCGCGGGTGGGCACGAGCCGGACTCTTCCCCGAGTCGCGTATCGCCGTAACCCGTCGGCACCCAGAGAAGCTTGCCACTCTGGCTTCGGAGCACTTCGTCGTCACCGATGACAACGTGGAGGCCGTGCGAGCGGCCGATCTCATCGTCCTGGCGGTTCAGCCACAGCAGCTGTCACAGCTCCTGGCGGAGATCGGTCCGGAGCTCGACGCCCATCGGCACCGCCTCGTCTCCGTGGTGTCCGGTGCCTCCATCGCCGACATCCGCCAGGCGGCCGGCGGCGTTCCCGTCCCGGTAGTCCGCGCCATGCCGAACACAGCGGTCATGATCGGGGAATCGATGACGTGCCTCGCGACCGAGGAAGGAGCACCGCGCGAGCTCCTCCAGGAGGCGGAGGAGCTCTTCGCCGTGGTCGGTCGCACATTGGTCATCCCGGAGGAGATGATCGTCCCAGCCACGGCGCTATGTGCCTGCGGGATCGCCTTCTTCCTACGATGCGTGCGCGCCGCGGCCCAAGGCGGAATCGAGATCGGGTTCCACCCGGAAGAGGCCGCGCTCCTGGCTGCGCAGACCGCGAAAGGAGCCGCTGCATTGGCCCTCAGGGCGGGGGCTCACCCGGAGAGCGAGATCGACAGGGTCACGACTCCGAGAGGATGCACCATCGCCGGGCTCAACGAGATGGAGCATGCGGGATTCTCGTCGGCCATGATCCGAGGCATCGTGACGTCCGCGCGGGCCGCCGACGAGCTGTACTCGGAGTGAAGCACGTCCAGGAGCGGCCCGCCGCGCTGAGCGGAGATCGGGGCACGAGGAACGGAGTGTGGTGAATCAGGACACCGACTCCGACGGAGCCCCGTATACGCGATTGTAATGGAGCTTCTCGGTCGCTGACGCGGCCGCCACACCGAGGTGCGAAACACGAAGCGGGGCTCCGGACGACTGTCCGAAGCCCCGCTGTTTTCCTCCCGGAGGCCTCCCGCCCGAGGCTCTCCCTCGTCTAACCTCCGGCTTGAGCCGCGCCGCTCCGCGGAAGCTCCGCCTCCACGGTCTCGGGATCGACCATGGGCTGCCAGACCTGCACCGCCGGAAACGTGCTCAGGAACCAGCGCACCGCCCCGATATACAGCCCGAGGAACATGCACCCGATGAGCGGATGCCAGATGGTGAAGACGGGATCGCCTTCGTGCCAGAGGGACGGCGCAATGAGGCCGTAACGCTCCAGCCAGAGTCCCACCATGATGACCGACGCGAAGAAGGCCAGGAACTTCGGCTTCATCTTCGCCTTGCGTCCGATGAGGCCGACGAAAGGCACCAGGAAGCAGAGGATGATCACGAGGAGCGAGAAGCCGCCCCAGGTCTCGCCGGACCGCTTCACGATCCAGGCCTGCTCCCAGGGGAGCTTGCCGTACCAGATCACGATGTACTGGCTGAAGAACAGATACGTCCAGAACACCGTGAAGGCGAAGGTGAGCTTACCGATATCGTGCCGCTGCTGCAGCCCGATGTGGTTCGCGAAGTCCTTGTGCCGAGTCCGCAGATAGAGGGACCAAAGAGCCGTCGAGGCGATACCACCCCAGAAGGCGCCCATGAAGAACCACGCGCCATACATGGTGCTGAACCAGTGCGGCTCCAGGGACATGCCCCAGTCGTAGCTCACGATGCTCATGACCAGGGCGTAGATGAGCACGATCGCCGGAGCGATACGGGTCATCCGATGATAGCTGGAAACCTCCTCCTGTTCCTGTCCCATCCAACCCTGGCTCAGCCGCTCCCTCCAAGACGCCCGTGCCGGATCGCCTTCCTCGGCGCCTTCCACCAGACCCATGTCGGGGCGAACGGCCAGGTACACGAAGTAGAGCGCGATGCCGAACAGGAGCAGCAGCCCCACCACGTTCCTCGAGATAAGGAACGGCATGTTCAGGTAGGCCGCCTTGTTCTGGACGATGACGTCCGTTTCCATGGCCTCGATCCAAGGGAAGTACAGATCCCCCAGCCCGAGCATGGGCAGCATCAAGACGAACGAGATCGGCAGGAAGGCCGCGAAGGACTGACTCACGCGCCGCATGGACCAGTTCCACTTCGCCTTCACGATCCAGGTGGCCACGGCGAACAGGACGCCGCCCATCGCGATGCTGGTGAAGAACAGCCAGTTGCTTACGTAGCTGATCCAGGCCTGGAGAGGATTCTGCCCCAGGCGGATGACGAAGGCGACCAGCCCAATGAAGAAGAGACCGCCGGCAAGGCGCGACGCGGCCTTCGACCTGGGGAGGTATCGGACGGGGATCTCGGAGGGGACGTGGATGTGCGCCATCTCAGTTGGCCCCCTGCGGGAGGTTCCCCGCCTGCGCCTGAAGGGTTCTGACGTAGTTCACAACCTTCCAGCGGTCGAAGTGGGTGATCCGGCTGCCGTACTCCGGCATGAGCCCCCGGCCCACGCGGACCATGGCGTAGAGATACTGGTCACTGTATCCCGTCACCTGCGGGCCCGAGAGGTTGTAGGCCGGCAGGATGGGGTGCTGGGCCGCGATGTTCGCGTTTGCACCCACTCCGTCCGGGCCGTGACAGACGATACAGTAGCGCTCGTAGAGCTCCTGTCCCCGCGCCATGGCGTCGGCGTCCGCGGGGTCCACGGGATTCACCAGGCCCTGGATCACCTCGTTGCCCACGCCAGGCGTCCCGAGGTCGGTCTGGGCGAAGCGCGGAACGTCGATGCCCTCCGGCTGACCCAGGTTCACATCACCGTCCGCCGCCGGATAGTTCGCCGAAGCGAAGGCATACGAGCCCTCCGGCGCACCCTGCGGGTTCTCGTACGGATCGAAGCTGCGCTGGTCCCGCATGCTCCGGCCGAAGACCATGACCATGGCATCGTCCAGAGGCTTGCAGGCACCGGCGGTCAGAACGATGGCCATCCCCGCCAAGACCGGGCGCACCAGGCGTCGAAGCCCGGCGCGTCGAGCTCTCTCGGGCCGTCGGGAGATCCCGTCACGCATGGGCTGCCTCCCCTTCCCGGAGCTCGATGGGTTCCTGCTCGTTCATGATCTTGCGCGCCTCCTCGAGGCGTGCGTCCGAAGCCTCGACATAGACGCCGTAGCGCCCGGCCGTGAACTCCGGATCGTAGACGACGGCCGGCTTGAAGTTCGGGAGCCGGGAGAGGATGAAAAGCCCGATGACGGTAGCCAGCGCTCCGAAAAGCACAGTGAGCTCGAATGCGATGACGACATAGGCCGGGATGGACACGATGGGCTTTCCACCCACCACCAGAGGCCAGTCCATGGACGTCCACGTCGTGAAGGCGAAACCCGTGGCCGTGCCTGTGAGTCCGCCTACGAGCGTCCACACACGGACAGGGCTCTGGCCGTAGCCCAGCGCATCCTCGATGTGATGCTCCGGGTAGGGCGCGAACGCCTTCACGTCTTCGAATCCAGCCTTCTTGAGCCCCTCGATGGCGTCCACGGTGCTGTCGAGGAATTCGTACGAGGCGAGAATGCCTTGGCCCTGCTGGCTCATCAGTGGGCCTCCTTGGCCTGCTTACGCATGGGCGGCGGCAGCACTTCCTTCAGCTCCTGGATCGCGATGGGCGGCAGGAGCCTGGTGAACAGCAAGAACCAGAATCCGAACCAGAAGAAGCTACCCGCCATGATGCCCATCTCCACGAACGACGGTCGGTAGGCGCCCCAAGCGAACGGCTCGTACTCGTGCGAGAGTGAGACGACGACGATGACGAACCGCTCGAACCACATCCCGATGTTGATGAAGATCGAGATGACGAAGAGCGCCGGAATGGAGTGCCGCACCCGCTTGAACCAGAGCATGATAGGCACGAGCCCGTTGCAGGTCAGCATCGTCCAGGTGGCCCACCAGTACTGCCCGAACAGGCGGTTCCAGAAGGCGGTGCGCTCGATCTCCTCCCCGCTGTACCAGGCCATGAAGAACTCGGACAGGTAGGCGTACAGCACGATGAGCGACGTCAGCAGGCAGAGCTTCGCCATGGCGTCGAAGTGCTTCGTCGTGAGGTACGCTTCCAGACCGAAGATCTTCCGGAGTGGAACGGTGAGCGTGATCACCATGGCCACACCGGAGAAGATCGCGCCCGCCACGAAGTACGGGGCGAAGATGGTGGCGTGCCAGCCCGGCACGATGCCCATGGCGAAGTCCCAGGACACGACCGAGTGCACGGAAAGCACCAGGGGCGTGGCCAGGGCGGCAAGAAAGATGTACGCCTTGCCGAAGTGGTGCCACTGACGATCCGTGCCCTGCCATCCCAGGGAGATGATGGAGTAGAGCTTCTTCCGAAGTCCGGTCGCACGGTCACGTGCGGCAGCAACGTCCGGGATGGTCCCGAGGTAGAAGAACACCGCGGACACCGTGAAGTACGTGGTGACCGCGAACACGTCCCAGACCAGAGGCGACTTGAAGTTGGGCCAGAGGAACCGGGAGTTGGGATACGGCACCAGCCAGTAGGCGTGCCACAGGCGCCCGACGTGGATGAGCGGGAAGAGACCCGCCGTCATGACCGCGAAGACCGTCATCGCTTCCGCGGCCCGGTAGATGGACTGTCGCCAGGGGGCCCTGAACAAGAACAAGATCGCCGAGATGAGCGTGCCGGAGTGGGCGATACCGACCCAGAAGACGAAGGTCGTGATGTACACGCCCCAACCCACCGGCGAGTTCAATCCGGAAACGCCGATCCCCCGTACGATCTGGATGCTCCAGGATCCGAGGAACATCCCCACGCCCGCGACGCACATCGCGAAGAGCGCCCACCATCCCTTCCCAGGGACGGAGAGCATCTTGAGGACGTCGCGATTGACGTCGTCCAGGCGTGTGACGTCCGGATGCGTGAGCGCCCCGCGCTCGGTGGTGCCGACGGCCATTATTCGTGCCCTCCCGACACCTCGTGGAACGTGACCTTCTTCAGGTAGTTCACAGCAGGTTGGGTGTTGATGAACTCGTCCAGCACCTTGTAGGTGCGCTCGCTCGAGACCACCTGGGATACGCGCGAGCTCGGATCGCGCAAGTTGCCGAAGACGATGGCTTCAGCCGGGCAACTCTGCTGGCAGGCAGGCACGATCTCACCGTCGCGAAGCGGTCGATCGCCCTCGAGAGCGGCTCGGTTCTCCGCGTCACGTATGCGCTGCATGCAGAACGAGCACTTCTCCATGATCCCGTTCGTCCTGACCGTGACGTCTGGATTCCACTGCCAGTTCATCGGCTCCGGCACGTTCTCGTCAGTGTACCGGTACCAGTTGTAGACCCGGACCTTGTACGGGCAGTTGTTGGCACAATAACGCGTACCCACGCACCGGTTGTAGACCTGCGCGTTGACACCGTCGGGGGTGTGATACGTGGCGAAGACCGGGCAAACCGGCTCGCAGGGCGCGTTCCCGCAGTGCTGACACAGCATGGGCAGGAAGCGCACATCCAGATGGCTGGCGTGCGTGGCGTCCACGTGCTCGTAGTAGCGCTCGAGCCGGATCCAGCTCATGTCCCGGCCCATCTGGACCTGGTCTTCCCCAACCCACGGGATGTTGTTCTCCGACTGACACGCCGTGACGCACGCGCTGCAGCCCGTGCACTTGTCCAGATCGATCGCCATGCCCCAGCGAGGCCCCTCGTGGGCGTCGGCGTACTCACCGTGTCGCGACCCTTCGAGGGGGAAGGCTTGGGAAGCACCCTCCTCCGCATCCACCGGTACGAAGCCACCCACGGCCTGCAGCTCCTGCAGCGGACCATGGTGAGCCCCCTCCTCGGCGTGCTCGTCCTCCGCATGGCCGAGGTCGGCCAGGGCCACCGCCGGCGCGATCGGCCGATCGTACTGCAGGTCGGAGCCCGAAATGCTCGCGAGCCGGCGACGATTGCCTGTGGGGACCACGGTCACGGTCGTCGACGCCGTCACGAAGCTGCCGGACGGCTGCTCGGCGACGGCAGGGAGGAGCGCCACTGCGTTCACGCCCTGATCGGTGGCCCACCGGCCCATGTCGGTGTGTCCGCCACCCATGGCCAGCGCCACGGTGTCCTCCCGGATGCCCGGGTAGACCCAGACCGGCACCTCTACCTCGCCATGAGGCGACGTAACGGTGACGATGTCGCCCTCGACGATGCCTCGTGCCTCCGCCGTGACGGGGTTCATCTCCAGCCACGAATGCCACGTGATCTTCGAAACCGGGTCCGGGAGCTCCTGCAGCCAGGGGCTGTTGGAGAACTCTCCGCCGCCGAACCGGGAAGACGGGTGGACGAGGAGGGTGAGATCACCGTCTCCGTCGAACGCAGGAACGTCGAAAGTGAGCGCCGCATCCGGTGCCTGAAGCGCCAAAGCCTGAGGAGCCGCGACACCATCCTCGATGACGCCGGTGCGAAGCGCTCCACGCCAGGCCGTCTCGAAATCGCCGTCGAGGATCGTCTGGTAACGGGCGCGCAGGTACTCATAGAACGTCGCGGCCCCCAGGTCGTGTCCGAGATGCGCACCCACGGACAGGAGCGCATCCCCCGCCTGCTTGCTGTCGAAGTGGGGCACGTTCTGCATGACGGGCTGTTGGATGGTCGACACCCCGGTGCGCGCCGCGGAGTCGCCCCACGACTCCAGGAAATGGCGGTCCGGCATAATCAGATCGGCGATGGCTGCCGTCTCGTCGGGGGCCGACGCGAGGGATACCTTGAACGGCACCTGCTCGAAGGCCTCGCGGAAGCCCGCCGACTCGGGAAGCGAGTAGGCCGGGTTGGTCCCATGGACGATGACCACGCCGACGTCTCCCGAAGCCATGCGTGCGATGGCTCGCTCCATGTCGGCGAATGTGCTGGTCGTGCCTACGGCGCCCGTTCCGTATCGGACCGTCTGCCCGACGTTGCCCGCCACCTGATTGAGGATCAGGACAGCGAGATTCGCGGCCGTGGCGTTGCGGTGGTGTGCGCCCGCGCCGGGGCCCATGGCCAGGCTCGGACCGTCACCGACGAAGCGAGCGGCCAGCTCGCGGATGGTCTCTTCACTCACGCCCGCGGCGTCGGCCGCGACCGCCGGGGTGTAGGTCTGCAGCAGGTTCTGGTACGGACCCGCTTCGCCACCCTCGGCGATGACGGAGGCCATCCCGAGGGCGACCGTCGCCTCTGAGCCGGGTCGGATCGGAATCCACTCGTCGGCGTTGAGCCCGGTAAGGGAGAGTCGCGAGCCCAGGAAGACGAAACGACCCTTGTCCCCGTGGTCATCCGCGCCGCTCATGCGGGCAAAGCCCTTCTGGTGCGCCACGGGCTCCTGCCCGCCCTCGATGAAGTCGTTCCCGAAGGAGAGGAGCAGGCGGGCACTCGCGATGTCGTAGTCGGGGAGACCGGCCTCACCGTAGGCGATCCGCACGGCCTCACGGAGCGGCGCATCGGACACGGCGTCGTAACGGATCCGCCCGCCATCCAGCGCCGCAATGAAGTCGTCGATGAGGAGATCGAGGGTCGGACCTACGCTGCCCCCGATAAACAGCACGTCTCCCGGAGTGCTTTGGATCCGCGCGGCTAGCAGGCGCTCCGCTTCGTCCCACGTCCCCTGCCGCATGCGGTCACCCTCACGAACCATGGGGCCGTGGTAGCGATCGGGGTTGTAGAGGTGCTGTAGCGTGGCGTGGCCCCGGGAGCACAGGCCTCCTTCGGACACGGGGTGGTCGGGGTTCCCCTCGACCTTCACGGCGCGCCCTTCGCGCGTCCGCACCCACATGCCGCAGCCGGCGGCACATCCGCCGCAGGCCGTCGTGTACCAGGTCGCGACGCCGGGAGTGATCTCCTCGGGTGCCACCACGTAGGGGAGGAGGCGCTCCACGTCCCCGGTGGAGCAACCCCCTAGGGTCGCGCCGGCGCCGGAGACTCCGAGCACCTTGAGGAAATCGCGCCGCTGGATGCCGTCGGTCATGATATCGTGTCCGGCTCTAATAGTGGCAGACGGCGCAGTCTATGGATGCCTCGTTCTCACGATGGCAATCCACGCACCAGCCCATGTTGTCCCCACCCCAGGCCGGGTCTCGTTCGGAGAGTACGCCCATGTCCTGCACCTCACCGTGGCACTCCTGGCACTGGAGGCCGGCGTCGACGTGCCGCATGTGGGGGAAATGGGCATGGTCGGAGATCTTGTAGATCCGCACCCACGGAATGGATTCGCCGCGCTCCCAGTATCCCTGGATCTTCGCGACTTCCTCCGGCTGGTTCGGCCCCTGGACCACCTGGTGACATCCCCAGCAAGTCCCTACCGAGGGGAGCCCGGCGTCCACCGAGCGCTCGGCGGAGTAGTGGCAGAACTGGCATTCCATGTTGGCTTGCCCGGGCTCGCTACCGGCGTGGGCGTTGTGCGGAAACGCGATGGGCTGGATCGAGGCCGCGGCGGCACCTTCGGCGCCACCTTCGCCTGCTCCACCACCCTGGACGAACGCGAGCCCGCCGAGAGCGAATACGCCTGCAAGGCCGCCGATCAGCCAGTGCTGTCTCATTCGAAGGCTAGATCCTGAACGAAGCGACGCGCCCGGAAAGCAGGCGCAAGGCAGCTTGTTTCCGCACCGTCGTGGGTGTGCTTGTGACGAATCGGAACAAGCCCTAAAAATCGGGATCAACCTACCCCGACCCACCGGTTGGGGTCAAGCCGGAAGCACGCCGTCCGGAGAACCTTTTCCACAGCGCGAGTGTTATACTTTTCCGCTTCACAGGCCCGGTTCGCGGCTAGACGCGACCGGGGCCCTCCGGATTCCCCCCCGACAACTTCCGGCTCAAAGCGCGAACTGGAGCCGGAGCCCCGGCCGCAGCCGGCCCCAGGCCCTCCGACGACGAGACGAGGATGTCGATGTCAGAATCGACCACCGCTGCCCCCGCACGCGAGCGGCGCCCGTCGCTCGAGCTGCTCGACCATCTCGTCGAGGAGGTGGAGACGGTGTTCCACGGTAAGCGGGAGGTGGTCCGCTTGGCGCTGGCCGCGCTCCTCGCCGGGGGTCACGTGCTCTTCGAAGACGTGCCAGGCGTAGGAAAGACGACCCTCTCCCACGCTCTCGCGAAGGCACTCGGGCTGGGCTTCCGCCGCATTCAGTTCACGTCGGATCTCCTGCCGTCCGACGTTCTCGGCGTGTCCGTCTACGACCCCCGCACGACGGAGTTCGAGGTTCGACGCGGCCCCATATTCACCAACGTGGTGCTCGCCGACGAGATCAACCGCGCTCCCCCTCGAACCCAAAGCGGCCTTCTCGAAGCCATGCAGGAGGGGCGGGTCACAATCGACGACCGCACGTTCGACCTGCCTCGGCCCTTCCTGGTGATGGCGACGCAGAACCCGTTGGAGCACCACGGGACCTATCCACTGCCCGAGAGCCAGCTGGACCGGTTCCTCATGCGGATCACCGTGGGATATCCAAGCGCGGAGGCGGAGCGGCGGATCCTTTCCGAAGCATCGTCCTTGGAGCCTGTGATCCAACGCCTCCGGACGGTGCTGTCACCGGAGCAGGTGCTCCAGCTCCAGAAGCGGATCGACGAAGTCCATGTCCCCGAGGCCATCCTCGACGACCTCATGGAGATCGTTCAGCGCACCCGTACGTCCCCGAAGCTACGGATGGGCGTGAGCCCCCGCGGCGCCATTGCTCTGCATCGGGCAGCGCGCGCGCACGCGCTGACCCACGGCCGGGTCTACCTGATCCCGTCCGACGTCCGCGACCTCGTGGTCCCCTGCCTCGCCCACAGGGTGGTATCGGTGGGTGGATCGGCGGGGACCCCCGATGGCCACGACGCAGCCGGGCGTATCCTCGAGGGCATCATGAGCGAGGTCGAGGTCCCGGTGTGATGGAAGAGCGCTCGGCTTCCCCTCGGGGCTCCGGGCTCGCCGCGCGCGTGCGCGCGACCTACCATCGGATCCGACGATGGCGCCGCATCCGCTTCACGGGAGGTGGCCTGGCCTTCACGATCGGAACGACCGCGGTCGGCTTCGCCGCCTTGAACACCGGGAACAACCTCCTCTATCTACTGCTGGGGTCCATGCTGGGCTTCATCGCGGTGAGCGGATGGCTCTCGGAGCAGGCCCTGCGGCTCCTCCACGTCGAGCGCCAGATCCCCCGGGCCGTCACCGTTGGACGGGAGCTCGTTCTGACATACCACGTGCGGAACGGGAAGCGTCGCCTCCCGAGCCTGGCCGTCGAGCTCTATGAGGAAGGGCTCCCCGAGCCGGCGTTCCTGTCCCACGTCCCGGCCGGCGGGCGCGCCACGGCGCGGTCCTCCAACGGATTCGTACGCCGCGGCGTATACCCCCTGGAGACGCTGACCCTCTCGACGTCCTTCCCCTTCGGCCTGTTCCGGAAAGAGCGGGACGTGACACTACCGGGAGAGGTCGTCGTGTGGCCGCGGCATGACCGCCCCGTGCGGGACCCCGCGCCCGGCTCGGGCCAACTGCCCAGGACCGGCCCGGCCCCACGAGGAGGCCTCGGATGGCGGGGGGAATACCGAAGCCTTCGCGAGTATCGAAGAGGGGACGACTCGCGCGACATCCACTGGAAGTCGTCCGCTCGTCTCCGACGCCCGGTCGTTCGGGAGTACGAGCAAGGGGCCTCCGAAACCAGGTGGATCTGCCTGGATACACGCGGCGTCGAGGGCGACGACGCAGAGCACGCAGTTGAGATCGCCGCATCCCTGGCCGCCCGATATGTCGCCGAGCAACGGCCTTTCGGCCTGGCTACGCCCCTGGGTGTGGTCACACCCGGGGACGACGTGAGCACGCTCGAGGAGGCGCTCGACCTCCTGGCACGCGTGGAGTTCGACCCGGCCAGCCCCGCTCCGTCACCGCCGGTGGCGAGAAGCTCCTGCGTCCTGGTCACTCTGGTCGGCGCGGACGGGTTCTCCGACACACTCCTCGTGCATCCGGAGTCGGCCGCATGAATTTGCGCCTTCTCCACCGGCGACTGGCAGTCCTCATGGGAATCGCCGGCCTCGTGGCCTTCGCGGGAGGCGCAGGCTTCCAACCGCTCACGGCGGGGCTCGCTTTCACCGGGCTGCTGGCGGGCCTGTTCTGGCACCCCGACCCTCAGCGCTCCCGCAAGCTCGAGCGACTCTGGATTCCGGTGGCCACCGTGCTTGTGGCCCGGGCGCTCCTCCACGTCTTCGTCATAAGAGGCGACGTGGTCCTTCCGGTGGTGGATCTTCTCCTCCTGTTGATGGTCGCGGAAGCGCTCCGCGCGCTCGAGGCCCCCAACGACCTCCGACTGTACGCGCTCTCCTTCGCGCTGGTGTTGGCGGCCACGGCCTATCGACCGGGCCTGCTCTTCCTGCTGGGTTTCGTCTCGTACGTAGGCCTGGCCACCGTCACGCTCCTCGTAGGCCACCTGCGACGCGGTGCCGAGCGACACGGGGTCCGCGAGGTCCCCCTGGGCCGTGGCCTGCTCATGACCACGGGTGCGCTGTCGGGTGTCGTTCTCCTCGTGGCCGGGGTGGTCTTCCTCACGTTTCCCCGGGTCTCGCAGGGCTTCTCAGGCCGTGGAGAGACCATGGCCAGCGCGATCGCCGGGTTCAGCGAGGAGGTGTCGATCGGACAGCACGGCGCGACCATCCAGGGTAGTCCCGAGATCGTGCTGCGCGTGGAGTTCCCGGGTGGCGCGCCCGCGAACATCGGCGGCCTGCGCTGGCGGGGCCGCTCCTACGACCGCTTCGACGGGGTGCGGTGGACCCGTTCCCGCTCGCTCCCGCCGGCCGCGCCACCGAGAAGCTGGTACCGGCGCAGGTGGGACGGTCCGGTCATCGAGCAGCGGATCTTCGGCGCCCCGCTGGACAGTCGCGTCCTGTTCGCGCTCCACCCGGCCATCGACATCGACGCCGGGGGCGGCATCCAGCCCTTGGTCGACAACGCCGGCGACTTCGTCTACTGGGGATCAGGAGCGCCTACCTATACCGCCCTGGCCCCTTCACTCCCGCCGTCTCCGGAGACGCTGCGGGCCGCTGTCGGCGGATATGCCCCGTCGGAACGCCACTTCCTCCAGCTTCCCGCGGTGGACGACCGGGTGAATGCCCTGGCAGACTCCCTCACCGCGGGTCTAGAGAACCGGTACGACCGCGTCGTGGCCATCCAGAGCTATCTCCGCTCCTTCGGGTACACGCGGGAGCTGCCCGCCACCGCACGGCAAACATCGTTGGAGCACTTCCTCTTCCAGCGTCGGGAGGGGCACTGTGAGTACTTCAGCACCGCCATGGTCGTGCTCCTCCGCTCCATCGGCATCGAGGCTCGGAACGTCAACGGCTTCATGGGCGGCCAGTGGAGCCAGTTCGGGAACTACCTCGTCGTCACCCAGAACGAAGCCCACTCTTGGGTGGAAGTCTGGTTCCCGAGCTACGGCTGGGTGACGTTCGATCCTACCCCTTCGGGCGACGGGACGGGGAGCGCCGAGGCCACATGGTTCTGGCCCGGCCGCATCCTGCTCGACGGCATGCACCATCGCTGGAGCAAGTGGGTGCTGGACTACGGAGTCGACGAGCAATCGGGGCTCCTGTCGCGTTGGTCCGGCTTCATGACAGGCCGGTCTTCAACTTCCTCGACCCCCTCCCCGACGGCCCCCGATTCCGGCTTCCCCACACTCCTGTTCCTCGGCGCCCTCGCGCTGGCCGCAGCCGCCGGTTGCCTCTGGCGTCAGCGGGATCTGCGGCGGCTGGGCCCGGCGGCCCGAGGCTATCTCGCGCTCCGTGAGTCCTGCGCTCGAGCTGGTCTGGCCGTGTCGCCGGCGCTCACCCCCACTGGACTGCTGGCACACGTCCGCGCGGCCTGCCCGCCGGCTACGGAGCCGGCCAAGCAAATCGTCGAGCTTTACCTGCGCTCCCGATGGGGCGGGGAGACCCTGGGCGAGTCGGATCTGCGCACGATCAGGGCCGCGCTGGGCCGGGCTCGAGTGGTGCTCCGTCAGCACCGCCCTGCACCGGCCGGTGCAGTGGCCGGACTTCGGTCGTTCCCGGGTGTACGAGAAGGCTCGGACACTCTATCCTCATTGACATGACTTCCGGACCTCACGCCTCGTCTTCCGGCTCCGTGCCCGGCCTCCACGTCGCAACGCTGACGCACGAGGGTCGGATCTGGGACGCCTACCTCGAGTTCGATGACGATCCCCATCGGCCGACTTCGTACCGGGGCCGGCTCCGATTCGACCCCGCCGATGAGGAGTCCAGCCAGGCCGCACGAACCACGGTGCTCATCATCGAAGACAGCTACGAGGAGGCCGTGGCGAAGGCCCGGAGCTTCGACACCAGGCAGCTCCAGGGCCTGCTGAGGTCCACGCTTCCGGACGACCCGCCCGGAGAATGACCGCGGGCACCCGTGTGTTCCGGCCGGGCGCGACCCTGGCCGTCCCGCTGCTGCTCGCCGCAGCGTGCGCGGCTCCCGAAGAGGGCAGTCGACTAGCTTTTCTCACCGAAGAGCTGACGGCCACGCCGTATTTCCAGCCGTACGATCTCCCTGTCGTGACCCTCGCCGACCAGACCGGGGCACCCTTCGAGCTGCGGGTCCAGGCTGCCGGCAAGGTGACGCTGCTCTACTTCGGATACACGAGCTGTCCGGACGTCTGCCCCATCACCATGGCACGCGTGGGACGTGCGCTGACACTGCTCGAGCCCGATGAGCGGGCAGACGTGCTCCCGGTCTTCATCTCCGTCGATGCGCAAAGGGATTCACCCGAGCAGGTTCAGCGCTGGGTGTCCGCGCTCCACCCGGACGTCGTCGGCCTCACCGGGCCACAAGAGGCGCTGGACGACGCGGTGGAGCAGCTCGGCTTCATCTTCCCGGAGCTCGAGCGACCTGCGGAAGGGTTCTACGAGGTGCCCCATCCGGCCGACCTCTTCCTGTTCACACCAGAGCTCCTGGGCCGGTTCGGGTATCGTCACGGCGATGCGACGCCCGAGGAGATCGCCGCCGACATCCGGGCCATGCTCGCCTACGACTGGGCTGGGGCCACGGAATCCGACACCCCGGCGCCGACCGACCTCCAGGTAGAAGCGCCGTTCGCTCTCGACCCGCTCGGGCACGACAGGGTAGCCGTCTACGTCACGTTGAGCGGGTCCCAGGTCCCGGACACGCTCGTCGGGCTTTCGTCACCCTCGGCGGAGGCCGCATCCCTGCATCGAATGGAAGCCGAAGGCGGAGTCATGAGCATGGAGAGGGTGGACGGTATCTCCGTGGACCCGGGCGCGACCGTCCGTCTGCGACCCGGTGGATTCCATGGGATGTTGGAAGGTCTCAGCCACCCGGTGGCGGCGGGCGACACGCTCGCGGTGACGCTCAGCTTCGCCAGAGGGTCTTCGGTCACACTCCGCGTGCCCGTCCTCCATCCCGCGGACGCGCCGAGTCCGTAGCGCCGGCCGAGCGACGAGGGTCACCCGGGACCCTCCGGACCCTCACGCCTCCCGAACCCACCGCCAGAGCTCCCGCACGGTCGGGCGCTTACCCGTCATCAGGATCCCGACCTTGTAGATCCTCCCGGCGACCCAGGCGATCGCGATGATGGCGGCGGCCATGAGTACGAAAGACAGGACCACCTGCCAAACGGGAACAAAGCCACCGGCAATCCTCGCCCACATGAGAATCGGGGAGAAGAGCGGGAAAAGGGACGACGCCACCGAGAGACCGGCCGACGGTGACTCGATCGCAGGAAGCACTAGGGCGATGGGCGCGATCAGGAAGAAGACCAGGGGAAGCTGCGCCTGTTGGGCCTCCTCGTCCGTGCTGCACATGGCCCCCACGGCGGCGTAGAGCCCGGAATACATGAAGAACCCGAAGACGAAGTAGCCCATGAACAGAGCGAGAAGCCCGGGACCGGGCATCGCCGCCATGAGATCGGGTCTTGCCGCGGCCGTACCCAGCGCGGCTGGCCCACCGCTCAGGAGCATTTCCGGAAGCCCGCTCTTCACGATGAGGCCACCCGTCAGCCCCCAGACGGAAAGCTGCGTCAGGGCCACCGCGCCCACGCCCAGCACCTTCCCGAGCATGAGGTGCCACGGCTCCATAGCCGAGATGATGACCTCGACGATGCGGCTGGTCTTCTCCTCGAGCGTCGCGCGCATGACAGCCACCGCGTGCAGGAGGATCACCATGTACAGCATGAAGGCGCCGGCATACGCGACAATGAATCTCGGCTCACCCTCCTGGGCACCCCCTGAGGTCAGCAGCTCGATGTCGAGCCCTCCGCCCGCCAGCATCGCTTCCACATCGACGCCCTGAAGCTCGAGCTGGACCTCCAGAGCCGCGCGCACCACGGCCGACTGTAGTGCCGCGCGCTCCACGAGGTTTGGTCGCAGGTTTACGAACAGCACGGCGTCGCCCGACTCCAGGGTGAGCTGGTCGAGCATCACGAAGCCCCGGATGGCTCCCTGGCGAGCACGCCGGCGCAGCGTATCGACCACGGTGCTCGTCCATCGAACCTCCTCGGTCGGAATGCCCGCCGCGTCCAGATCGTCGGCCAACCGCTCGTAAAGCACTCCGGTCCCGTCCACGACGGCGAGCGGGAGACGATCCTCGCCATCCGACGACGCGAGCAGCGCGGGCAGCGCGAACGCGGCGAAGAGAAACAGCGGTCCACCCACGGTGGAGATCAGGAACCAGCGCGATCGAACGCGCTGGAGGTACTCCCTCCGAATCACCGCCCGAACGTTCCGGATGCTCACCTCGGCGCTTCCTGGTCACCCGAAACGTGGCGCACGAAGATCTCGTGCAGTCGCGGCTCCACCAAGTCGAACCGAAGGATCTCCGCTCCCGCTTGGACCGCGCGCCGCAGCACGACCTGATGCGTCTCCGGGTCCCGAAGCAGCAGATGCAGCGTCCCCTCGACCCACTCCGACACCTCGATCTCCGGAGCGTCCAACCAGGCATCCGGACCGGTGAAGTCCACGGCGACGACCCCTCGACGCTCCCGGGCCTTCAACGCCCTCAGATCGTCGTCAAGGACCTTCCGGGATTTCGAGATGAAGCAGACACGCTCGCAGAGGCGCTCGGCCTGATCCATGAGATGCGTCGATAACAGAATCGTGATCCCACCTTCCTGCAGCTCTCTGACGATGCGCTCGAGCACATCCTGGTTGATGGGGTCCAGCCCGCTGAAGGGCTCGTCCAGGATGAGCAGATCGGGCTCGTGGATCACGGTCCCGATGAACTGCACCTTCTGCTGCATGCCCTTGGAGAGGTCTTCCACCCGCCGGTCAGCCCAGGCGCTCAATTCCAGGCGTTCGAGCCACACGCCGGCCCGCTCGCGTCCGACACCTCTTGGGACACCCCGGATCTCGGCGAGGAAGATCAAGAGGTCGAGCACCCGCATCTTCCGGTAAACCCCGCGTTCCTCGGGGAGGTAGCCAACGAGCGCTCGCCGCTCCCGATCTGGCAGGCCCCCGAAGAGGGACACCCGGCCCTCGTCGGGATGAAGGATGCCCATGATCATCCTTATGGTGGTCGTCTTGCCCGACCCGTTGGGTCCCAACAGCCCGTAGATGGACCCTCTCGGGACCTCCAAGTGCAAGTCGGACACGGCATTGTGCCCGCCGAAGCTCTTGGTCACACCCTCGAGCCGTACGGCTACATCAGCCTGGGTTTCGGTGGCGATCATGCGCGGAGGGCTTGCGGTAGGGCGGTAGCGGAGGTCACCCAGTTCTGTGACTCACATCCCTTCACCGCGGGGCTCCGTTCTCTGCGACGGCCGGTGATCCATATCCGACGGTCTCGACTTTGTATAGATTACTCGGCTCCATTGCAAATACGAGGAGGCTGGATGGCAATCTTTCGGACTCTCTACTATACGGACGTCACGGTCGGCGTGGGCGGCCGCATCACGATTCCTCAGGATATGCGGGAAGACCTGGGAATCGATGAGGGTGATTCACTCACGGTCCGCGTTGAGGAGAATCCCCGCGGCGGACGGCAGATGGTCGTCTGGAGAGCAGAACAGCAGCCGGAAGACGAGTAGTACGTTCCAGGCCTCGGTCAGCCATCGATCTCCTGGCCTGCCTGCTCAAGGTCGACCCAACGGACCAGGTCGGTAAGTGGTCCGCGCCCGTCATGATGCCACCATGGTGGCGGGAAGGGAACTGCCGCGAAGGGCGCCACACGTGAGACGCCGAGACACCCGAGTACCGCGGCGACCTCCTCGAGGCGGTCCCCGAGACCGCTGACACCCACCGTTTGCAGGTGGGGCGCCATGGGCCGGACGGATTCCCAGAGGTCGTCCAGGTCCCTGAACGGGCGCACGACGACCACTCGACCCACGCAACGGGTTTCCACCGCCCCGGACGGGTCGTAGACCACGGTCCACGGGGCATCGATTCCATGCCGAAGCGTAGGCGCATCTGCGGCCTCGGCATCCCCGGCCGCCGCCAGAATCTCCACGGTTCCGCGAAGCTGCTGGACCGCGGACCGCTCGAGTGTATCCAGGTCCCCGGACGGAAGCGTGGCCTCCACCTCGGACAACGCACCCGCCAAGCCCTCCGCGAACTCAGCCGGCGTGACCGGGAGCCCAGCCTCGACCCAGAGCACCCGCGTGGAGACGCAGCCCCGCTGGTCGAAGAACGCTGCCGCCCGGGCCACCTCTGTCGCCACGGCCGAGGCGGTACCCGTGTCGGAGAGGACTCCACGCCCCACGACCCCGATTCCTTCACGGTGATGGTAGGCGAGCACCCTGGTCGTCGCCGGCACACGTCCTCGAAGTGACGTCACGACCGCGTCGCTGCCGTAGACCGCGACCACCTCCGCGGGGCGCACCGCCGCATCCTCCACGACCTCGAGACCTCCGGGCCAGTAGACCACAGCCAGCATGTCGGCCAGCGCTGGCGCCTCCTCCCTGAGGGCCCGAGCGAACAGAACGGGGAGCGCCACGTCACCGAGACCCGGCTTGAGAAGGGTGGGTGACCCAAGCAGGAGACTCCGCGCCAGCGCGGTGACGCCCACGCCCGGGACGCTCCCCGCGACGAGCTGAGTGCAAAGCCGCGGCGCAACCGCCATGGTCCGGCGCCCCCGCCGGTCAACGAAGCCTGCGAGAGCTTCCCCGCCGCCCAACTCGTGCCGGAGCAGCCGACGGAGCCGAGGGGCCGTCCAATCTCGGGCCATGCCGTCCAGAACGGCTCGGGCCATGGCCGGAGACAGGGCCGATGTGGCGGGAAGAAGCTCGAGGGCTTCACGCCGCAACGGGTCTTGGTGGTCCAGGAATCGGGTACCGACCCTTCCGAGGGCCGAAGCCCTGTCGTCCACCGCGTGGGGGGGCAGAAGACCTCCGCCACCCGACACCTCTGCGCCCCTCCGATCCCTGAGCCCCTCGGCCAAAGCCTGGATCCACTCGGGATCGGCCCCGGGATGCCGCACCGACTTGGAGGCCTGGCCGCTGGTTTCGATCTCGACCGGGCCGGGCGGCGCAGGAGCCCACCCCGGCAGCGCCCAGGCGTCGAAGGGGGAAGTCGCCATGGTCACCGCCTCGCCGACATGAGCTCATCCATGGCGCGCGAGCAACCCCTGGGCTCCGCGCCACGTACCCGGCCCACCAAGCGCACGTCGCCGTCCCGCACCGAGCCGATGTCCTCCGTGAGGACGTGACTCACGGAACCCACGTTGGCCAGATCGAAGAACGCCAGCAGCCCCTCCGCCCCCTCTTCCAGCGGCGCCAGGGTCGTCGGGTCCAGGGCACGCACGCGAAGCCACGGAGGTGGCCGGTGCACGCCCTCCGCCGACCGGCCCTCTGACAAGACAGGCTCGTACAGCTGTGAGAGAAGTTCCGTCATTCCGTACTCGTTGACGATCCGCCCCCGCGGCACGCCCGTCCGCTCGGAGAGGAGGCCATGGAGCTCCTCTCGGGAGACCTCCCGGCTTCGTCCCTTGAACCCGCCGGTCTCCATGATCCGACTCCCCGCTGGCAGTAGGCCGAGCCCCGAGTCGGTGCGTTCCAGCGCATGCAGCAGCGCGAACGCCGTGCCGAGAAGCAGGACGGGTTCCTGGGCCTCGCGTGCCTCCCGCAACGCGCCGGCGAGCGCCTCGGAGTCGAGCACGCCCTCCACGTCCACCACCCAGGCTTCCTCGGAAGCCCACTCGGCAGCCGCCGCATCGACCATGAACGACAGCGACGAATCCGGGGCGTCCTCGCGCGACGGTACCAGCGATACGAATCGGATCTGTCGAAGGTCGGGCAGGAGATGGGCCCGGAAGCTCGGAAGCAACGAAGCGCGGTAGAGCTCGGGATCGGGGACGTAGTGCAAGCCGCGTTGCCCCGGACCCCGGGTGGTGCCGCTCGTTCGGAACACCAGCTCCACCTCTTCTTTCGGCCCACACACGAGATCCACCACCTTGAAAGCGCTCACGGGTACTACTGGAGTACGCGTCCAGGATCCCAGGTCGGTCGGTGTCACGCCGTGGCCCTCACAAAAGGAGCGATAGAGGGCGTTGGTGGCGAACTGGTGCGCGAACACCCGCCGCGCGAACCCTTCGAAACGATCGTCGGGCCAGGGACGACCCACACCGCGAGCCATGGCAGCGCGGAGAGCCGCGGCCAGGCTGTCTAACGAATCGGGTTCTTGTGCGTCTGGCACCATGAGATGCTGCTGCGAAGAGAATCGGGCGTGGGATGGTCACTGAATGCAAGGAGTGGGTAAACCATGGACCCCGCCTCGCGCGTGAATGTATAGTTCCCGGCTACCCCCGTCCCGTTCCATGACCTCCACATCACGCCGGCCAACTGGTTTCGCGCGCGGAGACAAGTCGAGATGTCCTCAGTTTTTCGTGCGACGCTCTTCCTCGCACTTATCAGTATCATCGGACCCACCCGCGACCTGCTGGCTCAAGACGCGGACGGGGGATCATCCAACGCCCAGGTCAGCCTCATCGCCGCTCCGCTCGGCGAATCTGCCGGCATCGACCTCGACGGGTCCCTATCCGAGGACCCTTGGTCCCGGGCTCTGCCCATCACCGACTTCACCCAGCAGGAGCCTATCGAGGGGGGCGCCCCGTCGTATCCCACCGAGGTCCGCGTCATGTACGACGAGGACAACCTCTACATCGGGGCCATCGTTTACGACGATCCTGACGGGGTCCTAGCCTTCCAGCGCCAGCGCGACGCCTTCCTGTTCACCGACGACCGTTTCATGTGGATCCTGGACACGTTCCAGGACGGGCGGACCGGCTACTTCTTTGAGATCAACCCGGCCGGCCTCATGGGCGACGGCATCATCACGGGCGGTGGCGGCGGCGGGCGGGGTCGCGGTGGCTTCGGGGAAGGAGCCAACAGGGCTTGGGATGGGATCTGGGAGGCACGTACGGCCATGCGTCCGGACGGATGGTCCGCGGAGATCCGTATTCCCTTCCGCACGCTGAACTTCAACCCCAGCCTCGACAGCTGGGGCGTCAACTTCCAGCGCACCATCCGACGTGATAACGAGGAGATCCTGTGGCGGGGCTGGCGCCGCAACGAAGGGCTGATGAGCCCCGTGTTCGCCGGGCGGCTGGAGGGGCTCCAGGGCATGTCGCAGGGTATCGGGCTGGAAGCGGTCCCTTCGGCCATCTCGAGCTGGCGGAACGTGCCGACCGAGGTTGACGCCAACCAGTTCCCGAGGGACGTGAGCCTCGACGTGAACTACAGCGTCACCTCGAGCCTTCGCGCCTCGGTTAGCATCAACACCGACTTCGCGGAGGTCGAGAGCGATCAGCGGCGGGTCAACCTCACCCGATTCCCGCAGCGCTTCCCGGAACAGCGTGACTTCTTCCTCGAGGGATCCGGCGTCTTCTCCTTCGCGCCTCGCAGCAGCCCGCAGCCCTTCTTCTCCCGCCGCATCGGGCTGAACCGGGGGCGGCAGATCCCCATCGACTACGGTGCACGCCTCACCGGACAGGCCGGCCCGTACGAGTTGGGATTCTACCAGATCGGTACCGCTCGGGAACGGTATCTCGATGGCGGGGACTTCGAGGAGATCCCGAGCGAGGACTTCACGGTGGCGAGGGTGAAGCGAAGGATGCTCGAGCAGTCGGCCATCGGCGTCATCTACACTAGACGGGCGACGGCGCCGGACAACACGGGCTTCTCGCCAGGTGATCAGCACACCGCGGGGATCGACCTGGACTTCAGCACGCGCCGTTTCCTCGGCGACAAGAACCTGGAGCTCGAGGCGTTCATTGCCTGGAACACGAATCCCGAGCCGTCCATGGACTACTCCTTCGGCGACCTCTCGTCGAGGGGCTTCCGACTCAACTTCCCGAATCCGGAGTGGAGCGGACACCTGTCGTACCGGGAGTTCGGCGAGGCCTACGATCCCGCTTTGGGCTTCGTGATTCGGAACAACTTCCGGCGAGTGGAGCCCCGCATCGGGTACACGCTGCGCCCGGAGGGTATCTCGTGGATCCGGCAGCTCGACTGGTCCGCGCAGTTCAGGAACCTGACGCAGCTCGACACGGGCATCCTGGAAGAGCGGGAGTGGGAGTTCCAGCCCTTGGGGGTGAATTTCGAGACGGGCGACGGGTTCAACTTCCAGGTCACCCGTACGTACGAGTTCCTGGACAACGGGTTCAGCATCTTCGACGCCGAGATCCTCCCCGGAGGCTACACGAACTGGAACTACCGCGTCTTCGGTCGCACGGCCGGACAGCGGAAGGTGTCCTTCTTCGGCGGCCTGGGGTGGGGGGGCTTCTGGGACGGGGAGCAGAGCGGGTTCAACGCACGCGTGACCTTCCGTCCAACCCCGGGAATCAGCATCTCGACCAACTTGGACCATAACAAGGTGACTCTTCCGGGCACGGAGTTCACCGCCGATGTCTACGAGCTCGAGGGCCAGTGGAATCCCACCCCGTGGGTGAGCGCCACCTCTCAGGTGCAGTTCGACAACCAAAGCGAGCAGCTCGGTCTCTTCGCCCGGCTCCGGTGGATCGTCACCCCGGGAAGCGATCTCTTCCTGGTGTACACCCAGAACTGGCTACACTGCGTGGCGGGAATCGACGAAGACGAGTGCAGCCCCGCGGCCATGGCCAATCGGGACTTCGTGACGCTTTCCCGGGGCGGCTCCGTAAAGCTGAGCTACACCTACCGGTTCTGACGACCGCGTGGCGTCGAGCTCCGGTCGACGGCTCGGGCCACGCCCGCCGCCCTCAGAGCGTGGAGCACCGACGCCCCGGCTCACCCTCTCCGTATCCGTCCCGGCTCCAGTCCCCCGGTGTGGAGGATCTTCTCGCGAAGGCGATCCCCCTCCTCCGCGGTGAACTCCACGAGCGCCCTCAGCTGGGCGGACAGCTCGTCATACCGCTCCGACGGGAAGTCGTCTCCCTCGGCGTGGCGGAGCGCGCCCGACAACGAATCCAGCTCCCGCTCGGCCTTTTCGACCGCTCGACGGAGTCGGTTCAGCGCCTTTCTCGCTTCGGATTCTGCGGTGGTCATGTGAGCAGTCTGCCCTGCTTGGCGGGCGAGGGCAATGAAGGAACAGTCCGCACGTATGGGGTTACGCGTCGGCCATGTCGAATCGATTCGATCTCATCGTCGTAGGCGCCGGGCCATGTGGCATCGCCGTAGGTGCCGCGTCGAAAGCGGAAGGCCTGTCGACGGTCTTGTTCGACAAGGGCTGCGTGGCGAACTCGCTCATCGACTATCCCTACTACATGACCTTCTTCAGCACCGCCGTAATGCTGGAAGTCGGTGGTGTGCCCTTCACGATTCCGGACCCGAAGCCCACGCGCCGCGAGGCGCTGGCCTACTACCGCCGCGTGGTTGAGCACTGGGGCATGCACGTTCGGCAGTACCACACCGTGGAGGAGATCTCCGGCGAGGAGGGTGCGTACCGGGTCCGCACACGCGACCGCGGAGGGACCGAGGAAGTCTGGGAAGCCGACGCGGTGGTGGTCGCCACCGGCGGCTTCCACCAACCCAACCTGCTGGGCGTGCCCGGAGAAGATCTGGAGAAGGTTCGACACTACTACCACGAGCCGTATCCGTACTACGACCAGGACGTGCTGGTCGTGGGTGCCGGCAACTCAGCCGTGGAGTCCGCCCTCGAGATGTACCGGAACGGGGCACGGGTCTCCCTCGTCCATTTCCTCCACGAGATCGACTCCGGGGTGAAGCCCTGGGTGGTCCCGGACATCACCAACCGATTGAAGCGCGGTGAGATCACGGCCTACTGGAGCCATCGTGTGGCTCAGATCCGCCAACGCGAGGTCGTGCTGCGGGATGAGGGAACGGGCGAGGAGCGCACGATCTCAAACGATTTCGTGATCGCCATGACAGGATGGCGAGCCGATCCGACACCGCTCCGCCGGCTGGGCGTGGCCGTGGCGGAGGACACGGGAATCCCGTCGCACGACCCGAGCACCATGGAAACCAACGTTCCCGGGCTCTACATCGCCGGCGTGATCGCGGCGGGCAACGACGCCAACAAGATCTTCATCGAGAACGGCCGGGAGCACGGCGCCCTCATCGTGGCGGATCGATTGAGCCGCATGGGCTGACCCGGCGCGCCCCCACTCGAGTCCGCCGGAAGTCGCTGCAGTCCCGCTACTCGTCCCAGCGCACCGACCGCGGGAAGCGGTTGTTCACGATGTTGGCGAATGAAGAGCCCCACCGGTAGCTGAGCCCCAACGAGGCATCATACTCATAGCTCGAGGGGAGGCTCTGCCTTCCGAGCAGGATGTCCTCGTCGGAGATGTCCGCGGCAGGCGTATAGAAGTTGTCGTTCACCCGCGAGGCGCCCGCGGAGAAGTTGAGCTCGAGGCCGCGGAGGATCCGGTAGCTCACGTCACCGCTGATTCCGAAGCTGTAGTACTCGCCGCCGCTGTGGAGGTACTGGTTGGCGTCGATGCCCAAACCGGCGTTGCCCCACTCTTCCCGGGCCCGGTACTGGACCCCGACGCGGTGTACCGGCCGCGTCTCCTTTTCGAGACCCAGCACGGTCTCTTCGATGTAGCTGGAATGCTCTACACCGAGCGAATAGTGGGCGATGAACTGGCGGCGTGTCGCTTCGGAGTACGGATAGAGGTTGTACTCGACGGCCGGACTCACACGAATGCGAGCGTGCTGATTGTCCCGAACGGAGTTGCGCAGGTCCGAGTCGACGCCGATGCCCATGTGCGCGCCGACACTACGCACGGCGAGGGCCGTCACCCTCCAATCGTTCCGGTCGTCGCGAACCTCCCGTCCGTCGGACAGCTCCCTGCTTTCCCTCCGGATGCTGATCCAGTTGGAGAGATTGAGCTTCCACGCGTCCGTCACCCGATCGGCGTTGAACTGCGGGTTGAGACGCGTGGACGAGCGCGTCTCGCGGACGTCCAGGTTCCCCGAGGCCGCCACGCGAAAGGTCCAGGAGTTCCACGGATCGTAGAAGGCGTCCGGATCGGCTTGCGCTTCGGCATCTACCAGAGCGGCATCTCCGGCGAAGCGCACGTCGAGTTGCGGGCCGAGCCCGACCCGGACCGCGTATCGAAGCAGCCCGAGCCTAAGGGTGCGCGCCAATCCGTCCATCGTCTCCGCCTGGACGTCCTGACCGCTGGACATGAAGACGAGGCGGTCGTCCATGCCTTCGAAGCGTCCCCGTCCAACGAAATCCAGGGAGTACTGGCGATTTCCCCCACTCATCCCCTGGCTCGTGAAGATGACGTGCACGTCGCTGTCCGCACGATCCCGAGCCCAGTTCACGAACGTGATCTCGGCACGGAACTGCGACCGATTGCAGTTGGGGCCGGACTGGCAGTCGAGAAAGACGGCCGGTCGGGCCTCACCGCCGGGATCGAGGCCTTCGGGAGCCTGAGCCGCGGCCGGGCTCATGATGGCCGCGGCAACGAGAAGCGGCGCGACCCACGCTCCGATTGTCCTGGTGACGATGCCGGGCCCTCCAGTCGGCTCGGATGTGGGCGGCAACGATCTCAGAGCGACAGCTGGCAAAGATCCGTTCCTGGGCTTGCTTGGCTGGGAATTCTGGCAGCGGGTCACTGGAAGGATCGGCTACCGGATCCACCAAGCTACGAAGAATGCGGGCCCAATTGGATGCCGCATCCCGTCATCGCATCCTTGAACGGACCGCGAGGTCGGCTCGTTGGGCCCAGCGCCTGAGTAACCGGAAGGCTATCTGCGGACGCGATCGGCGGCTGTGATCTCGAGGCGGGTGACCTGCGCGAGGTTGAGCCGAGCCCTCTTCCGGTACCGAACCGTGCCGCCCGTGAGCCCCTGATCGGCCACCGCGAACGCCTCGATGCGATCCTGCCGGCACGACACCGCGACCTCAAGGCTGTGACCGGACGGGATCATACCTACCGAAGACTCCACACCCAGTGACACGTACCCCGCCTCGATGAGATCTCCGGTGTCGTTGGTAAAGACGACGGGACAAACCGACGAGCGATCAGCCGCTTTGCGCTTGAGATCGAAGGATCCATCGTGGGCTGGCCAGGGCCCGGCCGCAGCGGCGCAGGCGCTCAGGGACACGGCCACGCAGAAGACTGCGACGGCTCGAATCGAAAGGGTGGTACGCATGTGAATCCTCCTTCGGCGTTCCTTTGACACTACACACGTTTCCCCTCCGACGCTCCCTATTCGACAAAATCGTTACAGTCATGTAACGACGGCTTTCCCGGGCGGACCAGGGAACCACCACACCCGGTCCGGGGGTTACCTCCCTGGATCCGGATACGAGGACCCCTCCCGACCCTTGGATACCCATGCGTACGAGATCCCTACTGACGCTCGCAGTCGCCAGCGTCTTCGCCACCGCCTGCAGCCCGGACGAGCAGAGCCGGACGAGCCAACTGGGCCCGCTGGACGCCGCGGCGCTCTCACCCGCGGATCTCGACCGTGTGGCCGTCGGCGACACCGCACCCGATTTTCGCCTGGCGGCCCTCGGAGCCGATCCGGTGCGTCTATCGGATCTTCGCCAGAGCCAGGACGTGGTCCTGGTCTTCTATCGAGGCCACTGGTGACCCTATTGCGCGCAGCAGCTCGGGGAGCTGCGAGACCTGCTCACGGAAGAGCAGAACCAGACCACGTCCATCGTGGCCGTCGCCTCCGACGGCTTGGAGGATCTGCAACGCATGGTGGACCGGGTCCGGGAGGAGACCGATGGGCGCCCCATCGAATACACCCTCGTGTCAGATCCGGGAGCGGCCGTCATCGGCCGGTACGGCCTATTGAACGAGGACGCGGCACCAGACAGGCTCATCCCGCACCCCACGACCTACGTCATCGACAGGTCCGGCGTGGTTCGCTGGAAGATGACGGAAGTGAACTACCGGATCCGTCCGGAGAACGAGGACATTCGAGCGGCAATCGACGAGCTGCGAGGGCGCTGAAGGACGGGGGCGGGCCGGCCTGCGTGGCCGGCCCGCAGCGTCAGCTCACCTCAATCTCGTTGGACTCGACCGCCACGCGGTCTGTCCCCCGCCGCACGTAGGCAAGCGCAATCACGCTGCCTTCCTTCGGGGATCGGGCGGCCGACGTGATCCAGCCCACGGCCCTGTCACCACCATCGGGTGGAAAGAGCTCGGTGCCCGGGGACGGGACGGCCACATCGCCGAGAACGAGGCGCCGGAGGTGACGGTTCACGTGCCCCCGGTCGCGGATCCTGATGATGACCTCCTGACCCGTGTAGCAGCCCTTGTCGTAGTCGATCGCTCGCTCGTGGATACCGGCTTCGACGGGAATGGTGGCGTCGGTCATGTCCACGCCGAAGGCCGGCCGGCCGGCCTCTATGCGCAAGATCCCCCAGTCGCCCGGGGTCGCCTCCACGGCCCCTGCGTCGACGAGACGCGCCGCTAGGGACGCCACGGCATCCGCCGGGCCGATAACCAGGAACGCCTCAGCGTCGATCTCCCTCGTCCGCGCGGCCATGAACCCGTCCGCGCCGAGCCGCACCCATGCGCCCTCCTCCAGGGCTGCGATGGTATCGCGGTCCACCCGCAAGCCGAACGCCAACCGGGATAGAGCGCTCGCGGCCTCGGGCCCGGCCACCGCCAGCATACCCGTGAGCTGGGTCACGTCCTCGTGCCGGGCAAACCGGGGAGGAAGCACCTTCCCGAGATGCCTCAACAAGGGCTCAGTACCGGTCTTCGGGAGGTCCAGGAGGAATCCGTCGCTCTCCTCGTCCCCCGGGAGATAGACCCAAGCGTCGGTGATCATCCGCCCTTTGGGTGTGAGCACCGCGTGATACCGAGCGACGCCGGACGCGACGCCGTCGTCTCGCGCCTCGGGGGGCTCAGGAAGCGTCCCCGTGAGAATGCCATTGAGCATCTGTCGGGGGGCACGCCCAAACACACGCACGCGGCTCCGATCCTGGCGCCGGAAGAGGGCCAACCCCTCACGCGCGGCCCGATACCCTGCCGAGGAGTTGGTCACAAACCTTCCACGTCGGCAGGATCCCGTCCGGCCCTGAGGTCCTTCAGCATGCCCTCGACCCGGTCCGCGTCGGCGGCGCCCGGGGCCACTCTCAGGTATTTCTCGAGCTGCGTGGCCGCCTCCTCCCTCCGCCCCAAGCGGGCGAGAAGAAGGCCCCTCGAGCGGTTTTCGGTCGGCGCCGTGGGCGTGAGCATGAGGATCCGCTCGACGGCCGCCAACGCCCGGCGATGGTCGGCGACGCGCATGTACACGCCCTTCAGATTCGTGAGCATCCGCACCAGCATGTCGCGCTTCGTAGCCTCGCGCATGAACGACGCCTGCAGCCGAACCACACCGCCGTATGCGCGGTCCAACAGCTCCTGAGCCTGGTCCTCGAACCGCAACTTTCCTCCGTCGAACGGATCCACCAGAAGGTCCAGCGCCTCCCCGCGGTAACGAACGAGGAAGTGCCCCGGGAAGTTCACACCTTCCAGTGGGAGCCGGAGGCGCCATCCCACCTCTAGAACCACCATGCCCAGGGTGAGGGGAATTCCGACCCCGCGATCGAGCACGTCGTTGAGAAAGGAGTTCCGGGGGTCGTAGTAGGCCTTACGGTTCGCTCCGAAGCCGCGGCGCCGGTAGAGCGTGTCCAACAGCTCCTGGAGCACCAGCAGCGAGGCTGTCTCGTCCGCGAGGCGATCCTTCACCTCCTCCGCAATCTGGTCCAGCCGCGCCAGGTAGAGCTCCACGGAGAGTTGAGGGTACTCCTCCTTGGCCACGAGCAGCGCCGCGCGGGCCAGATCCATCTCGGATTCGGCCAGCGAAAGCTCATCGGCGAGCGATCCCCGTGGTGACTCGTTGCGGCTCAATTCCTTCTCCGTCCTCGACTCGGTGGCGCCGGACCCTTAGGCGCATCTCCGTCGGTGGCCTACACCGTTGTCCTCTCGGGTTTCCTCGCCGGGCGTCCATGGCGAGGTTCTGATCATCGTACCGCGTCGTCGGACACCCGCTCGCCGTCAGCTTGCGGAGGCAAGCGCGATCGGCGTACACGGTCCCCACTTACCCAGACCCCAAGGAGGGCATGATGGCAGAAGAGCCTCGGGACCAGCGGCCGCAAATCCGCCTGTCCCAACTCAGCCATGGCGCCGGGTGAGCGTGCAAGCTCGGCATGTCCGAGTTGGCGCACGTGCTGCGTCACATGCTCCCCGTGAAAGACCCCAACGTCCTCGTCGGTCATACGACCGGCGATGACGCCGCCGTGTATCGACTTTCAGAGGACCGTGCCGTGGTCGTGACCGCGGACTTCTTCACTCCCATCGTCGACGATCCGTTCGACTTCGGCCGTATCGCCGCGGCCAACGCCCTGTCGGACATCTACGCCATGGGCGGGCGGCCCCTCTTTGCGTTGAACCTCGTGGGCTTTCCCAGGAAGCTCCTTGGGGAGGGCATCCTCGAGGAAATCCTCCGCGGGGGCGCCCACGTGGCCCGTGAAGCCGGCATCGCCATTCTCGGTGGCCACTCGATCGACGACGCCGAGCCCAAGTACGGCATGGTGGCGGTGGGCGAGGTCGATCCGAGTAAGATGATCACCAACGCATCCGGTCGCCCCGGTGACCTCCTGGTGCTCACCAAAGCACTCGGCTCCGGCGTGATCGCCACCGCCGTGAAGGCAGGAGCAGCCCCCGCAGACGTGGTGAGCGAAGCCGTGGAGAGCATGGCCACGCTGAACCGTGGAGCCGCGGAGCTCGCAGTGGCAGCAGGCGTCCGGGCCGCGACGGACGTCACCGGATTCGGCCTCCTCGGCCATCTCCGGACCCTCGCTCGCGCTTCGGGTGTCTCGGCTCGGATTCATGCGCAGGACGTCCCGATACTCACGGGCGCACGCACCCTCCTGACTCAGGGTCACGTACCCGGGGGCACACGACGCAACCTCGAAGATCTGGCCGACGACGTCGCGTTCGTCCCGTCGGTGGAGCCGGAGCTGAGAACCCTGCTCGCAGACGCACAGACCTCTGGAGGGCTACTCCTGGCCGTCCCACCCGAAGCGCTGAAGGGGCTTGTGACGGACCTGGCGGAGTCATCGCCGGTAGCTGCGGTCGTCGGCGCGCTGGAAGAGGGCCCGGCCGGGCACGTCCTAGTGGACTGACGTACCCGACCTCCTCGGTTACGGCACCTCGCGTCGGCTACTTCTTCGCGGGCGCCTTCCCACTCGGAGACCTCTTCGCCGGCTTCTTCCTCGGCGCGGGCTTCTTCGCTGCAGGCTTCTTCCTTGCTGCCAAAGCCACGCGGATCACGTCGTCCAAGGTCTCGGCTGTATGGAAGACGAGCTGCTCCCGTACCTCCTCGGGCAAATCCTCGAGGTCAGCCTCGTTCTGCGCCGGGATGACGATCTCCTTGATTCCCGCGCGGGCGGCGCCGAGGACCTTCTCCTTGACGCCACCGATTGGCAGCACGCGACCCGTGAGGGTGAGCTCACCCGTCATGGCCACGTCCCTGCGCACCTTCCGGCCGGACACCGCCGAGATGAGGGCGGTGGCCATCGTGATCCCCGCGGACGGACCGTCCTTGGGCACCGCCCCGGCCGGAACGTGAATGTGCACCTCCCTCTTCTGGAGCGCGTCCTCCTCGATGCTCAGCTCCTTCCAGTTGGCCTTCGCGTACGACAGGGCGGCCCTCGCCGATTCCTTCATGACGTCCCCGAGCTGTCCGGTGAGCACGAAGCCGCTCTCGCCGGGCATGACACTGGCCTCGACGAACATGATGTCGCCGCCCATGGGCGTGTAGAACATCCCGGTCGCCACACCGACCACGTCCTCGTCGGCCATGCGCTCCGGGTGCACCTTCGGACGCCCCAGGAACTCGCGAACGTCTTCGGCCGTGGCCTCTAGTCGGTCCACCTTCCCGGCGGCGATCTGCCGCGCCACCTTCCGCGCGAACTTCCCGATCTCTCGCTCCAGCTGCCGCACGCCCGCCTCCCGCGTGTAGCTCTGGACCACGGTGAGGATGGCCTCGTCCGTCATGGACAGCTCTTCGTCCTTCAGGCTCGCGTCCTTCCGCTGCCTGGGGAGGAGGTACTTCTTGGCGATCTGAAGCTTCTCCCGCTCCGTGTATCCCGCGAAGTCCACGCGCTCCATGCGGTCCAACAACGGGCCCGGAATCCGATCCAGGTAGTTGGCGGTAGCGATGAAGAGCACCTCGGAGAGGTCGAACGGAATCCCGAGATAGTGATCCACGAACGTCGAATTCTGGGCAGGATCCAGCACCTCGAGCAGCGCCGAGCTCGGGTCTCCCTGGAACGAAGCCCCCAGCTTGTCCACCTCGTCCAGCAGGAAGACCGGGTTCTTGGACTTCGCCTGCCGCATACCCTGGACGATCCTTCCGGGCATGGCGCCCACATACGTCCGGCGGTGCCCCCGGATGTCCGCTTCGTCCCGTGCGCCGCCCAAGGAGATTCGGACGTACTTCCGGCCGAGTGAGCGGGCGATCGACTGGGCGATGGAGGTCTTACCGACACCGGGAGGACCGACGAAGAGCAGGATGGGCCCTCGCCCCGCGCGCTCGTCCTCATCGTCCTCCGCTCCGTCTCCGGTCGCCTCATCGCCTTCCGCGCCGGCCGACTCCGGGAGCCCGTTCCCCTCGTCAGGCTCGGCTTCGGACTCCGCGACTTCCTCGTCCGCCTCGACCGCAGTGCGCTCGAGGTACAGCTTTCGCACAGCGAGGAATTCGAGGATGCGATCCTTCACGTCCTCGAGCCCGTGGTGATCCGCCTCCATGATCTCGGTGGCGCGTTTCAGATCGATCTTCTCCTCGGTCCGCTCCTGCCACGGGAGCTCGGTCACCCACTCCAGGAAGGTGCGGATGACTTGATACTCCGCCGACTGGGGGCTCGTACGCTCCAGGCGGCGGAGCTCCCGTTCCACTTCGGCGCGCTGGTCTTCGTCCAGCTCGAGCGCCTCGACCCGATTGCGCATCTCTTCGACGTCGTCGCGCTCCTCCTCGTCGCCCAGCTCCTTCTGGATGGCCTTGAGCTGCTCCCTGAGGAGCATCTCGCGCTGACGCTCCCCGAGCTCGGACTGGACCTTGGCCTGGATATCCTCCTGCGCATCGATGCGAGCCAACTCGCGCTCTACGGCCACGAGAGCCTGACGCATGCGCTCTTCATCATCGAGGGTCTCGAGCAGCCGCTGCTTGTCCGCGGTCTCGAGCTCCAGGTAGAACGCCACCAGGTCCGCGAAGGGACCCGGATCGTCCACACCCCGGATGAGCTGGTTCAACGCCTCGGCAGGCACGCCTCGGCGTGTGCCCAGCTCGGCGGCCCGCTCACGAAGCTCGCGATCGAGAGCCTGGAAGGCGGGATCTGAGGGGTCTCTGGGCTCCTGTCGCTCCATCTCCAGGAGCACCGCGTGGAGCATGGCCTCACCCTCGCCCCGGTAGGAGATCGCTTGGGCACGACCCTCTCCCTGAACGAGAAGCTGCACGCCTCCGCGCACCCGGTGCGTCTGGATGATCCGGACGATAGTGCCAACGTTGTAGAGATACTCAGGCTGTGGGTCGTCCACGTTCTCCCGCTGGGCCACGGCAAACAGCCGGCGGTCACCGTCCAATGCCTCCTGAACCGCCTCCACAGTCCCGGAACGTCCGGCGGAGATGGGTACCGCGACACCCGGATACACGACCGTGTCGCGTAAGGGCAGGACGGGCAGCGTGAAACGCTCACCCTTCGTGTCGCCGTTCTCCTGATCTTCGACCACCGTGGGGGCCGTAACTTGCTCGGTCGAACTCATGTCGCCGTGTCTCGCATGGGTTTCGTCTCGCGGCACGAAGTGCGTGCCGTGGACAATGTTGGGTGCAGGATTCCTGCCAACCGCCGAGGGCCCTTTTCATGCCCGAAACGCATGAACTCTGTCATTATGGCGCGACCCATCCGCCGAGTCGGCCACTTTTTCGGCCCCTTCACGGCGGTTAGCTTGGCACCTGGCCGGTCGACGCGACAGGGGAGATCCTTCTCGCCCACGCCTTGTCCGATCCTTCCGGCGCCACACTCAGGGGTCAAAATGCGCGAATGGCTCGATGGCATTACGTGGTTTCGCGGCTCGTCCGTCCGCATCCGGGGGATGGGACGTGAGCTGCACGTCGACCCGTCCGGCATCACCGAAGACGCGGAGGCGGACCTGATCCTCCTCACGCACCCGCACTTCGACAACTTCTCCGAAGACGACATCGCCCGCGTGCGGGGTCCGAAGACGGTTGTGGTGGCACCTGTGACGATGAAGAAGCAGCTCGCCGACGCCGATCACTTCATGCGGCCTGGAGACATGCTTCAGCTCGAAGGCTTCGACATTCTCGCGGTGCCGGCACACAACCTCGACAAGAAGTTCCACACGCCCGATGACGGCTGGCTCGGCTACGTGTTCACCCTCGGTGGCACGACCTTCTATCACGCCGGGGACACGGACTTCCTTCCATCGATGTCCGGTATCCGGTGCGACGTTGCGTTCCTCCCGTGCGACGGTCACTACACGATGACCGTCGAAGACGCCGCCCGAGCGGCCGAGGCATGCGGAGCGGAAGTGCTCGTCCCGGTCCATTGGGGTGAGCCGCATGGCAGCGCCGAGGATATCGAGCGGCTGGGCTCTCTCTTCTCCGGCGAGGTGCTCAAGCTGGAGCGCGCTGGGACCCGCAAGGAGACCGAGGACACCGATTGAGGCGGACGGGCCGTTCCACGGTTTACGCGCCGCGGTTCGCCGCGGCCACGAGCCAGCCCCTGGCCACGACCGCGGCGCTAGGCGTTCTGGAAGAGGGAGGGAACGCCGTGGACGCCGCGGTCACGGCCGCCGCGGTCCTGAACGTCGTCGAGCCTTACATGACCGGCATCGGGGGCGACCTCTTCGCCCTCGTCTGGTCGGCCTCGAAGGGGCGTCTGGTCGGCCTCGACGCCAGCGGCCGGGCCGGTAGCCGCGCAGACGCGGGGCCTCTCCGGGCCGAGGGACACGGCGCCGTTCCCCCTCGCGACGCGCGAGCGGTGACGGTCCCGGGAGCACTGGCCGGGTGGGCGGCGCTGCTCGACCGGCTGGGCACCTATTCTCTCGCGGAGGCGCTGGCGCCGGCCATCAGGCTCGCGCGGGACGGCTTCCCGGTGACACCGATCATCGCCAGGGACTGGGCCTCGGTGGCGGATGTCATCCGGGCGGATTCGGGCGCGGCTGAGACCTTCCTCACTGACGGAGAGCCGCCCCGGGTCGGAGACTGGTTCACGCTGACCGACCTGGGCGAGACTTTTGCCGAGCTGGCACGCGAAGGCGAGGGGGCGCTCTACGGCGGTAACCTAGGACGCCGACTTGTCGAGGGCCTCACCCGCCTGGGCGGAACCGTCACGCTCGAGGACATGGCAAGCCACGAGGTGCGCTGGGTCGAGAGCCTGAGCATGGACTATGGAGGCGTGACGCTCCACGAGCTACCGCCCTCGGGACAAGGGATTGCAGCGCTCCAGATGCTTGGCATCCTCGGGCACGTGGACGGGGCAGCGTGGACGCACAACTCCGTGGCCTACCTCCATACCCTGGTCGAGGCGAAGAAGCTGGCGTACGCGGACCTGGCTGCGCACGTGGCCGACCCCGATCACATGGAGGCCAGCCCGAACGCGCTGCTCGAACCCGATTACCTGGCGCAGCGCGCCTCCGAGATCGATCCGAACGCGGCCCTGGCCCGTGCCGATCCCGGCCCGGCGGCCACCGCGTCGGAGACCGTGTACCTCACCGTTGCCGACGCCATGGGCAACATGGTCTCACTGATCAACTCGGTCTATCAGTTCTTCGGATCGGGCCTGGTTGTGCCGGGCACCGGCTTCGCGCTCCAGAATCGGGGCGCAGGGTTCACGCTCGAGGAGGGGCACCCGAACGAACTCGCCCCCCGCAAGCGGCCCCTTCACACCATCATCCCGGGGTTCGTCACGAGGAACGGAGCCCCCTGGATGTCGTTCGGCGTCATGGGTGGGCCCATGCAGCCCCAGGGTCACGTGCAGGTCCTGCTGAACATGCTCCGCTTCGGGATGGATCCCCAGGAGGCCCTGGACGCTCCACGGTTCAGGCACATCGACGGTCTACGGCTCGCGGTCGAGGACCTGCCGGCTCACGTGGCCGCGGGGCTGGAGCGCCGGGGACACGAGCTCGTGTCGCCGGAGGGGTTCGCGTTCGGCGGCGCACAGGCGATCGTACGTCTCGAACGCGGCTGGGCCGCCGCGTCCGATCCGCGAAAGGACGGCATGGCTGCCGGCGGATGAATACACCTTGAGTTTGGCATGAGCACCTCATGAGCAAATCCGACTTCATCATCCCCTTCGACCGCCTGCCGGAGCGGTTCGCCGAGCAGATCGAGCACCCCCCCGAACAGCCCGCCCCGACCCGCCCCGCAGCGACCATCGTGCTTCTGCGGGACGGAACGGACGGACTCGAGGTCCTGCTCATGCGCCGAAATCGCAACGCGGGATTCGTGCCCGGCGCGTACGTGTTCCCTGGCGGGCGGGTGGACGGCACGGACGCCACGACCGACGTGCTGGCGCGCCTGGACGGCCTCAGCCCAGAGGTAGCCGAAGAGCGACTCGCCCTCCGAGGCGCCGAGCCGCCCGCCATCGCCTACTATCTGGCCGCATTGCGGGAGGCCTTCGAGGAGACCGGCATTCTCATCGGCCGACGGGAAGGCGGTGACCCGCTCGCCACCGCGGCCTCGAGCGACGTGGTGAACCAGGTCCGCGACGACGTGATGGAGGACAGGATCGGATTCGGGGAGGCGCTGGATCGCCTGGGCTGCCGGGTGGACGGGCGTTCGGTGGAGTACCTGGCGCACTGGATCACCCCGCTGGCCGAGCCCCGGCGTTACGACACGCGCTTCTTCGCCGCCCACGTGACTGGGGGAAGCGAGCCCATCGTGGACCCGAGAGAGATGACGGACGCTGTCTGGATCACGCCCGGCGGTGCCTTGCGTCGGTACGACCAGGGCTCCCTCCCCATGGTTTTCCCCACGATCAAGACATTGGAGCAGCTCGCCGGCCATCCCGACGCGAGCACGGCGCTCCAGCGCATCGGGGAAGCGCCGGTCCGGACCATCCTCCCCAGCCTGGTCATCACGCCCACCGGCGTGGGACTGGAGCTCGACGAGGAAGGGTGATCTGAGAGCCGGGGCAACGGGCCTGAAGAGACGGCTCGGATCCGCCCTGGCGCTTTGGGCCGTCCTCGGGCCCGGGCACGCGGTCGCGCAGGATCCCGAGTCGGGGCCACCTCTGGAGGTGCTTCACGGCTTCACCTTGGTGGATGGACTCGGCGGCCCACCGGTGCCCCGAGCCGCCATCGCCGCCCGAGGCACCGAGATCGTCGATGCCGGTCCCTTGGAGGACATTCTCCGGCGGGTGCCCGGGGCGCAGAGTGCGCTGCGCATCGATCTGGGCGGAGGCTGGGTGATCCCTGGGCTCATCGATGCCCACGTCCATCTGGCCACGGTCCCCGATCGTGACGCCGCCGTGGCCGAGCTCGAGCGCCTCCTCCGGTCGGGGATCACAGCCGTCCGTGACATGGCCGGGGACGCCCGCCTGCTGGCAGCCCTGTCGCTCGAGGCCCGCACCGGCCGAATCGTCGCTCCAGACATCCACTACTCGGCGTTGGTCGCCGGACCCTCGTTCTTCGAGGACCCCAGGGCGCGCTCCGCCGCCGAAGGCGTCGCTCCCGGCGCGGCCCACTGGCTCCAGGCCGTGGGGCCCGAGACCGACCTCACGCTCGCGATAGCCCGCGCTAGGGGGACATCGGCCACGGGCCTCAAGATCTATGCCGATCTGGACGAAGACCTGGTGCGTCGACTCACGGCGGAAGCCCACCGTCAGGGAATGCCGGTCTGGGCCCACGCCACGGTATACCCCGCTCGCCCGATGGCGGTGGTTCGAGGCGGGGTAGACGTGATTTCCCACGCGTGCCCCTTGGCCTGGGAGGCGATGGCCGAGGTGCCCAACCGATACCACCATACAAGGCGACCAGAGTACGAACGGGTATCCGCCGACGCGCCAGTGTTCGGCGCCCTGCTCCGGGAGATGGCGAGCCGCGGAACGATTCTCGACGCCACCCTCGCGATGCACAGTCGCTTGGAGGGCGGCCCGGTCGAAGGAGCCGGTCCGGCACCGGCGGGCCCTCCCGCCATCTGCGACAGAGCGTTCGCCAGGGACCTGGTGCGGAAAGCCCACGAGCTGGGAGTCCCCATCGCTGCGGGCACGGATTTCAGCACTGGACCGGACGAGCCACCGGCACTCTTCCTGGAGCTCCAGGCCCTCGTGGAGCACGCGGGCCTGACACCCATGCAGGTCATCGAGGCTGCCACGCGGACTGCGGCGACAGCGATGGGCCTTCAGGACACAGTCGGCACCCTCCAGTCCGGCAGCACGCTGACATTCGTCCTGCTCGGTGCGGACCCTACCGCGGATATCCGCAACCTGCTATCAGTCCGGGAGGTCTGGAAGAACGCCGTTCGCTACCCCGGGTGATGCCGCTCCGCCCGCCCGCCCCGTCGGAGAGGGAGCTAAGCGCTCCGCGACGACGCGCCTCATCTCGAGCGTGCGACCTGCGCACGCCCTAAGCTTCTCCACTTCCACCCACTCCCGGAGGCCCCCACATGTCTGATCCCGCCCCCCAAGACGGAAAGCCAATCTGGTTCATCAACCGGGGCGTCCTCGTGGTCCGTCCCCGTCAGCCGTTCGTGGATTGGGTCTGCTCGTTCGATCAGGACGGACCGGTGGATCCGCATGACGCGCGGGACTCGGTCAACTCCTTCCTGGTACCCGAGTTCGACGACCCGGAAGAGACCGCGGACTGGGTGGAGGCCAACATCGGGACCGTCTTCGAGATCATGCTCAACGACTGGGTCATGGATCCGGAGCACTGGCCCCGGGACCGAGGTTGGGAGGCCTTCGAAGAGTGGTTCGAGCTCGAATACGTCGAGCTCGCCTGGGACCTGGTCGACGAGCCGCTCACCAGCGATCCTCCGACGACCGACGGCCACCCCGGCTAGCTATGAGCGGACCCACCACGGTCAAGCGCCAGGGCGTCGGCCGTGGCGGGTCCGAACCACCTCTATACGGTTCTCCGGACCAGAAGCCCCCCGACTACATCTGACGATACGCCGGGCCGCTCCCACCCTCCCTGGGCGTCCACCGGGGCCCGATCACGTCCGTAGCCTTGCAGTCCACACAATTCGGAGCGTTCACCACCAGCTTGTCACCATCACGCTCATAGACGCCGGCCGGACACATGTGGACGTACATCTCCGCAGCCTCGGCGCTCACGTCCTCACCCACGATGAGGTGGCTGGGAATGTCGTCGCGGGTCTGATTCCCGGCCTTGTACACGGCGTCCACCTTTGAGAAGGTGAGCTTGCCGTCGGGGACGAACGGCTCCGCCTGCGCTGCCAAGGTCTTGGTTTCCGCAGCATCCTCCTCCACACCGATCCGTCCACCGGGGAACGCACCCTTGGTGAGGGTCATGAGCCCGGCCTTGGCACCACCGGCCACGAAGCCACCCTTGAAGGCCAACCTCATGTTTCGGCGCTCCTTCAGGTCCTTCATGATGACGCTCTGGTCGACGGCCGCCGTGTAGCCCGCCAAGGCATCCGCCGAGGTATCGCCCTTCTTCAGCGCCTCGAAGATCTGACGTGCCGCCATGATCCCGGAATGCATGGCGTAGTGGATGCCCTTCAGCGAGGACACCTCCACGTATCCCGCGGCGTCTCCCACGATGCAAAGCCCGTCGCCGTGACGGCGCTCGGGGACCGAGTAGAAGCCACCCTCGGGAATGGTCTTGGCGCCCCACTCGACCATCTCGCCACCCTCGAGATAGGGGCGGAAAAGGGGGTGCAGCTTCATCCGCTGCAGAGCCTCGTGGACGTCGAAGCGGGCGTCCTCGTAGTCCATGCCCACCACCAACCCGATGGCGATCTGGTCGTCGGCCATGGGATAGGCGAATGAGCCACCGAACATCTTGCCGCTGAGGGGCCAGCCCATCGTGTGGATGATCCGGTCCAGGGGCTTCTTCACCTCCCAGATCTCCTTGACGCCCAGGGCATAGATCTGAGGGTTCTGCGAGGTGACACCTTGCCAGTCGAGCCAGGCCTGGCTCAGCGGTCCTCGTGTACCCTCCGACAGCACCGTGACCCGGGCGGTGAGGTCCATGGGGGGCATGGCGTCAGGGCCCGACGGCTCACCGTCTCGCCCGAGGCCGGCCGGGGTGGTCCGGACACCGATCACCTTCTGGTCCTCTACGAGCAGTGAGTCAACCGGGAACCCGGGAAAGACGTTCACGCCGAGCCCCTCGGCCTGCTCGCCCAACCAGCGGACCATCTCGCAGATGGATGCGATGTAGTTGCCGTGGTTCTTCATCGTGGGCGGGGTGGGAATCCGCACCGACCCCGATCCCGTGAGGTAGTACACGGCCTCCTTTTCCACCGGCCTGCGAAACGGGAAGTCCCCGACCTGCATCTCGGGAAAGAGCTCCTTGAACGCGCTGGGGTTGACCACGGCGCCCGACAGGTTGTGCTCGCCGAGCTGACCGGCCTTCTCCAGCACGCCGATCTCGAGCTCCCCGATTTCGCCCCCGGCCTCGTTGTCCTGCTTCACCAGGCGCGCGAGCTCGATCGCACCCGCGAGGCCAGCGGGACCACCACCGACGAAGACCACGTCCATGGGCACCGCTTCCTCGTCCGGTGTATCCTCGACGATGAGCCGGCTGCGGGGCAGAGGGGGCTGGGCGTCGAGCGGACGGACGGCGTTGCGCAGGAGGCTGCTGCCCTCGGACATGATGGCTCCGCTGTTGTAGGAACCGGCTCTCGCGTCCCCACTCGGGACGCCCGCCGCACAGGTCGGACCCGCGCAGCCAGCCGTGTGTATCGAATCGACTCCGGACACTCGGTGGTCGTGACCGACGGATAAGATCGCCAACAATCCCAGTGGGAGAAACCCGACGGATGAGCGACAGACGCCCCACCACCCTCGGCGCCCTGAAGGCTTCGGGATACGCGACACGCACGGTCAAAGACGAGATGCGTGCGAATCTCGTCCGCAAGCTGAAATCCGGGGCGGATCTCTTCCCCGGCATCCAGGGATACGACGACACGGTGACACCGCAGATCGTCAACGCTGTTCTGGCGAAGCACGACTTCATCCTCCTCGGGCTCCGCGGCCAGGCGAAGAGTCGTATTCTGCGCCAGCTCGTCTCCCTCCTCGACGAAGCGATGCCGATCCTGGCGGGGAGCGAGGTGAACGACGACCCCCTCGCGCCCATCTCCAAGTTCGGCAAGCTCCTGGTGGACGAGCACGGGGACGACGCGCCGGTGGAGTGGGTGGAGCGGGAGCACCGGTACGTGGAGAAGCTGGCCACGCCGGACGTGACCATCGCGGACATCATTGGCGACGTCGACCCCATCAAGGCCGCGAGAGGCGGCCACATCCTCGCCGACGAGCTCACCATCCACTACGGGCTTCTCCCCCGAGCGAACCGGGGCGTCTTCGCCATCAACGAGCTACCGGACCTGGCGGGGAAGATCCAGGTGGGCCTCTTCAACATTCTCCAGGAGGGGGATGTTCAGGTGAAGGGGTACCCGATCAGGCTGGCGCTGGACGTCTTCATGGTGTTCACGGCGAACCCCGAGGACTACACGGCGCGCGGCAAGATCATCACGCCGCTCAAGGACCGCATCGGGGCCGAGATCCGCACCCACTACCCCGACGATTTGGAGGTCGGCGTATCGATCACCGAGCAGGAAGCGTGGTCCGACCGAGACGTCCTCCCCGTTGAGGTCCCCGACTTCGTGGCCGAAACCGTCGAGCGCCTGGCCTTCCTCGCCCGCAAGGACAAGCGCGTGGATCAGCGTTCCGGAGTCAGCCAGCGCATGCCCATCTCCGTCATGGAGACCGTGGTTTCCAACGCCGAGCGCCGAGCGCTCAGACACGGTGAAGACGTCGCGACCCCGCGCATGACCGACCTGTACGCCGCGCTCCCGGCCATCACCGGAAAGATGGAGCTGGAATACGAGGGTGAGCTGCACGGTGCCGATAAGATCGGGAGGGAGCTCATCCAGCTCGGCTCTTCCCAGGCCTTCGACGTCCGCGCGGCCGGCGCCGACGTCGACAGCATCGTACAGTACTTCGAGGGCGGAGGCGCTCTCCAGGTCGGCGAGGATTCGGCGGCCGCGGCTTGCGTGAAGGGGTTCAGCGCGGTCCCCGGCCTGCTGGAGCTCGTGCAGAGCGTGGGCCTGGCGCCCAAGAGCGCCAGCGACGGCGTGCGCGCCGCGGCGTGCGAGCTGGTGCTCGAGGCCCTGGTGGCGCAGCGTCGCATCAGCCGGACGTCATCCGGCGGGTATGCCCGCTCTCTTCACCAGGATCCCCCACAAGGGAAGGGCTACAAGGGCTTCGACCCCATGGGCGGGATCGAGGGCTAACCGGACTGCGGGCCCCGAGCGGGCCCGCTACGTAGGGATACGTACAGAAGTCGGCTCGCAGCATCGATAACCTGGGGGTACATTCGCCCACAATCCCCGGGCCGAGAGTGGACCCGCTGCCGGGAGCCGACAGATGAGCAGCTCACAACACCACGGTCGCGGCGCCCTGCCCCGAGACCTTCCCCTGGTGGGGCGGCGAGACGACCTCGAACGCCTCTTCCGGCTCTTCGGTCACGAAAGCCGTGTGCCCCCGTTTCGGCTCCTGACCGGTGACCCCGGCGTGGGCAAGTCGCGCATCGCGAGGGCCTTTTCCGAGGAAGCCGGCCGTCGCGGCTGGACCGTGGCCACCGGGCGTGCGTACCCGGTGGAGTCGGGTATGCCGTACAGCCTGATCTCCGACGCCTTCCTCCCCATACTCCGGTCATTCGACGAAGCTGCGCTCACCGTCCTCACGCGCGGGACTTCCGGCGATCTCAGGCAGCTCTTCCCAGCCCTCGGCGGCAGCGACTCCAACGAGGGCGATGCGTGGGACCCCGGCGAGTCGCGAACACGCCTTTTCTGGAGCTTCACCGAGTTCGTGAAGAGGCTGGCGGAGCGGGACCCGGTCCTGATCGTGGCGGAAGACCTCCACTGGGCCGACCCCTCGTCTCTGTCTCTACTCCACTTCCTCACGCGCCAGCTCCAGGGCGAATCCATCCGCATCCTCGCCACGGCCTCACGAGGATACGGTCAGGGCCTGGACGCGTTGGATCGGTTCGAGCGCTCTCTGGGCTCTTTGGGTGTCATGGGAGCACACGAGCTTTCTCCGTTGGAGCAAGCCGACGTCGAGGAGCTCCTCCACACCGTGTTCCAGGTGGAAGGCACCCCGCTCCGCGACTTCGCGGCACATCTGTTCGAGTGGACACACGGGAATCCCTACTTCCTCGAAGAGATGCTCAAGGCGCTTGTGGAGTCAGGAAGGCTTTATCAGCGGGACGGGACTTGGTTGGGATGGGGCGTGGAGCGCCTCGACCTTCCGGGATCGGTTCGGGACGTGCTTCTCTTGCGCCTCCGAGCGCTCTCTCCGACAGCCCGGTCCGTGGCAGACCTCGTCGCGGTGAGCGGCGGGCGTGTCCCCGTCAGGGCGCTGGAGCATGCTGCGGATCTGGACGACGAGGAGACGATGCTGGCCGTCGAGGAGCTCGCTGCCCAGGGCGTGGTGATCGAGCAGGAAGAGGAACGAGAGGTGTTCGCGGAATTGAGCCACCCGATGATCCGGGAGACGCTCTATCGCGACCTGGGACCGTCCCGCCGCCGGAGGCTGCATCGCACGCTGGCGGAGGCCCTCGAACGGATGTACGGCGATGACGGCGCTCCTGTCGATCAGCTCGCGTATCACTTCGAGCGTAGTGGAGCTCCCTCGTCCGATCCCAAGGCGGTCCGCTACCTGACGGACGCAGGCCGCTCGGCCTTGAGGCGGCACGCGGACAAGGAAGCGGTGGCCTACCTCTCGGCGGCGCTGTCGCGCCACCCTTCGACCGGCAACGGCGCAGCATCCGAAAGCGGTCCAGGTGCCGCCGACCAGGGATCGACCGAAGTCGAGGCCCGTGCCCCTCTTCAGGCGAGCCTCGCCCGAGGGCTCGCCCGCCTGGGTCAGCACGACGAGGCTGCGGCCATCTGGAACGACCTGCTCGACGACGCAAGGAGGCGAGGCTCCACATCGGAGACCTCTCAAGCCCTGCGGCACCTCGGCCTGGTGGCCTTTTGGAGCGGTCGGCACGAGGATGCGCTCGCGACCTATGACCAGGCCCTGGAAGAGATTCGGCAGGAGGGAGGGCAGATTGCCCTCGAAGCCCGGCTTCTCCTGGCTCGCGGGGTGGCGCTGCAGGAGCTCGGCCGCGCCGACGAAGCCCGCTCCTGCATCGAGCAGTGTCTCTCGGGCGCTCGTGAGCTGGACGACCCGACGCTGCTCGGGAGAGCCCACCGCGCCTTGGCGCTGCTCTATACCTGGACCGGAGAGGCCGACGAAGCGCGCCGCCATGGATGGCAGGCCGTGGAGCTCGCGGACCGAGCCCGTGACCCGTATGTGCGCTTTTGGGGCCGCTGGGCTCTGGCCTCACTCGAGGGACTCACCGGGAACACGGGGGAGATGGAAGGGCTGATGGGCCAGGCTCGTCAGGTGGCAGAGGAGCTGAGGTCACCGGTCCTGAAGCTCTGGGTAACCGAGCTAGAGATCGAGTTCTTGTACGCCACGGGTGCCTGGGATGCCGCCATTGCCCAGGGCGAAGCAGCGATCCGTCTCGCCACGAATCTCAGCCAGACGAACCTTCTGCCTCGTCTCCTCGTGTGGACCGCCACCGTGTATATCGGCCGTGGGGATCTGACACGCGCCCGGGAGCTGGCCGACCGGGCCTGGCAGATGGCGGGTCTGGACAGCGACGGCCTGGGCCGGACCGACGTTCACGTGGGCGTGCCGGCGCACATTGGACGCACGGCGTGCCTCGTAGCGGAGGGACGGTGGGACGAAGCCGCTCGTGTTGGAGAAGCCGGTGTGGTGCTGGCCGACCGGGCCGGATACATCTTCTGGAGCCTGCACCTCCTACTCCCGCTCCTGGCCGAGACCCACCTCCGCCGACGCGACCTCGAGTCGGCCCGAAAAGTCGCAGCACGTATGAGGAGGGAAGGCGCCCGCATTGGGCACCGACTGGCTACCGCCTGGGCCGACGGTTGTGACGGGTTGATCCTCTGGATCTCGGGCGATCTGGAGGCTTCCGTGAGCATGCTGCGCGACGGCGCCGAGGCCCTGGAGGAGATCCCGTTGTTCTACGACGCCGCGAGGATCCGGCGGCAGCTAGCAGGTCGCCTCGCCGAGCGGGACCGCCCCGAGGAGGCCTTGGACGAGCTTCGCCGGGTCCACGAGACCTTCTCCCAGCTCGGAGCCCGGCCGGAGCTCGAGAAGACACGTGAGATGTTCGAGGAGCTCGACCGCCGACCCCCTACCCTTGTCGGTCACGGACCCGGCGCCGCGGAGCTCACTCCCCGAGAATGGGACGTCGCACTGTGCATCGCCCGTCGGATGAGCAGCAAGGCGACAGGCAAGGCGCTGGGCATCCGCGAGCGAACCGTCACCACCCATCTCACGCGCATCTACAGGAAGCTGGACATCTCCGGGCGGGAGGAGCTCGGCGACCTGGTGCGTGAGGGTCGGTTGGCCGCACCCACCGGCGCACCCTATAAGCGGGACCGTCCGTAGACACAGCGTACGCAGTGCACGGCGGGAGCCCACGTACCCGGTCGTAGGGTGACGAGACGGGCGACCGGACGCTGGGCGAAGGGCTCTGGCCGTCGGACCAAGCAGGCCTCATGGCCGGGATCCTCTCCCCGCCGGAGCTGGCCATAGCGGGACGCTGAAGACCGGAAAGCAGCGCCGGGTCGCGTGGTCGGCGGAGGCCGATGCGCAGCCCGGCGGGCGCCGGACCTCAAGCCATGGCGTCCACGGCCGGCACCCGATCCGCCGTGCCCCCCTCAGAACGGAAAGAACCAGGGGAGGACGATTCCCGCGAGGAGGGCAAACAGGATACTGAGCGGACCGCCCACACGCATGAAGTCGGTGAAGCGGTACCCACCCGGCCCGTAGATGAAGGTGTTCGTCTGATAGCCCACGGGCGTCATGAAGCTATTGGAGGCGGCGAAGATGACCGCCACGACGAACGGCATGGGTGATACGCCCAGGCTCGCTCCCATGGCCACGGCCAGAGGTGTGACAACCACGGCGGTGGCGGCATTGCTGATGACCTCGGTGAGAATCGACGTCAGCAGGTAGAACGCCACCAACACACCCGTGGGGCCTAGACCGCGAGTGACGTCCAGGAAGTGAGCCGCCAGGAGCTCGGCGGCTCCGGTGTTCTGCATGGCGATCCCGAGAGGCAGCAGGGATCCCAGCAGCACCAGCGGCTGCCAGTCCACGTCCTCGTAGGCCTCGTCGGGCGTGAGACAGCCCGTCACGAGAGCCAACGCCACGCCTGCGAGCGCTCCGACCATGATGGTGGTGAACCCCAGCGCCGCGGACACGACCACCGCGCCCAGGATGCCCGCCGCCAACGGGAGCTTCCGCTTCCGCCGCGGGGGAAGCTCCAGGGGACCGAGCAGCGCCAAGTCCCCGGTCGCCCGGATTCGCCTCAGGTCATCGGGTGTGCCGCGGACCAGGAGAATGTCGCCCGCGTGCAGCGACACCGACCGCATGGGCTCGTGCACGGCGGCGCCGTGCCTCCGAATGCCGACCACCGGGACCCCATAGCTGCCCCTGAAGCGGAGCTCCTCCAGCGAGTGGCCCACGACTCTGGAGCGCGGCGGCACCAGCAGCTCGCTGTACGCCGTGTCTCCGGACTCCGTGTCGCTTTCATGGGACGACAGGGTGTGCTCGGCCCCGGAGATGCGCAGGCCCACCTCGTTCTCAGCCTCCGTAATGCGCTGGATCTTCCCCCGAACCACCATGCGGTCCCCGGCACGGATCTCATTGGCGCCCTCGGGAAGCAAGATCCACTCTTCCCCCCGCTCGATAGCCAGCACATCCAACTCACGATCCTGCCGCAGCCCACTCTCGGCCAGAGTGCGGCCGACGAGCTCCGACCCTTCTTCCACCTCCAAGCCGGACAGGTATTCCCCGAGCTCGTAGCGCTCGTCCAGATCGTCCTCACGGTCTCGATCCGGGACCAGCCTCCGGCCGACCGTGACGAGGTAGGCAACGCCCACCAACGTCATCACGATACCGGGGGCGGTGATGTCGAAGAGCCTGATGCGCGGAAGCCCGAGATCGAGAACCAGCCCGGCCACCAGAAGGTTCGTGCTGGTCCCGACAAGCGTCAGCGTCCCACCCATCTGGCTGGCGAAGGACACGGGCATGAAGAGCCGCGACGCCGGTATGCCGCGCTCGCGGGCCAACCCGAGCAGGACCGGCACCATCACCACCACCACGGGGGTGTTGTTCATGAATGCGCTCGCAGGAATCACCACCGCGATGGACACCACCAGCAGCCGAAAATCGCTCTTGCCCGACATCCTGGAGATCCATCGGCCCAGGGCGTCCACACCCCCGGACCGCACCAGAGCGGCGGACAACACGAACATGGCCGCGATCGTCAGGATGGCTTCGCTGGCGAAGCCGCTCACTCCCTCGGCGGGGGTCACAACGCCGGTGAGCATCAGGGCGACCATCGCCAGCAGACCGACCACCTCGATGGGCAGCCGGTCGAGGATGAACAGCACGATGGCACCGACACCGACGGCCAGCGTGACCAGCATGTCGGGGGTGACGGGAGGTGGATTCACGCGTTCTCCAGGGCTGCCACGCGGCGCACGACGTCTACGATGCTGTCAGGAGTGAGGGACATGGAATCGATCCCCTCCTGGACCAGAAACTCGGCGAACCCTGGCCTGTCGCTGGGTGCCTGGCCGCAGATGCCCACAACGACGCCCGCCGCGTGCCCCCGCCGGATCACGTCCGAGATCATGGCCTTTACCGACGGGTCGTCCTCATCGAACAGGTGGGCCAAAGCGGCCGAGTCCCGATCCACACCCAGGACGAGCTGCGTCAGGTCGTTGCTCCCGATGGAGAAGCCGTCGAAACGCCGGGCGAACGCCTCCGCCGACACCACGTTGGACGGTATCTCGCACATCACGTAGACCTCCAGGCCGTTCACGCCTCGACGGAGACCCGCCTCGGCCATGATCTCCAGCACCCGATCCGCTTCGTCCGGGGTCCGGCAGAATGGGATCATGGGGACGACGTTCTGCAGCCCGATGTCCTCGCGGACGCGTCGAAGTGCCTCGCACTCGAGGAGAAACGCTTCCCGATACAGGTCCGAGTCGTAGCGCGACGCTCCACGGAGTCCGATCATCGGGTTTTCCTCGGCCGGCTCGAAGACGCTGCCACCGAGGAGCTTGGCGTATTCATTGGTCTTGAAGTCGCTGGTCCGGATGACGGCGGGGTGCGGATAGGCCGCCGCGGCCACCCGTGCGATCCCGCTGGCGAGAAGGTCGACGAAATACTCCTTCGGGTCCTCCCAGCCCTGGAGGAGTCGTTCGATCTCCTCCTTCTCCGGGCCGTCCGGCACACGATCCGGGTCGATCGCCGCAAGGGGATGGATGCGAATGACCTCTCCGATGATGAATTCGAGCCTGGCGAGGCCCACCCCTCGGGCAGGCAGGCGCCACCAACGGAAGGCGGCGTCCGGATTGCCGACATTCAGCATGATGCGGGTGCGCGTGTCGGGAACGTCCCGGAGATCGACCTCCGTGCGCTCGAAGGCCAGGGCGCCGGAATAGACCACTCCGCGATCCCCCTCGGCGCAGGACAGGGTGACGGTCTCACCCTGGGGCACGAGCGCGGTGGCGTTCCCCGTGCCGACCACGGCGGGGATCCCGAGCTCACGGCTCACGATCGCCGCATGGCTCGTCCTGCCTCCCTGGTCCGTCACGACCCCCGCAGCCCTGGCCAAGCCGGGCCCCCAGTCAGGGTCGGTGCGCTTCGCCACGAGGATGCCACCGTCCGGGAAATCTCCGAGATCGGCAGGGTCGGCAATCCTGTAGGCCTTCGCCGAGACGATGGCGCTCCCCACGGCCACGCCGGATACCAGCGGCTCGGCCCGCTCGGTGAGCGCAAAGGTCTCGACCTTGCCGGCATCCTTGCGGGCCTCCACGGTCTCGGGCCTGGCCTGCACGATGTAAAGCTCGCCGTCGGCCCCGTCCTTGGCCCACTCCACGTCCATGGGGCGGCCATAGTGACGCTCGATCGCCACCCCCCAGCGAGCCAGCGTCAGGGCCTCGTCGTCTGAGAGAACATGGGCACGCCGCTCCGCGGCATCCGTAGCGACACGAACGGAGCCCCCGCCCTCACCGTAGATCATCTTCTCTTCCTTGGAGCCGCGGGATCGGTCCAACACCGGCCGACACCCCGGTGCGTCGAGGAGAGGCTTGAAGACGAGGTGCTGATCGGGGTTCACGGTCCCCTTCACGACGCTTTCTCCGAGGCCCCAAGCGGCATTGATGACGACCACGTCCGGGAAGCCGCTGTCCGGATCCAGCGTGAAAAGCACCCCAGCACCGGCCAGATCGGAGCGGACCATTCGCTGGACGCCGACGGACAGGGCCACGTCCATGTGCGCGAACCCCTTCTCGATGCGATACGAGATGGCTCGATCGGTGAAGAGTGAGGCGAAGCAGCGGATGCAGGCGTCCAGTAGGGCATCGACGCCTACGACGTTGAGAAAGCTCTCCTGCTGGCCCGCGAAGCTGGCCTCCGGAAGGTCCTCGGCGGTGGCGCTGCTGCGTACGGCCACAGAGACGTCGGAAGCGCGACCGTTCGGCCCGGTATCCGCGAGGCCGAGGTAGGCTCGTTCAACGGCACGGGCCAGCTCCGGTTGGAGCTCGCCGCCGAGGATGGCCTCACGAATGGCCCGCCCCGCCTCGTCGAGGCTGCACGCTCCGGCCTCCAGCTCGTCCAGTCGGGTCTCGATCCGGTCCTGAAGGTCGTTGTGGCTGAGGAATGCCCAATACGCGTCCGCCGTGGTCGCGAAGCCTCCCGGCACGCGGATTCCCGAGTCGGCCAACGCTCCGATCATCTCGCCCAACGACGCGTTCTTCCCGCCTACGACACCCACGTCTCCCATTCCGAGCGTCCGAAAATCGCGGATCCAAGGATGCTCGATGACGTCGGCAGCCTGAGGCTGGCTCGCAGACGGTGATTCCGATGCTGACATCTCGCACACTCCCGGGCGGGGCAAACGGGGTTCGTCGACGGTAGGCGGGCCAAGTCGACCATAGCGCGGCCAAATGCGTGTGGCCATGGGGTACTGACGACGGCTGAGGGTGCTCCGCCGGCGGGCACCCCTCGGCTAGAGGTCTTCCAGGATATTGCGCTGCGCCACCGGCACGGCCAGATCCTGCCGTTCCGCGTGGTCGACCCAACGGCGATCCGGTTCCGACGACACGGGCGAGGGGGCACGCAGGTCCAGGAGCCACGGCAGATAGGTGGCGTCGATGTGCGTGAACCGATGGCGCACCGACCGAAGTGGACGCCATGACCGGCTGGAGGCCCGGACGCCAAGTCCTTCGGCGAGACGCCGGACAGCCTGGAGTGGCGCTCTCTCCCCCTGTTCGATCTCGACCTCCGGAAGCGCCCACATACCGCCCAGGAGCCCGCCCTGCGGTCGGCGCACCATCAAGACTCCAGCATCGGGACTCCTGAGCACGGCCAGCGCGAAGGTGGCGGGGCGGGGCGCGCGCTTTCGCTTGGGCTCGGGACGCTTCTCCGCGGTACCGGCCTTCCTCGCCGCGCACACCCACGACACGGGACAGACCTCGCAGCGCGGTGCCCTCGGCGTGCACACCGTGGCACCGAGGTCCATGAGCGCCTGGTTCCAGTCCCCGGGACGGTCGGGATCGACCAGCTCGGTGGCAACCTCTCTGAGCCAAGCCGCCGAAGGTTCGGCCACGTCGAACCAGCGAGCCAGAACGCGGCGCACGTTCCCGTCCACGGCCGGAACCTGCAGCCCGAACGCGATGCTACCCACCGCCCCGACGGTATACTCGCCAACACCGGGAATCTCGCGAAGCTGCTCCGCCGAGGAGGGCAGCTCTCCCTGGAAGCGCTCGCAGACCATCATCGCAGCCCGGTGCAAGTAGCGCGCGCGTCGGTAATACCCCAGCCCCTCCCAGGCCTTGAGCACCTCCGCCTCGGACGCCTCGGCAAGCGCCCGGACCGTGGGAAAGCGCTCGATCCATGCCTCGTAGTACCCCAGGACCGTTTCCACGCGAGTCTGCTGAAGCATCACCTCCGAGACCAGGATGCGATAAGGATCCGACTCCGCACGCCACGGCAGATCCCGCTGGTGCCGATCGTAGTGCGCGAGTAGCGCCTCGCGGAGACGAGAGTGGTGCATGGAGCGTCGAGTGATGGAGTGGTTTCGGCGGCACGAAGATAGCCCCCGCGGCCGGTCCATCGCGACGAGCGTACCGACCTCCCGGGAACCGCCCGCTCTCGGTCCCGTACTACGAGCCATGCGCTTCACCACCTACACCAAGTACAAGGGCGGCTGGCTGGATGCCCTCAACCTCGAGTCGCTGCTCGAACACCTCTCGGACTTCCTCATGGACGGGGGCTTCGCCGGGGGACCGCACTACCATCCCTTTTGGGGCTGGTCCGGCACCGAGGACACCAGCTCCACGGACTCTCTGAAGAACGCGCTCCTGCAGGCGCTCATCGAGAGCGGCCAGCTGACGCCGGAGATGATCGACGAGCTGCGAGGGGAAGGCGAGGGTGACGCGAACGTCCAGCAGCAGATCGCCGAACTCCTCGATGAGCTCGTTCAGCGCATGGTCGAGGAAGGATACATCAACCTGGAGACGGGCAACCCGCAGCTTCCCGGACAGACCTACGACGTAACCGGACAGGGCAAGATCGACGAGGCCAAAGAGGCGGCCCAGAGCGTCCAATTCAACCTGACGCGGAAGGGGATGGACTTCCTGGGTCACCGGTCCCTGAAGGACCTCATGTCGGCCATCGGCAAGTCCAACGCCGGCCAGCACGACACGCCGCACCTCGCCACGGGCATCGAGGCGGAAGCAGCCTCGAGGCCCTACGCCTTCGGGGACACGATGAACCTCGATATCCCGGCCACGCTGAAGAACGCGATCGAACGGGAGGGCCTGGAGGTGCCGTTGGACCTGGACTACGGCGACCTCATGGTCCACCAGTCCGAATACCGGTCGTCATGCGCCACCGTCCTCATGTTGGATATCTCCCACTCGATGGTGCTCTACGGGGAGGACCGGTTCGCCCCCGCGAAGCGGGTCGCGCTGGCGCTCTCACACATGATCCGCACGCAGTTCCCGGGCGACTCCCTCCGGGTCGTGACCTTCGGGGACAGAGCCGCCGAGATCCCCCTCTCACAGCTCGCCAAGGCCCAGGTGGGTCCGTACCACACGAACACCGCGGAGGGCTTGGAGATCGCCCGAAGGATCCTGACGGCGCAGAAGAAGGACATGCGCCAGATCATCATGATCACCGACGGCAAGCCCAGCGCCATGACCCTTCCCGACGGCCGTGTCTACACGAACTCGGGTGGGCTGGACCCCGCGATCCTCCAGCGGACGTTCCAGGAGGTCGGAGCGTGCCGGAAGGCCGGTATCCTCATCAACACCTTCATGCTCGCTCAGGACCCCTACCTGGTTCAGTTCGTCCAGAAGGTGTCCGAGATCGCCCGCGGGAAGGCCTACTTCACCAGTACGATGACGCTGGGGCAGTACATCATGATGGATTTCCTTCGGAACAAGCGACGGCGGGTGGGCTGACGCTTGCTGATGCTTCAGGAGGGGCCGGTGACGAACACCCTGGTCGCACAGTCTTCGGGCTCTCCGCAGCTCGACCAGGCGGCCCTGAGCGTGTCCGACCTGTTCGTGTTCTCGCCAGCGCTGAACAACGACCAACACGTACCGGCGTGGGTCCAATTCCCCATCACGTTCGAGGCGCGCTGAGGGGCAGGCGCCGCCGAATCCGCCGGGGTCCTACTCCTGCTCGTCCTGGTGGTCCGTCGCGTCGCGACCGTCGAGATCTCGCGCCCGCTTTCTCACCCAAAGGCCGACGCTGGCCACCATGCCCAGCGGAAACAGGGAGAGGAAGACCGTCGTGGCCAGGAAGGCCTGCCGGTTCTCGTCGCGGGCGTCGAAGCACACAGGACATGCAGCCGCTGCCTCGGGGAGGAGCGCCAGGAGCGCGAGACCCAACCCTGCGATCCAGAAGTGACTCGCTCGATCGATCCTCAGGTGCCTCATAGGTAGACCCTCCAATACAGCACGGGCCAGACGAGAACGACGAAGTACCAGAAGGCGGACACCGTGGCCAGCTGATGGCCCGTCAGCGTACCCCGATCGAGCCGTGCGTAGGTCCAACCCAGGGCGATAAGCGCACCCAACGCGTGGAGCCCGTGCGCTCCGACGATGAGGTAGAAGAAGGCGCCGTAAGTGCTGGACGTCATCGTGAGGCCCTCGCCCAGCAGTGCGACCCACTCCGCCCCCTGGAACAGGACGAAGAAGGCCCCGAGGCCAAGCGAGATCAGGAGCGGGATCCGAGCGAGCCGCGGATCGCGGCGAAACGCGAACCAGGTGAGCACGAGCACGATGCCGCTGGCCATGAGCGCGGCCGTGTTCACGGCGGTGTCTTCCACCGGAAGCCTCGGCTGCCCGAAGGGCGGCCACATCTGTCCGGCCACCTGCGACCGCACGATCGTGTGCGCCGAGATGAGTCCGGCGAAGAACATCAGCTCGGTGAAGATGAACGCGATCATCCCCATCACGCCGTTGGGAATGAGCTGCTCTCGGCGGACCGGCTCCGGCCGCCGCTCCAAATCGGCTGTGGCGCTCTGTGCGGTCATGGTTTCGCTCCGAGGATGACGCGGGCCAGGCCCGCGATGCCACCTGCTACTCGGGCTGGAAGCCCATGACGTAGTCCGTCAGGGCCTCGATCTGCTCGTCGTCGTAGGCCGCGTTCCAGGCCACCATGAGCGGAGAGCCACCCACGGACGCCGCGCCGTCGCGAATCACTGTGTAGATGCGCTCCCGGTCACGATCCGCCCAGAAGGCGGGGTCGGTAAAGTTCGCCGGAGACGGGTCCAAGGCGACTCCGGCAGGACCAGCACCATCACCCGCCTGCCCATGACAGGTGGCGCAAGCGAGATTGTACTGCCCCTGCACGTTGAAGACGCCAGGCTCGACTTCCACCACCTCGACCAGCTCCTCTTCGACGCCGTCGTCGTAGCCGGCGATCCCGCGCTCCGTGGCGGCGATGGCGGCCTCGTTCACCCAGTTTCTGCCCTCATGTTTCATGACGTCGGGCGCGATGCCGAAGAACATGAGCGCCATGACCACCAGCGACGATGTGAGCATCCACTTCATGAGCCTCTTCTCCCAACGGAGGTGCATGAAGTTCTCGATCACCAGGTAGGCCTTCACCACGGCGATGCCGAACGCCGTCACGAGCGTGACCCAGAGGACCCCGAACTCGGGACCAATTATGCTGACGACCAGCAAGAAGAGCAGCGTGAAGTAGATCTTCTTGTAGTTGACGTCGTGATGCCCGGAATGGTCTGACATAGCTCGACCTACTTCGCGATGTATAGAAGCGGGAACAGGAAGATCCAGACCACGTCGACGAAGTGCCAATAGATGCCGATGAGCTCCACGCGATGCAGCTCACGGCCCCGGAACGCGTCCAAGGCGACAATGCCCATGATGATGGCACCCGCGATGACGTGGAGGGCGTGCAATCCCGCCATGGTGTAGTAGAAGGACCAGAAGGTGTTCGCCGTGATCGTGTAGCCGTGGCTGATCTCGTACCACCACTCGTACGCCTTGATACACACGAACGTCAGGGCGCCGCCGATCGTGAATAGCAGATACTTGGCCGCCTTCTTCCCGTCCCCGTGCTCAGCAGCCTGGTGCGCGAGCACGGCCGTGAAGCTCGAGGTGAGCAGCACGAAGGTGTTGACGGCCCCGATCATCGTGTTCGTCACCGCCGCGGCGTCGGCCCACTCGGGATGACCGAGGCGGTGCATCAGGTACGACCCGATGAGCCCCCCGAAGATGACGACCTCCGAGGCGAGAACCCACCAGATGGCAAGGCGACCCGTGGGAATCCCGGTGGCGGAACGGAGTGTTGCGATAGGCTTGGCGTGTGACATCAGGCTGGTTCGTTCTGGGGCCAGTAGTCTTCTTCGCGATCCGGGTGACCGTACTCATACGGCCCGCGGTACACCTTCGGAAGGTCGTCCGGCGCCCAATTCCCGTGCGGCGGGGGAGAAGCAGCCGTCCATTCGAGCGTATTCGCCTTCCACGGATTCGGGCCCGCCTTCTCCCCGGACATCCATGACTTGATGACGTTCCAGAAGAAGAAGACCTGGAAGACGAGCATGATCACGAGCGAGATCGTCGCGATCTGCCGGAGCGTGAACATCCAGGGCTCGGCCAGGTCCGTGAAGTGCTCGAAGTTGTAGATCCGGCGGTGCTGCCCGATCCCGCCCAGCATGAAGAGCGGGATGAAGATCGTGTTGAACGGGATGATGGTGCCCCAGAAGTGGATCTTCCCGAGGCGGTCATCCATCATCCGCCCGAACATCTTCGGGAACCAGTAGGTAAAGGCCGCAAACGTCCCGATAATGGCGATGGGGAAGAATGTGTAGTGGAAGTGGGCGAGCACGAAATAGGTGTCGTGCAGGTAGATGTCCGCGCCGCTGGCTCCCAGGAAGATCCCCGTCACGCCCCCCATGAGGAACGTCGCGATAAAGCCGAGCGCCCAAAGCATGGGCGTCGTGAGCGTGATCGAGCCGCCGTACAGCGTGGCGATCATGACGAAGAGAAGCTCCGCAATGGGCACCGAGATCAGCAGCGTGGTGATCGTGAAGACGTTCGCCATGCGCGGATCGATGCCGGCCACGAACTGGTGGTGGGCCCAAACGAAGAAGCTCAACACGGCCGTCGCCACCGCCGTATACAACATGATCTTGTAGCCGAACACCTTCTTCCGAGAGAAGGTGGACGTGATATCGATCACGAAGCCGATGGCCGGGAGCAGCACCACATACACTTCGGGGTGCCCGAAGAACCAGAACATGTGCTGCCACAGAATCGGGTCGCCGCCCCTGGCAGGATCGAAGAAGCCGGTACCGATGGTCTGGTCGAACAGGAGCATCACCGCGCCGGCGATGAGCGGGCCCACCGACAACATGAAGAGCACGCTCGCGATGACGATCATCCAGACCGTAAGCGGGATGTCGTAGGCCCTCATCCCCGGGGCCCGGGAATTCATGAGCGTTACGATGAAGTTGATACCGCCCAGCAGGAACGCCACGAACTCCAGCGCTACCGCCGTAAGCCACAGCGTCGAGCCCAGGTTCGTGAGGTTGTACTCCGCGACAGCCGAGAGCGGCGGGTACGAGGTCCAGGCCCCACCGAAGCCGCCACCCTCCACGAAGAGGGAGGCCAGGAGGATCAGTGTGCTGATGAAGAAGACTTGAAACGACAGCCGGTTGATCCTCGGGAAAACCATGTCATCCGCGCCAATCATGAGCGGAATCAGGAAGTTCCCGAAGGCGGCGATGAGCACAGGCATCGCCACCCAGAAGATCATGATGGAGCCGTGGTTCGTGATCAGCGCGTTGTACTCGCCCGGCGAAACCTGCCCGAAGCCAGGCACGCTGATACCGGGGAACGCAAGCTGCATCCGGAACACGTAGGCCATGAAGCCCCCGATCACGGCCATGAACATGCCCGTAAATAGGTACTGCATGGCGATGATCTTGTGATCGGTCGACCAGATGTACTTCAGGATGCCCGACGGCCCGTGATGGGCATCGGCTTCGTGGTGGCCGTGCTCGACCTGGACAGCGGTTTCAGCCATCTGCTGTTCCTTTACTGGGCTGCGGAGTTGGAGTTCTCCGCGATCCATTCAGCGTGGGTGTCGGTGTCCTCGATATGGATGCGCGCGGCCATGACGCCATGGCCGATGCCGCAGATCTCCGCGCACTGTACGTCGTGCTCGCCCGCTTGCGTGGGGCGGAACCATCCGGTGATGGCCCGGCCGGGCACCGCGTCCTGCTTGATGCGAAAGACCGGCACCGAGAACGAGTGCAGCACGTCCCGCGACTCGAGACGGAAGTGATACGTCTTCTCGACCTCCACGTGCAACTCGTCCACCGTGAAGATGTCGTCTGACGTATCCAGCGTGTTGTCCGGCCCGGGGTGCTGGAACGTCCAAGCCCACTGCTGCCCGATGACCCGGATGGTGGAATCCGCCTCAGGGAGCTGCTGCTTGACGTTGTACCAGACCCGCACGGACCCGATGATGATGAACACGTCGCAGACCAGCACCAGCGCGTGGGGAATGGTCACCCACCGCTTGACGTGTTTCTCCTTTCCGGTGAGGTACTGCGACTTCTGGCCGGGACGCGCCCGGAACTTCCAGATGAGCCAGAAGAAGATGCCCTCGGCCGCCAGGAACCAGAAGCCGACGAGCACGAAGACGAGCATGATAATGCCGTCGATGCTCCCGGCGTAGCTCGAAGCCTGTACAAGAAAACGCTCGATCATGACTCGGCGATCACAGGAGGATGAAGACGACGACGACCCCGACGAACAGCACGCTGCTCCACACTGTGATCACGAAGGCCTTCCTCGCGTCCACGATGGCTGGGTTCTCTTCGTCCGGAGGCGGCGCCAGGGCCACCTTCTCTTCGGGAGTGAGCTGCGGGGAAAGCTCTTGCGCGGCATTCTCGGTCATGTGGCTCCGCCTACCTCAGCGTGTACACATAGGCGATGACGTCGCGCATCGCCTGATCGGTTAAGGCAAGGGCGTTCACCCGCATGGTGGCCCCCCACGTGTCCTGCGGGTGCGCACCGCGCGCGCCCGCCTTGAAGTTGCGCAGCTGGCTCAGCATGTACCAGTCGTGCATCTGGACGATGGGCGGCGACTGGAGAAGCTCGTCACCGAGGCCCTCCGCCCCGTGACACGCCACGCAGACCTGATAGGACTGAGCGCCGGCCCCCGCGTTGCCGTTCAGCGTGCTCTCCGGATAGATCGAGGGAAGCGACGCGACATACTCGGCGACGGACTCCACGTCGCCCTCACGAGTAAGGGACACCGCCATCGGGCGCATGCGCAGCCCGGGAAGGTCCTCGTGGTGCCTTCCGCGGAACCCCTGCTGGAAGCCCTCGAGCTGCGACTCGATGTACCACTGGGGTAGTCCGGCGATGCTCGGCGCGGCAATGTCCACGTTACCCTCGCCGCTGTCTCCATGGCAGGGCACACAGGTCTCGAAGAGCTCGGCTCCCCGCTCCATGCCCACCGGCGGCGGCGTAGCGTCGCACGCGGCAAGGCCACCCGCCAGAAAAGCGAGCGTCACGAGGCGAAAGGTCCGGAATCGTCCCATTTTAGCTATTCGGAAAGTGGTATGGCTTCGTCGACGAGCATGATCGGGATGTCGTCCCGGATCGGGTAGAGCAGGTCCCCTGCCTCCCGCACCAATCCGGACACGACCGGTTCCCCGACCGTCTGCCCGCCCCGCGTCTCGACCTGTCCCTGAGCGATGGCCTCGTTCAGTCGGCGGAGCACGTCGGCGTCCGCCCGGTGGAGGACCTGCTTCGTCTCGGGACACACCAGGATGTCCAGGAGCTGCTGATCGACCATCTTTCTGCTCGCACTCCATCTCCGACTCGTGACCTCCGGTGGTGCACTCTGCTACCTCCGGGACGGCCCCTGGCAGGAGGGGTGGGAACCGACACGAAGCCGCGTAACTTACAAACGTCCGTGTACGAATGGGAGAGGAAGGATGACCACGCGCAAGAGCACGCGAAATGGAGACCGGCGCAGATCGCACCATTGGGTGCTTGTTGTGGGCCTTCTCGCCATCACCGCCGGTTGTCCCGCAGTGGACGACGGCGCCGCCGGAAGTGACGGGCCACCGCCTGCGGAGCTCGCTCAGACCGCCAGCTCCAGCCAGGATCCCTCCGGAGTGGACGACGCCACCCCGGCCCCGCGCCCCCCGGCAGGTCACGCCTGGGTGATCTTCGCCGAGGACACCGTCGTGGCGGAGGTGGCGGCTACGGCCGAGGCCAGGCAGCAGGGGCTCATGTACCGTGACGAGGTCCCGGACGGAACCGGGATGCTGTTCGTCTTCCAGGACAACCAACCGCGAGCATTCTGGATGGCGAACACCTACGTGCCCTTGGACATCGCCTATATGGACCCGTCCTATCGAATCGTGGACATCGTCCAAATGGAGCCCCTGGTCACCGAGACATACCCGAGCGACGCGCCCGCCATGTTCGCCCTCGAAGTGCGTAAGGGTTGGTTCGGTGAAGAAGGCATCGAGGTCGGTGCCCAGGCGGAGATCGTCTTCGGCGTAGGCGGCAGCCGGTAACGGCAGCGGCACCCAATCAGACTAAAGCTCAGGTCACCACGGACGCCCGAAGGACCTCAGCCAACGCCGCCACGTCCTCCGCGTCGTTGTACACGTTGGGCGAGACCCGCAGCGCCGAGCCTCGAAGCGATACGGAGATGTCCCGCGCCACCAGTCGGTCACGCAACGCCGCGAGGTTCAGCGACGGAGGCATGCGAAGGCCGAACAGATGGCCGGCCCGCCAGCGTTCGTCCTCGACACCGAAACCGAGTGCCGCGGCCTCCTCGAGAAGGCTTCGCGTGAGGTCTCGACAGTACCTCTGAACCCGGACCGGATCCCATTCCACGAGGAGATCGAGGCTCTTCTCCGCGATCGGGAGTAGGAAGAAGTTCGAGCGCTCCGCCACGTCGTACCGCACGGCGCCTGGGGCATACCTGTCCTGGTACTCCACGAGCCGTTGGAAGTCCTGGCTGCCCTCGCGGGCGATCCAGGTCTCCTCCAGAGGCACGCCGTCGTCGAATCGCGGACCGAACCAGCCGAACGCCAGCGAGTACGGGCCGAGAAGCCACTTGTAAGCGGCACACAGCAGCGCGTCGGGCCGGACCTCTTCCACGTCGAAGGGGAGCGCCCCCACGGACTGGGTTCCGTCCACGACCAGGGCCGCGCCCACTTCCCGGCACCGGCGGCCGATCTCGACGAGATCGAAGCGGGTACCATCGGTCCAGTGGACATGGGGAACAGCCACCACCGCGGTAGCACCGTCGATGGCTTCCACAAGCCGCTGGTTCCACCGCGCTCCCCGCCCGGCGTCGTCGGGGCCGCCCGGGCCCACAACGCGAACGTCGGCCCCGCTCTCCGACGCCAGTCGATGCCATGCGTAGACGTTCCCCGGAAATTGCTCGTGCGTAAGCACCACGTTCTGGCCCCGCTCCACGCGGATGTTGCGCGCGGCGGTGGCCACACCGTACGAAACCCCCGGCTGAATGGCGACACGTCCGGGATCGGCGGCGTTGACCAGCCCCGCAAACCGCGCCCGGACTCGGTCGCTCTCCCAGAACGCATCGGGCGCCGTGATGTCGGCCGGATGGCGCTTGCGGGCGAGCGCCGCCACGCCGGCCTCTTCCGACACCACGGGCAGCGGGCCCATGTAAGCGCAATTGAGGTACGGCGCGCCGGGTCGGAGTCGGAAGTCCGCCTTCCGGCAGGTCAGTTCGACCGAGTGGCCGCTACTCGTCACCGGACCGGGCATGACGGGCCGCGTACGCGATCAAGGCCAGGAACCCGATGAAGACGATGACCAGAATCGTGATCTCGAAGATATCCATCAGGGGATTCTAACAAATCGCCGACCCTCAGGGACACGGCTCGTAGACCGAGAGGCTCTCGATTTCGTCGACCAACCGTTCATAGACGCTGCCGGGATCGTTCTCCGGCTGCTCCTCGAGCCACTCCCCGCAAGGCCTTCCCTCATGAAGCGATCCCATGAACCGGATGCGACCGTTCGGATGATAGACGCGGAGCTCTCCCTCCCAGGCACCGTTCCTGAGAAACCCGGTGAGCTCGACCATCGCGGTGTCCTCGGGAAACCGACGCTCCACCCGCCCGGTGAAAGGCGCCTCGTCGGGCCCGAAGTAGATGCTGTCCCTGAGTACCAGATCATCCAAGGGAAATGGCCTCGACCCGGGCAGCTCGCACGCCATCAGCGTCGCAAGGACAATCGAGAGGGCCAGGAGCCAAGGTTTGCAGGAGAAGCCACGACCCGAGGAGCCGTCTCGGTCCACCTTCACTCGGCCAGCCAGCCCGGTGACACCCCCTCAGCGGAACGACACGGCGCGGCCGCCCGTCACAGCCCCAACCAGTAGTTCATCTTGATGATGAACCGGTTGTCCGCCCTGAGCCCGAACAGGGCGTCGGCATCCCTGGCCAGATCGAAGTCGCCCACGGCGACGCGCTGGGACTGCTGGCGCTGCCAGACGAAGAAGAGCGTCGAGCCGGGACGGTACTCCCACCGGACCACCGCGTTGCCAATGAGCGATCGGACGTTGAAATCCCGGTCCGAGAAGTCGTAGTCCGTAGCACCGTCGCCATCGAAGTCCACGTACTGGCGGCCGTCGAGCTCGCAGATGGACGCGGTGCAGAGCACGTCGTCGCCGATCTCGTTACCGGTGCCCGGCAGGAAGTCGTCGAACTCGAAGGACTCCGACCGTGAGAGCTGCTTGTATTGGACGTAATCGCCCGATGAGAGGAGCGGCTGTGCGAACACCTGAAGCGACAGATCCGGCGCAAAGGTCCAGTTCAGTCGCGCTTCCATAGAGAACGACCTGCGCTCTAGATCGGCGAACAGATATCGGCTTCCGTAGGTGGGTGCGTAATCCCCCGTGCTCGCCGTCGTAACGTATTGATCGCTGGACCGGGAGCTCTCGAAGCCCGGATTGAGCGAGACCTCCACCTTGTCTGACGGGCGCAACCGAAGGTTGGCCCGCACCCCGTAGCGGCCCCCATCTCCCAGCAGGTCGCTGTTGAACGACAGATTCGACCCGACGCTGATCGGCTTTCGGCGGTCGCTGTCCACATTGAGCCGGACTCCAGTAGTGGCCGGGGAGACCATCATCGGCCCGCCCCGCGTCGCGGACCTGCTCATCCGCTGGGGACTGTAGTTGGCGTTCGCCCGCACGCTCCAGAAGCTCGACAGCTCGGCGTTCGCGTGGAGGTTGTACGAGCCGTTGGTGCGCGCGCGCTTCCAGGAATCCAGAGACCAGGCGTCGTCGAACGCCTCGTGGCTCCAGTTGTGGAAGCTGCTGAGGTTGATGCTGTAGTTCCGGAACAGCCTGCCAGGCTGGATCTCCTGGTACCCTACGCGGAAGCCGCCATCCACTCGCTCGGCGGTCCCCGAGAAGCCGGCGTCGTTGATCTCGAAACCCTTCGTGACCTCCGCCGCCCAAACCGCACCGGTCCAGTCTCCGGACCGTCGTTCCAGCTGGAGGCGCCACTCGGCCCCGGACATCGACCGAGCATCCGGATCGAGACCGAAGCGGGTCGCATCCGGCCGTTGGAAGTAGTGGTTGCTCGCCCGCTGGATCCTGGTGATCGCCTCCTCGTCGCCGCGCACATGGCTGCCGGCCAGGAAGCCCCAGAGAGCCCAGCTCCGATCGCTCCACTGATGCTCGAAGCGGACTCCCCCGTTGAACGCGCTCGAAGGAAGCCAGTCGAACGAGCCTTCTTCCGGGAGCTCGCGGCGCAGGGCGGTCCCCATCCCCCGAATCTGTGTCGTGCCGCCATTGAAGTCCTGGGCAAGACTCACGACACCGTACTGCGTGCGGGGCTCCACCAGGAACTCATCTCGCGTCCCATCGGTGAGCGCGGATCGCGCCCGCTCCGCTCCCGTCACCGCGCCGAGGACGCCTATCGACAACCCGCTGGACGTCCGTCCAGCCAGCTTCGCCGCGCCGAGGATGGACGTGTTCGCAGGAATGTCCGTGTAGGCCGGAGATCCAGGAGCCCTCCCGGTGGGCCGCCGCCCGATGCGGCGGCTGTAGAACAAGGAGTTGCGTCCGCCCGAGAGGCCGAAGTCGAAGATGCGCGCGTCCTCGACGAAGAACGGGCGCCGCTCGTCGTAGAACGTCTCGAAAGCCGAGAGGTTGATCACAGCGGGATCGGCCTCGACCTGCCCGAAGTCGGGATTGATCGTCGCGTCGAGGGTGAAGGCGGCGCCGAGGCCGTAGCTCAGGTCGAGCCCGACGCGGCTGTTCGAGGCCGTCCCGGAGAAGAACGGGTCACCTGGGTCCGCCGGCCCGCGGTGCAGGCTCGTGACCGCATAGGGAAGGAGCTCGAATCGGCGGGAGGGCCGTGTAACCCGCACGTTCTCGACCCGCCCCATTTGGCTCACACGGCCTCTACGAAGCCGGGAGACGAGGGAGTAGTAGGACCGCTCGGCGGTCGCAGTCCGCTCGCGGAAGAAATTGATCCCCCACGTCTGCGGGGCCTCCGACGCCTCGTATCGGATCTGAGAGAGCGGAATCCGCATCTCGAGCGTCCAGCCCTCGTCGTCGATCCGAGTCGCGGACGACCACACCGCATTCCAGGCGAAGTCGAGTTGGTCGTCGTTATACATATACGTGTCGCGCTGCACGTTGGCAGCGCTCACACCGAACATGTAGCCCGTAAGCCCGTCCAGGTTCGGGTCGAGGTGCATGCTGAACGTGTCCGACTCGCCGCGATCATCTCGACGATCGAGGCGCGCGATGATGCGCTCCGGCTCGGGGTCCCACATGCGGGCGGCCACCCAGATGGCACCGTCCCCGAAGACCACGCGGACCTCGGTGTCATGCTCGGCCGGGATGCCCTCCACCGGCTGTTCCTGAGTAAAGCCTCTGAAGAGGCGTCCGGCCTCCCAGAACGGCTCGTCGATGACGCCGTCGATCTGGACGTCTTCCGGGATCGGGGCAAAGGCATCGAGCGCGTTGGCCGTCGAGCCTACCGGCTGACCAGGAGAACGACTCGTCACCTCGTCCGAGGAGGGCTCACGGTCGAGGACCTTCGATGCCGCGTCATGCTCCTGACCGGCCAGCACCGTCGGCGCCGAGGAGAGAATCAACGCGGCGAGCAGCCCGAGGGCCGCTCGCCGCGCGTATATGTCGAGTGACTTCATGGAGCCTCGTCCGCCAGGACGGGGCTCTTCAACTCATCGGTTGGAGAACCACGCCTCGGCAGCTGGGTGGAGAGGGATCGGTGGCCGAGCCAACAGGCCCAGATCGATCTGCCTGGCCATCTCGTGCACTTCCTCCAACGAGACACGGTCATTTTCCATAACGTTGAGAACAGTCTCAACCACGCCCCCGTCCAGAGACTCCATCGCGAAGATCCAGTTCATCACCGCGATCGTCTCGATGGTCTCGTCCAGTCCACGATAGGCGCCCGCCGGAATTTCGCCCACGGAGTAGTACGGATGGATCTCGAGCATGGCCTCCATGACCTCGGGCTCGATGCCGAGCAAGCGAATGTTCGTGGTCGTCGTCGCCTCGAGCACCGCAGCCGCGGGATACCCCACCGAAATGATGGCGGCGTCGATGGCCCCGTCCTGCAAGGCCGCGCCGGACTCGGCAAAGGACAGGTAACGAGGTGTAATGTCGTCGTACGTGATGCCGAAGGCGTCGAGCACGTGCCGCGACAGCGCCTCGGTGCCGCTCCCCGCTGCGCCCACCGAGACGGTCAGCCCGCCGAAGTCGGCGACCGAGCCGACGTCGAGGCCGCCTCGCACCAGGATATGCGTCACGTTGGGGTACAGCGGCGCCATGGCACGCAGCCCCGTCACCGGCTGAGCAGCGAAGCTGCCCTCGCCGTGGTACGCCTGGTAGGCCGTCATACCGATGGCCATGGCCAGGTCCATCTGCCCCTGTGACAGACGGTTGATATTCTCCTCGGATCCACCGCTCACCTCCGCCGTGTACTGGCGCATGGTGTCGGCCACGGACAGGCGGCTGGCGATCGCCCCGCCGAGGGGATAGTAGATGCCCCCCGTCCCTGCCGTCCCGAGGGAAAGGAACTCCTGTCGTCCCTCGCTACCGCACGCCGCTAGGGCGGCGAGCGCCAGAAGAGCCGTCCATCTGTTGACTGCGAGCCTCATGTTGCCTCCCTGGGAACCGCTTCATCCAACTTCATGAAGAAGATGTAAGTGACCAACAGCAAACCTACCGCATCACTCGTCCAACCCGGGTAGACCAGGACCAGGGCCCCTCCCACGGAGAGGAAGCGTTCCCACACCGCCAGATGGCGACGGGAGTAGCCCACCGCCCCCGCAGCCAAGAGTGTCACGCCGACCGTGGCCGTCACCACCGCGTGGAGGATCCCGAGCGGAGTACCGATGAGGAGGATCTCCGGCCCGTACACGAACATGAACGGAACGATGAATCCCGCTCCCGCCAGCATCGCCGCGGTAAAGGCGGTCCGCATGGGCGGCGCCCCGGCGATCCCCGCTCCAGCGAAGGCGGCGAGGGAGACCGGCGGCGTGACGTTGGAGATGCAGCCGAAGTAGAAGATGAACATGTGCGCGGCGAGGAGGGGCACGCCGAGCTGAACCAAAGCGGGCGCCCCGAGGGCCGCCAGCACCACGTACGCTGCCGTGGTCGGTAGGCCCATCCCGAGAACAATAGATCCGAGCGCCGTCAGGAGCAGGGCGGGGAGGAGGTTGCCTCCGGACAAGGTGATGATGAGCTCGGACATCCTCAGCCCGATCCCCGTGAGTGACGCTACGCCCACCACGATGCCGGCGGCGGCACAAGCAGCCGCCACCTGGACGGCCCCGGTGCCCGCTCGCTCGGCGATCTCCAGCAGCTCCTCCTTCGAGGGGCGCGTATCCGGCCTCACGATCGCCATGATGAGCGCCGACGCTACGCCCCAGAACGCCGCCCGCATGGGGGAGCGGCCCATGGCCAGCAGGAGCACGATGATGGCCAGGGGCAGGAGCAAGTGGATCCGGTTGAGGACCGGCTCGTTGTTCAATCCCTTGTCACCCTCGATCCCCATCCGGGCCGCACGGAAGTGGATGGCCGCGAGCAGCGCCACGTAGTACAGCAGTGCCGGGATCGTGGCCGCCAGCGCGACGCTCAGATAGGGAATGTTCGTCCAGGTAGCGAGAATGAACGCGCCCGCGCCCATGACCGGAGGCATGAGCTGACCCCCGGTGCTGGCAGCCGATTCGATGGCCGCGGCGAAGAAGGGCCGGAATCCGGCCCGCTTCATGAGCGGAATGGTGAACGTCCCGGTGGTCACCACGTTGGCCACCGCGCTCCCGGAGAGAGACCCCATGAGGGCGCTGGCTACGGCTGCGGTCTTCGCGGGGCCCCCGCGGGTGCGACCGGCGACCTTGTTGGCCAAAGCGATGAGGAGCGCGCCTCCACCCGCCACGTCCAGGACCGCGCCGAAGAGGACGAACAGGTAGACGAAGTCCGCCGACACGCCCAGCGGCACGCCCCAGATACCCTCCGTGGAGAGGTAGATGTGCTCGATGAGGCGGGTCGGTGGGTAGCCCCGGTGGGCCAGCATGCCCGGGAGATATGGGCCGGCAAGCCCGTAGAAGAGCGCCGCGATGCAGATGGCCACGAGCCCCCAGCCTGTTGCCCGTCGTGCCAGCTCCAGGACCAATACGATCGCGATGCCGCCCCAGATCAGGTCGAGGGTGGTGGGCTGCCCGGCGCGGACCACGAGCTCCTGGTTCTCGAGGGCCAGGTAGACACAGGACGCCACCGTGAGCGTTGCCAGGAACCACCCCAGGGCGCCTCCGAGACGCGTGAAGACGGACTCCGATCCGTCCTCTTTCGCAGCCTTCTGAACGCCGACGCCCAAGAAGCCCAGAGTGGCCATGAGCGCCAAGTGGACGGGCCGCTGAACCAGAGCGGTAAAGGGCGATATGCCGGCCGAATACATATGGAACAGGCCCGCGGCCACTGACGTCAGGGCCACGACCGCTCCAGCGATCTTACCTCGGGCGGGACTCAATCGGACTCTCCAGCGGAGGACACCGGGCACAGGCAACCAAATCCGAGCCCCGGGGCAGCCCCCGAGGACACAGGAGCCAGCAATGAACAACCGCTCGGCGCCCGCCGCAAGGGAAAGCCGCTCCGGACGGGCAGCACCCTTGGCCGAGGAATCAGGACCGTGTATCCTGAATGAAGAAGCCGAGCCGGAGCCGCTCGGTCCCTCCTCGAGACGGAAGCGTCGCCCAGGTCATGAGCTACCGTACCAATCCCGACCGGATCCTCGACAACATCGACCGATCCCGGAACCGCGACGCCGAAAGCGCCCGTTACAATGTCGACCGACAGGCCCTGGGCCGCGAGCTCGACACCGGCATCCCCGACGTGGACGCGACTACGACCGAGCGCATGAAGCGGATGTTCGGCGTCATCGAGCGGGCGTACACCCACGCGGCCCAGCGGGCCGAGCTCGGGCGGCTCGCATCACGCTTCCAGGCGGTCGGCGACATCCACCACCATCACGCCCGTGGCGATGTCAGCATCTCCATCCATTACATGGACCACGACCGCTATGACGACGTGGGCGTGACACCCTTCGAGGTCCGGCCATACCAGATCGCCGAGGCCAAGAAGGAAACCAAGACCAGCCGCGCCGACGTCAACGCTCTGCGGGTGCTCCGACGCGAGCTCAGGGAAGGGGTCCGCGGCGCCTACCAGAAGCTCGAGCCACGCATCAGGGACGCACTCCGGGACCGCGCCGACATGGGCCACGTACAGGTCCAGGTCACCATGGACCTCAGGCCCGGCGAGTAGCCCCTCACCGCACCCCCGTCTCTCCGTGGCGGCGCCGATGACGCGGCCCGAGCGGATTCTGTTCGTGTTCCTCGACGGTGTCGGCATCGGTACGTCCGACCCCAGGCACAACCCTTTCTTTGTCGCGGACACACCGACGCTCGACGATCTGAGCGGTGGTGAGCCGCCATCGCTCGCACGGCCAGCGGGTTTGCGCGGGACGACTGCCTGGTTCCCGCTGGATGCGTCTCTGGACGTCGAAGGGACGCCCCAGAGCGGTACCGGGCAGAGCGCGCTGCTTACGGGATTCGACGCCGGGGCCCACTTCGGGGGGCATTTCGGCCCGTGGGTGCCGGTGCGGCTCCGCCCCATCGTAGAGGAACGGAGCGTGCTTCGGCGGGCCGCCGCGCTTGGCTCCTCCGTCGCCTTCGCGAACGCCTACCCTCGCGGCTGGCCGGGACCCGGCGGCAGCAGACGCGTCGCCGGCCCTCCACTTGCCGCAAGGGGGGCGGGAGTGCTGAACCGCCACGAGGATGAGCTCGCACGCGGCGAGGCCGTCTCGAGCGAGATCGTGAACCGCGGGTGGCGGGAGGCGTTGGGGCACACCCATGTGCCAGAGATCGAGCCGCCGGAAGCGGGACGCAACTTGGCCCAGATCGCCGAAGCGCACGAGCTGACGCTTTACGCGCACTACGCGACCGACACCGCCGGGCACACACACGACCAGGCCCTGGCGGTAGCCGCGCTGGAGCGTGTCGACGCCTTCCTCGCGGGCGTTCTGGAATCGCTGTCCGGAGACACGCTGCTTCTGGTGGCCAGTGACCACGGAAACCTCGAGGACACCAGGGTCGGACACACACGGAATCCGGTGCTGGGACTTGCCCGGGGACCCGGCGCCGCGGAGGCCTGCCAGCTGAGGGACTTGAGGGAGGTGGCGCCCTTCGTCCTAGGGCTGCTGGGTGGGCGGCGGCGTCACGACTCCTAGCTCCGTCAGACTTCGCGGCCCGATACCCCATCCCGCCGCCCCAGCGTCGTGCCGAGACTTCGCCATGGCGACCCGACCGAAGATGCTTGGACAGCTCCTGATCCAAAGGGGACAGCTGACCGAGGCGGAACTCCTGAATGCGCTCCGTGCCGAGCGACGAGGCGGAGAACGTCTGGGCGAGTTGCTGGTGCGAATGGGCGCGGCGCCCCCTGAGGCGGTAGCGAGGGCCCTGGCAGCGCAATTGGGCCTGACGTACCACCCTCCACCGTTACGCCCCACTCCGGCGGCCGCGAAGGCGGTTCGTCCTTCCCTGGCACGAGCAAGGTCCGTTCTCCCCTTGAAGATCGACGCAAAGGTGGTGACGGTCTGCATGGCGGACCCGCTGGACCTTGACGCCGTGGATGACCTGCAATTCCAGACCGGACGGAGGGTCGTTCCGGTCGTGTCGTCCCCGGATGCGGTCCTGGACGGAATCGAAGCCGCTTACGGTAACGACCTGCAGGCCCTGGTGGAGTCGCTTCCCAGCGAGCTGCGTGGACCCGCCGAGCTGCCCGACCCAGAGCTGGAGCGAGCTACCCGCACTGCGCCGGTGGTTCGCCTGGTGGACCGGCTCCTGCGCACGGCGGTCGATCGGGGAGCTAGCGATATCCACGTGGAGGAGACCGGTGACGACGTGCGCGTGCGCTTCCGGTTGGACGGCACCCTCGAGCGTGCGATCGAGCTTCCCGCCGCATCACGCCGAGCGGTGCTTTCTCGCCTGAAGGTGCTGGGAGGCATGGACATCTCCGTCCGTCGGCGCGCCCAGGACGGTCGTGTTCACCTGGCCCACGAGGGACGGAACCTCGCCCTCAGGGTGAGCACCATGCCGGTGAACGGCGGCGAGAAGGCGGTCGTGCGGATCCTGGACGCCGATGCCGCGCCCAGGAGTCTGGACGACCTCGGCATGCGACGCTCGGATCTGCATCAGCTTCGGAGGATGGTGGCGCGGGGAGACGGTGTCGTTCTCTCGGCGGGCCCCACCGGTAGCGGAAAGAGCACTACGCTCTTCGCTGCCCTCTCGGAGATCGACCGTGAGACCCGCAATGTCGTCACCCTGGAGGATCCGGTGGAGTATCGCCTGCCTGGGGCCAGCCAGGTCCAGGTCGATCGCCCGGCGGGTCTGGGATTCGCGGAGGCCCTGCGAGCGCTCCTCCGTCAGGACCCTGACGTCGTGATGGTGGGGGAGATCCGGGATCGCGAGACGGCGGAGATCGCGATGACCGCGGCGGTCACGGGGCATCTCGTTCTCTCCACGATCCACACGACCGACGCCCCAGGCGCCGTGACCCGCCTCCTGGACATGGGTGTGCCCCCGTTCCTGGTCGCCGGAGGCCTCTCGGGAGTCGTCGCCCAGAGGCTGGTCCGGAGGACGTGTCCCCGCTGTCGAGGTCAGGGATGCGACCAGTGCCGCCAGGGGTACGCTGGACGGACCGGTATCTTCCAGGTTCTTCCCGTCACAGACGCGCTCCGGGACGTGATCTCACGCGGTGGCTCGACGGCTCGGCTTCGTCGATTGGCGCGCGAGGCAGGAATGGTCGGCATGGACACGGACGCACGACGGGCTGTCGCGTCCGGGCTCACGACGCCCCACGAGATCACGCGGCTGGTCCTCTCGGCTGCGAGCGCCGCCATACCATGCCGATCGTGCACGGCCTCGGTCCCCGTCGGCGCGGTGGCCTGCCCCCGATGCGGAGCTCGGACGGGGAGAGTCTGCAGCTGTGGCGAACGCCTCGAGTCCGGCTGGCGCTACTGTCCCTGGTGCATCCGGCCGGCAGCCCCGGCGGCTTGACCGCCGGTCATCCCCGGAAGGCCGCCTCCCGAACCGTGAGCGCCGCCACGCGCGCCTCGTCCACGTCGACGCCGATCCCGACCCCCCCGGGGACCTGCATATGCCCGTCTGACTCCACCTCGAACTCGGGCCAAACGATGTCCTGATCCCAGTAGCGGCGACTTGCGGAAATATCGCCGGGGAGCGTGAAGCCCGGCAGCGAGGCCAAGGCCAGATTGTGAGCCCGCCCGATGCCACTCTCGAGCATCCCACCGCACCATACGTCGAAGCCCTGAGCCCGCATCATATCGTGGATCCGGCGGCTGACCGCCAAGCCACCGACCCTCCCGGGCTTGATGTTCACGATTCTGCAGCTGCCCAGCTCCAACGCGAGCTCGATATCCCCCTCGGACCTGATAGACTCGTCCAGGCACACCGGTGTCCGGATCATGCGCTGCAGGCGAGCGTGATGCAGGAAGTCGTCGTAGGCCAGCGGCTGCTCGATCATCATCAGATCGAGGTCGTCCACCGCTCGCAATCGCCCGGCGTCGGAGGGCAATGAGCCGCCCGACGAGGTCGGCTCGTCAGCAGCCGGCCTCAGGTTGTAGGCGGAATTCGCGTCGGCCAGGATGGGGAGGTCCGGAAAGCGAGCCCGGACGGCGGAGAGCATCTCGACGTCCCGGCCCGGCTTGATCTTGATCTTGACCCGCGCGTACCCGTCCTCGACGTAGGCCGCGATCTGCTCCAGCAGCGCTTCGTCCGTTGCCTGAAGCCCCACGCTCACACCGACCGGGACCCGCCCGCGGGTCCCTCCGAGCCGGTCCGACAAGGATGTCCCCGCCATGCGGGCCGAGAGATCCCAGGCCGCCATCTCCACCGCAGCTCCCGCCATGCGATGACCTCGGATCCACTCGACCGGAGCGAGCACGTCCTCGGGATCCTTCACATCACGCCCCACCACTCGGGGGAGAATGAAATCCGTCAGGACGTGCCACGCGGTGTCCGTGGTCTCGTACGCGTACGCAGGCGACTCGCCGGCCACGCATTCGCCCCAGCCTACTGCGCCATCACCTTGGAGCTTCAGCAGGAGAATTCGTCGGTGCTCCGTGACGCCGCTGCTGATCTCGAAAGGCTGACGAAGCTTCATGCGGATCTCACGGAGCTCGGCTCGCTCGATCTTCATGCCCAGTTCCCCTTTTCGGAATCATCGGCGGCCCGTCGCTCCTCGTCCGCTCCGTGCCGCCGCTCCATGTGGTACACGGCGTGTCTCTGGGAAGCCGCTCCCCGGACGATCTCCCGGATCTCGTATCCCCGCAGCAGATAGTGCAGGAAGACCGTGCGCGTAGCGTCCCGCCAGGACACGGCCAGCTCGGGCGCCTCGTTCATGATGGACCCGATATCCGCCGGGACGGACACCGCCACCCGCGGCTCTTCAAGATCGAGACGCGGGGGCGTCGGGCACGGCAGCCCCGTGTCGGGATCGACGCCCGGGCGCAGGGCCGCAGGAACAGGTTCGCCACCAACGGGCCCGCGGTGGCCACGCCCTCCTGATACGCCTCGGAGCGCACGGGCCAGCCGCCCTTCCACGCGCTCCGAATCCAGGAACCATAGAGCGACGAAGCGGTCGGTCCCGATCCCCTGGTGAAGCCTGGAGTCCGTCTGGCCGTACATGTCCCGTCGGTACTCTCGGATCACGGCACCCAGCTTGGCGAGATTGAGGTGCGCGTTCCGCGCCCGAAGGGGATCGAAGGTCCAAGCCATCCGGCGCACCCCGAGGCGGAGGACGGCCTCGCGCTGAAACGCTTTGAGCCGCAAGCCCAATCCCTGTCCCTGAACACCTTCGCGGACGGCCAACATGTCCGACCAATGCAGGAGCGATCCGTCGGAATCGAGCCCGGTGAGTCCGAACACGAACCCGTCCAGCCGACCCTCCTGGTCGAATGCGCCGGCACTCACGCCCCCCAGCTCCTGCCCCACCTTCAGGATTGCCATGGGCACCCGCTCGGAGAACCCCTCCCCCCAGACCTCCTCCTGGAGAGCCACGCACGCTTCGTAGTCATCGATCGACTCGAGCGCACGTAGCCGGTGCCCAACGGGCGTAGAGCTCAAGACCGTTCCATGAAGGCAGACACGCCCCCTGCTCTCAAGGCCTCCTGGAGGCGTTGGGTGAGCTCCGGTCGTGCAGCCCGGTCATTGAGGTCCAGCGCCCGCAACGAGGTCAGGCGCTCCACGAGCTGCACGCCTGCCGCCGTGTTCGCCGCCGGGCCGGCCACGAGATCGAAGCTCCTGCCCCAGGCCACCTTGATGCCTTCAACCGCGTACGGATCCGAGGCGCAGAGAATCGTATAGGCCACCCGGTCGCCCAGCAGGTCCACCAACGTAGCCCCGTTGTACGGCTCCAACGGCGAAGCCCCGGACTCGATAACCACGACGGTTGCTTCGGTGTCCATGAAGGTGCTGAGCAGGGGACGGACGGCCTCGCGGTATTCGCTCGGAGGGCACACCGTGGTGGGGAGCCCGGCATCCATAAAATCGAAAACGTATTGGGCGCCGGCGTCACCGAAGGCCAAGGAGTCCCGGCGGCGACCGGCGCCGGTGAGCTTGGCACCCAACACCTTATGCCCCAGGTCCAGCAGACTCCGGACGACCACCCGACCGGCGTGCGTCTTCCCGGCCGACATGGATGTGCCGACGATGAGCACGACCGGTAGATCAAAGCTGGCCCCGGTCTCCTGCCGCGCCCATGAGGACATGTTGCTGCGCGCTCCATCCACCAGAACGTGCCCGCGGTAGGCCACTTCGATCAGCTCCGGCGAGAACCGCGACCGCGATATCAGGGTGCCAATGCAGCCCGCGTCGGTCAGCACGTGCATCACGCCATCGTCCCCCACAGCCTCGAAGGAGCCCGTCGCCTCCAGGGTGGCGAATCGACGTGCCAGCGCGCCCACCAGATAGTCCCCCGGCATGGGTGTGACACCGCGGCCGTCCGGGAGCTCGAAGCCACCCGTCGCACCCCGAGGTACGTCGAGCACCTCCACCATCACATAGTCTCCTGATCTCCAGTCATCGGCGGGCGCGTGCTCCACGGCGAAGGGCGGTGGCCCAAGATCGGCGATGTGTGTGACGGAACCCAGCATGGGTCGTGCCTTCATGTCCATCTTCAATGCCTCCTGATCAGGTCCATTCCGCCCGGGGGAGGCCGGGATGACTCCAGGGCGATCCCTAGACCCCCTCGTCCACCGGGGAGAGGAGCAGGCGCGCCAGCAGGGCACAGCGCTCCAGTGAGCGGTCGATCTCGATGTGCTCGTGATCGGCATGGGCTCCATCGCCCACACACCCGAGCCCGTCCAGCGTGGCGGTGAACTGGCTGGTCGTGTTCCCGTCGGATCCGCCACCGGCCATGCCCTCTTCGACCACCAACCCGAGCGCTTCGGCAGCCTCGCGAGCCTCCTCCCACAGGATGCGGTTCCTCGGTGTCCGCTCGAGGGGCGGTACTGCCACCGCGCCCTCGATCTCCAGCCGTACGCCCGGGGTCTGCGGCTCCAGCGCTTTGATGGCCTCCTGAACGCGCGCTCCGTCCTCCACCGTCCGTACCCGGACGTCCACGCTGGCCCGCGCCAGCGGCGCTACCACATTGGGCCGTACACCGCCGTCGATGACCCCCACGTTCACAGTCGTCCCCCGCTCCAGATCATTCAAGGCGTGGAGCTGCTGGATCACGTGGGAGAGCTCCAGGATGGCGCTGGCACCGGCCTCCGGATCGAGACCTGCGTGCGACGCTCGGCCGTGGATCGTGACCTGGAAGCGCCCGAGGCCCTTCCTGGCGGTCTTGATGCGACCATCCGAGCCCAAGGAAGGCTCGAGAACGAAGGCCCGGCGGACACGCCGGGCAAGCATCCGCACGTACCGCTTCGACTCCGGGCTGCCGATCTCCTCGTCCGAGTTGAAGAACAGCACCGGCGATACCGCGGGCTCGAGCCCCAGAGCCTGGAGCGCGCGAAGTGCGAACACCGCCTGGGTGAGCCCTCCCTTCATGTCGAGGGTGCCGGGCCCATGCAACCGTCCCTCCTCCTCGCGCACGGGCATCCGGTCCAGCGTGCCCACCGGCCAGACCGTATCCGTGTGTCCGACCAGCAATTGCGCCGCATCAGACCGGCCTCCACCCGGCTGTCGGGCGAAGAGGTGTCCACCGGTCGCGCGCCCGGGCACGACGCGAGTCTCGAAACCCAGATCCTCGAGCGCGCCGGCCAGGACCTCCTGTACGGGCGCCTGAGTCTCTGGACGATCGGTAGGGGATTCGATGCCCGCGAGATGCGACAGGAAGTCCACGAACTCGTCTCGCATGCCGCGCACGGCCTCGAGCGTGGAACGGGCCTCGTCGGCGACCATCTCGACGGGGGCTCCGCCACGCGGCTCGCTCATCGTGACCACCCGGCATGAAACGGAAACGCGAACGTCTCCGCGAGTTCCGCATATCGGCCGGGCGCGAGGTAGGCCAACAGGGGCGCACCGGCGATCGTGTCGTGATCGTCCGCGTCCTCCCGGCGCAAGGCACCCTCCGAGACATGCGCCTCCACCACGCGTCCCGTGATGAGGCTGTTCTCGTCGAACCCGTCGACGATCCGGTACGTCTCACATTCGAGGTGGAGATATGCGTCCGTAAGGAGGACTCCGTCCACGACGCTTGCCGCGAAGGTGCTCAGGGCTGCGAGGCTGGGCTTGTCGTCTCCCTCGCAACGGGGAGCCGCCGCCAGGCTCGTCGCCAGAATTTGCGACGGCCGGGGATAGCTCACGGTGAAAACCCTCTCCCGTTGGGCATTCCGGTACGTGCCATGAGAAGGGGTGCACACGAACCCGAAGTGATTCCCCCACCCCATCGGTGTAGCCATGTGCTTCGGAGCCAGATCGTACGACCCGTCCGGCTCCTTGGTGCCCACCACAATGAGCGGCGCGACGTGGAAGAACCGACTCCAAACCGGATGGTCCACCCCCAGCGTGACCAGATTCTCGGAAGGCTTGCCACCCTCCGGCGTCTCTTCGTTCATCGGTAGTACCCTCCGCGTTCGTAACTCTCGTCCAGCAGCTCCACCGGGTGCAGCACACCCATCGAGGAGCCCTCCAGGCGCAGACCGGCTCCGATCTGCATGAGGCATCCCGGGTTCGGGGTCGCCACCGCGTCCGCGTGAGACGCACGGACTGCCCTCACCTTGTCCGCTCCGATGCGGCCACCGAGGTCCGGGTGGGTGATACCGTAGATCCCCGCACCGCCGCAGCACTCATCCGCGTTCTCCACGACCAGCACCTCGGCCCCCGGTACAGCCCCGAGCACCTCGAGAGGCGCGGCCCGTATCCCCTGCGCGTGCAGCAGGTGGCACGGATGATCGAACGCGATCCGACAAGGCACCGGTGCTCCACGCCGCGGACCTACCTCGCACAGTAGCTCGTTGACGTCCCTCACGCTCTCCGCGAAGCGCGCCGCCCGACTCGACCAATCCGGGTCGTCACCGAGCAGTGTTCCGTATTGCTTCAAGCTCGCGCCACACCCTGCTGCGTTCACCACCACCATCTCGACGCCGGCCGCCTCGAACGCCGCCACGTTCCTCCGTGCCAGGGCTCGGGCCTCGTCCAGAGCACCGGCGTGCGCATGCAGTGCGCCACAGCAGTCCTGAGCTGGCACCGTTACGACCTCGAATCCGTTCGCGGCCAGGACACGCTCCGTCGCGTCGTTCACGCGCCGGTAAAGGCCGTCCTGCACGCAGCCGGCGAGCATTCCCACCCGTTGGCGAGACGGGGGGAGGGTGTCACCCGCCCGGAAGGCCGGGTCTACGTCGCGACGCGCGTCGCTCTTCCAGGGATCAGTGGCTGCCAGCATGGCCAGACCGAGGCCCGCGTTGCCCAGTCTGCCACGCCGAGGGAGCAGCCTCGCCGCCGCAGCGGGGAGGCCCGTCGCCCGTAGAAGCCTACCGCCCAGGAACGCGACCCGGCGGAGATTCCGAGAAGCCATGACCCGAAGCAGCAGCCGGGTCAACAATCCCGGGCGCGCCGCTTCGGCCGCGGCCTCCCTCGCATGCTCGAGCAGGACGCCGTACTCCACCCCGGAGGGACACGCCGGCTCGCATGCGCGGCACCCGAGGCACCGGTCGATGTGGGTGCGGAACGCGTCACTGCCTGCGTCGAGGCGCCCCTCGACGACGGCCTGCATGAGATGTAGCCGCCCCCGCGGGGAGTCGGCCTCGTCGCCGAGCCGGGTGTAGGTGGGGCACGCGGGTAGACAGAAGCCGCAGTGGACGCACGGGAGGAGGCGGTCTTTCTGATCGGCCAAAGCCGAAGCCAGAGGCCCCCCGACCGGAGGCGACGCTGAAGCCGCGTTCATCCCGATCCCCCCGGACGCGGACTCGGCCTCCCAGCCGGGCGGCTCTCGCGCGCCCGCCAGAAGACACCCGGCGGATCGAACACCGCGCGGACCCGTGCGGCCAGTGCGGCCTCGCCCGCGCCCACCGAGCTCACGGCATCGCCCACTTCGACGTCCGCACCGTCGGGCAACTGCTCGATGCCCAGAGATCCCCCAACCCCCTCCAGGGCCCTCCGGAGCCCGACCAGGTCCGGCGCCTGGTCAGACGAGAAGGCGAATCGGGTCGTTCCTGCCATGACATCGCTCGAGAAGGGAACGGTTCCCAGCGTGGATTCCAGCGCTGCGAGCACGTCCCCCAAGCGGGCGGGAAGCGCGGACGCCACGCCCGCCCCGTGGCACATCGAGCCCGCTGTGACATCCTGGGCGGCCATGGCACCCGGTTCCGCCGAGGTGCCCGTGGACGGACCACCGCCTGGATGGTCCCGGGCGACCCGAAGTACCTCGGCCGCTGCGAGCCCATCCAAGACCTCCACCGGTCCTCCCATGACATCCTCGAAGGTCCGTCGATCCGCCCGCACCGACGACGACGCCCCATGCAGGCGGACCAGGAGCGCCGTCCTTCCTCCTGACTTCGGGAGGCCCCCGACCAGCACGGCGGCGACAGGCATCACCGACGCTCGAGCCACACCCAACGCGGCATCGACCAGCTCGGCGGAGGCATCACCGCGCTTAACCAATACCTTTTCGGTATGCGGAACGGGAAAGAGCCTCAAGCAAATCTCGGTGAGGACCGCGAGCCCACCCATGCTGCCCACCAACGGCCGGAGCAAGTCGAAGCCGGCCACGTTTTTCACGACTCTCCCTCCGAGATGGACAACCCGACCGTCGCCGAGCACGGCAGTGGCTCCCAGCACATGATTCCGGAGACGCCCATACCCGGCGGCCAAAGGACCCGACAGGCCGGCGGCGACCAAGCCGCCGAGAGTCCTCGCGTCCACGTCTGGCGGATCGAAGGGTAGCCACTGATCGTGCGGGGCGAGGGCGGCACGCAGCTCGGACAGTGGCGTTCCCGCTCCGGCCGTCAGCGTCAGGTCCGCGGGCTCGTAGATACGAATCCCGCCCAGGCGATCCGCGCGCAAAACCACCGCGCGCTCGGCGGCGACCATACGGTGGAGGTGCCGCCCCGTCCCCACGGGCAGGACCGTGCGACCCTCCTGCGCAGCCCACCGCACCACGTCTGCAACCTCCGGCGCGGACCCAGGTATGACCAGCTCCGCCACATCGACCGCGTCGCCGAGCGTGACGTCCGAGGCGTCCCCTCGTGACTCGGCGGGAAAGGTCTCGGGCAGGCGGCTCACGCTCCTTCCTCCGCCTCCGCAGGCAACACCTTTCCGGGATTGAACAGCTCCCTGGGGTCGAACGCGGCCCTCATGGCCCGCATCGCAGCCAGCTCTCCCGGTCCATGCACGAGCCCCATGTACTGGCGCTTGTCGACACCCACACCGTGCTCGCCGGTAATGGTCCCACCGGCCGCGACGCAGAGGGCCATGATCTCGTTGGACGCCGCCTCCACCCGGACCACCTGCGACGCGTCGTGTCGGTCGAAGATGATGTTGGGATGGAGGTTCCCGTCACCGGCATGGAAGACGTTGGCGATCTCCAGGTCGTACCGGCGACCAATCTCCGTGACGCCGGCCAACACCTCGGGGAGCCGCGTCCGCGGCACCGTGGCATCCTGCACCAGTAGGTCCGGCGCGATCCGGCCCATGGCCCCGAATGCCTTCTTCCGCCCCTTCCAAAGCGCCGCGCGGTGCTCCTCGTCCAGCGCGCGTTGAACATCCCGCGCTCCTGCCTCGCGACAACACGCCTCCGCCCGGCGAGCCTCTTCGTCGAGGCCGGCCTCCGTGCCGTCGAACTCCACCACGAGGGCAGCGGCGGCATCCGTTGGATACCCCGCGGCGTAGACACTTGCCTCAACGGCTCGGATCGTGGCGGCGTCCACGATCTCCAACGCCGCCGGAATCATGCCTGCGGCGATGATGGAGGTGACGGCTCGTCCAGCGTCCTCCATGGAGTCGAAGATCCCCAGAAGGGTCCGGACCCCTTCGGCCAGAGGAAGGAGCTGGACCTCGATCTCGGCTGCGATTCCGAAGCAGCCCTCGGACCCGACGAAGAGCCCCACCAGGTCCAGCGCACCGTCCACGGAGCGGCCCGCCCCGCCCAACTCCACGACCTCGCCGTCTGCGAGCACGACGGTGAGCCCCGTGACGTATCGTCCAGTTACCCCGTACTTGAGGCAGTGCGGCCCTCCTGAATTCTCAGCTACGTTCCCCCCGAGCGTGCACGTGCTCTGCGACGACGGGTCCGGCGCGTAGTAGAGCCCGTGGGGCCGGGTCGCCTCGGTGAGCCGTCCGTTGACGACGCCCGGCTGCACCCGAGCCATCCGGCTCTCCGCGTCGATCGACAGGATACGGTTCATCCGGGCCGTCCCGACCACAACACCGTCGGCCGTCGGAAGTGCTCCTCCTGAGAGCCCCGTTCCGGCACCCCGGGGAACTACCGGCAGGTTCGCCCCGTGCAAGGCGCGCACGACCTGGGACAGCTCTTCCGTTCCTGCCGGTAGCACCACCGCGCGCGGGGCCACCCGGTACTGAGTGAGGCCGTCGGATTCGTACACGAACAGCCGGTTCGGGTCCGTGATGACATGATCCGGGCCCACGATGCTCCGGAGACGCGCGGTGAGACGGGAATCCAGGGGAACGCTCATGATAGACGATACCCCCGTGTCGCCCGTGGGTGAACCGCGAAGCTCACGAGTGTCCGGTATCCCGGACGTAGTCGACGAGTGCTCCCAAGCTGCGGACCGCAGCCGGACGCAGTGCGTGAGGAACGGTGTCGCCATAGACGTGGTCGAGTAGGGCATCGACCTCGGCTCCGGGCAGAACCTTCAGGGCTTCTTCCACCTGCCGGATTCGGACCCTCTTGTGAGCCTCGAACCGGGTGATCGCATCGCCGGGGTCCTCCAGCGGCGGACCGTGCGCGGGATAGATCACGTCGAGCTCCATGTCCCTCAGGAGCCGCAGGGAGCCCAGGTAGTCGGCCATGCATCCCTTGTACTCGGCCACCCAGGTCGTGTCGCCCTCGCCAAGCAGTAGATCGCCCGCAAAGAGTGCTCGGGTCGAGAGCCAATGGAAGCAGAGGTGCTCCGGGGTATGCCCCGGTGTATGGACCGCCCGGAGGGCTCCACGATCCGTCTCCACGATGTCACCGTCGGACAGGATCCGATCCACGTCGGCGAGGTCCGGCCCCAAGACCTCCGCGTCCACGATCTCGGCCAGAGGCCGCGCGGCGGCGGCGTGGTCCGAGTGTCCGTGGGTGAGAACGACCCGTACCTCCGAGGCCGATTCCAGGGCCAACGCCAAGGCCCGAACGTGCTCTGGCACGTTCGGGCCCGGATCGATGACGGCGACCCGCCGCTCTCCCACCAAGTAGGTTCGAGTCCCGTCCAGCGTGAACGAGTCCCGGTTTCCGGCGTTGAACGCTCGGAGGCCGGGCGCGACTCGCCCGGTAGCCGACTCTTCGGTCAGGAGCGCCGCTCCGCCGCGAGCTGCTCGGCGAGCTTGTCCGCCACACCGATGAGCGCGATCTCGTCTTCCTCCGTGAAGGCGGCGGCCTCCTCCGAGTCGATATCGATCTGTCCGAAGATGTCGTCCCCGGCCCTGATGAGCACGACCAGCTCGCTCTCGACGTCCGGCGAACAGGCCAGGTAGTTCTCCTCCTGGCTGACGTCGGGGATGTTCAGGTTCGTGCGCTCGGCGATGGCTCGCCCGCACACGCCGGTCCCCACCGGGATCTTGGCGTGCTCCGTGGGCTCACCGACGTAGTTGTGCAGCCAGAGCTCGTTGTCCTCCTCGTTGAGGAGGTAGACGCCCACCCAACTGTATCGCTCATCCGCATTTGCGACAGAGCGCACCGCATACCGGAGCAGCGCATCGGACAAATGTCCATCGTCGCGCATCTCCTGCAGCTCTAGGACCAACTTTCCTGCTTCGACCATCGATTGCTTCCGTCAAAATGTGCCACCCACGCCGGCGCGGTCCCGGTCGGGCTTGCTGCTGGTGCCACACGCCCCGAGCGCCGGCGTCTCTCCGAACGAGAGTGCTCCGCGGCCCCGGTCTCAGGGGTCCGAACGGTAGACGCAGGCGGTGAGGCCGTCAATGCGCGCGCGAGCCGTCCCCGCGCGGCGTCTACCCGAGTCGCAACGGAGGCACACGCCCGCTCGCTACCGCGGAGTGAAATCCGTGTCCGCGCCGATTCGCCGTACGAAGGCTGCGATGAGCTCGGCCGCCTTGAATAGGTCGTCCAGGCTGACGACCTCGTTGGGCGAATGCATGTACCGGTTCGGAATGGAGATGAGGCCGGTTGGAACCCCTCTCCGGGTGAGGTGGATGCCGTCCGCGTCCGTACGCGTAGCGGAGGGTGAAGCCTGGATGGTAAAGGAGATCTCCTCCGCCTCCGCGGTACTCGCCAGCGCCTCGAAGACCCCGTTGTGCGACGCCGAGCCCCGGCTGAGGACGGGTCCGCCACCCAGCTCGTGCTCGCCGAGCTCCTTCTTCTCCACGTCCGGCACGTCCGTGCTGAACGTGACGTCCACCACGAGAGCCAGGTCCGGTTCGAGTGCGTAGGCGCTGGTACGGGCTCCGCCACCGGAGTGCCCGATCTCTTCCTGCACCGTGGCCACAGCCGTCGTCGTGACGAACGGGGGCTCGCCCGAGAGCCTCCGCAGCGCCTCCAGCACCACGAAAGCGCCGATGCGGTTGTCGATGGCGCGGCTGGCGATACGGTCTCCCGCCAGCCGGGCCATGGACTGGGCGATGACCATCGGGTCTCCCACCCGAACCCCCGCGGCGATCACCTCGTCCCGCGATCCCGCGCCGATGTCCACCCAGAGGTTCTTGATCTTGGATGCCTGCTTCCGGTCGTCGGAGCTCATGAGATGGATGGCCTTCTTACCCACCACGCCGGTGACATCGCCGGCCTTCGACAGGATCGTCACCCGCTGCCCCACCAGCACCTGAGGATCCCAGCCACCGATGGTGTCGACGTACAGGTAACCGTCCTCATCGACGTGCGTTACCTGCAGACCGATCTCGTCGATGTGGCCGGCAAGCATCACGCGCCGATCGCCCTTGCCTCGAACCGTCGCGTAGGAGTTCCCGCTCACGTCCACTGTGACGTCGCCGGCAAACGTTTCGGCCTCCTGACGCCAGACCCGTGCGGCCCGGACTTCGAAGCCAGAGGGTCCCGGCGCGTCCAGGAGGCGCTCGAGAAAGGAGATTTCGTGTGTCATGGCCGGAAGCTACCCGCAGAGTAGGCGCGGGTCCACGGCAGCTCGGGTCTCATGCGGAAGGGTCACGGCCCGCGCCCCCAGGAGCCCTAACGGCGGGTCATCGCTCGTCCAGCGGTACCTCGATCCCTTTGGACGGATCGAGATCCCCAACGATCGGCTCGACGCCGTCTCCAGCATGCGAACCGGGCGCACCTCCGAAGCCGGAGGCGAATCCCTGGCGACCGCCGAAGGTGACGACCCGGATCGTGCCCTGCTCGATCTGCCGCTCCAGGCTCCGCCTCATCCGCTGCTGAATCCACCGCCGGCTGAAGGGCACCAGCAGGGCGAACCCTACCAAGTCCGTGAGGACGCCGGGCGTAAGCAGAAACGCGCCACCCACCAGCACGCAGAGCCCGTCGAACAGCGCCTGGCCCGGAAGCTGTCCGCCGGAGAGCTCGCTCTGAAAGCGGAAGAACACCCGCACCCCCTCGGCACGGGCCAACCAGGCGCCCGCCGCGCCCGTGAGCAGCACGAGCCCCACCGTGGGGAGAAGACCCACAACCCTCCCCAGCTGTATAAGTAGCACGAGCTCCAGAATGGGCACGAGCACGAAGAGCAGGAACAACCGGCCGAACAGGTTCATGCAGGCTGCTACCGGATGGACGGGGAGGGGGTTCCTGCACCGCCCCCGTACCCTCCGCACGCTCCTGCCTTGAAGCCACCTGTCTGCGCCATCACCTTACCGCTTGCGGATCGCCGCCGCCCCCTCGGGGTAGGGGCGTCCACACACTCATCCCATCGCGATGCGAGATCAGCATGGAGCAGACCTACTTCCGCAAGGGCTTCGGACTCAAGAAGGAGCTCCGCCCCCTCATCGACGCGGAGTACCAGTCCGGCCTCGTAGAGCGCATCCGCTCGCGGGGGTATCGGGACGAGTTCGGCGACGTCACGGTGCGGCTGGCCCAGGAGTTCGGCTTCTGCTACGGGGTGGACCGGGCGGTGGATTACGCCTACGAGACCGTCCACAAGTTCCCGGACAAGCGGATCTTCCTCGTGGGTGAGATCATCCACAACCCGCACGTGAATCAGCGGATGACGGACATGGGCATCCGCTTCATCTACCCCGGTGAAGACGGCACCTTCGATTTCTCGGATGTGACCTCCGAAGACGTCGTCATCATGCCCGCATTCGGCGTGACGCTGCATGACTTCGAGACGCTGCGGGGCATAGGGTGCATCCTCGTCGACACCACCTGCGGATCCGTGCTCCACGTCTGGAAGCGGGTGGAGAGCTACGCGAAGGACGGGTTCACGGCGCTCATTCACGGGAAGTACACGCACGAGGAATCACGAGCCACGGCGTCCCAGGTCAACAAGCACGAGCAGGGCACGTACATCATCGTGAGGGACATGGACGAAGCCAGCCTGGTCTTCGACTACATCGCGGAACGACCCGGGCACCTATCTCGCGAAGCGTTCATGGATCACTTCGCCAACAAGGCGTCCCCGGGCTTCGACCCCGATGTGGACCTGGAAAAGGTCGGGGTGGCGAACCAGACCACCATGTTGGCCAAGGAGTCGCTGGCCATCGGCATGAAGGTGCACGAAGCCATGGTAGAGCGGTTCGGTGAGGAGCATGCGGCCGAGCACTTCCGTTCCTTCGGCACCATCTGCTCGGCCACCCAAGAGCGCCAGGACGCGGTCGCGGAGATGATGAAGGATCCCCCCGACGTCATGCTGGTCATCGGGGGATACAACTCCTCCAACACCAACCACCTGGCGCATCTGTGCAGGCAGCACACCCGGACGTTCCACGTGGAGGACGCCGCCTGCATCGACGTCGAGGCCGGGACCATCCGGCACAAGCCGGTGCTGGACCCGTCCGCGGAGGAGCTCGTGGAGGATGTCTGGCTGCCCGACGGCCCCTTCGAGCTAGGGCTCACCGCCGGAGCTTCCACACCGAACAACAAGATCGGCGAAGCGCTCGTACGCGTGCTCAGCATTCGAGGCATCGAGCTGAACCCGGACCGTTCCGAGGCCCTTCCGGTCTAGGCGCCCCCTTCGAGCGGAGCCCGGAGTAAGAGCCGAGAGACCCCGCTAGAGGTCAGTCTCGGCGATCCCGCGACCCAGCTCTCGGAGCAGTGTGCGCAGCTGCCGTCGGTCGCTCGGCTCCACATGCCGCGTCAGGTGCTCGATGAACTCGGCGTGTCCCTGGAAGACTCCATCCACGAGGCCGCGGCCGTCCGCCGTGAGCTTCGCCTGGACGACCCGGCGGTCGTCCTTCGACCGCTCCCGGTAAACGAGACCCTGCTGCTCCAGACGGTCCATCACGTACGTGACGTTGCCGCCGGTCACAAGCAGTTTGTCCGCCAGATCGCCCAGGGAGAGCGGCCCCAGGTGATACAGTGCTTCCAGCACCCCGAACTGCGGGGTCGTGAGCCCATACTCGTGGATCTTGCAGGAAACGGCTTTCGCGAAGCTCGAGTAGCACCGAGCCAGGGCGATCCATAGTCGAAGTGCTTCCTCCTGCCCCGGCGTCCACTCGCGCGGAGCAGGTTGATCGAGGTCGGGTGCGTCCGCCGCGGTCTCGGCTTCTTCCATTCGTTCCTGGCAGGTCGCTGTAGGAGGGGCGCTGCGGAGGAGCCGCCCAGACGTGCTAGATGTGGATGGGCCGGCCCAGGGCGGCGAGCGCACCCTCTGCCACACCTTCGGACAGGGTGGGGTGCGGATGCATGGCCTTCTCCATCTCTTCGACGGTGGACTCCAGGTGGCGACCCACGACGAACTCGGCGATGAGCTCGGTCGCATGCGGGCCGACGATGTGGGCCCCCAGGATCTCGGAGTACTTCTTGTCGCGGATCACCTTGATGAAGCCCTCGGCGTGCCCGGACGCCACCGCGCGACCAACGCCGACCCAGGGGAACTTGCCCACCTGGATGTCGTGGCCCTGTTCCTTGGCCTGCTCCTCGGTGAGCCCCACCGACGCTACCTCGGGGTGGCAGTAGGTGCAGTTCGGCACGTTGTCGTAGTCGATGGTGTGGTGTCCCTCGCCGGCGATGTGCTCGACGCAAACGATGCCCTCGTGGCTGGCCTTGTGGGCTAGCAGCTGATGTCCGGCGACATCCCCCACGGCGTAGACGCCATCCACGTTGGTTCGGAGGTGGGCGTCCACGACGATGAAGCCGCGGTCGTCCACCTTCACGCCCGCCGACTCGAGGCCCAGGTCCTCGGAGTTGGGCACGCGACCCACGGCGGAGAGGACGTAGTCGACGTCGATCGTCTGGTCCTCGCCCTTGGCGTCGGTGAAGGTGACGGTCACCCCATCGGCCTTCACGTCGGCTTTCTGGAAGCGAGCGCCGGTGTGGATATCCATGCCCCGCTTCTTGTACGTCCGCTCCATGAACTTCGAGACCTCGGCATCCTCGAGCGGAAGGATCCGGTCAAGAGCCTCCACGATGGTCACCTCGGTACCGTAGGACGCATACACATCGGCGAACTCCATACCGATCGCGCCGGCGCCCACGATGAACAGAGACCCGGGCGCCTCCTTCTGCATCAGAGCCCCGGTGGAGGACCAGATCCGCTCTTCGTCGATCTTCAGCACCGGGAGATCGCGCGGCCGGGAGCCGGTGGCGATGATCACGTTGTCGGCCTCGTAGGAGGACCGCTTGCCGTCGGCCCCCTCCACCTCGACCTTCCCCTTGCCCTTCAGGCGACCGAACCCTTCGAGGTGGGTCACCTTGTTCTTCTTGAAGAGCATCCCGATGCCGTTCCGCATCTGGTCGGCCACCCGGCGGCTCCGCTCCTGAGCGGGGCCGAGGTCGAACGTCAGATCCTTCGCGACGATCCCGTGCCGCTCACCTTCCTTCATCTCATTGACCAGCAGCGCGCTGGTGAGCATCGCCTTGGTGGGGATGCATCCGATGTTGAGGCAGACCCCGCCGAGGTGCTGGTCCTCCACACACGCGACCTTCAGACCGAGCTGGGAGGCACGGATGGCCGCGACGTAGCCGCCAGGACCACCGCCGATCACGATCAGGTCGAAACGCTCGCCATTCTTGCCAGCCACGCGGGTTCCTCTCTCTCTCGAAGGGGCGGAACGCCCCGAAGGTTTCGAAGGGACTATGGAGTCTACGAAGGTAGAGCCGGCGCCATTGGGGGTAAAGTAACCCGGGGCGAGGGCGGATGAAGCCTCTTCGCGTGGGCTTCGTCGTGCAGGGTGAGGGGCGGGGGCACATGACCCAGGCCCTGGCCCTCGCGGGCTTTCTGAAGGACGCCGGACACCGGGTTGAGCGTGTGTGGGTAGGGGCAAGCCCGTTCCGCACGGTGCCCTCGTATTTCGTGGAGGGCATGGACGCGCCGGTGGAGACCTTCGACGCGCCCGTACAGGTCCCGGACCGCAGGGGGATAGGGGTATCGCGGGTGGCGACGGCCACGGACGTGATGCGTCGACTTCCCTCCTTCGTCCGGGCGGGTCGCCGAATCCACGAGGGCACCAGAGAGCTGGACATCGTGGTGAATGTCCTCGACATCGTGGCAGCGCTCGCCAGAGTGCTGCACCGTAGCCGGGTGCCCCATCTTTCCGTTGCCCACAACTACATCTTCCTGCATCCGGAGCTCCATCCACTCCCCGGCGCCGAATGGGCACGGAACTCCGTCCTCGGGTGGACCCGGGCTACCTCCACGCGATCTCGACTCCGGCTCGCCCTGTCGTTCGTGCCCAGGATGCCGGTGCCGTCCGAGCGGCTGGTCGTGGTTCCCCCCCTCCTCCGAGAGGGGCTGGACGGCATCCAGAGGAGCGACGATGGCTTCCTTCTGGCGTACGCCCTGAACGCCGGGTACGGCGACCTGCTCGCGGACTGGCACCGCGGGCGACCGGACATCCGAGTCCGATGTTACCTCGAAGGGGGGGCGGAGGCACTCTCTACCCCGCCTCCGGGTGGCTTCGAGGTGCGAGATCTCGACCAGCAAGCGTTCCTCCATGATCTCGGCCGGTGCCGCGCGTTCGTGGGATCGGCGGGCTTCGAGTCACTCTGCGAGGCCTACTACCTGGGCAAGCCCGTTCTGGCGGTGCCCGCACGCGGCCAATTCGAGCAAAGCCTCAATGCCTGGGACGCGGAGCGGCACGGCGTAGCCCGGGCCGGAAGCTACGATGATCTGGACCGCTTCTGGGACGAGCACCGTGCGCCCAACGCAGCAGCCGTGCGGGCGTTCCAGGCGTGGGTGGAAGCCGCGCCCGAGCATCATGTCCGGGCAGTGGAATGGGTCGCCGCCGGGGACTCGAGCTGATGGGCGAGGGAGGCCCTGCGGAGCGCATGCGATGGTGAGGGTGGAACGGGTCGAGGGCCGACGGGGCGTCGCCCGCTTCGTGGACGTGGCGTGGAAAGTCCAATCCGGAAGAGGAACGCCTTGGATCCCGCCGCTGAGAGCCGTGGTGCGGGACCTTCTCGACGAGAAGCGGAATCCGTTCTACCGCAACGCCGAGCGCGCGCTCTTCGTGGGGTATCGAGACGGGCGGCCCGTGGGCCGAGTGGCAGCCTTGGAGAACCGTTGGCACAATGAGCATCACGACGACCGCACGGGGTTCTTCGGCTTCTTCGAATGCGAGGACGACCCCGAAGCAGCCCGAACCCTACTGCGTGAGGCAGAGTCGTGGCTGCGTGGTCGAGGACTCCTCTCCGCCCGCGGGCCCGTCAACCCCTCCATGAACCACGAGTCGGGCTTGCTGGTGGACGGATTCGAGCACCGGCCGGTGATCATGACGCCGTGGAATCCCCCCTATTACGGCGCCCTCCTCGATGGCGATGGGTACCAGAAGGCGAAGGATCTGCTCGGATACTGGATTCCCGCCGGGGATCGACTCGCCGTGCCCGACCGGGTCGGGCGGTTGGCGGAGCGAGCTCGGCGGAAGAGCGGAATCGTGTTCCGTGAGCTCGACGTAACGACGCTGCAAGACGAAGCGCGCCGCGTGCTTCGGCTGTACACCGATGCCTGGGCGGGAAACTGGGGTTTCACACCACCCAGCTGGGAGGAGTTCTGGCACACGGCCAGGGATCTCAAGGCCGTGCTGCCAGAGGGCCTCTCATTCGTGGCGGAGGCGGACGGCGAGGTGGTTGGCTTCATGATGATCGCCCACGACGTCAACGACGTCCTGCGTAGGATGCCATCCGGCCGACTCTGGCCCTGGAACATCCTGCGTCTCGTACGGGGCGTGAAGAAGGTGCTCCGGGGAAGGGTGGTGCTCCTGGGCCTCAAGACCGATTACCGGAATCGGGGCCTCTTCCCACTCTTCGCGCACGAGGCAGCCAGACGGGCGCTCGAGATGGGCGTCGAGGGCGCGGAAGCGTCCTGGCTCCTCGAAGACAACGAGGCGATCGTCGCGCCGTTGGAGGCGATGGGTCTGGAGGCCTACCGCACCTGGCGCCTCTACGAGAAGGACCTGCTCTAGAGCCCGCGGGAAACCGGACCGTCCGGCATCGCGTGATCCCGGACCGCTTACTGGGCCACGCCCACCAGCTCGTGGCACCCCGAGCACGTGGCCCACACTTCACCCAGGAGCTCGACTCGATCCTCATGGTCCCGCGTCGACAGGGCGGCCACACCCAGCTCGTGGAGTCGGGCCGCCAGTCGGCGGCCCTGGTCCGGATCCGCCATGCGGTTCATGTAGAGCTCCTCTCGCAAGATCTGACCGGAGAGCGCACGTGCCCCGGCCCTCCACGCGAGGTCGGAACGCGCCACGAGTGACTCCCACAGCCGCGAGGAGCCCCAAGCCAGGACACGCAGATGATCGCGGGGTGTCCGTGGGTCATCCACCCTCCCGATGGTGAATGCCGGACCCAGCCCGCTGGCCAGGTGACAGTCCCCGCAACCTCCCGCGACACCGGCAACCGCCCGCGCCAGACCGCTCCGGTCCGTGGCGCCCTCCACATCCGCGACAGTACCGAGGAAGGCGTCGTAGCCATCTCTTGCCCGTGCCGAAGACGGAGCCTCCTCACGCCGGATGGCGACGGCGGCCTCGCGAGCCGAGTCCATGCGGCCGAATATGGCCGCTGAGCTCAAGGCGCGCGCCCGATCGAAGTGGCGGAGCATCATCGCCGAAGTCTCTGTGACACTCGGCGCCATGGCCGGATCGGTGACCGGCTGAGGTGCTCCCGAACCGGCGCATCCCAAAACCGTCGATGAGACCACAATGGAGCAGGCGAGAAGAGCGGTGCGGGTGTTCATTGCGTTGACCTCCCATGCCGGAAACGGATGGCACCGTCAACGTACGACCCGTCAGGCACCCCCCGCCAGGGCGATTGGTGGACCGAATGCCGACCTACGCCGGCGCCGCCGGGCGGGGGCGAGCGGGAAGACCCGCCGGCTCTCTCCTAGACCAGGATGGCCGCCGGCTCCTCGAGCATGGCCCTGAGGGTCTGCAGATACCTCGAGCCCTGCGCGCCGTCGATCACTCGATGGTCACAGCTCATGGTGACCCTCATCCGCGGCCGCACCACCAACTCCCCGTCCACCACCACCGGGGTCTCTTCCACACCGCCCACCGCCAGGATTCCCGCCTCGGGCGGGTTGATGATGGCCGTGAACTCGTGGATACCGAACATCCCCAGGTTCGACACCGAGAATGTCGCCCCGGTGTACTCGTCGGGCTGGAGCTTCTTCTCCCGGGCCCGTCCAGCGAGCTCACGGACTTCCGTACCGATGGCGGCCACGCCCTTCAAGTGCGCATTACGCACGATGGGGGTGATCAGCCCATCATCGATGGCCACCGCCACTCCCAGGTGCACGGCGTTGTATCGGCGGATGAAGCCGTCGTGCCACTGGGCGTTGCACTCCGGATGGCGGGCCAGGGCAGCCGCCGTGGCTTTGAGCACGAGGTCGTTGATGGAGACCTTCTGACCCTGGGCCTCGAGCATGGCGTTGATGCGCTTCCGGGCGTCGAGCATACGCCCCATGTCCACGTCGATCGTGAGATAGAACGTGGGTATCGGACCGATCGACTGGACCAGCCGCTTGGCAATGGCTTTCCGCATCTGAGAGACGGGGACGTCCTCGTACTCCGGGCCGGAATGGGCGAGGCCCGCCCCTGACACGCCCTTCTCCTTGGCCTCCTCCACGTCACGCTTCACCACGCGGCCACCGGGACCCGATCCCTGGACTCGACCCAGGTCGATGCCTGCGTCCTCGGCCAGCCGACGGGCCACTGGAGACGCCTTCACGCGCCCCGTGGACGCTGTGGATGGCTGCACGGCCGGGGCCTCCGCCGCTTCGGAGCCGGCCTCCGAGGGAGCTTCGTCGTCCTTCCCTTCGTCGGGTGCGCCCGCATCCTGGGCCGCTGCGGCAGGCGCCGCTCCACCGCCGCCGCCAGACACGCCCTCGACGTCCGAGACATCCTCGTCCGCATCGGCGATGACGCCGATGACGGCACCCACCGCAGCCGTGCCTCCTTCCTCCAAGAAGATCTTTCGCAACACTCCGCCGCCACGGGCCACGAGCTCCATGGTCGCCTTGTCCGTCTCGATCTCGGCCAGAATATCGCCGTTGGACACATCGTCGCCCTCGCCCTTGAGCCAACGGACGAGCTGGCCCTCCTCCATCGTCGGGCTCAGAGCCTCCATGTGAACCTTCGTTACCATGTTGCTGTCTCGCTCTGGAATCGGGCGCCGCTTGGGCGGTCCAGGTGTCAGGGGGTGGGGGTCAGCGGTACAGGACCCGGCTGCAGGCCTCGACAACGCGGTCTGCGGACGGCTTGGCCAGGGCCTCCAGGCCCTTGGCATAGGGCATGGGAACATCGGCCTGTGTCACCCGCAGAATCGGCGCATCGAGGTGATCGAAAGCCTCTTCCTGAATCATGCTGGTGATCTGTGCCCCGGTCCCCGCGTACGGCCATCCTTCCTCGACGTACACCACGCGGTTCGTCTTGGCCACCGTGTCCAGGATGGCGTCCATGTCGAGCGGCCGGATGGTACGCAGGTCGAGCACGTCGGCCTCGATGCCGTCTTTCTCCAGCCTCTGGGCGGCCTGAAGCGCAACGTGGATCATCTTCCCGTGGGTGATGATGGATACGTCGGACCCTTCTCTCTTGAGGTCCGCCACGCCCAGCGGGATGATGAAGTCGTCGTCGTCCGGAACCTCGCCCTTCATGTTGTAGAGGAGCTCGCCCTCCATGAACGCCACGGGGTCGTTGTCCCGAATGGAGGCCTTCAGGAGCCCCTTGGCATCGGCGGGCGTCCCGGGGGTCACGACCTTGCACCCCGGAGCGTGCGAATAGTAGGTCTCACACGCCTGCGAGTGCTGCGCCGACAGCTGAAGCGCGGCTCCCGTGGGCCCGCGGAACACGATAGGCATCGGAAACTGGCCCGCGGACATGTAGTACATCTTCGCGGCGCTGTTGATCACCTGGTCGATGGCCAGGAACGCGAAGTTGAAGGTCATGAACTCGATGACCGGCCGGAGGCCAGCCATGGCGGCCCCGACGCCCAAGCCCGTGAAGCCGAGCTCGCTGATGGGGGAATCCACCACCCTCTGATCGCCGAACTCTTCGAGGAGGCCCTTGGACACCTTGTAGGCCCCGTCGTACTCGGCCACCTCCTCACCCATGAGGAAGACGTCCGGATCCCTCTCCATTTCTTCGCGCAGCGCCGCGTTGAGCGCCTCGCGGTAGGTCATGACCGCCATTACCCGTTCCGCTCCCGTCCGTCGAAGAAGAGCCTGCCGTGGTTCTCCTCCGCCCACACATGATGAAAGAGCTCCTCGGCCGCAGGGTGTGCGGACGCGTCAGCGAAGTCCGCAGCCTCGGATGCCAGAGCCCTCGCTTCCGCATCCAGCTCCTCGAGCTTGTCCTGGTCCAGGAGTCCGGCGCCAAAGAGAGTATCTCGAAGCATCGCAATCGGGTCGTCCTTCTTCTTCCGCTCCTCCACCTCCTCCGTAGACCGGTATGTCCCGGAAACTGGATCGGACATGGAGTGCCCGCGGAACCGATATGTCTGCAGATCCACGAAGCGCGGGCCGCCCCCGCCCCGGACCTCCTCGGCGAGGTCCCGGAAGGCGGCGTACGTCTCGAGCACGTCCTGGCCGTTCACGGAGCTGGACGGAATCCCGTAGGAGAGGGCGCGCTCGGCGACGTCCGTCTCGGAAATGCGACTGAAAGCCGTCCCCATCCCGTACTCGTTGTTCTCCACGACGAAGATCGCCGGCAGCTCCCAGACGGCAGCCATGTTCAGCGCCTCGTGAAAGGCGCCCTGGTTCACGGCCGCGTCACCCATGAAGCAGACGACGACGCTGTCTTCTTTCTTGTACTTGATCTTCCATGCGATTCCAGCGGCCAGCGGAACCTGCCCTCCGACGATGCCGTGACCACCCATGAAACGGACGTCGCCGCCGTAGATGTGCATCGAGCCACCTTTCCCCCTGGAGGGCCCGTCCACCCGGCCGTACAGCTCTGCCATGACGGCCTTGGGGTCGATGCCCTTGGCGATGGCCTGCGTGTGCTCCCGGTACGCGGTGATGACGTAGTCGTCCTCGGCCAGGGGGCGGATGCAACCGGCGGCTCCCGCCTCCTGACCGATATGCAAGTGGCAGAAGCCGCCGATCTTCCCGATCGCGTAGGCCTCCTCGGCCTTCTCCTCGAAACGCCGATAGAGGAGCATGTCGCTCAGAAGCTGGAGCGCCAGCGCCTCGTCGATACCGTGCTTCTCGAGTGCAGCCACACTTTCCTTCTTATGGTTGCCGCCGCTCTTCCTTCGGGTCTTGGTCTCGGCCATCTCAGGCTCCGTCTACAGGTCGGCCGGGTCGGCCGAGCTCAAGTTGCACGAGGTCCAGCTTGACCTCGGCGGGCGCGGGGATATCTGCTTCCAGCACATCCTGGATGGCACCAGGACCGCCTGCCTCGACCTCACGCGCCTGCTCCTTCGCGTGGTAGCTGGAACGGACAAGTGGACCGGACTCGACGTGCTTGAAGCCGAGCTCCTCCTCCCCGATTCGCTTCCACTCCGCGAATTCCTGCGGGGTGACCCAGCGCGCTACCGGGATGTGCATGGGGGATGGCCGGAGATACTGGCCCAGCGTCAGAATGTCCACCGACGCTTCACGCAGATCGACCATCGCCTGACGGATCTCGTCCGGCTCCTCACCCATCCCCAGGATGATCCCGGTCTTCGTCAGCATCCCCGGATCGAGCTTCTTCACCGCACCGAGGAAGGAGATGGAGCGCCAGTAACGGCCGCCCGGACGAACATCGGGGTGCAAGCGCTCCACGGTCTCCACGTTGTGCCCGAGGATCGCCGGCTTCGCGTCCACCACGATCTTCAGGGCAGGCTCATCGCCCTTGAAGTCCGGGATCAGCACCTCCACGGAGCAGCCCGGCACGGCCTCGTGCACGCGGCGGATGGTCTCGGCGTAGATCCCGGCTCCACCGTCCGGAAGCTCGTCCCGATTCACGCTCGTGATGACGACGTGCTCCAGCTCCATCTCCGCGACGGTCTGCGCAACGCGCCTGGGCTCGTCCGTATCCAGGCCCGACGGCATGCCATGGGCTACGCCGCAGTACTTGCAGGCCCTTGTACACACGTCGCCGAGGATCATGAAGGTGGCCGTCCCGGCCTCCCAGCACTCACCGATGTTCGGGCACCCCGCCTCCTCGCAGACCGTGTGGAGGGACTCGGAGCGCATCATCCTTTTAAGGCGGATGTAATTCGCACCACCCGGCGACCGCACCTTCAGCCATTCCGGCTTCCGGGAACGGATGTCGATCGTATCCAGCCCCTCGTGAGCACGGATGCGATGGGTGCCCTTGGGCTTGACCGTACCCGTGTTCTTACCGGAGGGGGCATAGCCTCGCGGTGCTCGGTCGGTGGAGTCGCTCATCTTCTGATGACCTCCGCTGCGCGAGATCAGCCGTTCGTTCGCAGCGAGGAAGGATCGTTGCCTGGAATGCAGATCGCCGGCGGAAGCTCGATGTCGAGGGCCCGCCGGGAGCCAGAAAAGGTAGCCGTAGCCCGTGCGGGGTTACAAGGATTCTTTCGGCCGATCCATGGTCCGTCGCCCTCCGGATGCCATTTCCGACGTCATTTCCCGTGGCTGATGATGTGGTCACGCACCTGCCCGGGGTCATCGGTGCAGCAGATGAGCTCGAGATCCTCCGCGGAGATCTTCCCCTCCCGAGCCAGCGTGCCCCGGATCCAATCCATCAGTCCCCGGAAGTAATCCACGCCGAACAGCACGACGGGGAAGTCGCTGATCTTGGCCGTCTGGATCAGGGTCAGCGCCTCGAAAAGCTCGTCCAGGGTTCCAAACCCGCCGGGAAAGATCACGAACGCCTGGGCGTACTTCACGAACATGGTCTTTCGGACGAAGAAGTAACGGAAGTCCACGGCCACATCGAGGTACGGGTTTTCGTCCTGCTCGAACGGGAGCTCGATGTTGCAGCCGACAGACGGCGCCTCGCCGAGCTGAGCGCCCTTGTTGGCGGCTTCCATCATGCCCGGGCCACCTCCCGTGATGATGGCGTATCCCGCCTCGGCGAGAAGCCGAGAGGTCTCTACACACGCCTGGTAGTGCGGGTCTTCCGGGCCGACCCGAGCGGAGCCGAACACCGACACCGCGGGCCCGAGGTCAGCGAGCTCCTCGAAGCCCTCGACGAACTCGCCCATGATGCGGAATACGCGCCAGGCGTCCATCCCCACCGCGAGGCCGTCCTGGACGTCCAGTAGGCGCTCGTCCTCGGTCGCAGGTCGGCTGACAGCAGAGCGTCTGCCGGTTTCGGACACGGGGGGGCGGGACGAGTGGGTCGAGGAGTCGGTCACGGCAAGATCGGGTCAAGGGTTGGCGAGAAGCCAAGCGCCGGTGCGAAGAAGGGCCTCTTCGTGCGCGTGAGACGGCGCCCAACCAAGGTGTTCGCGGATGCGGTGCGTCGGGAACGGGTTCTCCCCCAGTCCCAGCTGGATCAGTCGTTCCAGCGGAAGGTGCTGAGCGCCGGGCGTGGTCATGCCCAGACGCGTGAGGACGCCGCCCACGGAACGTACGAGGCTCCCCGGTAGCGCGACGAAGCGCGGTGTCTTCCCCATGCCGTCCGCCAGCCTCTCGAACAGCTCGCTCTGCGTGAGAGGGGAGTCCATGGCGAGGTTGAAGGTCTCACCGCCCACGCACCGCTCGACGACGAGGCGGAGCCCCGACGCCACGTTGCCCGCGTAGACCACGGGCAATGTGTTCTCCCCGTCGCCCAGAAGCGGGACGAGCGGGAGCCTCAGCACCCGGGCGATCGCCGGCGCCATGAGGCGATCACGTTCTCCGTAGACCGCGGAAGGACGGACGATGGTGACAGGAAGCCCACGCTGTTCCTCGATGCCCCGGACCACCTCCTCAGCCTCGCGCTTTGAGCGCGCATAGAGGTCTCCGGCTGGAATGGGGTGATCGATCGGAGTCTGCTCGTCTTTGAGTCCCGGGGCACCGCCGTACACCGCGACGGTCGACACGTGGGTCACGTGCTCTACACCGGCCAGACGCGCGGCAGTGAGCACGTTCCGCGTTCCGTCCACGTTGCTCTCGCGCACCTTCGGCCAGGAGCCCCCCGCATAGACCTGCGCGGCCGCGTGCACCAAGCGCTGGCATCCCTCCATGAGCGGCGCCAGGCTCTCGGCGTCGGACCGGATGTCGCCGCGCACGACGACGCAGCCAGCCTGGTCGAGGTAGGTCGTGTCTGAAGCGTCACGGCACAGGCCGACAACCTCGTGGCCGGCCGCGACGAGCTCACCCACCAGGTGCGACCCGATGAGGCCGCTGGCGCCGGTGATGAAAACCCTCATCGAGGGGGATTCCTGGAAGGGCTTCAACGCCCGGCCAGGAATGCCTCCGCTGTGTCTCGCACCAGGTCCATGGTGGTGCGGTGATCCAGGTATTCCTGGAGGCCCCGCTGCATCTGGGCATCGTAAACGGCCAGGAGGTGCTCGTAATAGGCCGCGGCCTGATCCATTCTCCCGAGCTCCTCCGCCGCGGCCGCCGCCGCCGTCAAACCCAGGATGTGGTCAGGGTCCTCCTGGAGAATGGACTCGGCGGTAAGCAGCGCCCCCTCCAGGTCCATGGCGGTGCGCTGGAGCAGCGAGAGGTGAAAGAGCCCGTCGAGATCAAGCGGCTGGGCACGCTCGTATGCGCCGATGGCCATGGGTACGAAGGCCTGCGCCTGAGCCGAATCACCCTGCTCGACGCTCGTCATCACTCGATTGAAGAGCCGGTCTGCGGCTTCCCGTGGCGTCATCGAGCTGAGGTCCACGCCCGCCGCCCCCGCCGGCGCGGCGGGCGTGGTCGCGGAGCCAGGCGGTGCGACCGGTCCCGGGCGCACCATCGAGACCCCGATGGCCACGATCAGCCCGAACATGGCTGCTCCCGCGATCCACCATGGAAGGTTCTGTCCCCCGACGACGGCCGCCGCTGCTGCTCGACGGTCCCCGGATGCGCCTGCGGCGTTCTTCGCTCCGCATTGGCTGCAAAAGGCCGAGGATGGGCCGAGCTTTCCCCCGCATTGACTGCAGAAGCGGCCCCCGAGCTTGGCACCGCAGCTCTGGCAGAAGTTGCCGGCAGCCGGCTTCTGACACTCCGGGCAGAGGGGCCCGGACGGACTGGAACTCATTGTGCGCTATGACTCCGGATCGTCTGCAATGATCGGGCGAGGAGGGTGTCGGCGTGCCCGAGACCCGCGGTTATCGACACCACTTCGGGCGGCAAGCTCACCTTCGAGATGGTACCGTTGCGGCCGACGCGCTGCAACGGAACGAGCGGCTGCGGCCCGCCCTCAGAGGCCCGAGGGATGGTCCAGGAACTGCCACTCCAGATCGAATCGATCCGCCACGTGCTGCGCGAGGGCCCTCACGCCGAAGGTCTCCGTCGCATAGTGCCCGCCGAAGAGCACGTTCACCCCGAGTTCCATCGCATCGATGAAGGTATGGTGCGGACCCTCGCCCGTGACGAGGGCGTCGAGCCCCAGCTCCGCGGCGTCCCGCAGGAAGGAGGCGCCTCCCCCCGTCACCACCCCCACGCTCCGGACCTCCGTCGGGCCCCCGTCAATAAGGTGCACCCCTACCCCCAGAACGTCGCCAAGCGCAGATGCCAGAGCGCTGGGCTCTACCGGCTCGGGTGTTCGTCCCCGCCACCCGACCTCGACGCCCTCGTACGACCCGAAGCGCTCGAGGTCTCGCAGCTCCAAGGCGCGTGCCAGGAGCGCACAGTTCCCCACCTCGGGGTGCGCATCCAGGGGAAGGTGCGCGCTGTAGAGTCCGAGGCCCGCCAGCATCAGGGGCCGCACTCTCTTGTACAGCGGCCCCGTAAGGGGCGCAGATCCGCCCCAAAACAACCCGTGGTGCACCAAGAGCAGGTCGACGTCGGCGGCCACGGCGTCCTCGATGGTCGCGATTGAGGCATCCACCGCCGCCCCGATTCGAGACACGTCTCGCGTCCCTTCCACCTGAATCCCGTTGTACGCAAGCCGGTAGTCCGGATGCCCCCCTATAGACAGGTAGCGATCCATGTACTCGACGATTGATTCCATCTTCATCCCTCAGCTCCCTTCGAACGGGGGTCGCGCCCTGCGTCTCGGTGGACGAATTGTGGAAAAAGCAGCCAGCTACCTCGCATCACGACCTTGTCCACAGGCCGTAGGGCGCCGTAACACATATATGGACAAGGAGTTATAGCTTATCTTGGAACCCTTCGTGAGCATTTTCCACAGCCGAGTGGGAGGTGGGGAAAAGCGCGGACCCGAGACGGTGCCTCAGGCCTTGCCGGCCGGAGCGGCAGAATCAGAACCAGAGGTCGAGTTCTAGCCGTAAGTCACGGCCTCGTCACCCAACATGTCGACACGCCCGTTGAACACCGCGCCCTCCTCGAGCTGAAGGCGAGGAGTGCTCACGTCCCCCTCGATACGGCAGGTCGCCTGGAGCTCCAACCGCGACTCCGCGGTGACCGAGCCTTCCACGAGACCGGAGATCACCGCGTCCTGAGTGTAAACGTCCCCCACGACCCGGCCGTTCTTCCCAATAACCACTGCCTTTCCAGCCCGGACGCCCCCCTGCACGGCGCCCTCGATACGCAGTGACCCGTCCGTCTCACAGTCCCCGACAACCTTCATCCCCGGCCCGATGATGGAGATGACCGACTCCGGTACGCTGCCCTGACTGGTGCGATCACGCGCCATGCGCTGAAACTCCCGTAGAGATGAGTGACATGTCGGCCGCGAAGCCGACGGGGTCCAACGCCGTCATGACGGTTGTTGGACCATGCTGAGCGGATCCACCGGCTCGCCGTCCGTGAGGACTTCGAAGTGGAGATGGGGCCCCGTGGACCGACCGGTCGAACCCGAGAGGGCGATCACCTGCCGCTCGCGCACCTGTTGCCCGAGTGTGACCAACGTGAGGGAGGCGTGCCCATAGAGGGTGGTATAGCCATCGCCGTGATCGATCACGACGTATCGCCCGTACACCGCATCCTCTCCCACGTCTGCCACCACGCCCCCGCCCGATGCTCGGATATAGGAGTCGGATGGTACGGCGATATCAAGACCGGGGTGTCTTCCCTCGAACCCCTCGTGCAGGCCCTGCGTGACGAATCCCCGCTCAGTCAGCGGCCACAGGGTGGGCGGCGAAGGCCCCGCACGGCGGGCCTCGACGCCCGCGGACGTCCGACGCGCCAGGGTGACCGGGGGGAGCCACATGTCCGACGGCTCATCGATAGCCTGCACCCCGAACATTCGGCGAATGTTCTCGTACTGCGTCTCGATCGTCTCCAGCCGGTCCACCAACGCCGTGACGCGGGCCTGGTCTTGTTCCAGAACGACGACCTGCTCCTCCAGCTCCGACACCTTGAGCGCTCGAGCCGCCAGGTACCACCAGCTGCCCACCATAAGCACGAGCATGAGCGCCAAACCCACGGCCGCGGCCGCAAGCTGCCGGAGTCGGCGGTACGAAAGGTGATACGTCCTGCTGTCACGTCCGCCGTGGGGAACCACGACGACGGAAAGCCGGCGAGGATCTGTGCTCACCGGAGAATCACCCGACGACGTCGCCGATGGTTCGCCGGGTCATCAGCTCGAAGATACGCTCGAAGTCGTCGTCGTTGTGGTAGGCGATCTGGATGGTGCCCCGGCCCCCTCGGGACGGCTTCACCGCGACGCGTGTCGCGAGGTGGTCGCGCAACGCGTCCTCCAGGGACTGAAGAACCGGATCCAAGGCGGGCCGCTTCTTCTTGTTCGCCGGCCGGATCGCTCCAGCCCGCCGCTCGGTTTCACGAACGGACCACCCCTCTTTGGCGCACTGCCGTGCCAACTCGCTCGCCCTGCCCGGGTCGTCCACGGCCAGGAGCGCCCTGGCGTGCCCCGGCGTCAGCGCACCCTCCTGGAGGAGCCGGCGAACCGCCGCCGGGAGATTCAGCAGGCGCACTATATTCGCCACCGTGGACCGGTCCTTGCCCACGGACTTGGCGATATCCGTGTGGCTGAGCCCGAACTTCTCTGCCAACGCGACATATCCCTCGGCCTCCTCCAGCACGGACAAGGCTTCACGCTGCAGATTCTCGACCAGAGCCAGAACCAGCAGGGTCTCGTCACTGGCGTCGCGAACCACGACCGGAGCGTCGGTCCAGCCCAACGAAGAGATCGCGCGAAACCGGCGCTCCCCGGCGATGAGCTCGAACCTATCCCGAGCGCTGGGCGAAGGACGGACGACTAGAGGCTGGAGGAGCCCGTTCGCGTCGATGGACTGCGCGAGGTCCGAGAGCTCCTGCTCGGTGAAGACGGTTCGCGGCTGCAACGGATTCGGGACGATGGCGGCGAGCGGTAACGTGCGGATCTCGGTGCGGTCCGTCTCGGGCTCGAGATACTCCCCGATCAGCGCGCTCAGCCCCTTCCCGAGGCGCGGGCGTTCGCTCATGGTGCCTCCTGGGGTGCCGGGCGTGCGTTGCGCGCTATAACCTCTTGTGCCAGAGCAAGATACGCCTGTGCACCGGAGGACATCACGTCGTATTGGACAATGGGCTGGCCGAAGCTCGGCGCCTCAGCCAGACGCACGTTCCGAGGGATCGCCGACTCGTAGACCTTGTCGCCGAAATAGTCCCGGGCCTCCGCGGCAACCTGCCGGGAGAGGTTCAGCCTGCGGTCGTACATCGTGAGAAGGACGCCCTCGATGTCGAGGTTGGGGTTCAACCCGCGCTGCACCAGGCGGACCGTATTGAGGAGCTGGCTCAGGCCCTCGAGCGCATAGAACTCGCACTGGATGGGGATCAGCACCGAATCAGCAGCCGTAAGGGTATTGAGCGTCAGGAGGCCGAGAGAGGGCGGGCAGTCCACGAGGACGAAGTCGTATTCCGCCCGCACCTCCTGCAACGCATTACGGAGGATGGACTCACGATTCGGCGTCGATACGAGCTCGATCTCCGCGCCGACGAGGTCCCGGGTGGTGGGCACCACGTCCAGTCCCGGAATGTGCACGTCCTTCACCGTGGCCTCTCTCAAGGGCCGGCGACCGATGAGAACGTCATAGGCGGTCGGCCGGCTGGCTCGGTCCGTGATTCCCAAGCCGCTGCTGGCGTTTCCCTGGGGATCGATATCCACCACGAGCGTGCGCTGTTCCGCCACGGCCAGGGACGCGCCGAGATTGATGGCCGTGGTGGTCTTGCCTACCCCGCCCTTCTGGTTTGCGATGGCGATGACGTGGGACATTCAGTGCACGCTTCGGAGGTGGATGTGCGGGGAACTCAATATACGCCATCCAGACGCTTTCGGAATGCAGGAACCGGCAAGCTTGACCCGAGAGGGCACAGGGAGGAGCTTTTCCGAGTGGGTCCGGGTAATCGGCTCGCGGTGATCCGGAAACGACCGTTCCCGTCGGAGCATACACGATGCACCCCTCTACCGTCACACTGGCCGCTCGCGCCCGAAAGTGCCCGCAGCGCGTCCTGATCGTACTTGCCGCGGCGGTCCTGCTGGTCGGGTGCGGTGGATCCGATCCGACCGACGTCACCGAGCCCGACCCCGATGTGGCACCGTTCGTCGGCACCTGGGAAGCCGTTGTGTTCGAGGTTACCAACTTGGCTGACCAGGATCAGGTTCTAGACGTGGTTGCCATAGGCTCGTTCTCGCTCAACGTCCAGCCGAGCGGGTTCTACACGGCCACGCTCGTGGTGGAGGAGTCGCTCAACGTGGAGAACGGGCAACTGACTGTGATCGGGAACTCTATCCGATTGGGCCCCACCGACGGGCAGGCGACAACCGCTGAGTATGCGTTCCTGGGCCCGAACAGGGTCGAGCTGAACGGCCCCACCGAGTTTGACTTCAACTTCGACGGCGAGCCGGAGACCGCTAGAGCCCGCATCATCCTCGAACGGACCTGACCCTCCGGTTCGGCTCGCGCGTCCGTAGCTGCTTTGGTGTGGTGGTTCGGGCGTGTGGTGTTTCACGTGAAACGGTCGACGGCCCTGGCCTGTTTCACGTGAAACACTTTCGGAGGTGACGTCCGGCGCCCCCGGCGCTTCTCTCACTAGAGGCAGGCCATCCCTGCCCTTTCGCCTAAGCGCTACCCCTCGCCCGTTTGCGAACCTCTAGCAGAAGGTTCTGCAGGTCCGCTGGCGAGACCCCCGGAATCCGACCGGCCTGAGCCATGGTTCCGGGTCGAACCGTGCTCAGCTTCTCACGCGCCTCGAACGAGAGGGTTTCCATCGCTTCATAAGGGAGATCCTCCCGCAAACGGACCTCCGCCTGCCTTCGGAGCCTCTCAGCCCGCTCTCGCTCCCGCGCCACGTATCCCTCGTACTTGAGCTCGACCTCCACGGCGGCCAGAATCGCGTCCTCTTCCACGTCCTGCGGCGCATCTGGGCCAACAGCCAGCAGGTCCCGAGCGCGGACGTGCGGCCGCTTGAGCACCTCGACCGCCCGGGTCGGCTCGTTCAACGGAGAGCTGCCGAGCCCCTCCAGGAGCGTCCTGGACGCCTTCGGCTGAATGTTGGCGTCCCTGAACCAGACGACGACCCGGTTCTCCGCCGCCAGCCTCCGTCCCAGGCGCTCCTCCTGCGCGTCCGTCAGGAGTCCCCGATCCCTGGCCAACGGTCCGAGCCGTCGGGGCGCGTTGTCCTGTCGCAGGAGCAAGCGGAACTCCGCCCTGGATGTGAACAGACGATAGGGCTCGTCCACGCCGCGGGTCACGAGGTCGTCGATCAGCACCCCGATGTACGCCTGGTCCCGTTCGAGCACGAACGGTGCATCGCCCCGCACGCGGAGCGCCGCGTTGATCCCTGCGACGACACCCTGGCCCGCCGCCTCTTCGTAGCCCGTCGTCCCGTTGACCTGCCCGGCAAAAAAGAGTCCAGGAACAGCTTTGAGCTCGAGGGTGTGTCGCAACTGGTGCGGTGGGAAATAGTCGTACTCGATGGCGTACCCCACCTTCGTGATCACGGCCTCCTCCAGCCCTGGCACCGTCCGGAGGAACGCAAGCTGAACGTCTGCGGGCAAGGATGTCGACAGACCGTTCACGTAAAGCTCGTGGGTGTGCAGGCCTTCCGGCTCCAAGAACACCTGATGCCGCCTCGCGTCCGGGAACCGCACCACCTTGTCCTCGATCGACGGGCAGTACCGCGGTCCCCGGCCCGCGATCTCACCCCCGTACAGAGCGCTACGGGACAGATTGTCCTGCACGACCTGCTTCAGCGGATCCCCGGCCCAGGTGATCCAGCAAGGCATCTGCTCGGGGATCTCTTCGAGGGTGTAGGCCGAGAACCGGTAGTCCCCGTCTTCGCCGTCCTGTCGTTCGAGCCTGGAGAGGTCTACGGAACGGCCGTCCACGCGGGGCGGGGTACCGGTCTTGAACCTCGCCACGGTCAGGCCCAGGCCTTCGAGCCCCTCCGCGAGCTCGACCGACGGCGCCTCACCGGCCCGGCCCGCTTCGACACCCGCGCTGCCGCCTATGTGGATGCGGCCCCGCAGAAAGGTCCCTGTGGTGACCACCACGGACTCGGCCTGGAACTCCAACCCGCCGCGGGTTCGCACGCCCAGCACACGCCCGTCTTCCGCAATGAGCCCGGTCACCATCTCCTGGAACAGGTCCAGCAGCGGAAGCTCATCCAGCGCCCGGCGTACGGCGAGTGGATAGAGCGCGCGATCGCACTGCGCCCGCGGTCCCCACACCGCCGGGCCCTTGGACCGGTTCAGCATCCGGAATTGGATGCGTGCGGCGTCCGTGGCCCGTCCCATGACCCCTCCTAGGGCGTCCACCTCACGAGCGACCACACCCTTGGCGACACCCCCGATCGCGGGGTTGCAGCTCATCTGCCCCAGCCGGGACAGATCCGGGGAGATCAGGAGCGTGCGCACGCCGGCCCTGGCCGAGGCAGCCGCTGCCTCGGTTCCGGCATGCCCTCCCCCGATGACGATCACCCCGTATTGCTTACGCATCGTCCCGCAGCTTACCCGCTGCGCATCTTATTCGCGACTTATGTCGAACGTGGTCCATGCCCTCTCCTTGTGACCCTCACCCAACGGTTCTCTCTCGACGGTGCTCACCCCCGCCGCCGCAGGTCCGCGCGCGAGCTGTACCTCCAACGCATCGAGCAGACCCGGAGCTCCGCCGACTCGTATTTCAACCGAACCATCCGGGACGTTCCGAACGCGGCCGACCAAGCCAAGCTTCCGAGCGACCCGTTGCGTCCACCAACGATAGCCGACGCCCTGGACCCGCCCACGCACCCGGTACCGTCGCATCTCCATGCCCTCCTCCGGCCCGGGCATCACTTCCCCACGCAGAAGTCCCTGAACACGACATCGAGCACGTCGTCGGTGGAGATCACTCCCAGCAGATCTTCCAGAGCGCTCTCCGCTGTTCGAAGCTGTGTAGACGCCAACTCCGCGGGAACACCCTCGTCCAATGCCGCTCCGAACGCCCGAACCGCCTGAAGCGCCTCCGTCAACGCCCGCGCGTGCCGCCGACGCGTGATCACCGGCTCGCCCTGATCCACTCGAACCAGTCCCGAATACACCAGCTCAGTCAGCCGCGCCACCAGGGAATCGAGGCCCTCCCCAGTGGTGGAAGAGACACGAACGATAGCGAGCCCCGGCGCCTCCGACACTGCGTCCGTCGCCCCCCTCGGCCCCGAGACCTCACCGATGCGGTCGCCCTTCGTCTCCACGAGCACGACGACCCGTCCCTCCAGCCCCTCCAGGAAGCTCCGCTCGTCCCGCATCAGCGGTCGCCCTGCCTCAACGCAGAAGAGCAGCACATCCGCCTGGTCCATGTATCGTCGCGTCACCTCGATACCCAACCGCTCCACCTCGTCCCCGCTCTCACGTAGACCAGCCGTATCCACGAGGCGGAACGGGTACCCTCCGAGCTCCACGTCGGCCTCGAGTGCGTCGCGAGTGGTGCCCGGCACCTCGGTGACAATGGCACGATCTCGACCGAGAAGCGCGTTGTAGAGCGAGGACTTTCCCACGTTCGGGCGGCCTGCGAGCACCACCAGGGCACCTTCCCGGAGCAACTCGCCCTCGGGCGCGGTGGCCACCAGACGCTCCAGACGGTCCTCCACATCCGCCGCGCGGCGCCGAACGTCGTCCAAAGGGACAGGTGGCTCGTCTTCCTCGGGGAAATCCACATGATGCGCGAGAAGGGCTTCCAGTCCGATCACCGCCTCCCGCAGCTGGCCGATGCGCTCGGACAGACCCCGATCCAGCTGATCCACCGACGCCCGATGAAGCGCCCGGCTGCGCGCGTGGATCAGGTCGCCGACGGCCTCTGCTTGCACCAGGTCCAGCCGCCCTCGCAGATACGCGCGCCGGGTGAACTCACCCGGCTCCGCCTGACGCGCCCCCGCCGCCAGGCAGGCGTCGAGCACCAGACGCGGCACCAGCACGCCACCGTGGCACGAGATCTCCACCAGATCTTCGCCGGTGTAGCTGTCGGGTCCCTGGAACCGTGTCACGAGCGCCTGATCCACCGTCCGACCGTCCGTGGGGTCCACGATACGCAACACGTGTGCGCTTCGGGGCGGCGGATCCACCTCGTCGATCTCTGGCGCCACGCCCCTGAGCACCGCGAACGCGTCCGGGCCCGACATGCGTACCACCGCGATCGCGCCGACGCCCGGCGCGGTGGACCGCGCCACGATGGTGTCGACGTCCATGCCGTACCGCGCCCCGCTATTCCTGCTTGAGGGTGGGCGTGGGCCCTGCCCGGACCTTCTTCCGCTCTTTCGCGATCCAGACCTGCTGCGGGATCGTCGCCAGGTTCGTGGTGGCGTAGTAGAGGTTCAGCCCGCTGGCCAGGTTCATGAAGATGAAGAGCATCATGCCGGGCATGATCCACATCATCATCTTGAGCTGCGCATTCGGCTGGTCCAGCGATCTCATGCTCACGAACTGCATGAGGAACATGGAGAGGGCCAGGAGGATGGGAAGGATGTAGTACGGGTCCTTGGCCGACAGGTCGGCCAGCCACAGGAAGTCCACCCCGCGCAGCTCGACGGTGTTCTGGAAAACGAAGAACAACGCGATCAGCATGGGCCATGGAAGCAGCATGGGCAGGCACCCGGCGAACGGGTTGAAGCCATGCTCCTTGTAGAGCCGCATCATCTCCTTCTGGAGCTTCTCGGGGTTGTCCTTGTGCTTCGACTGGATCTCCTGCACCAGCGGCTGAACGGCCATGTTCCGCAGCTGCGCTTTCATCGCTTTGTGGTTCAGCGGGAAGAGCACGATGCGCATGAGGACGCCGAAAAGGACGAGCACCCACCCATAGCCGATCTGCAGGTTCTCGTGCAGGAAGGTCAGGATGGTCATGATGATCGACACGAACGGCCGGATGATCGGACGGAAGAAGCGCCACCCATATGGGTTTACTTCCTCCATGCCTTGCCCGAGGGACGTCAGCCTGCCGTAATCCTGCGGGCCGAGGAAGAGCCGGTACTCGAACGTCCCATTCGCCGCGGTCTGGGCGGCCCACACGGTGACGCGATCCGGCAGCGTCCCGGGCCCGATGACGAGACCGCCCAGATAGTCGCCGTTCTCCTCGCTGGAGACCTCGTCCTGCCCTGCCAGGAGCGCCATGACGAAGAACTTGCTGCGGGTGGCGGTCCATAGGAGCGGGCCCTCCACGATGCCGAGCTCGCCGTCCTCGAGGTTCGTGGACTCGATTCCGTCCTGCTGGTGGTTGTGGACGTAGGCCATCATCCGAGCTTCCTGCACGGAGTCCGCCTCGGCGTACGCCGGCCCCTGGCCCACGTCGGTCAGCAGGAGCGCGCGCTCGAGCCCGACCACCCGCCCGGCGACGTCGATCTGATATCGATCCGGATGAAACGTGTAGGCCACCTCGAAGGCCAGGGCTCCGCTGGGCGCTTCATATACGAACCGTAGCGTCTCCGGCTCACCTCCCTCCTCCAAGCTGACACCGCCCTCCGGCTGGACCGAGAAGGAGGCCCGCGACAGATCGATGGTGTCCTGCCCCACCACGAGCTTGTGGTCGAAGTAGCCCTCGACGCCCTCGGGGATCAGATCCACGACCCCCTCACGGTTCAGCGCCTCGAACTGGCTCATCTCGGCGCTGAGCATTCGTGCGCCGCGGGTGGAGAACTGGTACCGGAACAGCGGTCCCTCGGCGGTAACGAACCGTTCCGGCGCCCCCGCCGGTGCCTGCTGGACCGTCACCTCGGGCGCTCGTTGCCCAACCGGTACGTCGGGTTGGGTGCCGGGGCTCGCGGTCTCAACATCGGGCGGGGTGTCGGGCGTCGTGGCTACGGCACCCGGCTCGGCACCCGGCTCAGCCACGGGCTGCTCCGCCTCTTCCGACACCGATGGCTGCACGACGTCGACGGGCCCGGCCACCGAATCCGCCGAGGGCGCTCCTTCCTCCGGAACGATGGGCGGAAAGAGCAGGTTCGTGCCAACGAGCACGCCCAGCATCAGAAGGATCGCCAGCAGGAAGCGGATCTCGGTTCTCATCCGGTCGTCAGCCTATGGTCACGGGGCCGATCGGGACTCTCAGGTCCCTCGGGCCGGCGGGAAGTGGAGAGGGGTGGGACGGGATCATATCCCTGGCCGCCCCAGGGATGGCAGCGACCTATGCGCCGAACGGCCAGCCAGGTGCCCCGAGCGGCGCCGTGCCGCTCCAACGCCTTCAGGGCATACATCGAGCACGTGGGGTCGAATCGGCACGACGGAGGAGTCCACGGGGAGATGGCGGCCCGGTAGAACCGGACCAACCCCATCAAGAGCTTCGCGACCACATCGTCTCCAGCGCCTCTGACAACTCTCGCCTCAGATCTTCGAACCCGGCGTCGTAGGCTGAACGCCGTGCACGCACGAGGACGTCGATGTTCGCGGACGCCGCATCCAGCCTGGGGAGCAACTCCCGCCGTGCGATCTCGCGAAGCCTTCGCTTCACCAGATTGCGGTCCACGACCCGCCTGCCGTGCTTCGGCACGACGGCTCCGAACCGCGAACGCGAAGCGGGGGAAGACGCGTAGAAGACGTCGAGGTTCTTCGTCCTCCTGCGCTTCCCCCGCCTCAGCAGCGCTTCGATCTCCGCGCTGCGCGTGACCCGCGCACCCCGAGGGAATCCTTCGCCCGGGGCTCGCGTCTCGGCGTCTACTTCCCGCCGACCTTCACGGTCAGCCTGGCCCGGCCGCGACGACGACGACGGTTCAGCGCCTTCCGCCCACCCTTCGTCTTCATCCGCGCGCGGAATCCGTGCTTGTTGACCCGCTTGCGGTTGCGTGGCTTGTACGTCGGCTTCATATGTCTCAGCCCGGTCCATGGATGACCAAGTTCGTAAACGAGCTTGGTAAGATAAGACAACGCCCCAGAAAGCGTCAACGAGACCCTCTCGGCCCGCCGGAAACCCGCGCTGCATCAGCGTTCCCCCGGCCTGTTTGACTTTTCCACATCGCCTGAATAGCTTCGGCGCCCGCCCTGAAAGGGAGGCCCCGGACACCCCCTCTTCCCCACGCCGAGCACGCATCCTCAGATGCCCCCGCCCCCCCTCCTCAATCAACCCTCTGGCTGCAACGGGGACGAGGGTGCCCGGACGGAAAGGTGGGGCCCGTGGAGCTGACGGCGACCGAGCTCTGGGAGAAGGTGCAGGAAGTCGTCCGGACCTCGGTGCCCGAACACAGCTTCAACACGTGGATCGCCAGCGCATCGGCGGTCGCGACGACGTCGGACGAGCTGATTCTTGAGGCTCAGAACCCCTTCCACGTGGAGTGGCTCGAGGACAAGTTCGGCCCGATCCTCGACTCCGCCGCGGAACACGTGCTGGGGCGGCCGATCAAGATCTCGGTTCGCGCGGCGGCGCCGTCCACACCGGACCCGATCCCCAGCGTCGAGCTTCCCACGCCCCGGTCAACGGATCAGCCGGGCTCCGCCTCGGGTGCCCCCGCCCAGACCAGGCCGAAAGGGCCCGCTCCCTCCAGCCCACCACTCAACCAACGCTACACCTTCGACCGGTTCGTCGTCGGTGGGAACAATCAGCTCGCCTCAGCGGCGTGCCGAGCGGTCGCCGACACGCCCGCCCGCATGTACAACCCGCTCTTTCTCTACGGCGGGGTGGGCCTCGGCAAGACACACCTCATGCACGCGATCGGCAACCAGCTGCTGGCAGGGGATCCAGACAGCCGCATCGCCTACATCTCATCGGAGGAGTTTACCAACGAGCTGGTGGCTTCCATCCGGGAGGGACGCATGGCTCAGTTCCGGAGGCGATACCGGGACATGGACCTCCTGTTGGTGGACGATGTGCACTTCCTGGAAGGAAAGGAGAGCACCCAGGAGGAGTTCTTCCACACCTTCAACGCCTTGTACGACGCCCAGCGACAGATCGTTCTGACCAGTGATCGCCCTCCAAAGGAGATGGCGAGGCTCGAAGAGCGTCTGGTCTCCCGCTTCGAGTGGGGGCTCGTGGTGGACCTGAGGCCCCCGGACTTCGAGACCAGGATGGCGATCCTCAGGAAGAAGGCCGACGACGACGGTCTCTCTATGGACGACGAGATCATCGAGTTCATCGCTTCCTCGTGCACCTCTTCCGTACGCGAGCTGGAGGGCGCGGTCATCAAGCTCCTGGCCTACTCGTCCCTTACACACCAGGAGATCACGATCGATCTCGCTCGCACAGCCTTGCGCGGTGTCATCGGGCGCTCCGACAACCAGCCGCCCGTGTCGCCGGAGACCATCCGCGACGTCGTCGCACGCCGCTGGCGCGTGCGCCCGGAAGCGCTCGCCTCAAAGCGGCGCACGAAAGACCTGACCGTTCCACGACAGACGGCGATGTATCTCATCAAGGACATGCTCGATATGTCCCTGGTGCGCATCGGAGGAATGTTCGGTGGAAGGGACCACTCTACCGTCATCCACTCGATAAGGAAGGTTCAGGAGCAGATGGAAGAGGACGCGGACTTCCGCCGCGAGGTGGACGGCGCTCGTCGGGAGCTCGCCGAGCGGCTCTCGCAGGGGTTCTGAACATGTGTGTGGAAGCCCGTGGAAAGCTCCCGAGTTGTGCACAGAGCCGCGCGTCCCGCTTGAACGCTCCCCACACGCCAGACCGGTTCTCAAGGTCTTTTCCAGACACCACAGAGTGACCTGAAGCCCGCACATGCGTTACCAAACCGTCATCCGCGGAGCAGACTCTTCCACAGATCCACATCCCCTACTACGACTATGTTTTTATAGAAAGAACAGAGCTAGTATGCAGGCACTGTGGATGAACGAACACATGACGCTGTCCCTCCGCTCTCAGCCGTCTCCAGGAGCCACGATTCGATGAACTTCACCATCACCAGACAGAACCTCCACAACGGTCTCGCAGCGGTCTCGGCCAGCATTCCTTCCAAGACCACGCTGCCGGTCCTTTCGAACATCCTTTTCGAAGCGGAAGGGGACGGAGTCTGGATGAGTGGGACGGATCTGGACGTGTCCGTTCGCGTTCGCGTTCCCGCGGAGGTGAAGGAAGCCGGAAACCTTACGGCGCCAGGCAAGAAGCTGCAGGAGATCACGCGTGAGCTGCCGGACCAACCCGTAGAGGTTTCCACGCGCGGCGATCAGATCGAGCTGCGGTGCGGCCGGAGCCACTTCAAGCTGAACGGGCTTCCGGCCGAGGAGTTTCCCAAGCTCGCCGAGGTGGATTTCTCGACGGGTCTCACCGTGACCGGGCAGAACCTCAACCGCCTGATCCACCACACTTCGTTCGCGGTGTCCACGGAGGAGAGCCGGCCGATTCTCAATGGCGTGTTGTGGGAGCTCCGAGCGGGAGAGATGCGCATGGTTGCCACCAACGGTCACCGGCTGGCCCGCATGAGCGTGAAGGTGGAAGACACCGGGACCACCTCGGCCGACTTCATCGTTCCTCCGGCGGCGCTCCAGCAGGTGCAACGTCTCTTCAAGGACGACGACGCCCTTCAGGTGGCCCGGAGCGGGAACCATCTGGGCTTCAAGGGTGAGCGCACGGAGGTGTACACGCGCCTCATCGAGGGCACGTATCCCAATTACGAGCAGGTCATCCCGAGGGACAACGACAAAGTAGCGACGGTGCAGAAGAAGTCGCTGGCGTCTGCGGTTCGCAGGATGGCAGTGGTGGCCTCGGACCAGACGCACAGGATCCGGCTGAAGTTCGAGCCGGGGCGGGTGCATCTGAACGTGCTCACGCCGGACCTGGGCGAAGGTCACGACGAGCTGGAAATCGGCTACGACTCCGACGAGCTGGAGATCGGGTTCAACGCGAACTACCTGCTTGAGGTGCTCAAGTACATGCCCTCGGAAGAAGTCGACATCGCCTTCAAGGCCCCGGAGCGTGCGGCTACGATCGTGCCGACGGGAGCCGACGAGCCGGATTACCTGTGTCTCGTGATGCCGCTCCGCCTATTGGACTGAGTGTCCGGCCGCCTTCTTCTTTGCGGCCTCGAGGAGCTCCGTTCCCCGGAACACCGAGATGAGGCGTAAGCCTTCTTCTGCGAAGCGGCGATCCGCGTCCTCTGAGCGGTCCACGAGCGTCAGGACGCCGACGACGCGGGCCCCGTGCTCCCGGACGGCCTCGATGGCCTTGAGGGTGCTACCTCCGGTGGTCATGGCATCCTCGACCATGAGGCAGCGCGCACCGGTGGGAAGCCCGCCCTCGATGCGCTGACCCGTCCCGTGCCCCTTGGCCTGCTTGCGCACCGAGTAGGCGTCCAGAGGTGCTCCGGCCCGCCAGCTCGCGTGGGCGATGGCGTACGCGATGGGATCGGCACCCATGGTGAGCCCGCCGACGTGGGTGGGCGCGAGCCCGCTCTCCTTGATGGCGGCTAGGCACACCTCACCGATGAGGTACTGGCCCTCGGCTGACATGGAGGTGCGTCTGGCGTCCACGTAGTAGCTCGAGCGAGCACCGCTGGCGAGCGTGAAATCCCCGAGGCGGACGGATCGCTCGATGAGGAGCTCCTCCAGACGGGCGCGGTGATCCATGGTCGGTCTTCCTGGTGGTTCGGAGGGGGTCGGCATGGTCGGCCGGAGCGCTGCCCGATGCCGTCGGCATGTAAGATCATATCATCCCCTTCGAGGGACGCCTGTTCCCCGCGGTGCTCCCCGCTCCGGAGTGGCCCGTCAGCGGCGGCTGAGGGCCCATGCGATCCACGGCCCGTCGTGGGACAGGGAAACGTCGACGCTTGCCGGGGCGCCGTCCACGAGCACCGCAGGGGGGCTGGCAGGCCCAGAAACCGGGCCACCTCCATACGAGCGCCGATGCGTACGGCAGCGGAAGCCACGGTGTGCACGGAAGCGCGCTCGCGCTCGGTGAGCCGTTGCAGGAGCCGGTCGAGGGATCCCGTCCATGGGGCATCCGGACGGTCCATACGCTCCACGACGGCGGGACCGATCAGCTCCGCATCGGGGGGCGATGAGGCAGGAGCTGGCGTACCCTTGGCGTCCATGAGATACGCGAGGACGTGCACGTGAGCCCCCGGATCCTCGGACGCCCGCCGCACGGGCAGGCGCCACCGTTCCCACTGCACCGTACCTGTGGTCTGGTCCTCGTCCCACTTCACCTCGAAGCGACGATGGGCGAACACCGGCGGCGATCCCAGTGCCTTCGAGATCGCCTTGTAGGCCGCCTCTTTGGCGGCCCAGGCTCGCCAAAGCGCCAATACGGGATTCGCTGACGCGAGCACGGCGCGGGCCTCTGCGTCCGTGAAGACCCGGGCCACGAAGCGCTCGTCCTCGTGCTTGTCGGCGGTACGGGGGGCGGACAGGTCCACCACGTCGTTCCCTACGATCACGCCTAGCCTCTTGTCAATGCGAAGGGCCTTCGCGGGGGCAAGTGTCAGCTCCCCACGTACATGATGCGCCAGATCCGGCCCTGGACGCTGTCAGAGACGTAGAGGGAGCCGTCGGGCCCCATGGCAACGCCCACGGGCCGGGAGTGGTCGTCGGGATCCATCTCGTTCCGGAATCCGTCGGCGAAGGTCTCCCAGGCGGGACCGAAACCCATGCCGGACGCCGGCGCGAAGACCACCTGGAACCCTTCCTGGGGATTCGGCGCCCGATTCCAGGAGCCGTGGAAGGCGATGAACGCGCCGCCGTGGTATCGCTCGGGGAACTGCTCCCCCGTGTAGAACTCCAGGTCGTTCGGCGCCCAGTGCGCAGGGAAGGCGATGAGCGGCATATCCTTGTCCGCGCATCGACCCACCTCCGAGCCGTCCCCACCGTACTCCGGCGCAAGCAGCTTCTGGCCCGTGCGGGGATCGTGGAAGCAGTAGGGCCAGCCGAAGTCGGAGCCCTCGGTGATGCGGACGAACTCCTCGGACGGCATCTCGGTGTTGTCCTCCACGTCGAACACGTCGGGCCACATGGTGTCGAGCTGGTCCCGTCCATGGACCACGCCGTACAAGCCGCCGTCGGCGGGGTTCACGCGGAGGGCCACCACGTTCCTGAGTCCGGTCGCGAACCGGGTCCCGTCGGCCTGGGTCCGGCCCGTGGCGTCGCCGGCGAACCTCCAGATGCCGGCACGAGTCTCGAGCTCAGGGCATGGATCGAGGCCCGGAGACCCCGCGGTGCGCGCCTCTCGCATGCACGCGTTGGAGGGGGAGCCGATGTTTACGTACAGCGCACCGTCGTCTCCGAGGGCGATGCTCTTGGCGGTGTGGTTGCGAGAGTCCGGGAGCCCGGACACCAGCGTGTCGGGCGGTCCAGCGGGCCGGAGCGCTCCGGCCTCGAAGGGGTAGCGGAGCACGGCGTCGTTGGGCGCGAAGTACACGGCGCCGTCGGCGAGGATGACGTCGTTTCCTCCGTTCTCACCCCAGGCCTCCCTGATGTCCGCAAGACCGTCCCCGTCGCTGTCCCTCAGCACGGTTACCCCACCGGGCACGCGGGTGCGGGAGGGGCCGGTGGCCGTGTTCCTCCTGGCCACGAACACGTCGCCGTTCGGAGCGACGTCGATGTGCCGGGCCCCGGTCACACCGTCGGCCACCAGAACGGCACAGAAGCCTTCGGGAACCTCGATGCCGGCGTCCTGTCCGGCGCAACGCTCTGCCAGGGTGTCGAACGCTGCATCGGCCGAGGGCTCACCGGGCGCGCAGCTCGCGACAACCGCGAGAAGGGCCGCGGCCAGGGCGGGTTGCATGAGCGAGGTCGGTCGGGGATCCATCATGCCTCCTAAGGCTGCTGTCGAGGTCTGGTGAGGCCCTTACGAACCTCGTCCGGTACCCGCATGGGTCGGCGGTTGGGGCCCATCCATACGGCGGTTACGCGTGCTTCGCATACCACGGTCTCACGACCGTCGGCTTCCCGGCGGACCATGGACTGGGCGAGGAGCATGCTGGTGCGACGAAAGGAGTCGGCGTGGGTGCGCACGAGTAGACGGTCCCCTCGATGCGCCTCCGCGAGGTAGTCCACCTCGATACGCACGACGAAGATGCCCCAGCCCCGCTCCTCGAGCACCGACCACGAGAAACCCGCGAGCTCGAGGGCCTCGAAACGGGCGTGCTCGAAGTAGTTCAGGAACACCGCGTGGTTCACGTGGCCGAAGGAGTCGAGCTCGGAGCTGCGTACGACGATGGTGGTCTCCGCCACCGGGTTCGCTGCTTCCCGCGGCTTGCTCACGCGTGCGTGCCCGGTCGCCTGAGCCCTTCGAGCTCTAGGATCATGGTGCTGAGCGTGTGGGTCCCATGAGCGTTCCGGAGACACGTAGCCGGCTAGGCCGACGGCGCCGGCGGGTCGAGAGCCAGACGCTCACGCGCTCAGACCGCGACGGCCACCTCGCCGAAGCGCCTGTCGCGCCTCCGGTACTCCTCCAGGGCGCCGAGGAGATCGTCGGCGTCGAAGTCCGGCCACATGCGCGGCGTGAACAGCAGCTCGGCGTAGGCGCATTCCCACAGGAGGAAGTCGCTCAACCGTTGCTCGCCCCCGGTACGGATGAGCAGATCCACGTCCTGAGCGGGCCCGGTGTCGTTCATGGCTCGACCGAGGAGCTCCGCCATGCCGGCCCGGTCCAGGGTGTCCACCCGGGCGGCCTCGCGGACCGCCGCGGTGATGAGGTCTCGTGCCGAGTAGTCCACGGCCAGCCGGAGGCGCAACCTACGGCCGCCTCGGGTGACGGCCTCGGCGCGCTCTATGGCTCTCAACAGCGGCGCGTCCAGCCGGTCGCGCCGGCCCACCACCTTGAACTCCACGCCGTTCTCGACCAGCTCGTCGGTCTCGGTCCTCAGGTACCGCGCGAACAGCTTCATGAGGAGGCTGACCTCTCTCTCGGACCGCTTCCAGTTGTCCGAGGAGAAGGCATACAAGGTGAGGACGCGGACGCCGAGGCCGGGGGCAGCCTCCACGACGCGCCGCACCGCGAGGGCGCCCTGGCGGTGCCCCCATTCGCGCGGCCGGTTCCGGGCGTTCGCCCAGCGACCGTTGCCGTCCATGATGATCCCTACGTGGAGGCCAGGGTCACTCCCGTTCCTGGAGCGCGACTCGCTCATGCTGCCCTCCCTCCCACCACATGCGCGCCGACTTCCCTCACTTGGCCCCCTCTTCAGTCTGTTCGCGCGTAGCGTGGATGATGGCCTCCATGTGCTCCAGATAGGCCTCGAGCTCCTTCCTACCCAGGGACGTCAGCTCGTACTCCGTCCGAGGGGTGCGGCCGTCGAACGACTTACTGCAAAGCACGTACCCGGCATCTTCCAGACGTCTGGCGTGCGCGCTCAGGTTGCCGTCGGTGGTCCCCACAAGGGCCCGAAGATCCGTGAACGTCAGTGACCCGTTCACGGCGAGCGCGCTGACGATCCCTAGGCGAACACGTTCGTGGATGACACGGTCCAGCTCCAGGGCCCCACCCTCCGGGTACCCTTCCACCGATGCCAGCGAGAGGGCCGAAGCGCTCCCCTGGGACGCGGTGGCCATGTCTCGCTCAGCCCCCATGCCGCCTCCAGATCACCAGACCGAAGACCAGATGAAGCCCACCGAAGCCCGCGGCCATGAACGCATTGCCCCAGCCGGCGGGCGCAATGAGCGCCGCCGCGCCCACGGCCATGAAGGCCACGCCCATGAGCGGGACCGGCCGGACGGAATGGGATCCCGCGGCCACGACCGCCGCGCCGTAGAGCATGAGCCAGACTCCCGGCAGCAACCCGATCGCCTCGACACGAAGGCACGCCACGGTGAGCATGGCGCCCACCAACAGGGGCGGAACGACGTTCCACAAGAACTTCCGTCCCGGACCGGTGAGAAGGGTCATGCCCTCGGAGCGCGACTTCCGGCTCATGAGGTAGGCCGCCGTGCTCAGCGAGAGAACAGCGGCGCCAAGCCACGCGCTCAGCCAAGTCCAGAGGCCGGCGGCGTTCCATGCTACGACCGCCGCGCCCAGCGCGATGACTCCCATGGCGATCACGCCGAGCCCGGACACGTGCGTGAACGACCCGGACCGCTCCATGGTCTCCCGAATGAACCGGAGATCGTCCATGGCGCGATCGTGCAGGGCCAATGGAGGGCGCTGGGTCGACCGTAGCTTGCGGGCGGGGGAATTCATGTAGCCAGAATCGGGCCGAGTCGCCGCCCCGTCAAGAACTTTGCGATACAAAGTCGGGCGCGACCACGGAAAGCCGAGCGGGAACGACGCGAACGTCGAGGGTTCTCTCGGCCGCCACGCGTACCTCCCCGTCCATCTCGAAGCGCGGTGGCTCCGGGAAGGTCACTCGGAACGAACGATCATCGAGGACCTCGACACGATCCGAAGCCACATGGCGTCCTTTCTCCGCGGCGTTGAAGAGCTTCAGCCGCTCGAGCGGAGGTGCATCCAGGATCCGGCACGCGTGGAGCCGCCCGTCGTCCACGCTGGCCCCTGGGGCGATTGGGAATCCGCCGCCGAAGTAGCAGCCGTTGGAGATGGTGAGCATGAGGTACCGGTCGTCTTCGGTCCGACCTTCCCGCACGCGACCATCGCCCGTGGTCAGGTCGATGCGTGCTCCAGGGAAGCGAAAGAGCTGGCCGAGCGCGCTGACCTTGTAGAGGAGCTCGCCCTTGAGGAACCGTGCGCGAGCCGCAGCGTCGATGACCGCGATATCGAACCCGAAGCCCACCAGATTAAGGAAGTGCCTGGGCTCGAAATGGTCGGGAGCGTGCTCGGAGGCACTCGGGGTGTCCAGTCGCCCCACGTCCACTCGGCGGCGATGCCCGTGGGCCAGCGCGGCGACTGCCTCCGCCGCGCCGTCGGGCCGGTATCCCATGTTGCGCCCGAAGTCGTTGCCCGTGCCGTTGGGGAGCAGGCCGAGCGCCACGTCGTCCCGTCCGCTCGCGACCAGGCGGTCCGCGATGTTGCTCCAGGTCCCGTCCCCACCCACCGCGACCACCACGTCGAAGCCCTCGGCCACGGCCTGGTCGGCCAGGTCTCGCTCCTCCCCGGGCCGGGTGGTCTCGACAAAGGTCGCGTCGGCGAGCGTCGCCTCGAGAAGGCGGCGGTACACGGCGATGCGCTTCCGGCCCCGACCCCGCCCCGAGGCCGGGTTGAAGATGACGAGGTGTCGCGCCGTCCGGCTCAGAGGGACTCCAGCTCCTCGAACGTCTGAAGGCCCTTGCCGTACCACTCCTCGCGGAAGGGGATGGGATCGATCTCGTCGGGGTCGACGCCACCCAGCAGCTCGTGATCGTGGAGCACGAGCTCGCCGGACTCTTCCTCATGCTCGGAGTGGGTGGCCTCCATATAGATATTCACCTTGTGGTTCCCGTCGGGTCCCACGGTGAACACGTTGTAGAGGTTCTTCGCGGGGGCCGGCTCGAACTCGGTGATCGTGAGCTCCAGCACCGGCTCTCCCTGGTCTGTGACGCTCACCTGCATCTTCCCATCGGACTGCTTGGCCTCGACCTGCAGGTCCCGCATGATGTGCGGCAGGTGCCATTTCTCGATGGCGTGCTGGCGCGACGCTTCGGTGGACGTGGCGACCATGAACGGGTACATGGCGGCCTTGGGTAGCGGCTTGCCGGGCTCGACGAGCGGCGGGACGACCACGGCGAGCACGACCTCGTCGTACTCTCCCACCTCACTCTCGTTGAAGTGGAAGGCAGTCACGGCGAAGATGCTCCGCTCGTGCTGCTTCTCCATCGGTTGAAGGTGCCGAGGGAGCACCTTGCGCGCCTCCGAGGTGGCCATCTCGAAGTACGCACCGACGCAGTAGTCGAAGCCGTAGTAGGTGTATTGGATCTCGCTCATGTCACTCTTTGTCTTGATGATGGTCGCCGACACCGGTTAGCGTTGGGCCGTCCACCTCGATTCGACGGCTCCCGTCGACACCCCGGTTCCCGGGAGGCGTTCCGCGTGAAGCTTCGAGGATACTCGGCCCTGGTCGTCGTCTGCTTGGGGCTTGTCCTCTCCGATTTCGTCCAACGCTTCGTGATCACGCCGTGGGTGTACCTACGCCCCTCGCGTCGCGTGGCGGTCCTGACGGGGTGGATCAACTTCATGGCCAGGTTGGTGACCCGCCCCCTGGTTCGGATCGGAGGAGCGCACGTTCCCGTGCCCGACCGCGTGGTGCCGGCCGAGCCAGGCGTGCTCATCCTCATGAACCACCAGTCCCTCTTCGACATCCCCTTGTTGGTGCAAGCGGTGAGAGGAGGATACCCGCGGATCGTGACCCGAAAACGCTATGGTCGTTGGATTCCGCTAATCTCGCAGATGACGAGGCTCTATCAATACCCGTTGGTGGACCCCTCGGCAAACGCGGGCACCATGCGCCAGACCTACCGCGAGCTACGGGACGTCGCCCGGTCCAGCGAGCTTCCCGTCGCCGTGTTCCCGGAGGGCCACCGGAGCCGGGACGGATCCATCGGGCGCTTCCGGTCGAAGGGGGTCAGCCTCTTCCTCCGCGCCCGACCCTGGAAGGTCTACGTACTCGTGGCCGACGGCTTGTGGAAGCAGCCCCGCTTCAAGGACTTCGTGCGGGGTGTGTCCGAGGTGCAGGGGAAGTTCGCCTTGGCCGGCGTCTTGGAATGGGAGGATCCCAAGGCGGACCCGGGGCCGTTTCTGGACGAGGTTCGCGACGTGATGGAGGCGGGGCTCGATCGGTTGCGAACGGAGCCCCAACCGGCGTGAGATCTGAAACGACGGGAGACGAGACGCGGAGCACTCCGGCAAACGAGCTCGCTCGGGGGTTGGCGGAGGCAGGGGGCGGCGCCGTGCGCGCGGTCCTGCTCTACGGCTCCCACCTGCTCCGACCCGGAGCGGTGGCGCCCGATCCCAACAGCGCCGTGGACCTGGTGGTGCTCGTCGACGACTACGATGCTTTCTACCGGGCGCTCCAGACCGCCGGAGAGCTCCCGCGGCCAGCGTGGCTGATGTCGGGGTTGGCGCACGTGCTGCCGCCCAACGTCATCGCCTTCGCACCGGACCAGGGCCGGGGGGCCATCGCCAAATGCCTCGTCGTGCAGGGCGACCATTTCGAGCAGGCGCTCGGGCCCGAGCCCCCCGATCACTTCCTTCTGGGACGCATGATCCAGAAGGTCGGCCTGGTCTGGACCCGTGACGGGGCCAGCGAGGCTTGGGTCCGCAACCAGCTGCGCAACGCCTACGAGCATGTCCTCGACTGGATGGCCCCCTATCTCGAGGGACCGTTCGATGCCGAGGAGCTGGGGCGGCGCCTCCTGGAGGTGTGCTATCAGGGAGAGCTCAGGCCGGAGTCGGGAGGACGAGCGGAGCAGATCTTCCGTGCGCAGGCCGATCACTTCCGGCGTGCGTTCCGTCCCGTGCTGGAGCGCGCCGTGGCCGCGCACGTCCTGGAGTCCCGCCTGGACGGCTACCACCTCGTGGATCCCGTCGCACCCGACGAAGCGGGCCGGTGGCGGTGGCACTTCCGTATCTCGAAGGTGCGCGCCACGGCGCGGTGGCTGAAGCACACCCTGACCTTCGCCAACTGGCTGCCCTACGTGGTTCGGAAGGTCGAGCGGCACACAGGCCGCGAGATCCACCTCACCATGCTGGAGCGGAAGCTCCCCCTCATCTTCCTCTGGCCGCGTGCCGTCCACGTGCTGCTCAGCCGGCCGGCGGAGAAGGAAGACTAGCGATGCGAACCGACCTTCTCGTGCTGCTCGGCATCATCGGGCTCGCGCTGCTCAGCATGCCCTTGTACGCCCTCGGGGCTTCGGTCCGCGGTGCGGACGCACACGACATGAAGAACCGCGGAACCTTTGTGCTCGGCGGCTTCGTGCGCAGCTGGTTCTACTGGTTCGTGGGACCCGTGGAGCGCGTGGCGCTCGCCCTTCGCCTCTCCCCCACGGTGTTCAACATCACGGGGGTGGCGTTCGGCGTGCTCGCCGGGGCGCTCTTCGCCACGGCCCATGTGAACCTGGCCGGCTGGGCGGTGCTGCTGGGTGGCGCCATGGACGTCCTCGACGGGCGGATCGCCCGGGCGCAGGGGGTGGCCAACGCTCGCGGCGCCTTCCTGGACTCCACACTGGACCGTTTCGCGGAGGTGGGCGCCTTGGTCGGACTGGCCGTGCTCTTTCGGGGAGACCCGTGGGCGGTGGCGGCGGTGGGTGCTGCGTTGGGTGGGTCTCTTCTGGTGAGCTACGCCCGCGCTCGGGGCGAAAGCGTGGGGATCGTATGCAAGGTCGGGGTCATGCAGCGGGCGGAGCGGCTGCTGCTGGTCGGCTTCGGCGGGATTCTCGATCCCGCGGTCACGGCGTGGCTGGGCTGGCCGCCGGGGCTCGTCCTTCTGGCCGCGGTGACCTTGGTGGCGGTGGGGACGATAGCGACGGCGGTGTACCGGACGGTGTGGATCGCCCGTCGGCTCTGAGGCGCCGGCCGGCAGAAGGGTGCCGCGGGTGAGCACCTGTCGGGGACACGGGGCGCTCCGTGGTCGAATCGCCAGGAGCCGCGCGGGGCCTGCGGGGCGAGGGACCGAAGCGTATACTCCGTGCGTGCCCGACGTTCGCCCCCTCAGTCAGTCGCGGAGTCACTTCCTCTGAGCGCTATTCGGCGGTTCCTCCAGGAGGCCCATCGGCGCGGCCTGTGGCAGGTCTTCGGCATCTTCCTGGGTGGCGGGTGGGGGCTGCTGCAGGTCCTGGACCTGTTCATCGAGCGAGGCTTCGTCCCCGAGTGGGTCTTCGGTGGGGCCTTTCTGGCTCTCCTGGCCGGCCTGCCCGTGATCCTCACCACGGCGTACGTGCAGGGTGGACGGGGGGTAGGGCTCCTCGCCTCGCTCGGAGAGGTGGATGACGAAGAGGCCAGCAAGGGCGCGGAACCGGCTCATGAGATGGGCCGGCGGAGCGGTGCGCACGACGCCGCGATCGCGGACGTCTCCGAGGTCGGTGACCCGAAGGCGCCTGCGTCCGAGTCGACCATGGCCCAGCTGTTCACCTGGCGGAGAGCCATCGGGGGCGGGGTTCTGGCCTTCGCGCTCCTGGGTGTCGTCAACGCCGGCTACCTGGTCATGCGCGTGACGGGGATCGGCGCCCCCGGGACCCTGGTCGCTCAGGGCGTCTTCGAGGTGGGCGGGCAGGTGGTCCTGGCGGACTTCGAAAGCTCGGCAGGAGAGGAGATCTCCGGGGATCTCGTTACCGAGGCGCTCCGCATCGACTTGGCACAGAGCCCGACCCTCGAGCTCATGCCCAACAGCGTGGCCAATGCGGCGCTCGATCGGATGCAGCGATCGCCCTCGGACGGTCTCCCCGAGGCGGTGGCGCTCGAGTTGGCGGCCCGCGAGGGCGTCGAGGGCGTGATCAGCGGTGAGGTCGGTCGGCTGGGAAGCTCCGTGGTGATCACCGCAAGGCTCCTTGCCGCGGGTTCCGGCGACGAGCTGGCGTCATTCCGGGTCACGGCCGAGGAGGAGGACGACATCATCGAGGCCATCGACGAGCTGTCGCGGCGGATGCGGGAGAAGGTGGGTGAGTCCCTTCGCTCGGTGGCACAGTCGGAGCCTTTGGCCCAGGTGTCGACGTCGTCGCTGGAGGCGCTCAAGCGGTACAGCGCAGCTTCCCTCGGCCTCGATCGGGGCCTGGTCTCGGTTCCGGTGGCCCTTCGGATGTTCCAGGAGGCTGTGGAAATCGACTCGACCTTCGCGGCCGGCCATCGAGCGATCGCGGTCACCATCGGGAATTCGGGAGGCGACCGGGAGCTCGCGGCTCGGGCCACCGAGGCGGCGTACCGTCACCGCCTGCGCCTGCCCGAGCAGGAGCGCCTCTTCACAGAAGCGTACTATCACATGCACACGGGCAGCGACATGGAAGCCGCCCGTGCGTTCCGCTCACTCCTCGTGTTGGAGCCCGAGGCCGTCGGCGCGGCGGGCAACCTCACGCACATCCTCAGTTGGGCAGGACGGTACGAGGAGGCTGTCGAGGTGGCTTCGGGCATGCGCGGATGGGAGAATCCGGCCTTCACGTGGAATCTCATGGTCTCGCTCGCGGCGCTCGGGGACTACGACGAGGCCAACGCTGCGCTGGACTCCCTCGAGGCGGAGCTTCCCGGCCTCCCGTACCTCACGGGCACACGCGCCCTCCTTCTGACGATGTCCGGAAAGGCCGACTCGGCCTGGACGTTACTCGAATCTGTCGATCCGGCGTCCGACCCCTCGACCCTCGTGTGGGAGCGCTATGTGCGCGCTGTCATCCACACCCGATGGGGCCAGCTCGATGCAGCGGCGGGGATGTTGGACGAGGCCGAACGGACGGCCGGGGAGGCCCTCGCTCCTTCCCAGGAGCTTTTCTCCGGACTCGCCACGCCGTGGACGCTCGGACTCGTCGAGGGTGATACCGCGGCCGCAGCGGCAGACATCGAGGACCTGCATCGAGCCGTCGGGTGGGAGGAGCTCTCCGACTACAACAAGGAGCTGGGGTTCCACGCCTTGACCTGGGCCGTCCTGGGCTACGCGGACCGGGCCGAGGAGATGCTGGAGCGTTTTGGTGGAGTGGCTTCCTACGCCGACGCCTTTGGCAGGGACACCAGCGCCCAGGCCGCTGCCTTCGTCGCCATCCTCCGCGGCCAACCCGACGGTGTCGGTCTGCTCGAGTCCGCCGCGGGTGGCGCATGGTGTGCCCGCTGCTCCGACTTGGTCCTCGGGTTCGGGTACGAGAGGGCCGAGGCGGCCGATCAGGCTATCGACGCCTACGAGCGATACCTCCGGTACCCATTCTTCGATGCCGCGACCCCCCTCCTTCACAACTTCTCACCCGTCGTTCACGAGCGGCTGGGGGGGCTCTACGAGGCGCGAGGAGATTCGACGGAGGCCGCCGAGCACTACCGGGCCTTCGCGGAAGCGTGGGCGAACGCGGATGGCGATCTGATGCCCCGAGTGCGGGATGCGCGGGCACGCGCGGAGGCGCTGGGAGGGCGCTGAAGCGGAGGTCCGCATCGACCCCACGCGCGCTCCACTTAGCCTTACGGCACCGTGAACTCGAGATAGGTGGCCTCCTCCAAGGGATGCTCGGACACCCAGGCGTAGTCGCCGGGTTCGAGCGTCACGCGGAAGTATGCGGTGTTCCCGAGTGGCATGTCGTGCAACCCTCCAAGAAACGTCGTCGGGGCCGGGTTCTCAGCGGTGGAAACCAGCCCTTCGGGCCGGTTGAAGTCCATCCAGGTCAGGACTTCCTCGATGCTCACGCCCGGCTCCATTCTGGCGACGTGCACGTCCCTACCGATGAGAGCGGGCTCCTGCTCCTGGAACCGCACCTCGACCAGGTGCTCACCTGCTGTCGGCATGCCATCCATGACCAGTGCCGTGTCCGTGACGGTGACGGTGAGGGTGGGGTCCGCAGGAGGCGCGGCATCGGCCGTGTCCGCGGTCACGTGGAGATCCGCGTGCATACCGAGGTTCCAATGAAATACGCCGTCGGCCGTCTTGATATAGCACTCCAGGACGTAGTTGCCGGGCTCTAGGAAGAGGGTCGCCTCCGTGGCCAGGCCGGGGGATGTGAAGCCCGGGCCGCCCCGGAACACGATGCCTCCGAACCACTCCGGAAGGCGCGCGAATGCCGCCGCGCTCTCCTCCATTCTCCCCTCGCGGATCAGGTCCGACGATTCCTGGAAGATCGGGCTGACCTCGCTGAGCAGCTCTTCGCTGGTGCGTTCTCCGGGCAGGTGATCCAGGAGCACGAAGTGGAGCATCGGGCTCGCATTCGTGAACCGGAACGTCGTCCAGCCGGCTGGCACCGTGTCGGCGCTGGTCTGGAATAGATGCCGGTCGGCAGCGCCGTCGTAGATCGCGGTGACGTCGACGACAACGGGTGCCGGCACGGACTCGGGTGCCGCATCGGGCTCGGGCTCGGAGCACGCGGCCAGGGGGACGAGGATCACCAAAGAGGTCAGGATCTGCGCGTGGTTTCGCATCTTTCGTTTGGGTCGAAGGATCACGTCGCCGCACCGGGCGGCCCCTTCGGATGCTAAGAGGTCTACGACGCGACATGCAAATAGGAAGCGGTGTCCCTAGTCAGTCGGTTGGGTGGGAGCGGAGGGCCGGGCGCTCGCGCCGATGTCGGTGCACCAAGCTTCCGGAGGCTCGCGAAACAGCCCGTCTGACTGGGCCTCTCCGGAGCCACCGGCTCAGGCGTCCTCAGCGCACGCGCACGACGAGGCGCAACGTGTGTGGCGGCGTCGGACGAGCGGCGTAGAACTCGGTGACGATCTCGAGCGTAAGCTCCCCGGGGCGAGTGGGCGTCCATTCGAAATCGTACGTCTCGCCAACCCCGATCCGCCGGAGCTCGGCCGGGCCGTCGACAATCCCGGTTGCGGGAAGATCGGCGCCGTCCTTCGCGACGAGTCGCCACAGCTCGGACTCGTCTGCATCGATCAGTCGCACGCGCTTCAGGTCGTCGGTGCTCATGTTGATGAAGCGGAGCCGATAGGTCTCACCGACTCGGAATTCTTGAGCGGGCGGCTCGTCCATCCCGTTCACCACGGCACGCTGCTCGTTGGGCACGGTCCCGGCCGAAGCCATGAGGAAGATGCGGTCGGTGTCCGGATCGTACGTCCGGCCCGGCTCGAGCACGAGGAAGGGCCCGTACATGCCCTGGGCTAGCTGATGGCCGGGCTCGCTATGGACGTGGTAGATAAAGGTCCCCGCCCTCGGCGGATCAATGTGAACGGCCAGGGAGTCACCCGGCGGTATGGGCGGAATCGTGCTTCCGGGCGAGCCGCTCCAATCGGCGACGCCGTCGTAGCGGCTCTCCAGCTCGAGTCCGTGCCAGTGCACGCCGAAGGGAAACTCGAGTCGGTTGTGGACGACGATCTCCGTCATCTCGTCCCGGGTCAGGATCAAGGGGCTGCCAGGAACGCGAAGGGAGTCGAGCGCCGGCACGTCACCCCCGCGCACCACGAAGCTGTACGCATCGTCGCCATCGATGGCGCCCGCGGTGCGGCTGGTGTAGAGGTCGATCCGTCTGCGGACGGGCTCGGGACGCCGACTCTGCTCACCAGGTCGCCGTTGTACACTGATTCCCATGACCATGCCCGCCATCCCCTCACGAGCGTGGTCAGCCATCGCGTGATCGGAATCCGGCTCCGGCTCGCCCGGCATGCGTTGGGTGCCGGCCATGTGGCGGATGAGGTGGCAATGGAACAGCCAATTGCCCTCCGTCTCTGCCACCCACCGGATCCGCATGGACTGCCCGACCCCGTCCAGCCATTCGGTCACGGCAGTCCGCTGGTCTGCTGCCGCGAAGGTGGTATCGACGGATTGATCCCCCCGCGCCAGCACGTCGAAGTAGAAGCCGTGCAGGTGCATGGGATGCGCCGTGAGCGACGCGTTGACGATCCGCCAGGTCACGGTGTCCCCCACCGTGTATCGAAGCCGCTCGGTGGCCGGCCAGCTCCGTCCGTTCAGCATCATCTTCCAGCTCGTTCGCCAGCTTCGCGGGTCGCTTTCGATGTCGGCCCAGCGGGTGACGAGGATCACCTGCTCGTTGGATGCCGGGCCGCCGTCGGGCTCATCGACGATTAGGGGGCCCATGAACGGGCCGTCGGGTCCCTCGCCTCCGAGGCTGGCTTCGGGGATGGGTCCGTACTGGGGCAGCGTACGGCCGTAGTAAAGGAAGCTCCCCGGGCGTGTCGGTGTGAAGCGGACCGTATCGGTCTCGCCCGGCTCCAGCCGGAGGCTCTCCTCCCAAAACGCGGGGTCCAGAGGCAGCCCCGGGAATCCGTCCGGCTCCGATGCCGCAGCCGTCAGCGAGCCCCGGTCGTTCAGGCCTCTTAGAACCACGGTCCGATCGAGATCGTTGCTGACCGTGACCTCGACGGGCGTTCCAGCTCGGACCCGGATCATCGGACCCGGCATGCGCGGGGCGCCTCCATCCACCGCGAAGGCATAGGCCGGCACGCTGGGCGTACCCTCACCGCGGGGCTGCCAGGAGACCGCTCGCGCCGTCAGGTGCACGCGCCAGGTCCCGTCTACCAGCGCACCGGCTCCCTGCCGGTAGTCCTCGAACACCGGGTCCGCCCCGGGCTGTACCTGGCCGCTGGCTCCCAGCGGGCCGGAGAGGAGTGGGCTCAGGGCGCCCAGCAGGGCTGCAACACCGACTCCAGCTCGCATGACAGGAAGACCTTGAAGAAGGGGTGAGGGAGGGCGGCGAAGATCGCCTCCGCAGGGTGGCCACGCCAGGACGGCGCTCCATACCTCCTCGTCATCCGAGCCCCTATGCGCCACGAAGGCGCCGTGCGTACGAAGGTGGTCACGGTCCCGCTCGTGGTCTGCAGACTCGCCTTCGTCTGGCCGAGGCCGTCAAAGCCGGAGCTGTGAGCTCTCGCAGCAGCGCCGAATTCGTGACCGCCGGGCCCGACGGTTCGAGCTAGGGAAAGGACGGGTGGGCCTCCAGCACAAGGACCTGGATCTCGACGTTCCGGTCGAGCCAGAGGTCGGCGGGGCCACGCAGACCGTGGCCATCCCGCCCGCACCGATCTCACCCTCGAGGTCGTAGTGGCCTTCGAGAGCGGCGTTTAGGCGAGAGATGGCGTCGGACATCAGTTCGCTACCCGTGCCTTCAGCTCTTCCACGAAATTCTGGACGAGAATGAACTCGGATTCGGCGCTCTCGACCTCACGGAGCATGACAAACCGTTGATCGTCGGGGGTGACGTCGTACAAGGTGTACTGCTCGACTTGGGTGATGAGGAAGTCGGGCCCGACGGTGAAGAGCGATTCGCGTTCCCGCACCCGGAAGCCGGCCTCCGTATCGACGACTGCCGACACCATCTCGCGATTCCGGTTCACGTAAAAGATCTCGCCGCCGCCCCTGGACCAAAGCGGCATCACGCCCCCTCCGACGGAAACGGCCCACTTGCCGTCGTCCACATTTGGGAAGGGCCGTACGTAGATCTCGTTCTGCCCGGTCTCGTCCGACTCGTAGGCCAGCCAGTTGCCGTCCGGCGAAAGCGTGACCGCCTTCTCGTCGAAGTCTGTCACGATCAGAGGTATGGGCGCCGTGTCTTCGCCCGGCCGGAATGCGAGCACGTCCCGCCCGCCCCTGGCTCCCTGCTCTCCACCCGTGCGCCCAATGACCCACTCGCCGTCTCGGGACAGGAGCCCCTCCCATAGCTGGAGCTCGGACGTGAACAGGGGCTCTGCCGCGCCCGTTCCGTCCGCCCGCTGGACGAAGATGTCGGCCATCCGTCTATCGCGCTCCGTGACGAAAGTCACGCGTCCATCGTGGGTCCACCTGGGACGGACATCCTGCGCCGGGTCGACGGTCAGACGCGTCAGGGGACCACGAGGCAGCTCCTTGATCCAGATGTCCTCGGCCTCCTCTTCCAGGATCGCGACAGCCAGGCGATCCCCTTCCGGCGAGAGCGCGAGCCCGCGGTTGTTGTCACCCGGGTCATAGCTCCAGTCCGGGTCAATCGGTGTCGCGGCCCCGTCGCGGTCGACCCAGACGGGCTGATATCGATCCGATCCCGAGCCGGCCAAGTAGGCCAAGGTCCCGTTCCTGGAGAGGGCAACGCTTCTGCCTTCCGTGAAGCTGTCGGCGCCGCGGATGACGGGGACTGCCGTGCCAGTAGCTTCCAGCCGACCGGTGTCGAACGGCGCAGCCATGATCTCTCCGGTCTCGGTCATATAGACCAAGTGCCCCGATCTCGTCACATGAGGAAAGAATCCCACGAGTCCCGTCGACACGATCTCGTCTTCCGAGGCGTCGAGGACATGGATCTCTGGACCGCTCGGGAGCTCGGCCGTGAACGTGAGTGCAGGCCCATCCCCGATGAGATGGGGGTCGAAGTGCGCGCCGCCGTTGACGGCCTGCTCGCTCGTTGTCCTCGTGAGCACCTCCTTTTCCCCGCCGGTCGCGGACACTCGACTCAAGCCGCCCGTTTCTGCGTCCGTGAAGTAGACGAACCCGTCCCCTTCCCAGCGGGGAGTCGCCAGGGCTGCATCGGTCAGAACCCGCGGCACTCCTCCGTCGAGGGAGGTGGCGACAAGCCGCCGTGGAGGCGGGCCCGCCACAACGAACACCACTTCGGAGCCGTCCGGCGAGATCGACGGAAAGATCCCGTTGGACGTGCCTGGAACCGGAGTCGCGTTTAGCTCGTCCCAACGGCGGACCCACAGGAGCTGGGAACCTCCGTCCTCGGCCGGCCCCTCGTAGACCATCACGGTCCCGTCGTCTGAGAGCGCGATAGACCCGGTCGTCCCGCCCAGCGGCTCCGGAAGAACGATGGAGGCCCGATGGACCGGAGCCGAAGGCTCTGGGCGCGTCAGTGCCCACACGGCCACGGCGCCGAGAACGACGGAGGAGAGTGCGAACAAGAGAGCCAGCCGCCGCCATGGACCGACCCCGGCTGCATGAGTCGGATCGAGCACGCCGTGGCGAAAGGAAGGGTCGCCAAGCGCGCCCGCGAACTGCTGCGCGGAGGTGAACCGGTCCGCGGGAAGCTTCTCTAGCGCTTTGCGGATCGCTGAATCGACGTGGAGCGGGATCGACTTACGCTTCTGCGTGGCGGAAACCGAGGCCCCTGCGATGATTTGACCCAGGACGGCCTGTGCTGTGCTCCCCATGAACGGAGGGTCGCCCACCAACATCTCGTAGAGCACACAGCCCAGCGCGTAGGTGTCCGATGCGGGGCCGACGGCCTGGTCCCCCGTCGCCTGCTCGGGGCTCATGTAGTAGGGCGTCCCCACCGAAAGCCCCGTCTCCGTCAACCGCGCCCCACCGGCCGTTCCCACGGCCAGCGCGATGCCGAAATCCCCCACCACCGGCTGCCCGTCCTGCATGAGGATGTTGGCCGGCTTGATGTCCCGGTGCACGACTCCGTGACGGTGCGCGTAGTCCAGCGCTCCGGCGACTGCCGTCGCGATCCGCACCGCCTCGTCCACGGGTAGCTGCCTCTCGCGGTCGAGTCGCTCGCGGAGGGTCTCGCCTTGGACGTAGGGCATCACGTAGAACAGGTAGCTGTCCGCCTGGCCCGAGTCGTATAGCGGGAGGATGTGCGGATGCTGCAGGTTCGCCGTCGTCTTGATCTCGGCCAGGAACCGCTCGGCTCCCACGACAGCGGCCAGCTCCGGCTTCAGCACCTTGAGCGCCACCTTGCGCTCGTGCCTGAGGTCGTCGGCCAGGTAGACCGTGGCCATCCCACCCTCGCCGATCTCGCGCTCGATGCGGTAGCGGCGTTCGAGTGCTGCGTTCAGGCGGGAGATCGGGGGCGTCATCTCGGGGCCGGCACCCTCGCTTTCACTTCCTCCAGCCAGTTCTTCACGAGTACGTATTGCGGGGTGATCCCCTCTTCCTCTTCTCCCTGATAGGGCCGCGTGAAGAGGAACCGTTGCCCGTCGAGCGACACGTCGAAGAAGTTGTTGGCCGGATCAGCGGGGTAGCTCAGGGGAATCGAGAACAGGACCTCGGAGCCCGACACCCTCCCCGCGGTGGGGTCGAAGGCACTAGACACGAGCTCCCGGTCGGCATTCAGATAGAAGATCTCGCGCCCGTCTCGGGACCACACGGGGCCAACGCCTCCGTCGGTGGAAACGCGAACCCGGGTGTCCAGGACGTTGGGGAACGGGCGCACGAATACCTCGTCCCTGCCCGTTTCGTTTGAGCTGTAGGCCAGCCACCCACCCGTCGGAGAAAGAGCCGGGGCCGATTCCGCGAACTCGGGGCTCGCCACAAGCGGGATCGCAGCCGAGTCGACGCCGGGTCGGAAGGCCAGAACGTCGCGGAGACCGAGACCCATCGCTTCAGTGGCCGTCGCTCGGAAGACGAGCCATTCGCCATCTGGGCTCCAGGTGCCCTGGTTGACGCTCCGCTCGTCGTCGAGCAGGAGAACCGGCGGGGCCGCCCCGTCCGCGCGCACTGACCAAACGTTGCGGTCTTCGGCCGTGGCGCCAGAGAAATACGTGATCGTCTCTCCGTCGGGCGCCCACACCGGCCGGTAATCCGTGACCTCCGAGAACGTGAGCCGCTCCTCTGGCCCGTCCGGCAGGTGCTTGATCCGGATGTCGGAGTTTCCCTCGACGTCGCTGCTGAAGGCCAACCTGGAACCGTCCGGTGAGAGTCGAAGGCCGAAGTTGGTCTGCAGCGTGAACGTATAGCCCGGGTCGACGGGCGTGACCGCTCCGTCACGGTTGATCCATACGAGCTCAGAGAGACCCCCGACCCCGTCGCCGGCGAAGTACATGAGCGTCCCCGACTGCGAGAGGCTGAACATGGGGTAGGCGTTGTTCGTCACGAAGATGCCGTTCATGAGAGGCACTGCAGCATCCGTGAGCTCCATCGCCTCGGGGTCGAAGGGAGCCGCGAGGATCTCGCCCGCGAGGGACGCGAACACCAGGTGCCCGGTGTGGGTGAGATATGGCTTCATTCCCGGCGTGACGACCTTCCGCTCGCCGGTGGACAGGCGCATGGCCTCGATCCGGGTGTTCCCGGTCATCCACACCGTGAATACGCCCAGGTCTTCCTCCGGCCACACCTGAAACTCCCCCTGGTTGCCCGGGTCCCCATCTTGGTTCGTCAGCGACTCGACCGGACCTCCCTCCGCCGGCACCCGGCTAATCGTGCGATCACTAGGCGAGTAGTAGATGTAGCCGTCCGAGCCCCAGCGGAGGCAGCACGCGCCGTCATCCGCCACCGTGCGCACGACACCGCCGGAGAGCGGCGCCACAGCGACGTCGCCGTCCCGGATGAACGCTACCTCGGCTCCGTCGGGCGAGACAGCGGGAAAGGCGAGTGCCCCATGCTCCGTTCCCGCGATGGCC